>DAOUBF010000010.1:0-115055 GCA_034432795.1 Anaerolineae bacterium
ATCAGATGCCCAGTCTTTTGAGGCAAACGCGCGGGAGCGATATGAGCGGAACTTAGCTTTAGCCTTAGCTGGTGATCCTCCTCGAAGAGCGTCCCGCAATAGGTCCAGAAACGTCTGGGAGTTGGCCGAGGCGTTGTTTGATGCGGACCGGCGTAAAGAGCTGGCCGAGGCGCTGTTTGACGCGGACAAGCGCGCAGCTCTGCTGAAGAGGCCGCCGTTCCCGCTGGTAGCCGTGCCGCCACAGACTCCCTCGGTCGGCCCTGCCGATGAATGGTAGTATGTCAAGAGTTGTGTAAAAGTTGGGGAGCGGTATCCTGGATGGTGATTCTCCTGAATCTGAGGCTGCGGATGACCGCATAGAACATTAACAGACAGCTATTCTCGTTGCGGAAAGCGGCAGCCATCTTGTGACTGCGTCGCTTGACTTCACCGAACAAACGCTCGATGACATTGGTGGTGCGCAGGTACTTCCAATGCTGTTTCGGGAAGCGATAGAAAGTCAGACAGGCCTCCAAGTCGCGTCGCAGGCATTGGACGGCACTAGGATAGATGGCTTCATACTTGGCAATAAAGGCGGCTACTTCCCGTTCGGCTTTTTCCCGACTATCCTGATAGAAAATGGCTTTCAATTTCGAAGCGTACCTGTTCGTGCTGTTTTTCGGGGGTATAGGCCAAGACATTATCCATCTTGTGTTTGATACAACGCTGCCGCAGCGAAGCGGGGAACTTGTTTGTAATCGCATTCAGCATAGCCTGGTTGCCATCGGTGATCCACAGGTCCACCTGTTTCACGCCTCGGCGCTTCAAGTCTTCCAACAGGTCTTCCCAAGCATTCTGGTTCTCCCGTTCGCCCACGCAGAAAGCCAGAACTTCTCGCTTGCCCTCTTCATCAATCCCTACAATTGCCAGAATGGGCATTTTGCAGCCTTCTTCGTTGTAGAGGACGGTGAAGTAGGCGCCATCCGCATAGGCATACAGGTGGTGCGCCTGCAGGGGGCGGGTCTTCCAGGCTTCAAACTCTGTCTCCAGGGAGTGAAACACCCGCGAAACCGTGGCAGGACTGGGCTGGATACCGGTCAGCGCTTCCATGACCGTGCCAACCCCGGCCGCGCTCACACCGCCCACGAACATCTTACAGATGGCATCATCCAATTCCGCCATGCGGCGTTGATAGCGCTCAAACACTTGGGTGCGAAAGCCGTGACGTGTCCGGGGAACCGGCAAATCTTCGATCACGCCTTGGGTCGTCCCCAAGTCACGCAGATAGAAGCCGTTGCGTTGATCCCGCCGTTGAGACGTCCGTTGGTAAGGTGCTGCGTTACAAAATGCTTGCACCTCCTCTTCAAGAATCGTGATGAGCGTGAATCGGATTGCCAGGCGCAATCGCTCCTGAAGCGCCTCTTGAAAGGTGACTTGACTAGTCTCGTCAAAAGTCTTATGATGTGGTCTGGGAGCCATGGTTCTCTCCTTGTTTGGTGTCCTTACCTGCAAGGATACCAGGCTCCCTCACTTTTACACAAGATTCGTTATACTACCCGATGAATATTATGGTGAAGAGGATTTTCTGGCTGAGACGTACCTGGAGCGAAAAACCATGGAGGACCTCCGCGCCCTGCTGGAGGACAAGCGCCAGATCATCCTCTATGGCCCGCCCGGCACCGGCAAAACCTATGTGGCGCAAAAGCTGGCGAAGCTCCTCACCGGCCTGCGCGAGCCACCGCCTGAGCGCGTGGAGATGGTCCAGTTTCACCCCGCCTACAGCTACGAGGAATTCATGGAAGGCATCCGCCCGGAGAGCAAAGAGTCGGCGGACGGGCGCTACGTGGTGGATTATCCGGTTCGGAGGGGCGTCTTCCGCCGCTTTTGTGAGGGCGCTAAGGACATAGATGGCCCCTGCGTATTCATCATTGACGAGATCAATCGCGGCAACATCCCGCGCATCTTCGGCGAGTTGCTGCTCCTGCTTGAATATCGGGACAGAGACGTGCCGCTGCCCTACTCCGGTGAGCGTTTCCGCATCCCGCAGAATGTGTACCTGATCGGCACGATGAACACGGCGGACCGCTCTATCGCGCTGGTGGATTTCGCCCTGCGCCGCCGCTTCCATCTCTTTCGCTGCAAAGCAGACCCCGATCTCTTGGACCGGTGGCTGGCGAAAAACCCGGTGCAGGTTCCGAATCTCTCAACGCTATACCGGAAGCTCGCTGAGGAGGCGATTGACGACCCGGACTATGCGATTGGGCACAGTCACTTCATGAAGCCCGGCCTCACCGAGGAGCAGCTTGAACGCATCTGGCGCTATAGCATTGAACCTTATCTGGATGAGTACTACATAGATGAGTACTACAAAGATGATAAGCACAAGAAAGCCGAAGATTGGCACTGGGATAACGTTAAGCAATCTATCCGGAGCCAGGGATGATGTCAGACCGCCCGCCGCCTGTGAAGATATGTTTAAGTGAATACGAATCCATCTCTACATCCGACCTGACGCGGGAGCAAGCTGAAGCGCTGAGGGAAGGGTTTGGGGAATACATTACCGTCCGCCCCGCCTGGGAGCCCGGCCGCTATGAACTGACGGCCAAGCAATACGTGGGTATAATCGTGCTGGAGAACGTGCGTATCAACATTAAGCCAAAGGTTCCGGTTGACAATCTGTTCTATATGCTGACCTACGCCTATGATCTGCCCGAGTTCTGGCGTGAGGAGGCGGGCCTGGAGGCGAGTGAAGATCTATTTGAGTTCATCGTCGCTATCTTTGTCAGTCGGGTGGGAGACCTGGTGCGGCGGGGTCTCTATCGCAACTACATCACGTATGACGAAGAGCACACCTTCCTGCGTGGGCGCCTGTTGATGGCCGAGCACCTGCGGCGCAACGCCGTGCAGCCGCAGCGCTTCTCCCAGCGCATCCACGAATATACGGCCGACATCCTGGAGAACCAGATCCTCCGTTTTACACTGGACTGGTTGTCACGGCTCAACTACCGCCGCTTTGAACAACTACGACAACGACTACGCCGCACCCTCTCGGCGTTCGGCGAGGTAAGCTTCATCCCGATCAGGCCTGAGATGTGCGACCAGGTGAGCTACACACGGCTGAACGACGCCTATCGTTGGCCGATCAGCCTGGCCCGCCTGCTCTTGCAACACCTCTCTTTAGAGGGACGTCTAGGGGAGGTGCCCTTCGCGGCTTTCCTATTTGACATGAACAAGGTTTTTGAGCGATTCGTAGCGCGGTATCTTGAAGACTATTTCGCCACCCATCGTCCTGAATGTCAGGTCAAATCCCAGTGCTCAATCAAGCTTGATGATGAGCGGAAGGAAAGTGGTATTCCCGATATTATCCTTCAGAAGAACGGTCAGCGCTGCCTGGTGCTGGATACCAAGTATAAGGGTTTCAATGGCGCGCCAGAAGAGGCGGACCGCAACCAGATGTTTATGTACTGTCATGCGCTTGGGCTATCGCACGGCATACTGATCTACCCCAATGATCAGCCGATCTCCTACCGGCGTCAGTTCCAGCATGTGACACTCAGTGCGCGGGCGCTCTCCCTCGCCGGCAGCCTGGACGAATTTGAACAGAGTTGTAAGGACTTCGCCGAGGAGCTAGCCCAGGTCATAGAGCAGCAGCCTGGTTAGGAAAGGGCCAGCCATGCCCCCGCTTGACGGCATCCGCGTCATAGACCTGAGCGAGGCGCCGGCCAGGCCCTGGTGCACCATGCTCCTGGGCGACCTGGGGGCGGACGCGATCAGGCGTGTCCAGAAGGAACGCCTCCCCACCCGCCTCTCAGCGAAGGATGATGGGCAGATATGTGTCAATAAGGGCGAGGGAAGCCGTATCAAGGAGGAAGGCCTCGTCGCGTCCGGTAGCGGCATTGTGCCCCATCCCAACGATGTAGCGCCCATCCGGCGAAATCGCAAACGCCACACGTAGAATAGACCCCGGTGGAATCACCGGGGCGTATACGACATTCAAATCTTCCATGCCGCTCTGAGCGCTCCAACGAAAAGCGTGCCAGTCGCCAGGAACTACCTCTGCCCAGCCCACGACGAGGCTCCCATCGGCGGACGCGGCCCAGGCTTCGCTCCAATTGCCGCCCAGCGTACCGAGGTCCACCATGCCCGTCTGCGCGGTCCAGCGCCAGCCATGTTGGAAACCCGTAGAGCGGGTCTCACCCGCGCCGACCACCGTTGTGCCATCCGCAGAAACGCCTTCTGCCTCTGTCCAGGCCCAGTAGGCATCGTCGTGAATGCTCACCATACCTGTCGGCCTGGTCCAGCGGAACGCGTGGTGAATTAAATTTTGACCCGACCAACCGACCACGACCTCACCGTCGGCTGAAGTCGCCCAGGCAACGCTACGAAGCTGACCGGGAAGCGTTCCCAGGTCTTCCATGCCACCCTGCTCCGTCCACCGGAATGCGTGGTTGTAGCCGGTGCTGACCTCTGCGGAGCCTACCACGACGGACCCATCGGCGGATGCCCCACGGGCCCAAGAGTCATCGCCCCCCAGCGTGCCGAGGTCTCTGATCTGGCCGCCGCTCCAGATGACCGCGTGGTAATTCAGGCCGCTTGCCAGGAAAGAGTAGCCCACAATGACGCGCCCATCAGCGGAGATAGCATACGCTTCGGCTCCACGCCCGCCGGTATCCCCCAAATCTTCCATGCCGCCCTGCGGCGTCCACCGCCAGGCGTGGTGAGGGCCGGAGAGCCCGGCCCAGCCCGCGACCACCTGTCCATCGGCTGAGACGCCTCGCGCCTCGGCGTACGGCGTGTTCATAGACCCCAGCCAGTAAAAGCGCTGATCAGGCGCTCTTCTCAGCGCAGGCGCTGTTCCCAACACAGGCGCCGTTCCCAACAACAAAATGCTGCCCAATATCACAAAGAACCAGGCCATCTTTTTGTGTGCTGGCTTGCGCATTTTTGCTCCTTTCAGTGGGGGGCTGTTCTGGTATTTGTTTACGGCATACCTTTGGGTCTGGCTGATTATACAACGCCTCTGTTTTCATAGCAAATGCCAGTGATACCGGGGCCTGAGACGCATTTCACATGTGGGCAGCCGCGTGACCGGGGTCACACATGTAGGAGCAAAGGAGGGGAGGGCCATATCACCCCCTCCCCCCGTCCAGGGGGAGGGAAGCTGCCTCCCACGCAAGGTAGGCGGCCATAGATGGATAGCCTCATTGGAGGGGCCTCTAAAGGCCAGAGAGGTCAGGGGATGGGCGGCGGCGCGGCGGGCTGGGCATATGGCCCGTTCGCCAGGTCGTCCCAGTAGTTGTGGGCGTTCAGGCTGGTGTAGGAGAATAGCGCCTGCCCCGCAGCGCCGGCGGCGCGGGCGGCGGCGATGCGCTCGGCGATGGCGCTGAAGTTGTTCACCTCGGCACTGATGCCGGGGAGGACATAGCGCCGGGCGCTATGCGCCTGAAAATCGCGCACCACCGCCGTCCAGTTGCCCAGGTCCTCCAGCGCCGGGCAGCCGTAGAGCATCGGCGCCACCGCGTCCACCAGGCCCGCCGCCAGCCAGGCCTGGCTATCCTGATAGTAGTCGTTGTAGCCCTCGCTGCAGCCAAAGCCCCACTGGTCAATGGGATACCACCACACCGCCGCGCTCAGCATCAGGTTCGGGCGCAGCGGGCGAACCTCGGTGTACATGCGGCCCACCAGGTGAGTGACCAGCGACCGTTGAAAACCGGCGTAGTCCCAGCTTGAGAAGCACGTTCTGCCGTAGCGTTCCTCACTGCGCGGGTCGCAGGAGTAATCCGCCCCGGCATAGCGCACCAGGTCCAGATGAAGGCCGTCTACCGGATAGCGCGAGACAATGTCGCGGGCCACCGCGACCGTATGGTCCTCCACAAACTCCACCCCCGGCGAGGCCCATAAGTAGCCCGTGTTCAAATTCATCGGATGGTGGTTGCGATCCCATTGCCGCCAGTAGGCCCAGTTGGAGCCGGGCATGTAGGAGAAGGCCCAGAAGATGTGCTCCGGCGTGGTGTGCGGCGGCGCGGTCGTGCCCAGCCAGGCGGTGTACACGTTGATATAGGCGTGCACCTGCAGGCCACGCGCATGGGCGCGCTCTAACATACGGGCCAGCGGGTCCCAGCCGGGGTCCTGGCCGAGCGTGGCGCCGTTCGTCCCGGTCAGGCGGGCGGCCCAAGGCTCCAGGCCGGGCGTGTAATAGGCATCGCCGTGAGCGCGCACCTGGAAGAAGATCATGTTGAAGCCCGCCTCGGCGGCCCGATCAACAATCGTGTCAATCGCCTCCGGGCGCGGGACCTGGCCGTAGGTGGTCCAGTCGTAGCGCGTCACCCAGAGGGCCCGCGCTTCATAGTTCGCTGCCGCTGACTGCGTAACGACGGCGGGCAGATAGGTTCGGGTAGAGGTGGTCTGCTGGGCCTGGGGCGGTGTGCGTAGCGGCGTGGAACTGGCCGGGGCCACCGGGCGCGCCAGGGAGACCAGGGACGGGTCATGGGGCACAGCGCCCTGGGCGGGATCGCCCAGGCCCAGACTGGCGATGATGGCGAGCGCGGCCAAGACAGGCGCCCATAGCACCCGATGACCGAACGTGGGACGGCTGGGTGTATTCATGGCGTATGCATATGATGCAAGTTGTATGCCAGAATGGACGATGGTGGATAGGATATTGTTCCTACTATCCGACTTTGGTCGGATAAACGAAGCGACTTCCGCCCGTAGATTTGCATCGGCTTACCGGCTAGAATGGAGAATGGTGCAACATCAGCCCCCATCCCCCTGCCTCTTCTCTTGACGCCTGGGAGAAGAGGGAACCCCCTTCCCCCTTCCTCATTTTTCTCAAAGGAAGGGGGAAGGGCGGGGCGGGCAAGGCTGAGTGGCCCGTGAGGAGGTGTCGCATGAACCAGGTGCGGGACAGTACAGAGGCTCCACCTGCGCCGCATCAGAGGACGACGGAGGGCGAAGGGCGGAGGACGGATGGAGGGAAGGGCCAAAGCAGCCCGGACCTCCGCGTGCGCCTAGGACGCGCCTGGCGCGCCCTGTGGCCGGCCCTGGGCATCGCAGCCGCGCTCCTGGTGATCAACGCCGGCCTGTATGGGCCGCTGGCGCCACGCAGTGCGGCGCCGCCCATAGGGGCACCGGCTGGGGATGGCTCCGGTAGCGGCAACGCCCCCTCCTGTGCGTATACCACCGGCTTTGAGGCCCTGTATGGCTGGCTGCCCTTCTCCGGCGATTGGGCGCTGGCCGACGGCGGCTATGTCCAGCGCGTGCCCTTCGGCTTTGATCGCGGGGCGGGGATGGCCCGCTTCCGCGCCGGTGATCGCTACACGCTGTCTGTACGTATGAGATACATATCAGGTGTGATGGGGGGCGGGCTGGCTTTCAATATGGAGCGCCCATATGCCTTTGTGAACAGCCAGCTTGTGCGCTTTGCGGGTGGGAAGGGCCTCTTGTGGGGCTACTACGACGAGAAGACGGGCTTCCACACAATGGGGGGCGCTGCCCTCCCCGAAGGCATGGACGCCGGCGATGGCCATTGGCACACCCTGCGCCTGACCGTGCGCCCGGAGACCTTTGACATCGCCGTAGATGAGAGCGAGATCGCTCGCGACCAGCCGCTGCGCTTCACGGCAGGCTACTTCAGCCTGCACACCTCCGAGTCGGCGGTCGCTTTTGATGACCTGTGCCTGAGTTGGGAATGAATCCTTTAATTTCCTTGGTCAATCCGCCGTCCGTATCCTCTCCTCAGCAGCGGCCCTGGTTTCAACGCCGCCTCCCCGACTGGCTGTGGCGGCCCACCTTCGTCTTCCTGGTGACACGGCTGGGGCTGTTTATCCTGGCCTATCTGGCTGTGGCGCTGGTTCACGGGCGCTTTAGCGGCGAATACCACACCACGCCCGGCAACGTCTTCCTGGATGTCTGGGGCGGGCGCTGGGACAGCGGTTTTTACCTCAACATCGCTACCGAGGGCTACGCCTTCCCCAGAGACCACTTCGCCAACATTGCCTTCCTGCCGGTGTACCCGCTGCTCGTCTATGGAGCGAAGCTCCTGGTAGGGAATGTGGTGTTGGGGGCGGTGTTGGTGTCTAATCTGGCCTTCTGGCTGGCGCTTATCGTGCTCTATCGTTTGGCCGCGCTGGACTTTGGCGAAGAGGTGGCAGCGCGGGCGATCTTCTATGTGGCGATTTTCCCGACAGCGCTGTTCTTCTCGGCGGCCTACACAGAGTCGGTCTTCCTGTTGTTGGCCGCCGGAGCGCTGTACGCTGCGCGGCGTGGGTCCTGGGGGCTGGCTGCACTGGCCGGACTGCTGGCCTGCGCCACGCGGCTGGTGGGAATCGTGCTGGTGCCAGTGCTCTTCGCCGAGTGGGCACACCAGCGTTGGTGGGGCGCTGGCGCCCCCGGCGCAGGAGCACTGGCCCCCCTTTTCGTCCCGGCCGGACTGGTGAGCTATCTGATCTTCCTCCAGCGCATGTTCGGCGACCCGGCGGCCTATTTGCAGGCGCTGGGTGCCTGGGAACGGCAGCCGCAGCCGTTCCTGACGGCAGCAGGTTCGGTCATCCAGGCCCTCGGCAACCGCTCGCTGGATGACCTCCTGGCGGGTAACCTGCCACTACCGCCCCTGATTGACCTGGCCTTTATCGTCACTTTCCTGGTCATCGGCCTGGTGATGTTGCGCGATTTCCGCCCGGCCTATGCTCTGTTCGTCTTCTTCGGCGCCGCCTTGCCCGCCAGTTCCGGCATCCTCATCAGTATGCCGCGCTACGTCGCGGTGCTGTTTCCGGCGTTCATCGCCCTGGCCGTGTGGGGCCGGCGCGAATGGCTGGACCGCTCCATCGTTGTGGTCAGCCTGCTGTTGCTGGCCCTGTTCACCATCCTGTTCGCTAACTGGTATTGGGTGGCGTAGCATGTATCGCGGTATCCAGTTCACCACAGAGACTCGGCCATCACCCGTTGCCCGTCGCCTGTCGTCCGCCGTCGCCGCTGCGGTGAATCAGGCCGTCACACCCCGGACCGCCACGCTCCTGGCGTTCCTTGTGCCCTTCCTGGCCTACCTGCTCACGCTCAGCCCTACAGTATATAACCTGGACAGCGCCGAGATGACCACGGCGGCCTACAACCTGGGGTTGATGCGGGCCACCGGGTATCCGCTGTATCTGCTGTTGGGCAAGTTATTCAGCCTGATCCCGGTGGGCGATGTGGGTTACCGGCTCAACCTCATGTCGGCGGCCTTTGGTGCGCTCACGATCGCGCTCATCTATCGCATCGCCCTGCGCCTGGCGGGCCGCGCCAGCCTGGCCTTGCCCGCAGCGCTGTTTTTGGGCTTCTCGTATTATTTCTGGAGCCAGGCGGTGATCGCCGAGGTGTACACGCTGCACACGGCGCTGATGGCCGCGCTTATCCTCCTGCTGCTGCACTGGCGCGAGGGGCGTGCCCCCCGCCTCCTGGGCCTGATCGCCTGGCTGTATGGGCTGAGCTTCGGCAACCATATGGCCACCGTGCTGTTGGCGCCGGGGATAGCGGCCTTTGTCCTCATGGCCGAGGGGCGGGGTCTGCTGCGCTGGCAGCGCCTGATCCCGCTGGCCGGGGCGTTCGCGCTGGGCCTGAGCGTGTACCTTTACCTGCCGTTGCGCTACCTGGCCTCCCCCGCGTTCAATTACGCCGGGCATTTTGACGCCAGCGGGCGCTTCATCCCTACGGACCTGACCCAACCGGCGGAACTGTGGAAGTTGATCACAGGGGCGCCCTTTCAGGGCGACATGTTCGCTTATGCGCTGGCCGAGTTGCCTCAGGAGATCGGCCTGTTCATTTATCGGCTGTGGGGCAATTTTCTCTCGGTTGGCTTGCTGCCCGGCCTGATCGGGCTGGTGGCGCTGTGGCGGCGCGAGCGGGCACCTGGCCTGATGCTGGTGCTCATGTTCCTGGCCAATGCTACCTTTTACATCAACTACCGCGTGGTGGACAAAGAGACCATGTTCCTGCCGGTCTATCTGGTCTGGGCGCTGTGGATCGCGGTGGGCCTGCGTGTCCTGTACGAGTGGGCCGCCGAAATGCTGAAGACAGCGGACGACGGGCGACAGGCGGCGGTGGTGGTGGGCCTGCGCGCTCTGCTCGCGCTGATGATCGTTCTGGCGCTGCTGATCAATGCGCCTCGCGTGGACGTCTCGCACGACCGCCGCGCCCGCGATCTGGCCGAGGCCCTGTTGCGCCGCGTGGAACCCAATGCGATCATCCTGGGCTGGTGGGCCTCTATACCGCCCATGCAGTACCTTCAGATCGTGGAGGGCTGGCGGCCCGATGTCGTGCTCATCAATCGCTGGCTGATCAGCTATCCCGATATGCTCCAACTGATCGCCACACAGGGCCGATCCCGCCCGATCTATTTTGTGGAGTTTGATGGCAGCCTGGTGAAGCACGCTACAATTATTCCTGCGAACGGGGCGTATCGGGTGTGGCCGCTGGAAAGCCCCCATCCTTCCGCTGAAGGGAGGGAGCAGGCAAGACGGAACCTGCAGCGGTGATGGAGGTGCGAAGCGCCTATAAGGACGGAGGACGGAAGACGAAGGACGGAGGACAAAGGAAATCCCATCCTCCGTCGGGCGCGAAGCGCCCATGCGGGGGGAGGGGCCGGGGGTTAGGGCCAATATTGAAGGCACTTTCTTAAGCAAGGAGTTGATGCCATGAGGCGAGATGTACGCTTCCTTATCGTGGTGATTCTGTTGGTAGTCAGCGTCCTGATCCTGCCCCAGCTCGCCCTGCCCTATGGGCGTCTGGACTGGCAGAACTTCAGCAGCATTTATCACAACTTCGTCCAGTACCTGCCGCTTATCTTCAAGAGTGCCATCCCTTGAAGTAGGGGCCGCCCCTACACGGCCCAGAGACGGGGGTGGTGAGCTAGCGGCAGACGATTAGGGAGGCGTCGTCAATCCACAGCGAGGTCACGCCGCCACGGCCATTGTTATAGGCGCCGAAGCGGATGCGGACCGTCTGCCCGGCATAGGCGGTGAGGTCAAATTCGGTCTCCTGCCACACACCGGCGTTGGAATGCTCCATGAGCAACTCTTGCCACTCCCCACCGGCCACGCGGAGGAAGACGTACTGGAAGTCGTTGATGGGGTCGTCGGTCAGTGCCAGCCGCCAGAAGCGCAGCGTGGCCTTTTTGGCATCGGCGGGGATGGTCACCGCCTGTTCAAAGGACGAGTAACTGTCAAAGTTCCAGCCGCCCGGCGGGACGCCCGCACGCATGGACCAGCGACCGCCATGGCGGCGCAGGTTGGAATACACCGCCACCCGGTCGGTCACGTTGATCACCCAGCCCTCCTGGCCCTCAAAGTTGCCGTTAACCAGCAGGTTCTGGCAGCCTGAAGTCGGGGCGGGCGGTGGCGTTGGAGTGGGGCCGGGCGGAGGCGGCGGGGGTGGCCCGGCCTGTGAACCTGAGTTCTGGACGCCGATAGGCAGATAGACCTGGTGGGCGACGGGCGCGGTCACGGCCACAGCCACATTCAGCGTGGCGCTCCCCTTGGCCTCAAACCAGGTCACCCCCTCGTGAACCATGTCCCACTTGAGCGTGTAATTGCCCGGCGCCATCGGCGCGGTCAGTTCGGCGCCTTCCAGTGTGATCTCCTCGCCTGGGGCGACGTCGCGTGGCAGGGGGGTGCGGTGATCGTCTTCCGGCGGCTGCACCACCACCTGGCCGTTGGCGTCCACCCAGTGATAGCCCAGGCGAACCGGATGATCGCCCCCCGCCGGCCAGGTCATGGAGCCGCTGTTGCGCACCGTCACATTGACCTGCACGGTCTGGCGGGCGGTGAGCGTGGCCGGGGTGGTGTGCGCGCCGAACTCGGCGCGGCGCTTGGGTAGGGCGGCCTCTTGCAGGCGTTGCCAGGTGGCCTGGCGGATGGGGGCCAGGTCATCGTAGAGGTAGTCGCCCGGGCAGGAGGTGATGTCGTAGTCGCGGTGCCCGGCGATGTTGGGCCGAACCCCGTCCACAAAATAGCTTTGGCCCAACGGGTCAATGCCATTCTGCGCCGCGATCCAGGCCGACAGGTCCACCAGCCCGCGAATTAGGTTAGAAGAGGGGTCCACGCTGCCGGAGGCATTGCCAAAGGTGCCCAGGGCGCCAATGCCCACGCTGCCGATGTTGTAACTCAGCGTGTGGCTGCCCACGACGCCGGGGCCGCCGTAGCGCCCCTCATAGACGTTGCCAAAACGGTCCACCAGGTAGTTATACCCGATGTCGCCCCAACCGCGCACGACGGTGTGGTAGTAGTAGATAGAGCGGACCACCGCAGCGGGGTCAGTATAGGCATTGCCGGTGACCGTGTGGTGGATGATGATCTTCTGGATGGCGCCATAGGCGGGCGGCCAGGTCATCCAGCCCTCGTTTGCGCCCCACTCCGCCCGCGAGATGATGCGCGGCTGGGGCACACTGGCCGCCAGGGTTGCGGCCTGGCGGGTGCGGGCCGATCGCATGAGTTGGGCCAAGCCGGGGCCGCGCGAGGCGTCAATCGCCACCAGGCTCAGTTCCCTGACCATCGGCGAAGCATCCACCTGGCCGCTGAAGGTCACGCGAGCCTGGGCCCAGCGGTCTCCCGCCGCCGCCACGACCAGATTTTCCGCGCTCAGGCGGCCATCGGCGTCAGGCTCCAGGGTGTACATCGGCGCCCAGGGGGACCACTGTGCCCCATCCGGCCCGGTGCGCACTTCAATGCTCAGGTCGGTGTCGGGGGGGATGTCGGCGTCCAGGCGCACGGCCAGGGCGGTGAGCGGCAGGCCGAACGCGGTGGGCGCAGAGATGTACACACCGCGATGATCTGGGGCGTCTGGCGCCAGCCGCAGCGCACCGTCGCCTGCGAGGTTGACAATCAACCCCTGCAGGCTACCGCGCAGGAAATCGGCGCCGGATTGCGTCCGTGTCACACTGCGGGGAAGGGACAGGATGGCTGGCGGCGCACTGTCGGCGGTGAGCGTAACGACGGTGGTCAGAAGGAGCGCCCACACGAGCACCCAGGAGAGGCGCAGGTGTCCTGCCTTCGCCTGAGAGCGAACACGGAGGGCATCCAGGGCGGCCAGAGACGTGACGAACGTGGTCATCAATCCCGTGGCCTCCGCGCACACGACCTGACGTGGGCTGTCGTGCTGCTTTCCACGCGAGGGAAAGATGCAAGAAGTATGCCAGGGGGACGGGGGACGAAAGCCGGATGAGCCTCCGTCGGGCGCGAAGCGCCCATCCCGTCTTCCGCCGTCTAATACGCGCCTAACTCGCGCAGGCGGTCATCGGAGATGCCAAAGTGGTGCGCGATTTCGTGGATGACGGTGCGCCGCACGGTGTCCACCACCTCCTCCCGCGTGTGGCACTGGGCCAGGATGGGCCCCTGGAAGAGGGTGATCTTGTCGGGGAGGACCAGGTGGTAGTGTGCGCCGCGCCGGGTCAGGGGGATGCCCTCATACAGGCCGAGGAGGGTCTGCCCAGCGGGGACGTTGCTGCTGCGCAGTTGCCGGCGCGTCGGCCAGCCCGCCACGACCACTTCAATGTTGTTCATGTGCCTGGCGATGTCGGGCGGCAAGCTGTCCAGCGCCTGGGCGACGAGTTCCTCAAATTCTGAGCGGGTCATAGTGATCATGGTATTGGATAGTGTACACTGATCTCAGGGCGATTGTCCAGGGCAGCTATATTCCCCCCCACCCCAACCCTCCCCCGCAATGGGGGGAGGGGGGTAATGTGGCCCTCACCCCTATCCCCTCTCCCACGCTGCGGGAGAGGGGTAACGCCTGTTCCCTCTCCCATCCAGGGGGAGGGGGACGTGCCTCTCCCAGGTTGCGCCCTGGCCATTTCGTGATAAACTAGGGTCAGATCATTTCTCTCCTGATCTGTCTTGAGGAAGCGATGATGGCGCTATTCATTCCCCCTGCTCTGGTTCTGGCCGGGCTGCTATCCACCGCCTATGGCGCGGCCTTCCACCTGGTCGCGGGCGGTGGGCTGCGTCGGCTGCTGTTGTATATAGTCGCCGGTTGGGTCGGGTTCGCGCTGGGACAGTTCGCTGGTGTGTATTGGGATACTGACCCGCTGCGCATTGGGCAGGTCCACGTGGTGAGCGCGACCCTGGGAAGCTGGCTGGCGCTGATCCTGGCCCGCTGGCTTGTCCCGACAAAGAGGGAGGAACGATGACCGATCCATTGCTGCGCTGGCGCGAGGAGTTCCCTATCCTGTCACAGACTGTCTATATGATCTCCAACTCCCTGGGCGCGATGCCGCGCGGGGTCTATGACAAGCTGCGCGAATACGCCGAGACCTGGGCCACGCGCGGCGTGCGCGCCTGGGCCGAGGGCTGGTGGGAGTTGCCGGTGACTGTGGGCAATCAGATCGCCCGTATCATCGGCGCCGACCCCGGCTCGGTCAGCATGCATCAGAATGTCACGCTGGCCTCGGCGGTCATTCTCTCCTGCCTGGACTTCCAGGGGCGGCGTAATAAGGTGGTGATGACGGCGATGGACTTCCCCTCGGTGCTCTATTTGCACCAGAAGTTCCTGCCGCCGCAGGCCCGCCTGGTGATCGTGCCCAGCGAGGATGGCATCGGCATCCCCACCGAGAAGCTGCTGGAGGCCATTGATGAGGAGACCCGGCTGGTGGCGACTTCGCATGTCCTGTTTAAGACGGCCTATATCCAGGACGTGCAGGCGATTGTCGCCCGTGCCCACGCGGTCGGGGCGTTGGTGGCCATTGATGGCTACCAGGCCGTAGGCACGTTGCCGGTGGACGTCAAGGCCCTGGGCGTGGATTTCTACGTGGGAGGGTGTGTGAAGTGGCTGTGCGGCGGCGCGGGCGGCGGCTATCTCTATGTCCGGCCCGATCTGGCGGCGCAGCTTGAGCCGCGCCTCACCGGTTGGATGGCCCATCCCCGCGCCTTCGCCTTTGAGACCGAGATGGCCTACCGCACGGACGGCTTCCGCTTCCTGAACGGCACGCCCAGCGTCCCGGCACTCTACGCTGTGCAACCGGGGCTGGCGATCATCGCCCAGGTCGGGGTGGAGGCCATCCGCGCCAAGAGCGTGCGGCAGACGACACGGCTGATTGAACTGGCCCAGGAGCGTGGCTTTCGCGTCAGCGCCTCAACCGATCCGGCGCGGCGCGGGGGCACAGTCGCTATTGACGTGCCCTATGGCTACGAGGTCTCGCGTGAGCTGATCCGGCGCGAGTTCCTGGTGGACTATCGCCCCCAGGCGGGCATCCGCATCTCCCCCCACTTCTATTCTACCGATGAGGAGATTGAGTTGACCATCCGCGAGATAGATGACATTTTGCGCACGAAGGCATATGAGCGCTATATCGGCGACCGCGGTTATGTGACCTGAAGGCTGATAGCCGTAAGGGAGCAGGTTGGTGTGATCCGGTTGAGTGTGGTATGATCCGCAGCGGAGCACATTCATGGACGCTGTGCCGCCTGGAGCAAGCGAGAGCAGCAGGCAGGACGCCCAAACTGGCCCGGCAGGGAAAGCCGGGGCGCAACCCCGACAGGACCGCAGCCGTGGCCTGATGATCGCCCTTGTTGTCGGCGCTGTGGTGGTGCTGGTGTTGATCGCTCTGGGCGCGGTCGCCCTGGTCAACAACCCGCCACTCGCCGCGACCTTGCGCGACATCTTTATTATCGCCCTGGCCCTGGAGTCTGTGGTGATCGGCCTGGTGCTCCTGCTGCTGGTGATCCAGGTCACGCGCCTGATTAACCTGCTGCAAGACGAGATCAAGCCGATCCTGGAATCCACCAGTGAGACGGTCAACACAGTACGCGGGACGACGACCTTTGTAAGTGAGAAGGTGGTGACGCCCGTGGTGACGCTGTCCAGCTATGCAACGGGCGTGTGGCGGGCGATCCAGGTGATCGCTGGCCTGCGCCGCCCGCGTCGCCCAGATATTGAGCCGACGACGCGGCCCTGACCCAGCCTCAGGGGACGGAAACCCGGTTTCGGCTGTGCTCAGGGGACACTTTCATGCGAAAGGAGTGGAACTATGGACAACAGAGGAAGTGATTTCGGTGCTTTCCTGAGCGGTTTCGTCATTGGGGCGCTGGTGGGCGCCGCAGTGGCCCTGCTGCTGGCCCCACAGTCCGGCGAAGAGACGCGGCGGCAGTTGCGTGAGAAGAGCGAGGAACTGAAGAGCCGTGCGGAGGAGGCGGCGGAGGAAGCGCGCCGCCGTGCCGAGGAAGTGGCAACCGAACTCCGCGCCCGGACGCAGCAGATTGAAGAGGACGTGCGCCGCCTGGCGGAGGAACAGCGCCAGCGCGTGCAGAGCGCTATAGAGGAAGGCCGCGAGGCCATGCGCCGCGAGCGCGAGCGGCTGACCGGCGCCCCAGGCGAGACGGAAGCCTAGGCCACGGACGACAGATGACGGACGACTGACGACGGACCACGATTTGTCGTCTGTCGTCTGTCATCTTTTCTCCCCTGTCTCTTCGCCCCCCACTCGTCTGACCGCCTCCGGTAAATATTCAGCGACATCGCGGGCGGTCATACCCGCTGTGCCTTTGGCCCGGCGCGCCAGTTCGCCCGCCAGCCCGTGAAGGTAAGCGCCGCAGACCGCCGCCTCAAACGCGCCCAGGCCCTGGGCACGCAGGCCCACAATCGCGCCCGCGAGCACGTCCCCCGTCCCTGCCGTCGCCAGGCCGGGGTTGGCGAAAGGCTGCACCATCGTGCGTCCGTCAGGGGCGGCCACGACCGTGAAGGCGCCTTTGAGTACGACCACGTGCCCCCATTCTGCCGCCATGCGCTGGGCCGTGCCAATGCGGTCGCGCTGGATCTCGGCTTTATCGGCCTTCATCAAGCGGGCCATCTCACCAGGGTGGGGCGTCAGGATGGTATCAGGTGGGAGGCGCCTGGGCCAGTCCTCCATCTCCGCCAGCAGGTTTAGCCCATCCGCGTCCACGACCAGCGGCGGCAGCTTCAGCGGGGGCTGCGCGGCGGGCGGCTCCTCCGGGGCGACGCGGAAGCCGATAGGCGGCTTCCTGCCGGGGTGCTCCGGGCTGCCGAATAGGCTCTCCAGCAGTTCAGCGGTGGGCTTCTCGCGGCCCAGACCGGGGCCGACCAGCATAGCCTGATAGCCGATGGCCTGTTCGGACAGGATTTTTAGCGCATCCGGGGCGAGCACACCCATATCGTGTGGAAGCAGCAGAAAGGTCGCTTCGGGCACGAGGGAGGCCACGACCGGATGGATCATCCCCGGCAGGGCCAGCGTCACCAGGCCGGTGCCGACGCGATAGGCGCCGCTGGCCGCCAGGGCCACCGCGCCGGTGTAGTTGGCCGAACCGGCCACAATCAGTGCCTTGCCGAAGGTGGCCTTGTTGGCGTCCAGCGGGCGCGGGGGCAACCAGGCGCGGACCTGCTCCGCTGTAGCCAGTTCCAGCCTGACCGCCTCCATCTCGGCCAGCCCTGGCGGCACGCCGATGTCGGCGATGAGCAACTGGCCCACGGCGGCGGCGCCGGGGAAGCGGAAATGGCCCACCTTGGGCGCAGCAAAGGTCACAGTCAGATCGGCGGGCAGGGCCGCCGGGTCCAATTCGCCCGTGTCGTAGTTCAGCCCGGTGGGGCCATCCACCGCCACGATGAGGACGGGCAGGCTAGGGGGCGGGGGCAGGGTGGGATCGGTCAACGGTCGGCCCTGTGCCTCAGCGCCATACTTGCGCACCTCGGCCCGGTCCTTCAGGCTGCGCTTGACCTGGGTGAGCAGTTGGGCCAGATCGCCCTCCAGGGGGCGGGTCGTGCCCGTGCCCAGGAGGGCATCCACGATCACGTCGGCGTGGGTCACAAGCTGGTGGAGGACGCGCCAGCGCTGGTCGTTTTGCGCGTCGGCGATGAACAGGCCCATCTCGCGGACGCGGCGGAAGTTCTCATCGTCCTCACGGCGCGGTTTGAGCAGGTAGAAGGCGACCTGGGCGCCGGCCTCGGCCAGCGCACGCCCCGCCACCAGCCCGTCACCGCCGTTATTGCCGGGGCCGACCAGGACGGTGATGCGCTTGCCCTTCACGTCCATGCGATCGCGGATAGCGCGGGCCACGGCCTGACCGGCATGCTCCATCATCTGGGCGTAGGAGGTGCCGGCGGCGTCGGTGGCCGCCTCAATCTGGCGCATTTCGGCAACGGTGACGATCTTCATAGTCTTATCTATTTCCGTTATCTATTTCCCCAGGCGTAGGGGCGGTGCGTCCTCGTGCAGGATGACACGTTCGCGGCCACTGCCCCAGCCCAGGGGCATCTCTTGAACGAGCTTCTCAATCTTCCAGCGGCGGTCATCCCGGTCATAGGCCATGAGATAGACGAGGGCCTGGTCCTCCAGCCGCTCGGTGACGACCGGGCGACGCAGCCAGTAGTTAAGCAGGAGGGCACGGCGGCGGGTCTGCTGGTCAATCACCAGGCAGCGCAGGCCATCGCCGGAAAAGCAGCGCACGGTCAGTCGGTGCTGAGCCTCCACGCGCCCGGCCAGGCGCGGGCCGCGTGCCTGCACCAGCGCGGCCAGGTGGCGGGTTTCGCTGCGCAGGTATGGCCCGCTGAAGAACTGGGGCATTTCGGCGGCCCGCCGCGCCCAGTCCGTCACGGTCTCCGCCGACCAGGTCCAGGCGGCCAGGTAGTCACGGCGCACCTGGCGCACGACTGCCGGGGGCGCCATCCATTCGGCGCGACCGCGCACGCCGGGGTGCTGGCGCACCAGCGCGTCTGACCAGCCGACGGCGCGGGGGCGCGTCGCCCAGGCACCGACGAGCAGGATAACCAGGATGGCGATGAGCACGAACTCCGGCGTCATGGCGTGTCGCTTTGCACTCGCTTATCCAGTTTCCCCTTCCCCCCGTGTGAGAGCGGGCTAAGGTGGGGGCGAACAGGCTCGTTACCGAGCTATTATAGTGCAGGAGGGGAGGCGAAGGCAAAACAAAACGGCCCTGCGACTGCGCCAGCCCCAGAGCCGTAGAGAGCGGGGGGAGCCACGATGAGACCGGCTATTTATCGGCGTTGGCGGTAGCATTGGCGGCAGGCTCGGACTCGGCCAGGACGTTGGCGACGCTGCGTCGCAGCTCCGCTGGCGTGAACGGCTTGGTGATGTAATCGTCCACTTTAGCGACATGCAGGCCGAAGGTGCGTTCGGCGCGGCTGGCGAGCGCGGTGACGACGATCACCGGGATGTCACGCAGTTGCTCATCGGCCTTCATACGCCGGTAGACCTCCCAGCCGTGCACGTCGGGCATCATCAGGTCCAGCAACACCAGGTCGGGATGAAGCTGACGCACGGTTTCTAATCCCACCAGCCCGCCTAAAGCCCCCACCAGATTCACATCGCTATCTTGAAGCACCAGACGCAGCAGATCAATGATCTCCGAGTCGTCTTCAATACACACCACAGTCTTCTTCTTCCTCGCAGGCATGGCGTCTCTCCTCTCTCGCTGATCCTGTGCCATTATACTGCTTTTGTGCCTGATAAGACAATCAATAGATGGTTCAGAAATGGTTAATCAAAGGTTTGGCCGGACCCATCGCGTGGTGGGGGCACAATCCAGGCGCATGCCCCTGGCAGGACTTGAACCTGCAACCAACCGCTTAGAAGGCGGCTGCTCTGTCCGTTGAGCTACAGGGGCAACCATCCACCTGATTCTAACCCAAGCAGTGCTCTATGTCAACTGGAATGGTGATCACCAGATGCCTCTTGACAGCGGTGATATACAGGGGTATACTATAATCGGTTGGGTAGACGGGTGTGATGCCATCTCTCGGCGTCACTGCACATAAAGCAGAACGTGAGCGGTGCCACCTGGCCCTCTGGCCGGGTGGTGGATTGCAACGACAGGCGGGTGTAGCGCAGCGGTAGCGCAACTGCTTCCCAAGCAGTGAGTCGCGGGTTCGAATCCCGTCACCCGCTCCTGGTCTGGATACAGCCGCACATGGTTGACACATGGCCTCGCCCTGGCATCAACGGGCGGGGCCGTGTTGCTTTTGCTCTCGGGTTTCACCGCCTACGCTATCCACACTGGCTTGGGCGTCGGGGTGCATATGCAATTTTTCACGCCTATCCGCTTTGTACGGCATGCGTCAGCTTGGAGAAAGCATTCTGAAGTAGAGAGGTCTTTGCGCCTCCAGCGCGCGGCTCCAGCCCATTGCAGAAGTAGCACTCCAACTGTATAATTCTAATGTGTATATGTTATGTTAAGAGGATGATTCCATGAAGCGCACCGAAGTAGAGTCCAGCATGATCCACTCGGTGGGTTACGACCCCGACGCGCGCGTGCTGGAGATTGAGTTCAACTCTGGCCAGGCCTACCAGTATTTTGATGTGCCCTCGGAGGAATACGAGGGGCTGATGCAGGCCGAGTCGCACGGTCGCTATTTCCTGGCAAACATCCGCGATGTATATGGCTACAGGCGCGTCAGCCGATCGCGGCGTTGCCAAGCATAGGACCTTTGGCCAGAGATAGCCTGCTATACATTAGCGGGCGACAAAAGAAAAGCCAGCGGCCGGGCCGCTGGCTTGGACACCCCCAGGTGGATCGGGAGGGATTCGAACCCCCAACCCAGGCGTTATGAGCGCCCCGCTCTGACCGTTGAGCTACCGATCCGAGAGCGGGAGACGGGACTCGAACCCGCGACGTCCACTTTGGAAGAGTGGCATTCTACCGCTGAATTACTCCCGCCTGTCGGGGCGAGCGGACTTGAACCGCTGACCTCGTGATCCCAATTCACGCGCGCTGCCGGGCTGCGCCACGCCCCGTGCTGTATGATATTGTACTTCCCCTTTCCGCTGGCGTCAAGCCCCCTATACCCGGCTGCAGCCGGGTTGCATTTCCGCCCGGTACCGGGATTGATCTCGGTCTATGGCGCTTTTTACACGCCACGCTGGCTGAGCAGGATGGTAATGGCGGCAATCAGGATGATCAGCAGAAGAATCAACACCACCAGTCCCCGCAGGGACAGACCCGGTTCGGCTTCAGCTTCGGCCCCGCCCTCATCCGGAAGCACAAAGCCCTCCGGGATCGGCGGGGGCACAAAGGGCGCGGCCTCAGCTGGGGGAGCGGCCTCTGCCGCCGCTGGCGCTTCAGGCGCAGCTTCCTCCCCGGCTTCGGGTGGCTGAGCCTCTTCTATGAGGACTTCTCCTGCCTTGGATACCGCTTCAGGGGCGACAGGGAGCGCCGCCTCAAGCGGAGGAGGTTCTATTTCGGCCACGCCTTCCATCTCGCCAGCCGCCACGGGCGCGACTGGCGGGGGAGGGGCTTCGTTAGCGCCTGCTTCAGGGGACACAGCCTCCGCCGGTTCCACCTGGGCCTGTGGCTGCACCTCGCCGGCTGGCTCAGCGGGATGGGGTTCGTGTTCTGGGGGCACGGAAGGTGGAGCGGCAGGGGCCAGGGGCAGCAATGTCACCCCCTTGCTCAGGAGCAACTCAACCCCCCGACGGGCGCGTTCATTATTCGGGTTGATCGCCAGCACCTGGCGTAGGCACAGCAGGCGCTCCGAGTCCTGTTCTACCGCACCGCTCAGCCAGAGCCAGGCCTCCTCGTTATGCGGGTCCTGGCGCAGCAGATGTGCCAGGATCGCTCTGGCCTGCTTGCGCCGACCGGCCTTCAGCGCGGCAATGGCCTGTTGCAACGCGTTCTCCGCCACCGTACCTCGCAGGGATGGAATAGGCATATGGTACAACAGGTTGCCTGAATAGAGCAAGTCGTTTACATAGTCCTCAGTGGAAAGGGCACTCTGCCCCCTCTCAGGAGCAGCAGGCCAGTGGGCGGCTGGGAGCAGAAGCCTGTAGGGCAACTCCCCACAAGGGAGCTTGAGGGATAGATTGAGCGGAACGCATCGGGTTTGCAGGTCGTCCAGACCTCGTAGGTCGCCGTCACCTGACCCCCTGTCCCGGCCTCAAGGACGACGGACGATGGACAACGGACGACAGATGACCAGGCCGGTATTGAACATATGAAGCGGGTTGCTGCTGCCACGCCAGATGCCTGCGTCGCCAGGCCAGCCTCACGATGCGTTCGGCCATCTCGGCATAGCCGTAGCCAGCCACGCGAGCCGCATTAAAGAAGCCCGCGTCCGGCGCCAGGCACGGGTTCGGGTTGACCTCCAGGACGTAGGGGACACCATCCGCGACGCGCAGGTCCACGCGGGCGTAGTCGCGGCAGCCGGTGGCGCGATAGGCGCGCAGGGCCACCTCGCGGATGCGTGCCGCCAGTTCCCGCTCCACAGGCGCCGGACAGAGCACCGGCATGGTGTAGTATTCCACAGCCTGCGGGTTCCACTTGGCATCGTAATGGCAAACGCGCTGATAGGGGTCCGTCCAATAGGAGAAATCCAGCTCCGATAGGGGCAGGACGTGCAGCGTGCCGTTGCCCCAGATGCCCACGTTGAACTCGCGCCCCGGAATAAAAGCCTCCACCAGCGCAGGCTGCTGGTAGGTGCGCAGGATATAGTCCACGCGCTCGCGCAACTGCCTGGGTGTGTGCACCACCGAGTCGCGGCTGATCCCATGGCTGGCGTCCTCGGCCAGCGGTTTTACGATGGCGGGCAAAAGGTCGGGGTTCAAGGGATCGGTGGGTTGATAGAACACCTGATAGGGCGCGGTGGGCACGCCACGCTGCGCCAATAAGGCCTTCGTCTGGGCCTTGTTCAGGCAGGTGGCGATGGTCGGGCCAGATGAACCTGTATAGTGGAAGCCCCATTGGTCCAGGGTCGCCGGGACCTTAGGCTCATCCTCAGAACGCCCTCCCAGGCTTTCGCACAGATTGAACACAAGCACGTCATGAGGATCATAGCCCTCCAACACCGCGCCTATGTCCTCCCACACCGGCGCCATGATGACGCGATGGCCCGCTGCGCGCAGGGCCGCCGCGATGGCCTGCGCTGTCTGGATGACTTCCTGCTCGGCGAGGAGATCGTGGGCTTCGCCGCGGACGACGCGCTCAACGGTATTATAAATGACCAGGATATAGCCGGGAGGTTCCTCGGCATCGTCTTGGGAGAGGAGATGCGCCCCGGTCATTGTCTTCTCCCCCCGCTTACGCTAGCGGTATGTCCAGGCTGTGGCCCCATCGCCCGGCGCCCGGCGCAGGCTACGCCTGGCGGGGACGGTGGGTTGGAGTTGATAGCGGTGCGCCGCCACATTCAGGATGGTGTTCACCAGCAGGGTGTACTCCATCCCATCGGCCCTGGCGATCATCACCAGGTCGCTGTAGCCCGGCGACAGGCCCGGCAGCGTGTTGATCTCCAGGATGTAGGGCCGGCCGTCGGCTTCATCCAGGCGGAAGTCCACCCGGCTGACGTCCAGGCCGCCGATGGCCTGGAAGGCCGCCAGCGCCAGGCGTTGCAGTTCGCGTGTCGTCTCCAGGGGCAGGTCCGCCGGGCAGATATAGTTCGGCCAGGTGGGCAGATCGGCCTTGATGTAGGAGGTGTACAGGCCCAACTGGTCAGGCGGGCAGGGGCTGAGGTCAATCTCCATCGGCGGGAAGACATGCACGCCTTCGGCGTCCCAGCCCAGGTCGGTGGCCCAACCGCCGGGGGGCCTCAGGTCGTAGTCGCTGCCGATGTTCCCAATCAGGCCGACGGTGAGTTCGCGCCCCTGGATGAAGCGCTCCACCAGCGCCTCCTGGCGATAGGTCTTGATCACCCAGGCCACCTGCTGGCGCAATTCATCCTCGTTGTGCACGATAGACTGGGGCGTGACGCCCATGCCGGTGCCCTCGCGGTTGGGCTTGACGAACAGCGGGTAGCGCAGGGCGGGGTGGACAGGCTCATCGGCGCGCCTGAACACCTGGAAGGGTGCGGTGGGCAGGCCATAGCTCATCAGCACGCGCTTGGTCATGGCCTTATCCAGTGAGATGGCCTGGGCCAGCACCTTAGAGCCGGTGTAGGGGATGCCCAGCATCTCCAGGAGCGCAGGCACCTGCGCCTCGCGGCTGTCGCCGCGATGCCCCTCGCAGATATTGAAGGCAATGTCCACAGCCGTGCGCTTCAGGCGCGACACCAGGCGCACGTCGCCCTCCATCGGATAGACGATGTGGCCGCCAGCGCGTAGCGCCCGCTCCAGCGCCTCCACCGTCTTCTCCGAGTCCAGATCGGCCCACTGATCCGCCGGCCCGTCGGCCAGATGAGGGGCGTTCTTCTTGAGGTTGTAGAGAAGGGCCACCCGGTAGCCGACCTTCAATCGCGGGGCAGCAACGAACGATGGAGAGGCCACCATCTCAGATCACCTCCCCGTTGATCACCGTGATGGGCTGGCCCACGATGATCGGGGCCGTCTCAGTGCCGCCGGTCACCAGGGGCAACCGCCGGTGGGTCTGGTCAAAGCCTTCGGGCTTGATGGCCAGGCGTTCGCCCTCCAGCAGGCCGGTGATGCCGGTCTGGCCCGGCTCTGGGCGCTTGTTTTGACAGTATCGGCACGTCGTGGGATCGTGAGGCTGATACTCGTCCGGCTCCTGGTATGCCGTCACGTAACCCTCAAAGTTGCGCACGACGACGCGGTTATGCGACATGGAGAGCAGGTAGTTGGGCATGATGGGGATCTTGCCGCCGCCGCCGGGCGCGTCAATCACGTAGGTGGGGATGGCGTAGCCAGAGGTATGGCCGCGCAGCGCCTCCATAATCTCAATGCCCTTGGCTACCGGCGTGCGGAAGTGCCCGGCGCCTTCCACCAGGTCGCATTGGTACAGGTAGTAGGGGCGGATGCGGTTTTTAACGAGTTCATGGACAAGCGCTCGCATGATGTGCGGGCAGTCGTTCACCCCGGCCAGGAGCACACTCTGGTTGCCCAGGGGGATACCCGCATCGGCGAGCAGGGCCACAGCGCGGCGCACCTCCGGCGTGATCTCCTTGGGATGGTTGAAGTGCAGGTTCATCCACAGGGGGTGATACTTGCGCAGCATGGAGACCAATTCCTCGTTGATGCGCTGTGGCAGGAAGACGGGTACGCGTGTGCCGATGCGGATGATCTCAATGTGCGGGATGGCGCGCAGGCGCGCCAGCAGCATCTCCAGAATCTTGAGCGGCAGGATGAGCGGGTCGCCGCCGGAGAGGAGCACATCGCGCACCTGGGGTGTGCGCTCCAGGTATTCAATTTGCCGATCATAATCGCTGCGGCTAAAGTTCGCCAGGGGGTCACCGACGATGCGGCTGCGCGTGCAGTAGCGGCAGTAGCTGGCGCATTGCGTGGTGACCAGCATGAGCACGCGGTCGGGGTAGCGGTGGACCAGTCCCGGCACGGGCGAATGGGCATCCTCGGCCAGCGAGTCCGCCATCATGGAGGTAAACCCTTGCAGCTCACGACCGGTGGGGACGATCTGCCGCCGGATGGGGCAGGCCGGGTCGTCCGGGTCCATGAGCGAGGCGAAGTACGGGGTGATGTCCAGGCGGAAGCGATCTTTGGCGGAGATGCCTGCGATCTCTTCAGGTGTGAGGTGGATGACCTGGCTGAGTTCTTCCAGGGTATTCAGCCGGTGGCTGAGTTGCCAGCGCCAGTCATCCCACTGGGCGTCGGGGACATCGGCCCAGATCGCGGGGCGCGGGGTGCGCTCAACGTTCCCGACGCCCGTACGACCGGGAGGCTCTTCAATTTCAGCCTCTTGCGTTAGCGTTTCCATAGCCATGTTTGTCGTATCCTCTCTTTGGCTCTCCTGGGCAGGTGGGTTATAGCCTGAACGTTCATGCTGCGGGCCGAAACAGGGTCTCAAGCCCGGTTCAGCCTAGAGCGGGCCGTTGACAACGACTGAAGCGGGCCACTCCGGCCACTGCCATACTCAGGCGACCGTTCCTTCGCTGCGCTCAGGATGCCACTCCTCCTGGGCGACCGGGGCGGCGCGGTAGGGTCGGGCGACCACCTGGTGAACGTTGTGTGTCCGGCCACCTGCTGGCACCGCCTATATCGGCGGAGACCCAGGCATATTGTATCAGCATCAGGTGCCTCTGTCAATGGATTGGGATATAATCAAGGCAATGGCAGAAGAAAAGAGCTTACAAGAGACATACGCGCCGCGCAGCACCTGCTTTGGCTGCGGCCCGGCCAACCCGCAGGGGCTGCATATCCGTAGCTTCGTCGTCGGCAACAGCGTGGTCGCCGAGTGGCAGCCCCAACGCCACCATGAGGCCTATGCCGGTGCGCTCAATGGGGGCATCATTGGCACGCTGATGGATTGCCATTCCAACTGGGCCGCGGCCTGGGCCTTGATGCAGCGCCAGGGCCTGGACCGCCCGCCGCCGACGGTCACAGCCGAGTATGCCGTCAAATTCTTGCGCCCCACGCCCACCGATGCGCCGGTCAAGCTGATTGCGACGGTCATTGAGACGCGGGACGACCGCGCCGTAGTGGAGACGAAGCTGATCGCCAAAGGGCAGGTGTGCGCCACCTGTCGCGGGACGTTCGTCGCGGTCAAGCCGGGCCACCCGGCCTATCATCGTTGGGAGTGAGCCAATCGGTGCGGGCCGGTGCCCTAGTCGGCGATCTTCACGACGACATCATGGATGCGCTCCAACGCCCGGCGGATGTTCTCCACGGAGTTGGCATAGGATAGGCGCAGGAAGCCCTCCCCATAGGCGCCAAAGGACGTACCCGACAGCGTGGCCACACCCGCCTTCTCTAACAGCAACTCCTCCAGCGCCTTAGACCGCAGGCCGGTGCCCTCAATATTGGGGAAGGCATAGAACGCGCCGCGGGGCTTAAGGCAGCGGAAGCCGGGAATGGCGTTCAGGCCGTCCACGATGGCATCGCGCCGCTCGCGGAAGGCCGCCACCATCCGCTCCACATCGTCTTGGGGCCCGCGCAGCGCCTGGATGCCGGCCATCTGCGTGGCGGCGTTGGTGCAGGAGTTGGAATTGGTCATGAGCTTGGTGATGTGCGTGGCCAGGTCGGTGGGCATGACGCCGTAGCCCAGCCGCCAGCCGGTCATGGCGTAGGTCTTGGAGAAGCCATCCAGGATGATGGTGCGTTCGGCCATGCCGGGGAAGCTGGCGATACTGGCGAACTCGCCATCATAGAGGATACGGCTGTAAATCTCGTCGGAGAGGATCATCAGGTCGCGGTCCTGGACCAGGGCAGCGATGGCGGCCAGATCGGCCTGGGAAAGCACGCCGCCGGTGGGATTGGCCGGTGAGTTCAGGATGATCAATTTGGTGCGGGGGGTGATCAGGTCGGCCAGTTCATCGGCGGAGAAGCTGAACTCACGGTCCATGCGCAGGCGCAGCGGCACCGGCGTGGCCCCGACGAAGTTGATCATGGATTCGTAAATGGGGAAGCCGGGGTTGGGATAAATGACCTCGTCGCCCTCTTCGCACAGCGCCAGGATGGCAAAGAACATGATAGGCTTGCCACCGGGGGTGACGACCACCTGGGATGGATTGACGGGGATATGGCGTGTCCGGCTGACGTATTCCGCAATGGCCTCACGCAGGGCCGGGAGGCCCGCCGAGGGCGTGTAATGGGTATAGCCATCGCGCAGGGCCTGGATGGCAGCATCCACAATATGGCGGGGGGTGTCAAAGTCCGGCTCGCCGATCTCTAAATGGATAATATCGCGCCCCTGGGCCTCCAGCGCTTTGGCCCGCGCCAGGACCTCAAAGGCGGTTTCCGTGCCTAACCGGTGCATCCGCGCAGCAAGCTGCATCGCCCAACTCCTCCTGAATAAGATCTCGTCTCCATTCTATCATTTCGGACAACGGAGGGCAACTTTGACCGGGGGGCGGGTGTATATCAGATTTGGGGCAGATGACCCGATTGGTTACCCCCCACCCTCACCCTCCCCCGCCAGGGGGGCGGGGGTGAGTTCCCTCCCCCTGGATGGGGGAGGGGCAGGGAGGGGGTGACGGCTGACAGGTGCCCCAAAATTGAATTGCACCCCTGGGGGCAGAGGGTCAGTTGTGTCCAACCTATCGGAGCTAGGCCCAATAAAGGGCCTCTACGTTAAAAAGGTGCTCCCGCACCCTCCCCCAATTTCTTGAGGGAGGGTGCGGGAGGGGGCGAAGGGAGGGGGCAAGGGGTTAGCGACAGGCTTGCTTCCGAGGGCACTCGGAAGGGGGCCTGGGGTGGTCAGTTATGTCCTATACTGACGGGAACGAGAAAGGCTTTTAATCGCTCGGTAAGCGCCTGGGCGGAGAGGGGCTTCGTTATGACAGTATCCGCCCCCGCCTGAAAGGCGAGCGCGCGTGCACAGGGCTCCTCTGGCTCTACCAAGGCCACAATGGGCACGGTGCGGAAGCGCCTGTTGGCCCGCAGGCAGGTGCACACCTCGTAGCCGCTCATGCCGGGCAGGCTCATGTCCAGCAAGACGACATCCGGCTGGTGGCGGTGCGCCAGGTCAAGCGCCTCCGCGCCGCTACGGGCGGTCAGCACCTCCCACCCTTTACTCTGAAGGATCAGGCGCGCTGCGTGTAAGTCATCCAGGTTATCATCAACGATCAGGATCCTGACGAGCATCGGTCCTCTCTTTCGCGTACTGTTTTGAGTGGCTGGGCTGGGGCCTGTGGGCCGACATGATTGTAAGCGGTAGTCGGGCGGGCTGCTCACCAGATTGGGTTCAGGCTGAGTTCAGATTCTGAACGGTGTAAATGCCCCCTCCCCAACCCTCCCCCACCCAGTACCGAGGTTCATCCCGGTTGGTTGGAGATGCCCCCTACTCCAGCCGCTTCCCTGGCTCTGCGCCTATCTTTATCTCGCTTCTACGCACAGCCCAACCGGTGTACAATAAGCCCGATGGGTCAGTTTCCCCCTCTGCTGCTGGAGCGCTTGCGCCCATTGCTGGCACATAGCGAGGTCTATCTCGTGGGTGGGGCGGTGCGCGATGCCTTGCTGGGCCGCCCCATTCGTGACCTGGATTTCGCCCTGGCCGGGGATGCCATCGGGCTGGCGCGGACGGTTGCGGACCACCTGGGCCTGCCCTTCTACATCCTGGATGCTGAGCGCGGCATCGGTCGCGTCGTCGCCGGGGATGAGGAGCGCATGACGCTGGACTTCGCCCGCTTTCGCGGCCCCGACCTGGCCGCTGACCTGGCCGGGCGCGATTTCACGGTGAACGCACTGGCCCTGCCTGCCACCGCGACCGATCTGTCCGAGTTGATCGATCCGCTCGGCGGGCGCCAGGACCTGGAGAGGCGGCTGCTGCGGGCGACCGGCGATACGGCGTTCCAGGACGATCCGGTGCGGGTGATCCGCGCCGTGCGGCTGGCGTTGCAACTCGGTTTCACCATTGAACCCCACACCCAGGCTCTGTTGCGCGCCGCAGCGGGCCTGGTCGGGCAGCCTGCCCCAGAGCGCAGCCGTGACGAACTGGCCCAAATCCTGGCCGGCCCGCGCGTGGCTATGGCACTGCGCCGGTTGGATGAGTTGGGCGCGTTGGCGGTCTTGATCCCCGAAATTGAAGCCCTGAAGGGCCTGGCTCAACCGCCCCCTGAGCGGCAGGATGTGTGGGGACACACGCTGGTTGTGCTGGAGACGCTGGAGGCGGTGCTGGGGGCACTGGGGTTGACGGACGACGGACGACAGACAACGGACAACGGACGTTGGGCGATCCTCCATCCCCTCCGCGCCTACCGGCGCTACCTGGCCGAGCATCTGGCCGTCCGGCTGAGCGTGGAACGCCCACGTCGGGCGTTGCTCTTCCTGGCGGCGCTGCTCCACGATGTGGGCAAACCTCAAACGCGCCGTGTGGATAAGGTGCTTAGCGACGATCATGCCCAGGTGGGCGCGGCCCTGGCCGAAGTGCGCTTGCGGGCGTTACGTTTCAGTAGCGATGAAGTGGACTGGGTGACATGCATCATTGCCGGGCATACGCGCCCCGCTGAGCTTGTCGGCCTGCTACCGCTGTCGCGTCGCGACATTTATCGCTACTATCGGGCGTTGGGGGAGGCCGGCGTGGATGTGGGCCTGCTGGCCCTGGCCCAGGCAGTGGCGCGCTGGGGCGCAGAGGGCCAGGTTGAGCGCTGGCAGCCCTATGTGCAGGTGGTGGCCACACTTCTGGAGCACTATTTCCGCCGCTATACCCAAACCATCGCCCCTGCGCCCTTGCTCACCGGCGATGACCTGATCCGCGAACTGGGGCTACAACCCGGCCCGGTCATCGGCCAGGTCCTGGAGGCCATCCGCGAGGCGCAGGCGGCGGGGGAGGTGCGCAGCCGGAGCGCGGCGCTGGCCCTGGCGCGACGGATCCTTAATTCATCGTGACCGCCGGAATCTTTTAAGCGACGTGTGCCGGTAGAGCCTTGACGCCGATCCCATCCGGTGTTACTATCGGGCTAGGTGTGATCTACCCCGTCTGAGGAGAGCCTTCATGCCGAAGTCTGCAATACGTCTGCTGCGGTGGGCAAGCTTCCTAACCATCGTGATCCTGGCATTGAGCGCATGCACGCGACCGGCGACAACGCGCCCGCTGCCCACATCGGAAAATGTGGGCCAGGCCGGCACGCCGGGCACGCCGGCGATGGCTCCAGGCACGCTGGGCTTCCCTGCGCTGCAACAGACCTCGGTGGCCCAGACGGCCACGGCGCGTGCCCGTGGCGGCACGCCGGCGGTCACCGCGGCTTTCACACCGCGACCGCTGGCAACGGCGACACCGCCGCCAGCCGAGTCACCCCAGCCCACGACGGCCCCTACCACAGCGCCCGGCGGCCAGACCTACACGGTTCAGCCCGGCGACACGCTGTTCAGCATTGCGCTGAGCTTCGGGCTGACCGTTGAGGAACTGGCGCAGGCCAATCAAATCACCGATCCCTCCACCATCTACGCTGGGCAGGTGCTTATTATCCCATCTGCGGGCGGGGGCGCGGCCACCGCTGCGCCCGCGCCAACCCAGGCCGGGCAGCGCACCTATGTCGTTCAGGAAGGCGATAACTGCTTCCGCATCGCGCTCAGCTACAACCTGACCTGTGAGCAGCTTGCCGCCGCCAACGGCCTGACCCCGCCGGACTACACCGTCTATCCCGGCCAGGTGCTGATCATCCCCTGATCCCCGGCCTCCTACCTACTGCTGAAGCCAACCGGCTTCGGCCATCATGCATGCTCCCTTCTTTGAGAAATAACGGGGAAGGGAGCATGCTTCCAAATCAATGGGTGAGGTTAGCCGGGTACCAAAGGTGAGAATATAGACCTGAATAGGCCATTTAGCGGGGGTAAAGACCCGCCATTTTGCGCTACCGCCCGCGTGTTTCAGTGCGATACGATCGGGTATGCTTCTGCGCCAAGAGGGAACCAGCCCAATCAGGGCGGGAGACGGTCATGAGTAGAGTCATCGCGCTTTTGATTGGAGGAGTTGCGTTAACGCTGGCGGCATGCGCAGCGGCCCCGCGCGCGTCCACGCCGCCCCCATTGGAACCGACACCGACCCCCGCGAGCATGATGATGACCGGCGCCGGCGGCGAAGGTATGGGGCACCTGATGGAGCCCCTTGATGATCCGAACGCGCCGCCGGCGCCCGCAGATCGCGGCGGGCAGCCTTTGGAATTTCGCCTTGAGAACGGCGTTAAGGTCTTTGAGATCACCACCCAAGCGGTGAAGTGGAATATCCTGGATGGCGTGACAGTGACGGCATGGACGTATAATGGCACCGTGCCCGGCCCGCTGATCCGCGTGAGGGAAGGCGACGCCGTGCGCATCATCGTCAAGAACGGGTTGGCCGCCCCCACGACGGTCCACTGGCACGGGATTGAGGTGCCGAACGCGATGGACGGCGTGCCCGATGTCACGCAGAAGCCCATCCAGCCTGGCGAAAGCTTCACGTACGAGTTTGTCGCCAGGCCCGCCGGGACGTTCATGTACCACTCGCACTTTGAGAGCGACGTGCAGGTCCTGGCCGGACTGTATGCCCCCTTCATCATTGAGCCGAAAGATAACCCATCTCCAGCCGATGTGGATGTGGCGCTCATGCTTTCGGAATGGCGGGTGGTAAATGGGCGGACATTCGTCGCTATGCCTATGGGCGGGATGGAGCCCAATTACTTCACGATCAACGGCAAGGCATTTCCGGCGACCGAGACGATCCAGGTGAAGAAAGGGCAGCGAGTACGGCTGCGGCTGATCGGCATCGGCCAGTTTGTCCACCCGATGCACCTGCACGGCCTGCCGTTCAAGATCGTGGCGACCGATGGCCATCCGGTGCCTGCAGCCGCGCAATGGACCAAAGATACGGTCAGCGTCGCCCCCGGTGAACGCTACGACATTGAATTCGTGGCGACAGAGCCGGGCCCGTGGTTGCTTCACTGCCACATCCCGCATCACACGACGAACGACAACGTGGAGCCGGGTGGCTTGATCCTCAGCGTGAATGTGATAGAATGACTAAACATCTCTTAGAGGAGGACCCTTCATGCGCCTCTCGCTTGCAGCCGTGATGCTATTCGTTGGACTATCTCTCGTCCTGGCCGCCTGTGGTGGGGCGGGCGCGACCGCGCCCACGCCCGCTGCCGCAGGCCCGAAAGTTGTGCTCACAACCAACCCGGACCCGCCCCTCAGTGGAAACGTTGAACTGGTGCTGACAGTCACAGATGCCAATGGTCAGCCCATTCCAGATGCGGATGTCTATGTTTTCGCGGATCACACTGAGATGAGCGGCATGATGATGCAGGGCAAAGCGACCGCGCAAGGCGGCGGTCGCTACGCGATCACCGCGAACCTGAGTATGAGCGGGACGTGGAAGATCAGCGTCCAGGTGAAGAAATCGCCGCTCAATTATACCCAGGACTTCAATCTGGAAGTCAAATAAGGTGCGAGGAAATAGGGGGTGTAATCAGGGGAGTCAACCATGAGCAAGCACGCTAAATTATCTGGAAGGAAGAAAGACGCACGGGCGATGCCAATGGTTGTCTTCACCGGCCTGGCTGCCGGTGCCCTCTTAGGTTACTTTGGTGGAGAGACAGTGTTGTATTATCAGCCACACCCGATCCACTGGCTGGGGTTCCCGATCGGGGGAGCATTAGGTTGGTTAACAGGGAAGGCGATCATGAGCTTCCAGAAAAGCGCTAAGGAGAGGAGGAGGTGAAGTTATGAGACAACCCTATCCGTTTGGCCTCTGTCTGGGCATCCTCCTGCTGCTCACGGCCTGCAACGGCGCGGCTCCCTCAGCCGCCCCTCCGGCTCTGAGGAGATCGGCCGGAAGATAACCGTTTCTGGCGGCTCATACACCGACATCTTATCCACCGCTTTGCGTGATATGGTAGGGGCGCAATCCATTGCACCCCTACGGGCACAACGCGCCGTGCCCCTACCAGTCGCCAGCCCCACGTAGCCCCGAATTTGAAATGCCCCTCGCCTCTTGGCGGGATGGCCGGGCTGTGGTAGAATCATCCCCATCCTGTACACTGCCCGCTTGATGAGGAGAAGCGCGTGCGTAACCTGTTAATCACCGGCGGCGCCGGGTTCATCGGCTCCAACTTCGTCCGCATGATGATGGCGAAGTACCCCGACTACCGCTTCGTCGTCTTTGATAAGCTCAACTACCGGGGCAACCTGCAAAACCTGCGCGATGTGGCCGCCGACCCGCGTTATGCCTTTGTGCGCGGCGACATCTGTGATGCCGAAGCAGTGGCCAGGGTCATCCGCGACTACCAGATTGACACCATCGTCAACTTCGCCGCCGAGACCCATGTGGACCGCTCTATCATGGATGCCGACGCCTTCGTGCGCACCGATGTCTATGGCGTGTACGTCCTGCTGGAAGCGACGCGCAAGTTCGGGCTGGAGCGCTTCCTGCATGTCAGCACCGATGAAGTGTATGGTGAGGTCCTGGAAGGCGCCTCACGGGAGGACGATCCGCTCCAGCCACGCAGCCCCTATGCCGCCAGCAAGGCCAGCGGTGACCTGCTGGCGCGGGCTTATCACATTACCTATGGGCTGCCGGTGATCATCACACGCGGCGGCAACAATATCGGCCCGTACCAATACCCTGAGAACGTCGTGCCGCTGTTCATCACCAACGCCATAGACGACCAGCCGTTGCCGCTCTACGGGGATGGCTTACAGGAGCGGCCCTACCAGTATGTCCTGGACCACTGCGAGGGGATTGACATTGCTCTGCACCGGGGCGAGCCGGGCGGCATCTACAACATCGGGCCGGATGAGCAGGTCCAGAACATTGTCATGGCGCGCAAGCTACTGGACCTGTTGGGCAAGCCGCACTCGCTCATTGTGCACGTCCTTGATCGGCCCGGCCATGACCGGCGCTACGCACTGGACTGTAGCCGCATCAAGGCGCTGGGCTGGCAGCCCCAACATACGTTTGACCAGGCCCTGGAGAAGACGGTGCGCTGGTATGTGGAAAACGAGTGGTGGTGGCGGCCCATTAAGAGCGGCGAGTACCGGGCGTATTACCAGGCATGGTATGGCGAGCGCCTGCGCCAGGCCGCTCAGGGGAGGAGCGCATGAACTTACGCAAAGCGAACGTCCTGCGGCTGGCGACAACGGCCCATGAGATGGAGATGGGGGTGCTGCGAGGACGGCTGTTCCGCGACCCCGCCAGCGGCAACTGGCAGGTGGAGGGGCTGGACCTGGGGCTGTGGTTGCGCCAGTTTGAGGGCCAGGAGATTGTGCTGATCGCCGGGCGGCTGGACGATGACCGCCCGGTGCCCGTGCGCGTGTGCCACACCTGTGGCCGCGAGTACAGCGATGTGGAGTGCCCCTACTGCCGCGAGGCGCGCCAGCGGCTGCGCGGACGGAACGTGTAATCCTTCCCCTCTAAGAAGACGGTCGGACCGCCGCAGTGTCGCTGTAAACGCAGGAGGGGCTGACCCTCTCCTGTCCAGGGGGAAGGCTGGGAGGGGCCCGGCATAGTACGTTCGGCCCATTTGTTATCCCCATAGAAGTATGATACATTAATTTAGATAGGGGATGTGCGGTGGCCGGCGAACGCGTGCTGATCATAGATGATGACCGCCATGCGCGCGACTTCCTGGCCGACCAGGTGTTACGGCCCGCGGGCTATGAGGTCCTGATCGCCCATGATGGCGCGGATGGGTTGCATAAGGCGCTGCGCGAAGCCCCTGACCTGATCATCCTGGACATGCATATGCCGCGGCTGACCAGCGCGGAGCTTCTAGAGGCGCTGGCCCAACAGGGCCGCGAAGTGCCACTCATCCTGACCACCGCGTCCGGCTCAGAAGCCCTGGCCGTGCAGGCCTTGCGGCTGGGTGCCCGCGACTATTTGACCAAGCCCCTCGCCGTCGCCGAGGCGCAAGCAGCGGTAGAGCGGGCCATGGGCGAAGTGCGCCTGCGCCGCGAACGCGACCAGCTCACCCGCCGCCTGATGACCAGCAACCAGCAGCTTGAGCGCCGCCTGCAAGAACTTCATACCCTCATCCAGATCGGCAAAAGCGTCATCGCCCAGCTTGACCTGCAGGCTGTGCTTAACAGCGTGGTGGAGGCGGCGGTGCGCATCACCCTGGCCGAGGAAGGGCTGTTGCTGCTCCTGGATGAGGAGACCGGCGAGCTTTACGTCCGCGCTGCCCAGAATGTGGACAGCCATATGGCCCAGGCGCTGCGGCTGCGCGTCAACGATAGCCTGGCGGGTCAGGTCGTGCGCACCGGCAAGCCGGTGATCATCGGCGATGCCGGCGCCCACAAGATCAAAACGGCCTACTTGGTGCGCGCCGTCGTCTATGTCCCCCTCAAGACGCGGGAGCGCGTTATCGGCGTGCTCGGCGTGGACAACCAGCGCTCGGAACGCGCCTTCAGCCAGCACGACGTGGGGTTGCTCTCGGCGCTGGCCGACTACGCGGCCATCGCCATTGAGAACGCCCGGCTGTATGCCGCCGTCCAGACCGCCAAAGGGCGGCTGGAGGCCCTGCTACATTCCACAGAGGACGCGGTCATCGTGGTGGATGAGCACGGGCGCCTGGCGCTGTACAACGCGGCGGCGGCCCGCGCCTTTGAGTTTGAGGAAGGGGATGCCACCGGCAAGCCTCTCCAGGACGTGATCCACAATGAGGCGCTCCTGGCCTTGTTTGAACTGCCTGCGGGGGCGCGCCGCGGGGAGATCCCCCTGAGCGATGGGCGCGTCCTCAACGCCCACGCCACGCCTGTGGAGGGCGCAGGGACCATCGTGGTGATGCAGGACATCACCCATCTGAAGATGCTGGACCGGCTGAAGAGCGAATTCGTGGCCTCGGTCTCGCATGACCTGCGCTCGCCCTTGACCGCCGTCTTGGGCTATCTGGACCTGCTCAGCCGCGCCGGGCCGCTGAACGAGCAGCAACACCTGTACGTGGAGCAAATCCACCATAGTGTCAGGACGATCATCACGCTGATCAACGATGTCCTGGACTTGAGCCGGATTGAGGCGGGTCTGGATCAGGCCAAGATCGCGTTAGACCTGGCGCCGCTGCTCCGCGAGGTGGTGGAAAGCTTCCGCCCGCAGAGCCAGGCGAGGAAGCAACACCTGACGCTCAGCGTGACCGGGGCGCTGCCGCCTATCCTGGGCAATCCCACGCGCCTGCGCCAGGCGATCGCCAACCTGGTGGACAACGCCATCAAATACACGGCGGACGGGGGCAAGATTGAGGTGGAGGCCTGCTCACGCGACGGGCAGATCATCCTGCGGGTGAGCGACACAGGCGTGGGCATCTCCCCTGCTGAACAGGCCCATATCTTTGACAAGTTCTACCGTGGCCGTGATGTTAGCGGTAAAAGCGCAGGCACGGGCCTGGGCCTCTCCATCGTCCGCTCGGTGGTAGAAGGGCACGGAGGCCGGGTGTGGGTGGAGAGCAGGGCCGGCAGCGGCAGTGTCTTCACCATCGTCCTGCCCACGATGTCCGCAGCGGCAGGCGGGCAGGACACGGGGTCACCGACGATGGACGACAGGCGACGGACGACGTGAGGGACTACCTCACTTCAATCGTCACGGTTGCGCTGGTCACGGTCTGGCCCTGGGCATCCTTCCCAATGGCCTGGAAGGTGTGTAACCCAGGGGCTAACGTCCACAGCGTGCGGTAAGGCGGGCCGGTAAACTCCGCCAACACCTCCCCATCGGCAAGCAAAGTCACCTGGGCCAACGGAGCGCCGGCCTGCGCCTCAACTGCGATGCGCTGGTCGCTGCGCGGCAGGGCAGGCGAGAGGCGCAGGATCGCGCCCGGATCGGGGCTGCTCAGCCAGAGAGGGCGCAAGGCAGCGGTCTCTGTCCCATGTATATTCCCTGAATCGTCTATAACGGGCCATTGGCCATTCTCCCTGGCCCATTCACGCGCTTCAGGCGGCAGGACCAGGGCGACGCGGGTGGCCCTGCGCTCCGGCGGCGTGTCCGGGCCTGCGGGGAGACCGGTGGCCAGGTCAATCTGAATGGGCCGATAAAAGGTATCGGCCTGGGTCGGCTGTGTGCCGGCAATGAACAGTTCGGTGCGCCTGTGGGGGCAATAGGGCGTGGGCAGCAGGCCCGACAGGGCGCACACCTCCACACGCACCAGCCCCGGCGGCTGCTTGAATTGCAGAGGGGGACGACCTTTCAACACCTGCTCCATAAAGTCATGCCAGATCGGGCCGGCGCCGCTGATGCCGGAGACATCATACATAGGGCTATTGTCGGCATTGCCCACCCAGACACCGACCACCAGGTCAGGTGTATAGCCGATTGTCCAGTTATCGCGCCAATCCGTCGTCGTCCCCGTCTTGGCGGCTGCCGGGCGGCTGAGGTTGAGCACGCTGTTGTGGCCGAAGGCCGGCGCCCGTGCGTCATCGTCGCTGAGGATGTCGGTGATCAGGTAGGCCACGCGCGGATCCAGGACGGAGGACGCAGGACGGACGACGGAAGACGGAGATAAATCCGTCCTCCGTCTCCCGTCGTCCGTCGTCACTGCCAGGATAGCGGTCGGCTGGACGCGGTAGCCGCCGTTGGCGAAGGCAGCGTAGGCGGCGGTCAACTCCAGCAGGCGGACCTCGCCCCCGCCCAGGGTGAGCGCCAGGCCGAAGCGGCTGGTATCGGTAAAGGTGGAGATGCCCAGGGCACGGGCGAGTTGCACCATCCGCTCCAGCCCGACGTGCTCCAGGGCCTTGACGGCGGGGATGTTGTAGGAGGAGGCCAGGGCCTCGCGCACCAGCACCGGCCCATGATACCGGCGGTCGTAGTTCTCTGGCACATAGGGCGTCCCTTCGCGTGTGGGGAAACTGGTGCGCACGTCCAGGATCATGGTCGCTGGCGTCCAGGGGTTCTCGCCGCTGAAGGCCGCCGCGTAGGTGATGGGCTTGATGGCCGAGCCGGGCTGGCGCGGCGCCAGCGCCATGTTGACCGCGCCGCTGATGCGCGCATTAAAGTAATCCGGGCTGCCCAGCATCGCCAGGATTTCGCCGGTCTGCGGGTCCAGGGCGACCAGCGCAGCGTCGTTCACGTTGGAGGCGGGCTGCTCCTCTTTCAGCCGCGCCAGATGGCGGCGGGCGATGGCCTCGGCCGCGTGCTGCCAGTCCAGGTCCAGCGTCGTGGTCACCACCAGCCCCTGGCGGTACAGGGCCTCGCCATATTCACGCTCCAGGAGCGACCAGACGTACATGACGAAGTGGGGCGCTTCAATGGGGAAGGGTGTGGCGGTGAACTGGAGCTTCTCCGCCTTCGCCAGTCGCGCCTCTTCATCCGTGATATAGCCCTGTTTGACCATGAGGTCCAGCACAGTGGCCTGGCGGATGCGGGCGGCTTCCGGGTTGGTGAGTGGGTCGTAGGCGGCGGGCGATTGGGGCAGACCGGCGATCAGCGCCGACTCGGCCAGGTCAAGCTGCTCCACCGATTTGCCGAAGTAGGCGCGGGCGGCGGCCTCCACGCCGAAGGCCAGATGGCCGTAGTAGGTCTGGTTGAGGTAGAGGGTCAGAATCTCGTCCTTGGAGAAGGCGCGGGCCAACCGCCAGGCCAGGATAGTCTCGCGCAGCTTGCGCGTGAGCGTGCGTTCCTGGCGCTGCTGCGGGTCAAGCAGCAGGTTGCGGGCGACCTGCTGGGTGATGGTGCTGCCGCCGGAGCGGACCTCGCCGCCCTGGAGGTTGATCCAGATGGCCCGCAGGATGCCGCGCAGGTCCACGCCGGGGTTGGTGTAGAAGCTGGCGTCCTCGGTGGCCACCGTCGCCTGGCGCAAAGCCAGCGGGATGCGCTCCAGGGGGATGGTGGTATGCCGCCCGGCGCGGGGGTCGGCGATCTCGTAAAGCAGCCGCCCGTGCCGGTCATACAGCCGCGTGCTGGGCGCGGCCAGGTTATGGCCCAAGGCATCCAGCGAGGGCAGGTCCACAAACAGCCAGGCATACACGCCCCATGCGGCCAGGAGGAAAAGCAACAGGGGAATGGCAAAGAGCTTAAGGCGACGAGAAGGTCGGAAGCGTACAGACTTGACGAGATGCATAAGTATGGTCAATCGTCCAGCATGGCGGGCCAGAAGGCTCGCCGAAAGAGCGCATTTCAATTACAGGGCAACCGTCACCCCCTCCCTGGCCCTCCTCCATCCAGGGGGAGGGAACAAATGTTACCTCCTCCCCCTTGCGGGGGAGGGTGGGGGATACCCGCCGGGCTACCCAAAAGCAGGGAGGCGCAAGGCCCGTCCCTACTTCCCCCGATAGTCCACCACCGCCTTGACGAGCTTGACGGCAATGCTACCGCCGGGCACAATCAGGCCCACCGCGTCGGCAGTCACGTCAAAAAGCACGTCGCGTGTAAGCATATCCTTGAGCTGCTTGAGTTGCTCGCTCAGCCTCTTACCACCCGTGCGCATCTCTCCCGTAAGCGCATCCAACTCTACCACAACCTTCTTGCCTTTAGCCGTCCACTCATATTCCAGCGCATATACAGGCCGGAAGTTCAGGTCCATCACCTCAAATTCAACGCGTTCCTCAAGGACATCCTGGGCCTGCTGGACCGGCCTGACCACCTCGGCCATCACCTGGCGCACCACTGCCGAGGCACGCACCTGCGGCGGCACGACCAACACGCCCTCCGGCGCAAAGGTTGCCAGGTCAAGGATTTCCGTTTTGGCAAAGGATAGGTATTTGCTTAGATCGGCTTTGTGACCGGATAGCCCATCAAAGGTATAACTCACGCGCTGCTCTTCAACGCAATGCTCCACGCCGGCCAGCGAGAAGCCGGGAGCGCCTTTGGCTTGCGCCTCCACCACCACCTCCTGGCCCAGCACCGTGACGCGCCGGACCTCCGGCCCGCTGACAGGGATAATGTAGGTGCGCTGCCGGTTATAGACGGTGCGTGTAAACAGCGTCACCAGCCAGAACGGTTCCAACCGATTTTCAACAGCGGTCAGGCGGACATCTTCTGGCCTGGGGCGCGTGAGCAGCGCACCGACCGTCCCGGCGACCAGACCGGTTTTCTTCTGCTCCACCTGATCGCGGGCAGCTTCCAGCGCGATCTGTGGGGGGAAATAGTAGGTGTGTTCGGAGGCGAGGTAAATATCCACAACGCACCCCCTTAGTGTCCAGAGAGAGCGGCTTCAAATATAACAGGCCAGTCCACGTGTATGTATAGTATAGGCCCATCGTCGCCTCAGGGCAATAAGTGCGACGATGCCAGTTACCCCCCACCCCAACCCTCCCCCGCCAGGGGGGAGGGAGTAATATGGCCCTCACCCCTGTGCCCCTCTCCCACGCTGCGGGAGAGGGGGTGACCGCTGACAGTTGCCCCAAAATTGAAATGCACTCCCCTCTTTTTTATTGAGTTGCTCTCCTCCCGAATACGGGGTATACTAAGGCGACCTGCGCCTGAGGGGGCAGGCGCGAAGCAGACCTCGTCCCCTACCCGGGTGCCGGGTAACTATTCATGAATCGCTTCAGATTAAATAACCCTCAGGCCGTCATTGTCCTGGTTGTTGTTGCCGTTGCTGCTCTGGGACTGATTGGGGGGATTGTTTTCCTGGTTGGCCAGCGCGCCAGCGGGGCGGTCATCAGGCCGGATGCGACGCCCACACCCGCCTCGGTAAGCCGGGGGACGCCGGGCGCGCCGTCCTCCTCCTGGCTGTACCTGCCGCTTCTGATTCACGCCAGCGTCTCGCCCACTGAAACGCCCACGCCGCCCGGCACGCCAGAACCGACAGGGACGCCCGGCCCTACCGATACACCCACGCCCACGCCCACACCGCGCTGGCCAGAGCCTTTGGAGGCGCCGGGGCGCAGCCGGTTGAGCATCCATGTCATCTGGAACACGTCGCCCGACATTGTGGAATTTGTGTATCGCACCAAACCGGCAGTCGTCAAAGCGGTGGACGACCTGGGGTGGCTGCAGCGGGTCAAAGAGCTTTCGCCCAAGACGGTGACGATTGCCCGCCTGAGCCTGCCTTCGCAGACGGTTGCCGGTGACCCGGTGGCGGCGGCGCAGGCCTTCGTCGCCCAGTACCTGCCGACGTTCCTGGAACGCCCTTATGTGGATTACTGGGAGGGGTGGAATGAGCCGGATACCAGCCACATGGCCTGGTACGCTGCGTTTGAGGCCGAGCGCGTGCGTGTCATGGCCCGCTACGGCCTGAAGGCGTCCATCGGGAATTTCGCTGCGGGGACGCCAGAATGGGATCAGTTCCTGGCCTTCCTCCCGGCGATTCAGGCGGCGCAGCAGTACGACGGTATCCTGGGCCTGCACGAGTATGATGCGCCCACGTTCAATCGCTCGGTAGGCATCCCCCTGCCGGGACGGCCTGCCTATCCCGATCGCGGTGTGCTGGCGCTGCGTTACCGTTACTGGTATGAGGACATTCTTAAGCCGCGCGGGCTGGTGATCCCGCTGGTCATCTCGGAGGCCGGAATTGACGGCGGTATCCAGAACCGGCCCGGGCCCGCCGATGCCAGGGGCTGGCGCGATTTCGCCACATACTGGGGCGAAAGCGGCCTGAGCCACGACGCCACCCGCTTCTATTTGGAGCAACTGGCCTGGTATGACAGTGAGGTGCAGAAGGACGATTACGTGCTCGGTTTCACCGTGTTCACGGCAGGCCCCCTGGGCGAAGAGTGGGAGAGCTTTGACATTACCCAGATTTTGCCCAAGATCGCCTACTACATGGTGAGCCAGCGCTAGCCAGCCCACCCTCACCCCTGCCCCCTCTCCCCAAGCTTCGGGGAGGAGGTAGCTTCGTTCTATCTCCTGGCTTGCGTTGCCCGAATTTTTGAATACACTTTCCTGAAGAAATGTTACCCCCCTTGCCCGATGAATGCATCCGGGCAGGCTGCCCGCAGCCATACTGAGAAGATGCTCAGGATAATCTTAAGGAATTTTATGGAAACTATGAGGAGGAACAATCCATGACCGACGAGATCACCATCAGTGTTATCAAGGCCGATATCGGCGGTTACGTGGGGCACTCGGCCATTCACCCCGCGCTGATTGAACGCGCCCAGGAGGAACTGGATATAGCTAAGCGCCGCAATACCATCCTGGATTTCCATGTGGCCAACTGCGGTGACGACCTGGAACTGATCATGACGCACCGCGAGGGGGTGGACAGCCCCACCATCCACGGCCTGGCCTGGGAGGTGTTTGAGGCCTGCACCGAGGTGGCCCGCGACCTGAAGCTGTACGGGGCGGGGCAGGACCTCCTGGCGGATGCCTTTGCGGGCAACGTGCGCGGCATGGGCCCCGGCGTGGCCGAGATGAGCTTCCGCGAACGGACCTCCGAGCCGATCATCGTGTTTATGGCCGATAAGACCGCCGCCGGCGCCTGGAACATGCCGCTGTACCGCATGTTCGCCGACCCCTTCAACACGGCGGGCCTGGTCATCTCGCCGACGCTGCACGCCGGCTTCCGCTTTGAGGTCCACGACGTTAAGGGGCACAAGCGCATCACCTTTGATGCGCCAGAGGAGATTTACGATCTGCTCGTGTTCATCGGCGCCAGCGGGCGTTACGCCGTCAAGTATGTCTTCAGCAAGGCCACAGGTGAGGTGGCGGCGGCCTCGTCCACCGAGCGGCTGAGCCTGATCGCCGGCAAGTATGTGGGGAAGGACGACCCGGTGTGTATCGTGCGCTGCCAGGGGACGTTTCCGGCGGTGGGCGAGGTGCTGGAGCCCTTCACCATGCCGCATATCGTGGAGGGCTGGATGCGCGGCAGCCACTACGGGCCGCTCATGCCGGTGGGGATGAAGCACGCGCAGACGGCCCGCTTTGATGGCCCGCCGCGTGTGGTGGCGCTCGGCTTCCAGCTCGCGGATGGTCGCCTGATCGGGCCGCGCGATATGTTTGACGACCCGGCCTTTGATGAGGCCCGCCACCTGTGCAACGTGATCTCGGACCATCTGCGCCGCCACGGCCCCTTTGAGCCGCACCGCCTGCCGGCTGATGAGATGGAATACACCACGCTGCCGGAGGTTATGCAGAAGCTGGAAGGGCGCTGGCAATCGCTGGAGTAGACGACGGACGACGGACTATGTGACCCCCCACCCCAACCCTCCCCCACAGAGGGAGGAGGGGGTTGCGCCAGTGTATGACGCGCTATGGACCCACAGCGTGACCTGGCCGCACTGGACGGCCTGACGCTGGGCGCATATGTTCTGCGCCTGGGCGAGGTTCAGCCGTTGCGCTGGGTGGAACAGGCCAGGTTTGATGTGTATCTGGAGGAGGGCGGGCGGCTCTCGCTCACGCCGGTGTTCAGCGGCGTGTATAGCGCGGGCCGCCCCTCGCTTTATGTCCCCGGTTGGATAGACGGTATCTTCTATGATCGGGTGGGCTTCGCGGGGGCGGAGGTGGACCTGATCGCTGCCGGGCTGGAGGGGCCACTGATGGCCGCCCTGGGCCACCTGATCCCACCCGGCGGGCGGATGTGGCTGGCTTATGAGACCTTCGCCCGCGAGGGGCCGATCCATCAGGCCACTCGCCAGGCCCTGGCGTTGCAGCTTCCCCTGCTGGTGACGCCGCTGGGCTATCTGCTGTACCTGGCCGGCTGCTGGTGCGCACTGCGCGACTGGTACATCCCGGAGGGCTGGCGCGAAGGGCCGCGCAAGTTGCAGGGCAACAAGCCGGTGGATGCGGCCCATGCCCGCCGCCGCGCCGCCGAGACGGTCAAGACATTGCAGGATTTTCTCTCTCATCCCCCCGCTGGCGACGCCGCGCTGATCGGCGCGGCCTGCGCCCGGGTGCAGGCCATCCTGGAAGGGCTGCGCCCCTGGTTGGGGTGACGAGGGAAAATTTTAAGGTTCTGTTCACAGACACCCCCTTGACAGGCGCAAAAATCCGCATATACTGAGAATTAATAGAACATATGTTCTACCCGCTGCAGGCGATGTTCTCCGGCGCGTCGCCTGCAGCGGGCCGACAGCGGACTCGTCGCAGGCAAAGGGGTTCCGGGTGATCAAGCGACGAGGCTGGAATGGGGCGACTCTGATCCTCTGGCAGGGGTTGGGGTCGCCCTATTCTGTTCCAGGCAGCCCAGGGGAGCAACGGGCCACAACCACCGGGTCTATACCGGACGAGGAGGGGATAGGATGATGGTCAGTGAATCGCTGTGGTGGATAGAGATGCCACCTGGGGATCCGGGCGCGTTTCTCCATGAGAGCGCGGCGGCGCTGTTTGCCGCGCTGATGATTGAGGCGCTCAAGCGCCTGGGCCTCTTCCGACGCAGCGGGGCGCGGCCCACGCTGGACCCGCGCCTGATCAACCTGGTGGCCTTTGGCCTGACGTTGCTCCTGGAGGCGGTCGCCGGCCTGGCGGTCTATCAGACGACGGGCAGCTACCCGCTGTTCGCGGTCGTGCGGGCGGCGCTGGTGGGCACGGCGCTGGCCACGCTCGGTTATGAAGCCACGAAGAATGTGCTGGGGCTGCTGGGCTGGCGAGAGACAGAGGACGACGGGCGGCAGACGATGGGCGACGGAGGGTAGTTCCGCGTCTGCCGCCTGTCGGCCAATGGGTCGGCAGCGGCGGGCGACCACGCCCGAAGCTGTGGGCAGGGCGCCTCCGGGAGCCCCATTCCAGCGGCGCCCTGCCCGGGATCCCCTTGCTGGTGAAGATGAACAACATAGCGCCGTAACCGGGGCAATCTGGCCATGCGGATACCCCACCGTTTACGGTGTGGCGTAGGGGCACGAGGACTAGATTTACCGCAGGGGCGCTGAGGACGCAGAGAAACGCAGAGGTTTTTATAACCATGTTCTCTGCGCCCCTCTGCGCTCTCTGCGACTCTGCGGTGAAAAAAGCGGTAAGGCCTGCCCCTCCTGGCCCGAGGCGGCACTGTAAACGGTGTCGTCCCCGAATTCCCCACACGTTACGGTACGAAAAAGCCAATGCTCATCAGCCCGGTGCCAGGGAGAGAGGGGGAACGGAGAAGAGGAGATGGCAAAGTCTAAACAGGGGGAAGCCAGCGGGGAGCGTCGTCGCTGTACGTATATCCGGGCCGATGGCTCGGCCTGCCGGGCCTGGGCGGTTCGCGGGCGGGAGCGCTGCGCCGCTCACGGCGGCCTGCGTGAGGAGGGGCCTGGGCCAGAGTTGATTGATGCCTTGATCCTGGCCCTGGCGGAGAAGCAGGCGGAGTTCCTGGCCTGCCTGGACGCGGACGATTTGCCCTCGGATAAGGCCATCCGCCTGTTCAGCATCCTGAGCCAGAACGCCAGCCGCCTGGGGCGGCTGTTGCGCGACCGCCGGGCGATCTCTGGCGAAGCGGCCGAGGGGATCACCAGCGCGATCGCCCAGGCGCTGGATGAGCTGTCTACTGAATTGGGGCTGGAGTTGTGAGCCTGCAGGCCGAGGAACGGTTGCGGCGAGCGCTGCGGCGGCTGGCCTCCCGTCAAAGGAGGCGCCCCCCGGTGCCGCGCCCCCAACCGGATAGCGAGTGGGGCTGGGCAGTGGAGGACCGGCTGGCGCGGCTGGAGGAGCAGCAACGCTGGCTCATGCGCCTGGTGGCGGGGACGCTGGTGGTGGCGCTGGTGCAGTTGGCCCTGAAGGCCCTGGGGGGCGGTTAAGAGGACGATGGACGGATCAGTGGGACGTCTCAAACGGGTCGCTGTGCACTGGATCGGCGACATCCAGTGGTTCAGCCGGATCGTGGCCAGGAAGCCTCTGCGCCCCTACCAACTGGACGTGGCCCGCGCCATCCTGCACTCGGTGGAGCACCGCCTGGGGCTGACCTTTGCTGTGGTGATGGCGCGGCAGGCGGGCAAGAACGAGACCCAGGCGCAACTGGAAGCCTTCCTGTTGAACCGCTACCGCTCCGTCCCCGGCGCGCAGATCGTGAAAGCCTCGCCGACGTTCCAGCCACAGACTATGAACTCCATGATGCGGTTGGAGAGCCTGCTGGACACGCCCTGGTTTGCAGGCCAATGGCGGCGCGAACACGGCTATATCCTGCGTCTGGGGCAGGCGTGCATCCTGTTCTTCTCTGCCCAGCCGGGGGCCAACGTGGTGGGAGCGACCGCCTCCCTGCTTTTGGAGTGTGATGAGGCCCAGGACGTGGACGAGGAGAAGTGGAACAAGGCATTCCGCCCCATGGCTGCGGCCACGAACGCCACCACGGTGCTGTGGGGGACGATGTGGACCGGCCGGACGCTCCTGGGGAAGACCATCCGGGCGTTGCGCCGCCAGGAGGCCTGGGATGGGGTGCAGCGCGTGTTTATGGTGCCCTGGGAGCAGGCCGCCGAAGCCAACCCTGCCTATGGCGCTTACGTGCGCGGCGAGATTGAACGCCTGGGCCGGGAGCACCCGCTGATTAAGACGCAGTATGAGTTGGAGGAGATTGACGCCGAGGCCGGGATGTTCCCACCGCACCGCCAGGCGCAGATGCGGGGGAGCCATCCCCGGCGCCACACGCCGGAGCCGGGGCGTCGCTATGCCCTGCTGATTGACGTGGCCGGAGAGACGGAGGAGGCCCTGGAGGGGGCAGCGCTGCGCCAGCGGGAGCCGCGCCGGGATAGCACGGCGCTCACCGTTGTGGAGATCCACACCCGACGCGATCCGGTGCTCCCCGACGCCCGGCCTGTGTATCACGTGGTGGACCGCCGTCTGTGGACCGGCACGCGACACACCGAATTGTACGCCACGCTGCGCGATCTGGCCGAGGTCTGGCGGGCGGAACGTGTGGTAGTGGACGCCACCGGCATCGGCGCGGGCCTGGCTTCCTTTCTGGCTGCCGCGCTGGGCGAGCGCGTCGTGCGTTTCGTGTTCAGTGCCAGAACCAAAAGCGACCTGGGCTGGGGCTTCCTGGCGCTGGTAGAGGCCGGGCGCTTCAAGGACTACGCCGATGATGGCCTGGAGGATACGCGCACCTTCTGGCGCCAGGTAGAAGCAGCGGAATATGAGATTTTGAATGGGCCGGAGAAGCACATGCGTTGGGGCGTGCCCGATCCACGCCTGCACGATGACCTGCTGATCTCAGCGGCGCTCTGCGCTGCGCTGGAGACGCAGGACTGGTCAGCTTACAGCCCCGCCGCCGTGGTGGAGGCCGCCCCCGTCAACTGGGAAGGAGAGGGGTTCTGAAGGCAGTGGCGGCTATGGAAAGCCGCCCTACATGCAGGATACCGTGTATCCTGTAGGGCAGGTTTCTATACCTGCCGCAGTAGCGGTCGTAGAAGGCAGTGGCGGCTATGGAAAGCCGCCCTACACGCAGGAGACCGTGTATTTTGTAGGGCAGGTTTCTATACCTGCCGTAGGGCTGCCGTGGTGGAGGCCGCCCCCGTGGATTGGGAAGGAGAGGGGTTCTGAGAAGCATGGCTTTGGACTGCTGAAGCATGACTTCAGCAGTCCATGGTCAGAAGTTGAGGATGATGTTGCTGTAGAGAAAGGTTACCGCTGTGTTGCCGAAGACCGCCAGGATGAAGATCACCACGACGGCGATCAGCACGAGCAGCAGCGAATACTCCATCAAACTCTGACCATTTTCACGCGGTTGAAACAACATGATAAATGCTCCTGTAACCAAAAACTGTCGTCTGTCCGGACAACATAACTATAAGTTAGATAAATCCGCTTACAGTTTACCGCGCTGTGATCTGGGGTCAATAGGAGAGTAGTCCATGATGGTGAGCTTTACTGTTCTGGAGAGGGAATCCCTGCTCTTCGCCTCCCCAGGTGGGGAAGCGGGATGAGGGGAGGAAGGAGGGCCGATATGAGGGAGGCGTTCCGCACCCGCATCGCGCGGCGTCTGTTCGGGGATGTCATCGCCCAAGAGGTGACCCTGGCTGTGAAGGTGGTGGATGATCGCTGGTGGCAGCAGATCGGGGGCAGCCGGGCCGGGACGGTAGACCGGGACTGGTGGGAGCACGCGGAGAACCTGGCGGATGCGTTGGAGGCCTGGCGCACCAACCCGCTCGCCCGCCAGGTAGTGAATCTGACGACGAACTACGTGGTAGGGCGGGGGGTAGGAGTCACCTCGACCAAGGGGTACGTGGACAGTTGGGTGCGGCGGTTTTGGCGGCATCGGCTGAACCGGATGGACCTGCGGTTGGCGGGGATGTGCGATGAACTGACGCGGAGCGGGGAGTTGTTTGTGGTGCTGTCGCGGAATCCTGCGGATGGGATGAGCTACGTGCGGTTTGTCCCGGCGTCACAGATTGATCAGGTTGAGACGGCGGAGGGGGATGTGGAGCGGGAGTTGCGTTACCACCAGGTGCTGGCCGGGGAGATCGGCGGGCGCTGGTGGTTGAGTTGGGATCATCCTGATGCGGGCGCTGCGGATCAGGTGATGGGGCATTTTGCCATTAACCGGCCTGTGGGGGCGACACGGGGGGAGGGGGACCTCGTGCCGATCCTGCCCTGGCTGAGGCGGTATAACGAGTGGTTGTATGACCGGGTGAAGCTGAACCGGTATAAGAGTCGGTTTTACTGGGATGTGGCGATAGAGGGGACGGAGGCGGACATCGCGGCGGCGCGGGCGCGGTATGCGACGCCGCCGGCGGATGGGAGCATTATTGTGCATTCCACGAAGGAGACGTGGACAGCGGTCCAGCCGAAGATAGAGGCGGAGGATGCGAAAGAGGACGGGTATGTGATGCGGTTGATGATTGCGGCTGGGGCTGGGGTGCCGTTGCACTTCATGGCGGAGGGGTTAGGGGCGACGAAGGCGACGGCGGTGGAGATGGGTGATCCGACGTTTCGGCATTATCAGCGGCGGCAGGTGTATTTTGCGTGGGTGTTGCGGGAGATCGTGGAGCGGGCGTATGAGTATGCGGTGCAGCGGGGGCGTGTAAAGAGCTATGGGGAGGATAGCGGGATAGACGTGCGGGTGACGGATGTGGTGGAGGAGGACAATTTAGCGTTGGCGCAGAGTGCGCGGACGATTGTGGAGGCGTTTGGGATGATGCGGGATCGGGGGTGGATCAGTGATGAGATGGCGATACGGCTGGCGTTCAAGTTTGCGGGGGAGATGTTGAGTGAGGAGGAGATCGCGGCGTTGGTGGAGAGTGGGGGGAGTGCTGCTGGGGGTGCTGGTGGTGGAGCATGAGCAGGCTCTCACCGCCTTCACCGCCTTCACCGCCTTCACCGCCTTAACCGCCTTCACCGCAGAGACGCGGAGAACGCAGGGAGCGCAGAGCTTGAAGAAAAAGATATTTAATCTCTGCGACCCTCTGCGCTCCCTGCGGCTCTGCGGTTAGGTTTGGGCGGTTAGGTTTGAAAAGAGGGGGGCACATGGGCGTCTCTGTATACAGCGGCGTGCGGGTGAGTGGGGGGACGGTGACGGTGCACACCGGCCCATGCTGGCTATTGGCGCTGTTGGTCAGCCACGATCAAAGTGCAGCGCAGACGGTGACGGTGTACGACAACACGGCGGGGAGCGGTGAGGTGGCGCTGCGTTTGACAGTGTGGCCCACGACCAATAACCCTTATTATGTGAAGTTTGTACATCCCATTCTGCTGGACGTGGGGCTGACGGTGGTGGCACCGACAGGTGTGGATGTGCATGTGTGGGCGAAGGGGAGGTAAGCGATGGCGCTAACGTTACAGCAGCTCATTGACCAGCTTCAGAACATCCTGAGCGTGAGCGACCCAGACCAGACCTGGCCGGAGGGGAAGCTCATAGAATGGGTGCTGCAAGGGATACGCGAGTATTCGGTCCGCTTTCCGCGGCGGCTCAGCGTGTTGATCACGCCTGCGGTAGAGGGGGGAGGCTATGCACGCATCTACGATCTGCCGCTGGATTTCATGGACGTGCTGGCGGTGGAATGGCCGGAGGGGGCGGACCCGCCTGTGTGGCTGGAGCGCAAGCCTGAGACCGAGGCGGGCTTCGGGGCGGGACACTACGACATCCGGCTGAGCCGGGACGCGGTGGCAGCAGCGAAGCTGGTGCTGGGGGAGCGGCCCACGAACGCCACAGACAAGATCCGGGTGTACTACCTGGGACTGCACAACATCGCCCTGACACCGCCGGACACGGTGGGTGTACCGGATGAGGACCTGGAGTTGATCATCCAGTTCGTGAAGATGCGGGCGTTTGAGGAGCGATTAGCCAATGAGACGCTGGCGGCGGACCCCACCAGTGACCTGGTGGCGCGGTTGGGGCACAATGCGCGCCAGGCGAAGGAGGAATTTTACCGGCTGGTGAAGCAACGGGAGCGCGCCGTCGGGGGCATGATGGTGTGGGGAGGGGCTGAGCGGTGATCGCTAACCACAAAGCACATCCGTCAGCACCTTCATTTGCACGGCGTGACGAAGACGCTTTGGGCCACGTCGTGGCTGATGGCGTGGGCGACCCCGTCCACTTCCACCAGAAGCGGGCCTTTAAAAGGTGCGCGTTCGCGCACCATCACCACCGTTTGAGGGATCAGGCCCAGCCGGGCCAGGTAGCGCAGCAGCGTCGGGCGCTGCTCACCGATGCGGCTGACCACCGCCGGACGCCCGATCTCCAGGTCGGCCAGCCGGTCGCTGATGCTGGCCTGCGGCAATGTGCCGTCCTTGTGCGGGATGGGGTCGCCATGCGGGTCAAATTGGGGATCGCCCAACGCCGCCGCAATGCGGTCCTCAAACGCCTCTGAGATGACGTGCTCCAGCCGGTCGGCCTCCTCATGGACCTCATCCCAGGGGTAGCCCAACGCCTGGGCCAGGTACAGCTCAATCAGCCGGTGATGGCGCAGCACCTCCAGGGCGATCTTCTCACCGGCGGGCGTCAGGCGCACCCCGCGATGGCGCTCGTAATGGACCAGGCCGTTTTGCGCCAGCTTCTGGATCATGCCGGTGACAGAGCCAGGTTCCTTACCCAGCGCCCTGGCGATGGCCGACGTCGTGACGCGCCCGTGCGCCTGCTGAAGCCGGTAGATCGCCGTCAGGTAATCCTGGATGGCGCTGGAGTATTCCTGGCTGATCTCAATTCCCTTAAGGCCCTCTTCCGACATTGGGCTTTCCAAATACTCCTTTTAGGCTGGCCTAATTATAGCCAGCCTGCCGCGTTTGTCAAACGACGAGTAGGTTTGTTATAATCCCCCAGGGCCTCCTTCCCCGGAAATTATCCCTCCCCCCTGGTGGGGGAGGGCCAGGGGGAGAGGGCAGTTCATGACGGTCGCGTGTTGATCCTCAGCGCAGAGCAACGGCAACAGATCATTGAGCAGGCGTTGGCCGAGTGGCCGAACGAGGCCTGCGGCCTGCTGGGTGGTGTGAACGGGCGCGTTCTGCGGGTGTACCCTGGCGCGAACACGTTGCGCAGCCCGGTGGAATATGTGATGGACCCGCACGATCAGATCGCCGCCTTCCAGGACATTGAGGCACACGGCTGGGAAGTCATCGGGATTTACCATTCGCATCCCACCGGGCCGGCGACGCCTTCGCTCACGGACATCGCCCGCGCCTATTATCCGGAGGCCGCTTATGTCATCCTTTCGCTGGCCGACCGGAGCCGTCCGGAGTTGCGGGCCTACCGCATTCTGGGCGGGGAGGTCAATGAAATCCCCATCCGGGTGGAGGAGCCGAGAGGGGAGACTTAACTCCCCGACCGGGTTTCCTGCCAGGGAAGGGGATGGGGGTAGAATCACCCCTCCTTAGCTTTACATGGGGAGGTAAGCCGGGATGGGTATAGGGGTTGTGTTGGGCGCAGCCGCCATTGGCTATCTGCTCGGAGCCATCCCCTTCGGCTATACGTTCGTGTGGTGGGTGGCCAGGCGGGATGTCACCCGGACGGGGAGCGGGCGCACGGGCGGGACGAACGCGTTGCGCGCCGGGGGGCCGGTCGCCGGCGTGCTGACGGCGGTGTTTGACTTTCTGAAGGGCGCGCTGGCCGTACTTGTAGCGCGGGCGCTGACTCAGGGGCAGGCAGTACAGCCCTGGGCCGAGGCGCTGGCCGGCGCAGCAGCCGTGTTGGGGCATAACGCCTCTATTTTCATCGGCTTCAAGGGCGGCGCGGGCACCGGTCCGAATGTCGGCGCGGCGGTGGCGCTTTGGCCCCTCTCGGCGCTTCTCCTCGTTCCGCTTACGCCGCTCCTGGTGATCCTCACCGGCTACGCCTCGGTGACCTCCATGACCCTGGCGCTTCTGATCCTGGCGGTCTTCGTGGTCCGGGCAGCGCAGGGCCTGGCGCCCTGGGCCTATGTCTGGGGGTACGCGCTGATCACCACTCTCCTGGTCTATTTCGCCCTGCTGCCGAATATCCGGCGGCTGCTCAGGGGCGAAGAGAGCATGGTCGGCCCACGCGCCCGCGCCCACCTCTCCTCTCGCTCCTCTGCTCTATCCGGACAGGGGAGAAGGGAAGGGTCTTCCTGAACGCTGGGGTGTGCTGTGGGCGCATTCGGGGTACCCCAGCGTAAACGGTGAGGCGTGTCCAGCGTGCCCTCTACGCTGCACCATCTATGCTGCGGTGCTTCCTCGGAGGGAGGGATATCTGTCTTCCGTCCTCCGCCGTTAGAAGCGATGGGCTATGACGCCTCGCGCTCCTGTGCAGAGGGCAGCTTACGCAGTGTGAAGGTAAACGTGCTGCCCTGGCCCGGTTCGCTGGTGACACTGATCTGGCCGCCGTGGGCTTCCACGATGCCCTTGGCGATCGCCAGGCCCAGCCCCACGCCGCGTGACCCGTGCGCCGGTGCGCTCTCCTTCACCTGATAAAAGCGCTCAAACACCTTGTTGAGCTTATCCGCCGGGATGCCCACCCCCGTATCGCTCACTTCCACCTGGGCCATCTCGCCCGCATCCTTCACGCGCACGATGACGTGCCCACCGTTGGGGGTGAATTTGACGGCGTTGGAGAGCAGGTTGTCAAACACCTGGTAGATACGGTCGCGGTCGCCCAGCACCATCAGCGGCCCGGCAGGGATCTCGCGCTCCAGCGTCACACCGGCGCTGTGCATGGGGACCTCCCAACTGCGCACGGCCAGCCGGGCCAGGTCGCACAGGTCAAACTGCTCGGAGGGGGCAGGGGGCGTGTCCATCTTTTGCAGGTTCACGATACCGGCGACGAGCTGGGTGAGCATCTGGGCCTTCTGGGCGACAAGCTCCAGGCCCTGCCGCTGCTCGGCGTTTAGCTCGCCCCATTGGCCGTCAAGCATCAGGTTAATGTAGCTGCTGATGAAGGTCAACGGTGCACGCAGTTCGTGTGAGACGTTGCCGACCAGTTCATGGCGCAACCTATCCACCTCGCGCAGTTCCGCGTAGGCGCTCTCCAGTTGCCGGGCGCGCTCGTTGAGCGTCGCGTAGAGCCGGGCATTCTCAATCGCCACCGCCGAGGCTTGCGTCAGGGCCTCAATCAGGCGCAGGTCATCATCGTTGAACTGGCCGTGGATCTTGTTGATCAGTTCTACCACGCCGAACACCTGGCCCTTCACGATCAACGGCACGGCCAGGACAGAACGCGTGGACAGGCCGGTCTGGGCGTCAATCCCGGCATAGAAGCGCCTGTCCTGGCCCGCGGCGCCGACAAGCGCGGGCCAGCCGTGCTCCACCACCCAGCCGGCGATGCCGCTGCCCCGTGGCACGCGCAGGCCGACGGTGGCGGCTGGTCCGACCGAGGCCTCAAAGACCAGGTCGCCGTTCTCATCCAGGAGCAGGACCGAGCCACCCTCGGCACCGACGGCCTCCACCGCTTCCTGTAAGATGGTCTGGATGATGGTATGCTGGTCCAGCGTGGAGGTGACGGCGCCCATGGCCTTGTTCAGCGCGGCCAGCTCCCGGTTGCGGCGCTCCAACTCTGCCTCGCGCTGCTTTTGCTCGGTGAGATCGGTGAGGACGATAACGCTGCCGCTTTGACCGTTGGAGCCGGGCGGCCAGGGGACGCGTACCACCAGCACCGGCAGGGTGCTTCCATCTTTGCGCATCAGGCGCTTCTCAAACGAGCCGGTTTGCAGGCGGCGGTCATAGGTGAGTTGGCGCTGAACCTCCCCCTGATCGTCGGGGTGGGTCAGGGTGAGAAAGTCGCGCCCGATCAGGTCGGCTTCGCTGTAGCCGGTCATGCGGCACAGGCGGCGGTTGACGAACTCAATCCGCCCGGCGGCATCCAGGACGGCCAGGCCATCGCCCATGGTGTCCAGCAGCATCTGGCGGAAGACCTGGGCGGCGCGGGCCTCGGCCTCGCGGGTGCGCAACTGCGTCAGCAGGCGTTGGTGCTCAATGGCCAACGCCGCCTGATTGGCCAGCAGGCTGATCACGCCCTGGAGGCGCGAGTCATGGGCTGCGCCGGGGTGGGTGGCGATCAGCAACACACCCAGGGGTTTGGCCGAGGACACCAACGGCAGGAGGGAGACGGCACCGATGGGGAGCGACGCCAGCCCCCGGGCGATGGCCACGATGCCGGGGGCGTGGCTGAACTGCTCATAGGGCCAGTTAAAGCGCGGTTGCCGCTGCATCAGCACGTCGGCCAGGGGGTTCTCGCCCTCCACTACGGCCAAGCGCACCTCGCTCAGGCCATTCCGCGCGGCCGCCTCCACCCGCCGCGCCTGGTCTTCGCCCAACGCGCTGGCTACCGCCGCACCGCGCAGATAGCCATCCAGCTCCGACAGGACAAACAGCCAGACGCAGGGGCTTTCCAGGGCCACAGCCATGCCCTGGGCAAGCTCTCTAAGAACATCGCGGCCTGGGGTGGGGCGCTGGACAGCCACTTGGATAGGGTTGGCCTCGCCAGCGTCCGTGTGCACCAGGATCAGGTCGCTCATGGTACTCCTCTTCTAGCGGTCAGCGGTTAGCTTCACAGCCTGCAGTGCAGCGCACCCTCATATTAAACTGCACTGGGTCACAGGTCAACGGGCTTTTGGTACTGAAGCGATGCAATCCCAGTTGCTCGCGGAACTGTCTCCTCTCACCCACTATCCGGATAGGAGGTGAGGGAAGAGGTTACCTTCCCCACAGTAGACAGTTTGGTCCATTGGGCGCCTTCTTGGGTGGATAGGGTGTGTTGCCACTCCTATCCTACCTGGAGACCGCTCAATGGATTATCCCTTAAAAGTGTTGGAGACCCCCTGCCTCATGTCCCAACTCACATCCGAACTTCAGGGACCCGCTCTTGCATCTTTGGGCCAGTGGAGTGAAAATGTACTTTATGCAAACAAGGTCCCTTCTATCGGTTTTCGCCCATCCCGATGATGAGTCTTTCGGGGTAGGGGGTACACTGGCCTACTATGCAGCCCAGGGCTACCGTGTGGCCCTGGTATGCGCCACACGCGGCGAGGTCGGGGAGATCGCCGACCCCGCGTTGGCCACGCCCCAGACCCTGGGTGACGTGCGCACCGCCGAACTGAACTGCGCTGCGCAGGCCCTGGGCGTGTCCGAGGTTATCCTCCTGGGCTATCGCGATTCCGGCATGGCCGGGACGCCGGAGAACCAGGACCCGCGCGCCTTCATGAACGCCCCTGCTGAGGAGGTAGTAGAGCGGCTGGTGGGCATCATCCGCCGCCTGCGGCCCCAGGTGGTCATCACCTTTGACCCCTATGGCGGTTACGGTCATCCGGACCATATCGCCATCCATCGCCATACCGTAGCGGCCTTTCATGCGGCGGGCGACCCGGCCCGCTACCCGGAGCAGGGCGCGCCCTGGCAACCCGCCCGCCTGTTCTACACCGTCTGGCCGCGCAGCTTCATACGTGCGCTGCGCGAGCAGGCGCAGGCGCTGGGCCTGGATATGGCTGAGATAGAGGCATTGGAGCGGAGCGAGGCGGGCTGGCCCGACGATCAGATTCAGGTCACGCTGGATGTCACCGGGCAGCTTGAGGTAAAGTGGCAGGCGCTACACTGTCATCGCACGCAGCTCGGCGCGGACAACCTGTTTCGCCGTCTGCCCGAAGCGGCGATGAAACAGGCGATGGGCTATGAGCACTTCGCCCTGGCCTGGCCGCCGCCCGCGCCCGGCGAACGCCTCCCCGACCTTTTCGCCGGGTTGGGATAGCCCCAATAGAGCACATATGCCCCCTCCCCTGTTAAGGGAGAGGGCTGGGGTGAGTGACCCAAGAGAGTCGCCAAATTTCAGCCAACGTGCATCACCACGCGCTCCAGCCTGCCTGCGGCTTCTTCCTGCCCATCCTGGCGCAGGCCCTGGACCAATCCGGCGACGAACTCCTGAAAGCGCGGCGTGACCTGGGCGCGGCGTTCGTCCAGGATGCGCTTGGCGGCGGCGTCATCGGGCGCGGCCAGGAGCGCATTGACCAGTTGAACCTCCGGCGGCGCGATGCTCTGTATCTCCTGGAGCACCAGGTCGCCGATCTCCTCCAGGCGGCGCACCAGGTCGGCCCGGCCCAGAGCCTCCGCTGCCTCCAGGTTGGCGCTGAGGACAGCCATGAACACGTCGTCCAACTCGGCGAGGTGCTCGCGCACTGCCTGGCGCGGGTCCGGGCTGCTCAAGATCTGGCGTAGCGTGTTCGCGGCCTCCTGGAAGGCGGCGCGGCTGCGCTGGTCCAGGGCCTCGGTGATCTGCAGGAGGCGCTCGCGCAGCGCCTCTAGCCGCCTGGCCTCTTCCAGTTGGCCGGCGCTCTTGGCCTGGTCAATCCGGCCCGCCAGGAGCAGGTAGAAGTTGTAGTCAATCGCCGGTCGGCCCACGGTGACCAGGGCCTGGAGGACCGCGTCATCGTCCTGGGCGGCGATGAGGTGCTCAAGCAGCATCTCCTGGGTCAGCCCGCCAGCCTCCTGCGCGGCTTTCTCCAGTTTCTCTATGGCGGCCTGCTGTGCGGCGATCTGTTGGCCGAAGGCGGTCAGCGGCAACAGGCGTTCGCGCAAGGCGTAGAGTTGCGCCGCTGCGTTCGCCCGTCCCTCGGCCTGCGCCGCCGCTGCAGAGACCGTGAGCAACTCAAAGAAGGCGGAATCCAGCTTGTCCTGGTGCTCGCGGACGAGGGTGGCGAAGCTGGCCTCGTCGGCCTGGAGCAACTGCTGGGCCAGGTCCAGCCGGGCCTTCTCCTCCGCCAGCATCTCCGGCGTGATGCCTTCGGCCTGGAGCACGGCCTCTATCAGGCTTTGCAGGCTGATGAACTGCTTGGGCTGAAGCAGGTAGCTCTTGCGTCGCTCTGGAGGCAGAGCATTCAGGATACGGTTGGTCAGGTCGCCGATGAGCCGCTGCCGGTCCGCCTCGCGCAGGTTCAACTCCATAGGCATGTAGACCAGGAGCAACTCCTTCTCCGGATCATGATAAACGATGGGCGCAGACAGCGCGCCGCGGAAGCCGCAGTGGGGGCAGGTGGCCAGGTTGAACCGGCCATTGAGCAACCGGGCCTTCGCCTGCGGGTCCTGGCTGACGTCAAAGATCTGCTCCAGCCGCGCATTGAACGGGCGATGGCAGTTGGGGCAGGTTACCGAGGTGAGGATCGCTTGTTGCATAGTTATCCTTTCGGCATCCCATTGTAGCATAAAGGTTGACATTCTCCCAAAGTTGACTAGATTCAGGAGGGTTAGAGTAGGGGTCAAATCTGTGATTGGGCCAGGTTCTGCCTGATGCTGGACGTCGTCGCTATAGGCCACGCTCTGGTGGACCGCATTTACCGGCTGGCGGCGCTGCCCCGGCCCGGCAGCGGTTCGCGCATTCTGGCCTCCTACGAGACTCCCGGCGGGCTGGAAGCCAACGTCCTGGCGGCGCTGGCGCGGCTGGGCGCTCGCGTCGGGCTGATCGGGCGCGTCGGCGATGACGCCGATGGACAACGCGTCCTGGCCGATCTGGATGCCTGGGGGATTGAGCGGCAGCGCGTCACCGTTGTCCCCGGCCTGCGTTCAGATTACTGCATCATCTGGGTGGACCTCAGGGGGGAGCGCATGATCTGCTGCGGGGGTGAGGGTGTGCTCGGTTTGCGCCTGACGCCGAAGGATGAAGCCTATGCCGCACGGGGGCGCATTGTCTTCGCCTCGGCTTACGTGCCCCTGGACGCAGTTGCGCCGCTCTTCGCCCGTGCCAGGGCCGAGGGCCGGCGAACCGCGTTTGACCTGGCGGATGTGCTCCCCGATCTGGAGGCGCGCAGGCTGCGCCGTGAGGCCCTAGTCGCCCTCATCCCCACCATAGACCTGTTCCTGTGCAACGGCCTGAGCCTGTCCACGCTGATGGCCGAGGCCGACCCGCTGGCCGCCTTTGCCGCCTTCCGGCGGGCCTACCCCGCCCCCATCCTGGCGATGTCGCTGGGCACGGCGGGCGCCTGGCTGGCGCAGGGCGATGAGGTGGAGCATATCCCTGCTTTCAGTGTGGAGGCGGTGGACACGACTGGCGCGGGGGATGCCTTCCACGCGGGGCTGATTCACGGCCTGTTTCTGCGCGGCTGGGGGCTGGCGCGGGCCGGGCGCTTCGCGGCAGCGCTGGCCGCGCTGAACTGCCTGGGGCCGGGCGCACGCAGTGGCCTGGCCAGGGAGGAGGAGGTGGAGCAGTTTCTTCTCAACCGGTCGTTTGCTTGATCCTTGTTGGAATATATGCAGTATAATTAAAGGAGGGCAAGTTTGAAACCCGCTCTTGATCAGTTGGGTCAATCACGTAAAACTGGGAAGGAGGTGGTGCGAGGTATCCAGATAGCACTGAGGCCAGGCCCTGCAGCAGCCCATTCTCATCGGATTGGCTAAAGAGTTCGGTGAAAGGAGGTCTCCCATGCCGAAGACGATTGCTGTGATTGGGGCCCTGGACACGAAGGGCAAGGAGTTCGCTTTTGTCAAGGCGGAAATTGAGCGCCGTGGGCATCGCGCCCTGGTCATTGATACCAGCGTTGTAGGCGAACCTGTCTTTCAGGCTGATATCCGCTCTGAGCGGGTGGCCGAAGCGGGTGGCGTCAGCCTTCAGGAGCTTCGTGAAAAAGCCGACCGGGGGCTGGCGATGGAGGTCATGACCAGAGGCATCGCTAAAGTGGTCAGAGAACTCTATGACCAGGGTAAGATTGACGGCGTCTTCTCCATGGGTGGCTCAGCCGCCACAGCCATCGGCACCTCAGCCATGCGCGCCCTCCCCCTCGGCATCCCCAAAGTTATGGTGAGCACTCTGGCCTCCGGCGATACCAGAGCCTATGTAGGCATCAGGGATGTGGTCATGTTTCCCTCCGTTGTAGATGTGGCCGGGGTCAACCGTATCAGCGCCCGCATCTACGCGAATGCCGTAGGCGCAATCGTGGGTATGGTGGAAACATCCCCGCCCCAAATTGAGGAAAAGCCTCTGCTGGCGGCCTCCATGTTTGGGAACACCACCCCCATCGTCAACCGCTGTCGTCAGATCATGGAGGAGCACGGCTATGAGGTGCTGGTCTTCCATGCCGTAGGCACTGGTGGTCAAACGTTGGAGAGTCTGGTGGAGGAGGGCTACATCACTGGCGTGCTGGACATCACCACCACCGAATGGGCTGATGAGCTGGTGGGTGGCGTGCTCTCCGCCGGCCCAACACGCCTGGATGCAGCGGCTAAGAAAGGGGTGCCTCAGGTCATTGTCCCCGGCTGTCTGGACATGGTCAACTTCTGGGCGCCGGAGACGGTGCCGGAGAAGTTTAAGGGGCGGCTGTTCTACCAGTGGAATCCCAACGTGACGTTGATGCGGACCACGCCGGAGGAGAACGCGGAATTAGGCCGTATCCTGGCCGAGAAGGCCAATAGGTCCACAGGGCCGGTGGCCTTCTTCCTGCCCCTTAAGGGCGTCTCTATGCTGGATGCGCCAGGTAAAGAGTTTTGGTGGCCGGAGGCAGACCAGGCTCTGTATGACGCTATCAAGAAGCACGTGCGGCCGGACATTCCGGTGTACGAACTGGACAACAACATCAATGACGACGCGTTCGCCGACGCCGTGGCGAACAAGATGTTAGAGTTCCTGGGGAAGAAAGCTTAAGGAGGGATACCATGGGCAAGAGAATCCCGCGAGAGGAGATCCTGAACAACCTGAGGGAGAAGGTGAAACGGGGCGAGCCTATTATTGGATGTGGAGCCGGCACAGGCATCTCGGCCAAGATGGCCGAGGCGGGAGGAGCTGACCTCATCATCATTTACAACTCCGGCCGCTATCGCATGGCAGGCCGGGGGTCCCTGGCTGGCCTGTTGCCCTATGGCGATGCCAATGCTATTGTGCTGGAGATGGCCCGGGAGGTGATCCCAGTCGTGAAGAAAACCCCAGTCCTGGCCGGGGTGTGCGGCACCGACCCGTTCCGGGACATGGAGGTCTTCATGAAGGAGCTAATTGCCATCAACTTCTCCGGGGTGCAGAACTTCCCTACGGTAGGGCTGATTGACGGTGTGTTCCGGCAGAACCTGGAAGCCACCGGTATGGGCTATGATAAGGAAATTGAAGCCATCCGCATCGCCCATGAGATGGACCTGTTCACTGCGCCTTACGTCTTTGATGAAGACCAGGCCAGGAAGATGGCTGAGGCCGGGGCAGATGTCCTTGTCCCCCACGTGGGCCTGACCACCGCTGGCACCATCGGGGCTGCCGTTGCCCTGACCCTGGATGAGGCCATTGAGAAGGTGATGGCGATGGCCAGGGCTGCCTGGGAGGTTAACCCGGACCTCATCGTGCTGTGCCATGGTGGGCCATTAGACGAGCCTCAGAACGTGGGCTATGCGTTAGAGAGGATGCCTGGCATTGCCGGCTTCTTTGGCGCGTCCAGCATTGAGCGGCTGCCCACAGAGCGGGCTATCGCTGAACAGGTGCGCTCGTTTAAGTCGTTGAAGCTGGCGCGCGCTGCCTGAGGTGGGCATAGGCTCCTGTCAGAGCAGGTGACAGGTCTCGTTAAGCGACCGAATCACCCACTTCCCGCCCTCAAACTCAAACCGGTTGAGGGCGCCGTTGTCCTGGTCAATGCGCCAGATGGCGTGGTTGGATAGCCCCAGCACGGCGCACAGGATGACCTTGTTCACGATCTTGTGGCTGACCAGGACGACAGTCTCGCCCTTGTGCCGCCGGGCCAGGTCGCGCACCGCCGCCATCGCCCGGCGGCGCACCTCACCCAGGCTCTCGCCCTCCGGGAAGCGCACCTCGCCCGGCCGGTTCAGCCACATCCCGTAAAGCGCGGGGTAGCGGGCCTCAGCTTCGGCCTCGGTCAGCCCCTGCCAGACGCCGAAGTCAATGTCAATCAACTCCATCAGCGGCTGCACCCGCAGCCCCTTCGCTGCTGCAATCGGCTCGGCGGTCGCCAGCGTGCGCTGGAGCGGCCCGGCGTACACCGCCGCAATCGGTTCGCCGGCGAGCCGTTCGGCCAGCCGCCGGGCCTGCTCGCGCCCGGTGTCATTGAGCGCAATGTCGGCCCGCCCCCGGTAACGTTCTACCAGATTCCACTCCGTCTGCCCGTGACGCACCAGAATAAAGCGTGTGACCATATCCCACTCCTCAGCCCCATTGTAGCACAGTCAGGTATATCCGCTATAATTGGAAAACTGTCAGCCCATGGCGCGATTTGACCTGGACCAGGCCGTCGCTCAGGTGGAGGCCCGGCTGCCCTATACCGAGGACAGCCGCGCCCGCCCTTTCCTGATCATGTTAAGCGGTCTGCCAGGCACGGGCAAGTCCTACCTGGCCCGTCGCCTGTCGGAGAGGCTACGTGCGCCCGTGATTGAGACCGATTTCGTGCGCAAGACGCTCTTTCCCCAGCCCAGCTACTCGGCGGACGAGAGCGCCATCGTCCACTGGGTCAGCCGCCTGCTCATGCGCAAGTTGCTGGCGCGGGGCGTGCCGGTCATTCTGGACGCCACCAACCTGATTGAGCGGCAGCGCGAGATGGTGTATCATGTGGCCGAGCAGGCCGGCGCCCGGCTGGTGATCGTCCAGACGGTCGCGCCGGAGGAGGTGGTGCGGGCGCGCCTGGAACGTCGCCTGACCCAACGCGACCCAGGGGACATCTCCGACGCAACCTGGAGTGTGTACCGCCGCATGGCCGAACGCCAGGAGCCGATCCGCCGCCCTCATCTGGTGGTGAACACAAGCGAAGACCTGGAACCGGCTATAGACAAGATCATCCGGGAGGTCACCCGACCATGAGCGATGCCGATCGCGCGCTCTTCCTGCGCGAAGCCGATGTAGAGGCTCTGCTGACGATGGATGAGGCCATAGAGGCGGTGGAGGCCGCCTTTCGGGCGCTCGGCGAAGGCCGCGCTGAGAACCGGCCCCGCGCCCGCGCCTATGTCCCCGGCGGTGTGCTTAACGTGATGTGCGCCGCGCTGCCGGAGGCCGGGGTGCTCGGCCTGAAGAGCTACACCGGCTTCCGGGGCGGCGTGCGCTTCCTCGTCCTGCTCTACAGCGCCGAGGATGGCCGCCTGCTGGCGGTGATAGAGGCCGACCGGCTCGGCCAGATGCGCACCGGCGCCGCCAGCGGTGTGGCCACGCGCCTGTTGGCCCGCGCCGACGCCACCACCGTCGGGCTGATCGGCGCCGGCTGGCAGGCCCAATCCCAACTCCTGGCCGTGTGTGCCGTGCGCCCCATTCAGACGGTACGGGTGTATAGCCGAACCCCCTCCCGCGCCCAGGCGTTCGCCCAGATGATGTCCGCCCAATTGGGTGTCACCGTCACGCCTGTTCCCTCGGCGGAGGAGGCCGTGCGCGATGCGGACATCATCATCACTGCCACCAACAGCCGCGACCCTGTTCTCCAGGGCGACTGGCTGCGCCCCGGCCAGTACATTAACGCCATCGGCTCAAACCAGGCGGTGCGCCGTGAACTGGATAGCGCTGCCGTTCTCCGCTGCGACCGCGTCATCGTGGATCAGTTGGAGCAGGCCCGCATTGAAGCAGGCGACCTGATCGCGCCGATCACCGAAGGGCACTTCAGTTGGGATCGGGTGGATGAGCTGGCTGCGGTGGTTACAGGCCGCGCCCCAGGCCGCACCCGCCCGGACGAGATCACCCTGTTCAAGTCACTGGGGCTGGCGATTGAGGATATGGCAGTCGCGGCCCGCGTGTATGCCCGCGCCCTGGCCGAAGGGCGCGGGGAGCGACTGCCCTTTTGACGACCACCGACGGAGGCGCCTCCGTCCACTTCAGCCGCCTGGATAGGGCACAAACGTGAAGAGAACCAGCGTGACGATGCCGATGACGATAAGCGCAAGCAGTTTATACAGGGGCGCGGGCAGAAGCAGCGCCAACCCCCCGAACAGCAGGCAGAGCAGATAATACGCCAGGACAATGCGCCGCGCCGGAACGCCCCGGTCCACCAGGCGGAAGAACAGATGCCCCCGGTCGCCCTGCCAGGGCGATTGCCCTCGCCGCAGGCGCGAGATGATCTGCCAGGCGACATCCAGCACCGGGATGGCCATGACCAGCAAGACGGTGGCGATTTTCGCCCCGCCGATGATCGCCAGCGCACCTAACGTGTAGCCCAGGAAGTACGAGCCGGAGCTGCCCATGAAAATGCAGCCGGGCCGCAGGTTATACACCAGGAAGCCCAACGTGGCCCCGGCGAGCGCCAGAGGCAATGGCCCCAGGCTGGTCTGCGGCGGGTCCAGGCGCACCGTCGCGTTGAGGAAGACCATCGCCGAGGCGATCAGGGTCACACCTGCCGCCAGCCCGTCCAGCCCATCCAGCCAGTTCATGGTGTTCATCATGCCCAGCAGCCAGAACAGGGTCACCACAAAGGTCAGCCAGAAGGGGAAGGTCGGCGTGCGTTCGCCGGTAAAGGGGTTATTGACGTACTCAATAAAGATGAGGAAGCCGATAGCGATGATCGCCGCCAGGACCTGGGCGATCAACTGCACCAGCGGGCCTTGCTCGCGCCGGTCGTCGTATAGCCCAAAGAGGAAGACGAAGGTGCTGCCCAGGAGCAGGCCGGTAAGCCGCGTGATTTCGTTGGGGTCCGTACGCACCGGCATGAGCGACCCCTCGGGCAGGAGCACAGTGAGGAGCACGGCCACCGTGAAAGCCAGGTAAAGCGCGACCCCACCGGTGCGCGGCACCGTGCCCTGATGGCGGCGGCGGCCACCGGGCCGGTCCACTGCGTTCAGCCGTAGCCCCACCTGCCGCACCCAGGGCGTCAGGACCAGCGCCAGGCCCAGGGAAACAGCGAAGACGATCAGGAAGCCGATATGCACGGCCACTACATAGCGACGGAGGACGGGTAGCGTCCGTCTTCCGTCTTCCGTCCTCCGTCTTTATGGCGCTTTGGCTTCGCCCAGCTTCCTCTCATCCTCAAATATATACGCGAATGCCTTAACAAACTCAATGGGCACCGGGAAGATGATGGTGGAGTTCTTCTCCACGGCGATCTCAGTGAGCGTCTGCAGGTAGCGCAACTGGATCGCCGCCGGCTGCGTGCTGACGACCTTGGCCGCCTCGGCGAGTTGCTGTGCGGCCTGGAACTCGCCCTCAGCGTGGATAATCTTGGCGCGCTTCTCGCGCTCGGCCTCGGCCTGGCGCGCCATCGCCCGCTGCATCCCCTGCGGCAGTTCCACATCCTTGACTTCCACAATGGAGACCTTTACGCCCCAGGGTTCGGTCTGCTCGTCAATGATGCGCTGCAGCTTCTCGTTGATGCGCTCGCGGTGCGCCAGAAGCTCGTCCAGTTCCGACTGGCCGATGACATTGCGCAGGGTGGTCTGGGCGATGTTCCAGGTTGCCCGGCGGTAGTCCTCTACCTGCACAATCGCCCGCGCCGGGTCAATCACGCGGTAGTACACCACCGCATTGATCTTCACGGTGACGTTATCGCGGGTGATACACTCCTGCGAGGGGATGTCCAGCGTCACCACGCGCAGGTCCACCTTCACCATGCGGTCCACGAAGGGGATGATGAAGAACAGCCCTGGCCCGCGTGGGCCGACCAGGCGGCCCAGCCGGAAGATCACACCTCGCTCATACTCCTGCACAATCTTGATCGCGGCGGATAAGATTGAGATCAGGAAGATGAGGAGGAAGAAAAGCAAGATGCCGAATCCGGTCAGAATCTCAGGCATGGCCTAACCCTCCTTACATTGACGCGTTCACGCAACCCACCGGCGCTGTCCGCGCCGTTCGTCACCATAATAGCACAGGTGGCGCTCTGGCGCTAACCAGCGCGGTACAACGCCACCCCCTCCCTGCCCCTCCCCCATCCAGGGGGGAGGGAACAGGCGTAACCCCCTCCCCCACACAGGGGGGAGGGTTGGGGTGAGGGGGGCCAATCATCCTCTTCCAACCGGGCTGAAGCCCGGTACTGGGTAAGCCCGGTACCGGGCGGGGGAGGGGGTAGAGATAAGAGCACATTTGCCTCCGGCGCTTGCTTTGGAACACCTGTTCTGATATAATCCCCTTAGAGAGGAAAACCCTATGGCCAAGACCCGCACCCAATATGTGTGCCAGAACTGTGGCAGCGCCACGCTCAAGTGGATGGGGCGCTGCCCGGACTGCGGCGAGTGGAACACGCTGGTGGAGGTGGTGGTAGAGGAGCGCAAGCCCGCCGGGCGCACGGCGGGTCCACCCACCAGCCGCCCGGAGCGCCTGAGCCAAATCCCTTCGGCGGAACTGGAACGCCTCCCCTTACCGATGGCGGAATTTGCCCGCGTCCTCGGCGGCGGCGTCGTCCCCGGCTCGCTCATATTAATCGGTGGGGACCCGGGGATCGGCAAGTCCACCCTGCTGAGCCAGGTCGCCGGGCTGATGGCCGAGCACAGCGGCCCGGTCCTCTATGTCTCCGGCGAGGAGTCCGCCAGCCAGATCAAGATGCGCGCCGACCGTCTGGGCATCCGCTCCGACCAACTCTATCTGCTCACCGAAACTAACCTGGAGCACATCCTGGAGCACATCCAGACCGTCGGCGCCCGCGTGGTGGTCATTGACTCCATCCAGACAGTCTATCTGGAGCAGTTACCCTCCACGGCGGGTAGCGTCAGCCAGGTGCGCGAGTGTGCGGCGCGGTTGCAGGGTCTGGCCAAATCATCTGGCGTCGCCATTTTTCTCGTCGGCCACGTCACCAAAGAAGGCGCCATCGCCGGGCCGCGCGTCCTGGAACACATCGTGGATGTCGTCCTCTACCTGGAGGGCGACCGCTTCCACACCTACCGCCTGCTGCGCAGCGTGAAGAACCGCTTCGGCGCTACAGCGGAGGTGGGCGTGTTTGAGATGCAGGACAACGGCATGGTGGAGGTGCCCAACCCCAGCGAGGCTTTCCTGGCCGAGCGCATGGTGAACGCGCCGGGGTCGGCCATCGCCGTGACGTTGGAAGGGACGCGCCCGCTCCTGGTGGAGATTCAGGCGCTGGCCAGCGCCAGCAGCCTGGCGCAACCCCGGCGCACGCCCAACGGCATTGACTTCAACCGCCTGCTGCTCATCACCGCGGTGCTGATGAAGCGCTGCAACCTGCGCCTGTATGACCAGGACATCTTCGTGAACGTGGTCGGGGGCTTAACCATCAACGAGCCTGCCGCCGATCTCGCGGTCGCGCTGGCGATTGCCTCCAGTGTGCGCGACCGGCCGGTCGCCGCCGACCTGGCCGCCATTGGCGAAATCGGGCTTTCAGGTGAGGTACGCCTGGTGGGGCAGTTGCCTGTGCGCTTGAACGAGGCGGCCAAGCTGGGCTTCCGCCGTTGCCTGGTGCCGCGCGGCCTGCGCCGGCCCGTTGCCGTGCCGGATGGCATAGAGGTGATCGGCGTGCGCTCGGTGGCCGAGGCCATTGATCTGGCGCTGGTTTAAAGCATCAGCCCACGCCCGGCGGCAGCGGCGGTAGGCTGCTGGCTGCGATCATGCCCGCTGGCCCGTCGTCGCCCTCTGGAGCCTCCGAACCCGCGCCCTGGTTATCCTCGCCCTGAGCGATGGCCTGGGCTTCTGCCAGGCGAAGGAGGGCCGCCTCTGCCGCCGCCCGCGCTGCGGCCTGCTTGCTGCGTCCGCTGCCCTCGCCCACCACCTGGTCGCCGATGCTCACCTGTACGGTGAACGCCTTGGCATGGTCCGGCCCTTCTGCCGCCACCGTGCGATAAACCGGCGTCAGGCCCAGGTGGGCCTGGCTCCACTCCTGAAGCAGGCTGCGGGCGTCCTTGTCCGACTCGGCCCGCAGCACGCGCTCCACCGCCGGTCTTAGCATCGGTTCCACCCAGGCCTGCACAGCCTCCAGCCCCTGGTCCAGATACAGCGCCCCCACGACCGCCTCAAAGGCCGCGCACAGGTTGGGCGGGCGCGTGCGGCCCCCGCTCTCCTCCTCCCCCCGTCCCAGGCGCAGTTCGCGGTCAATGCCCACCTGGGTGGCCAGCCCGGCCAGGGTCTCCGTGCGCACCAGGGCAGCGCGCAGGCTGGTCAGCCGCCCCTCGCGCATCTCCGGGAAGCGATGGTACAGGAAAGCCGCGACAATGAAATCCAGGACGGCATCCCCCAGGAATTCCAGGCGCTCGTTGTCCTCCAGCGCCTCTTCGGGGTGCTCATTGGCAAACGAGCGGTGTGTCAGCGCTCGTTTGAGCAGGGAGGGGTCCTTAAAGGCAGGCAGGTCGGCCATATCTCGTCGTGACGGAAGACGGAGGCCCATTCGTCTTCTGTCTATACAAATCGCCTGAACACGAGCACCGCATTGTGTCCGCCGAAGCCGAAGGCGTTGGAGAGGGCGACGTCCACCCGCTTCTGGCGGGCTTCGTTAGGCACGTAGTCCAGGTCACAGTCGGGGTCAGGCACCTCGTAGTTGATCGTCGGCGGGATCACGCCGTCACGGATGGCCTGGACACAGAACACGGCTTCCAACGCGCCGGTGGCGCCCATCATGTGCCCGGTCATGGACTTGGTAGAACTGACCGGGATTTTATAAGCGTACTCGCCGAAGACGTGCTTGATCGCCATGGTCTCAAACTTGTCGTTCAGCAGCGTGGCGGTGCCGTGCGCGTTGATATAGTCCACCTGGTCAGGGCGCACGTGGGCCTGCTCCAGCGCCTTGGCCATCGCCTTGGCCTGGCCGATGCCCCCCTCTGCGGGCGCGGTGACATGGGTGGCGTCGGCTGTGGCGCCATAGCCCACGATCTCAGCCAGGATCTCGGCGCCGCGTGCCTGGGCGTGCTCCAGGCTCTCCAGCACCAGGATGGCGGCGCCTTCGCCCATGACCAGCCCATCGCGGTTGCCGGAGAACGGCGCCGGCGTCCGATAAGGTGGATCGTTGCGCCGCGACATGGCACCGGTGCGGTCAAAGCCGCCAATGCCGATAGGAGTGATCGTGGCTTCCGCGCCACCGGTAATGGCGGCGACCACCTGGCCGCGCCGGATCAGTTCAAACGCCTGGCCGATGGCGTCCGCGCCGGAGGCGCAGGCCGAGGTGGGCGAGTAATTCGGCCCGCGAATGCCGTAGTCAATGGCGATCAGGCCGGAGGCCCCATTGGGCATGATCATGGGGATGGCAAAGGGACTGATGCGACGCGGGCCTTCATGAATGAGCGTGCGCACCTGGTTCTCAAACGTGGTCACGCCGCCGATGGCCGATCCCACGATCACCGCGATGTGGTCCCTCTCCTCCTCGGTGATCTCCAGCCCGGACTGGGCGATGGCTTCCTGCGCGGCGGTGGTGGCGATCTGCTCGTAGCGGTCGCGCCGCCGCGCCTCCTTCGGCTCCATAGAGCGGGTAGGGTCATACCCTTTGATCTCGGCGGCGATCTGGACAAGAAAATTGCTGGCATCAAACAGCGTGATCGGCCCGACGCCGCTCTGGCCCTCCACAATGGCGCGCCATGTGCTCTCGGCGTCCAGCCCCAAGGGGCTGACCACGCCGACCCCGGTGACAACAACTCGCTGCGTCATGGTTCTCCCTGTCCCTCATGGAATAAATTGGTCAATAAATTTGAGCTATAAGTTTATAGCACAGGTTGCTTCAGCCCATGTCCGGTCAGCACAACCACCGTCTCGCCCTCCCCATCCAGGCGGGCCAGCGCCGCGACGGCCACCGCCGAGGTCGGTTCCACGTAAAAGCCGCGATGCGCCAGTGTTGTATGGGCCGCCAGGAGGCTGGCCTCGTCCACTGCGAGGATGGCGCCCCCCGTCCGGCGCACAGCCTGAAGCACGGCGGCGGCGCGGACCGGGTGGCCGATACGAATGCCCTCGGCCAGGGTCTCGCCCGGCAACAACGGCTGGGCGTCGGCGGCCTGGGCCGCGTAGGCCTGCGCCAGCGGCGCGCAGGCAGCGGCCTGCACACCGTAGAGCTGGGGCAGCCGCTCAATCAGTCCCGCCACCAGCAGGTCGTAGAAGCCCAGGTAACAGCCCAAAAGCAGCGTCCCATGCCCAACCGGAGTGACGAGGCGCGACGGCGCTCGCCCGCCCAACTGCTCCCACAACTCATAGGCGATGGTCTTCAGCCCCACCAGCGCCATCGGGTGGTAAACGTGGCTGGCGTAGCGCCGGCCCGCGTCATCGCTGCCCAGGGTGGCCTTCTGGGCGGCGGCGGCCACCGCCTCGCGTGAGCCATCAATGGGCACAAGCTCCGCGCCGTAAGCGGCGATCTGGGCACGCTTGGCGATAGAGGCACTCGCCGGGACGTAGAGCGTGGCCCGCAGGCCGGCCCGCGCTGCATATGCCGCCAGCGCTGCCCCGGCATTGCCGGAGGAATCCTCCACCAGTCGGTTCACCCCCTGGGCTTTAAACAGGGTCACCAGGGCCGAGGCGCCCCGGTCCTTGAACGCGCCGGTGGGGTTGAGGTATTCCAGCTTGAGCTGAACGGCCCGGCCATGGATGTCAGCGGAAACCAGCGGCGTCCAGCCCTCGCCCAGCGTCACCGGCGCCTCGCTCTCAAAGCCCAGTATCCGGCGGTAGCGCCACATGGTGGTGTCGTTTTCCATGATGTCGCCCAGGCGAAAGGCCGGCGCACCTTCAATGTCAAAAACGCCGCCACAGGCGCAGCGCCAGCGTTCTGTGTCCAATGGATAGCGTTCGCCGCAAACCGGGCAAACCAGGTTCACCGACTTCTCCCCCGCCTCCTCCCCTGAGAGGGGAGGGGAGTTTCGCGTACATCCTCCGGCGTGGGCCTATAGTGGCCCTCCACCCAGGCTTCCCCGTCCGGGCCGATCTCCTTCTTCCAGATGGGGACGATCTCCTTCAGCCGGTCAATCCCGTAGCGGGCGGCCTCAAAGGCGCCGGCGTCGCGATGCGGGGCGGAGATGGCGATCAGCACGGTCAGGTCGCCGACCTCCAACCGCCCGATGCGCTGGATCATGGCGATGCCTTCCACCTGCGGCCAGCGCACACGTATCTCCGCTGCCACCTGGCGCATCTTGGCTTCGGCCATGGGCGCATACGCCTCGTATTCCAGGCGCAGCGTCTGTCGCTCACCCGTCTGCCCGCGCACCGTGCCGGTGAACAGGCAGACCGCGCCGGTGGTCGGGCGCGTCACAAACTTCACCAGCGCATTCAGGTCAGGCTCTTCGGTCGTGAGGCGAAACAGTTCAGGCCTCGCCCCCTCCCCGTCCGCCTTCCGTCCTTCATCCTCCGTCCCCAGGCCGCCGCTCACCGGTGGGAAGAAGGCCACCTCGTCACCCTCGTTCAGCGGCGTGTCAGGGAAAGCGAATTCGTGGTTGACTGCGGCAATGGCTGTGGGCAGCGCAGCGGCCAGCCCAGGCAGCATATGCGCCAATGCCTCCTTCAACTGGCCCACGTCGCCCCCCTGGGGTAGCTCCACCGACAGCCGGGCGGTCTTCGCCCGATCCTTCAGTGTGGCAAACAGCAGAACCTCAACCTTCATTCCAGCACAATATCTCCGCTGCGACCGCCGTGCTTTTCCACCAGGCGGATATTGGTGATGCGCATTCCCCGGTCCACCGCCTTGGCCATATCGTAAATCGTCAGCGCGGCCACGCTCACCGCCGTGAGCGCCTCCATCTCCACGCCCGTCTTGCCGGTGGTGCGCACGCTGGCCTCAATATTGACACGGCTGTGCTCCGGGTCGGGCGTGCAGGTGACCTCAATATGGGTGAGGAGCAGGGGATGGCACAGGGGGATCAGGTCGGCGGTGCGCTTGGCCGCGCTGATGCCCGCGACCTGAGCCACCGTGAGCACATCGCCCTTGCGCAGCGCCCCTTCCTGAATGAGCGCCAGGGTCTCCGGGCGCATGATGACCTCGCCCCGCGCCACCGCGATGCGTTCGGTCTCCGGCTTGGCCCCCACGTCCACCATGTGGGCGCGCCCGGCTTCGTCAACGTGGGTCAGCTTCTCCGCGCTCACGGGTCTCGCTCACTGGTTGCTGGCGACTACCTGCTGCCGCTCCGTGCGCAACTCGCGGCTCAGCCGCTGGCGGAAGCGGATCAGGTCGCGGAAGGCTCGCAGGATCACCTTGAGGTTCGCGCCGGTGGGCTTCCCGGCGAGGCGGGGCAGGTGTGTCACCGGCACCTCGGCGATGCGATAGCCGCGCAGTTTCGCCCCGGCCAATAGCTCGGTGTCAATCATAGCACCGTTGGATTCAATGTGGATATGGTTGAGCAGGTCGCGCCTGAACACCTTAAAGCCACAGTCAATGTCGCGGCACAGATAGCCGAACAGCAGGCGGATAAGCATGTTCCAGCCAAAGCGGTTGAACTTGCGGATCAGGTTATCCTGGTCGTGCTGGCGCCAGCCGCTGACAATATCCGCGTGCTCCAGTGCCGCCAGCAACAGGCGGACCTCGTTGAAGTCAAACTGGTTATCGGCGGGGACGAAAGCGATCAACTCCTTGGTGGCCGCAGCGAACCCGGCCTTGAGCGCGCCGCCATAGCCCCGATTGGGGTAATGCTCCACCATGCGGTAATTGGGCACGCGCCCCACCAGCGAGCGACCGATCTCGCCCGTGCGGTCGCGGCTGCCGTCATTCACCAGGATGATCTCGTAATCTATCCCCAACGTTTGAGCCACAGCCGAGACACGCCGCACCGCCTCCTCTACATTCTCCGCCTCGTTATAAGCCGGGATGACAATTGAGAGACTCTCGGACATAGGCATCCCCAGGGACGATAGGCGGTATAGGCCCACCATCCACGCTCTGCTGCCCCTTCATGCCGATCACATAACGTTTATACAAAAGTGGCTCTCAGGCCAGACCATTTCACATTATAGCATAGATGCAGTACAGGGGGCGAATCAGTTGGTGCGCGTTTGTCATTGGCCGCCATAAGCCCGCTCCACCTCCAGCGCCAGCCGTTCCCAGGCGAAGACCTGGCGCACACGTTGGGCGGCGGCCTGGCCCAACGCGGCGCGCACGTTGGGGGGCGCACACAGCAACTCCACCGCTGCAGCCGCCATTGCCTCTATGTCGCCAGGGGGGACCAGAACGCCGGACTGCCCGGAGACGATGTACTCCATATTTTGCCCGACGGCGTCAGCGATTACCGGCACGCCCGCCGCCATGAGGTCAATCAGCTTGGCCGAGCATTTGGTCCGGTTCAAGAGCGTGTCATCGTAAGGGTAGAGCGCCAGGTCGGCGGCGGCGAAGGCGTGGGCCAGGGCCTTGCCCGTCAGCCAGCCCGCGTAAATGACATGATCCTGCACGCCCTCCGCCTGCGCCGCCTGGAGCAGATGCGCCTCCTCCCCGCGCAATCCCTGGCCCACGACGAGCAGCCGGGCGGCAGGCACTGCCGAGACCACCCGCTTGAGCACCCGGATCGGGCGGTCAGGCCGGAACTCCACAAAGCGCGTGTACAGGAGCAACACCGGCCCATCCCCCAGCCCAAGCGCCTCCCGCGCTATCTGCCCGCTGGCCTGTGGATTGCTGAAGCCTGGCTTCAGCAATCCACGCTCGGAGCTTTCGCTGAAGCCGTTGGGCACATAGAACAGCCGGTCGGGGGGCACACCCAGGCTCCACGCCAGCGTTTCCAGCGCACGGCTGGCGACGGTCACCGCGTCGCAGTGGGTCAGCCCCCAGCGCTCCTGCCAGGCGAAGAAGCGCTTCTGCACCCCACTATACGCCTCCACCTCGTTCCAGCCCCCGCGCCCCTCCCAATCATCGCTGTCCACGACCAGCCGGGCCTGCGTCCGACCCAACTGCCGCAACCAGTAGATCGCCCAGGCGGCCAGCCCGGCATACGCTTTGGGCTTAAAGCAGTGGATGACATCGGGTTGCCAGGCCAGCGCCCGGCGCACCAGGCGGGCTGTGAGCAGCGCGTGGCCGGCCAGGGGCAGGCGCGGGGGCAGGGCCACGTTCTGGATCAGCACCCCGCCCTCCTCCCAGGTGCGGCCAGCATCTTCTGGCCAGCTCCAGGGCGGCAGGATCAGCGTCACCGCGTGCCCCCGTGCGGCCAACGCCTGGGCCAGGGGGAGCGCACGCGCCGCCATCGTACCTTTGGGCCGCAGGCCGAAGGGGCCGATCATGGCAATCCGCATAGGCAGCTTCCCGCTGCCCATGATACAGGACTTTGCTCACCTTTACAATCTGGCGCATTTGTGCTATAATGCACCTTGCCTGGACTGAGAGCCTGCCTCTCAGTCTTTTCATCTCGGAAGCGGTCGTGACCACCCTGTACCTCACCCAGGGACACCCAGAGAGGATTGAAAGCATTGAGGAGTTGGTATGGCTGAACAACCAACATTCCTGACCCGCGAAGGTCTCAAGAAGCTGGAAGAGGAGCTGGAGTACCTGCGGACGGTGCGCCGTCAGGAGGTCGCCCGACGCCTGCATGAGGCCCTCCAGGAAGGCGAAGTCCTGGAGAACGCCGAGTATGAGGATGCCAAGAACGAGCAGGCCTTTGTGGAGGGCCGCATCCTCCAGTTGGAGACGCTGCTGAATAACGCCATCCTGATTGAGGAGGAAGGCCCGGCCGACCATGTGCGCATCGGCAGCCGTGTGACCATCGTGGAGGAGGGGGACGGCGCGAAAGAAACCTATCGCCTGGTGGGGTCAGCGGAGGCCGATCCGCGCCAGGGGCTGATCTCCAATGAATCGCCACTGGGTCGGGCTCTCATCGGGCACAAAGTGGGCGACGTGGTCACGGTGAATGCTCCGGCTGGCGTCTTGACCTTCCGGATTGTGGCGATTCAGTAATCGGGCGTAAACACGCTGACGCCCATGAGCTGGCGCACCGGAGCTCGTGGGCGTTTTTGTTACAGACGGAGGACGAAAGACGCAGGACAGCCCAGCACCGGGCTTCAGCCCGGTTCCGCCTTTCGTCGCCTGTCCTCCGTCCGGACTGGGGGCAATGTGACCGAACTCACCGAACTGGAACAGCAACGACTGGAAAAGGCCAACCGCCTCAGGGCGCGGGGCATTGAGCCTTACCCGCACCGCGTGGAGCGCACACATACCGCTGCGGCGGCGATTGCCGCCTTTGAAGCGGTGGAGGCCGAAGGCGGCACCCCCCAGGTGACGGTGGTGGGGCGGCTGGTGGGCAGTGTGCGCGAGATGGGCAAGGCCGCCTTTACCCACCTGGAAGACGGCAGCGGCCGCATCCAACTCTATCTCCGCGTGGACGAACTCGGCCCGGAGGAATTTCAGAACTTCCTCAAGGACTACGATATTGGTGACTTTGTCCAAGCGAGCGGGGCGGTGTTCCGCACGCGCAGCGGCGAAGTGACCGTGCGCGTGCAACGCCTGCGCATGTTGGCCAAGGCGCTGCACCCCCTGCCGGAGAAATGGCATGGCCTGAAGGACGTGGAGACGCGCTATCGCCAGCGCTATGTAGACCTGATCGCCAACCCGGAGGTGCGTCAGGTGTTTCGCACGCGCGCCCGCATCATCCAGGCCATGCGTCGCTTCCTGGACGAACGCGGCTTCCTGGAGGTGGAGACACCTATCTTACAGCCGATCTACGGCGGCGCGGCAGCGCGTCCCTTCACCACCTACCACAACCAGTTGCGCCAGCAGCTTTACCTGCGCATCTCCTTTGAACTGTATCTTAAGCGGCTGCTGGTGGGCGGCTACGAGCGCGTCTACGAGATCGGGCGGGACTTCCGCAACGAAGGCGTCTCGTTCAAGCACAACCCCGAATTCACTCAGATGGAATTTTACTGGGCCTATGCCGATTACCACGACACAGCCGCCCTGGTGGAAGAGATGATCGCCACCATCGCCCAGGAGGTCCTGGGCACGCTGCACATCACCTATCAGGGCAACGCCATTGACCTGACCCCGCCCTGGCGGCGCATCACGCTGCGCCAGGCCATCCGCGAGTACACCGGAATTGACTACATGGACTACCCTGATGCTGCCTCCCTGGCCGAGGCTATCCGCCAGCGGGGCGGTCAGGCCGACCCCCGGGCCCCCTGGGGGAAGCTGATTGATGGCCTGCTTGGCGACGCGGTGGAACCCAGGCTGATCCAGCCCACCTTCCTGTTTGATTACCCCCGCGACATCTCGCCCCTGGCCAAGGCCAAGCCGGATGACCCGCGCCACGTGGAGCGCTTTGAGGTGTTCATCGGCGGGATGGAAATGGGCAACGCCTTTACCGAACTGAATGACCCCCTGGATCAGGAGGAGCGCTTTCTGGAGATGGGCCGAACGTACGCGGCGGGGGATGAAGAGGCCCACCCGCTGGACGAGGACTATCTGCGGGCGATGCGCTACGGGATGCCGCCCAACAGCGGCTTCGGCATCGGCGTGGACCGGCTCACCATGCTCCTGACCGACAAGGCCACCATCCGCGAGGTGATCCTGTTCCCGCACCTGCGCGCAACGGGGACAGGCCCCTCCCTCCCCCTGGAAGGATAGAGGGATTCTGCCCCCCACCCCACCCCTTCCCCGCCAGGGGGGAGGGGGTATGGTCTCCACACGCGCCTAATGGCCCAGCACGCGGAGGGTCTGCGTGCGCGGCTGGAGGGTCAACCGCACGGACTTGAAGCGGTTGAGAAGCGCGCACACCTGATCGTGGCGCGCCCGCATCCGCGCGTCGCGGGCCTTCCACTCCCCTCCCACCTGTTTAAGCACCAGCGCGCTATCCCCCCGCACTTCCAGGGTATAGGCAGAGGGGTCACGCCCGCTGGCTTCAATCCGCCCGATCAGATCGCGGAGCGCGGCGATCAGCGTGTCGTATTCGGCCTCGTTATTGGTGACATACTCGCCCAGGCTCAGGCGCTGGATCGCCTTGTGGCCGTTCCGCGTTAGCAGGGCATAGCTGCCATAGCCAACGCCCGGATTGCCCAGGCTGCCGCCGTCAAAGACGATCACATAATCGGTGCTCAAGGGATTATTCCCTGGGATGAAGGTCACCCGGTCACGTGCGCTGATTGACCATACGGTCGTAGAGCGAGAGCAGGTTGGCCACGTGGAGGTCCTGAACCAGGCCATAGAGGGGAATACGCGACTTGCCGCAGCTTTCCACGCTGATACTGCGCAGGCTGTCGCGCCCGGCCTTCCGGGCGATGGCCTTTTCTACCCTGGCGCGGATAGTCTCCAAATAGTGGATGTTGCTGTCCAGCGTCTCGTGAATTTCGCCGCGCAGGACCACCTCCCCGTGCCCCTGGATGATGTTCTCCAGGGACATCTTGCGGATGGCGCGCAGGGAGTTGATCATATCCTGCAGGTCGCCGTCCACGATGTACGGGATGGGCATGACGGTATCCGCCGCAAACAAGATACGGTCCTCTTTGACCAGGACGATAATACTATCGCGGCTGTGGCCGGGCGAGTGGATGAGTTGCAACGTCTTGTTGCCCAGGTTCAGCGTCATAGCCCCATCCTCAAAGACGACTTCCGGCAGGCGCAGGCTGATCTCGCTGAACTCTGGCGCTTGTGATTTTGCCTGAGCCAGTGCCGCCGCGCCGCGCTTCTCCAGCAGTTGGCGGCACAGGGCGTGCGCCACGATCAGGGCGTCGGGGAACAGGTAGTTCCCATGTGTGTGATCCGCGTGGTAGTGCGTGTTGATCACATAGCGGATGGGGAGACTCAGGCGGCGTTCCACGAAGGCGATGATCTCCTTCGTCTCGCTGGGAAAGGGGAGGGTATCAATAACCACAGCGCCCTGGGTGGTCACGACCACACCGGCGGTGACCTGAGCATACCGCTCGGAGGTGAATAAGTAAATATCGTCAGAGATTCGATCGCGCTGCATACAGGTTGAGGACTCTTGTGCGGAGGTCGCCGCAACGTTGCGATTAAGATAACATAGAACGGGAGGCGATGTCAAGGCTATATTTAATTCACCGCTAATTCACCGCCACCCGTTCAATGCGGGCGCCGAGAGCGCGTAGCTTGCCGTCAATGTCCTCGTAGCCGCGATCGATCTGCCCGATATTGCGAATGATGCTGGTGCCGCGCGCGGCTAGCGCCGCGATCACCAGAGCCATGCCCGCGCGAATGTCCGGGCTTTCCATCACCTGCCCCCGCAGGCGCATCGGCCCCTCCACTACACAGCGATGGGGGTCGCACAGGACGATGTGCGCCCCCATGCGGATGAGCTTATCCACGAAGTACAGGCGGTTTTCAAACATCCACTCGTGGAACAGTACCGTACCGTGCGCCTGGGTGGCGATCACAATAGCGATGCTCATCAGGTCGGTGGGGAAGCCCGGCCAGGGCATATCGCGGATGCTGGGAATGGCGCCGTCAATGTCCTGGGTGATGCGCAGGTCTTGCGCGGGGGGGACGACGACATCGTTGCCGCTGACGCCGAAGCGCACGCCCAGCCGCCCGAACACCAGGCGGATCATCTCCAGATGCTCCGGGCTGGCGTTGCGAATGGTGATCTCGCCGCCGGTACACACAGCCAGGCCAATGTAGCTGCCCACCTCCAGGTAGTCCGCGCCGATGGTGTATTCAGCGCCGCCAAGCCTGTCCACGCCCTCAATGATCAGCGTGTTGGAGCCGATGTTGCGGATGTTGGCGCCCATGCGGTTCAACAGGTGGCACAGGTCCTGGACGTGGGGTTCGGAAGCCGCATTGCGGATGATGGTGGTGCCCTCCGCCAGCACAGCGGCCATGATTGCGTTCTCGGTGCCGGTCACGCTGGCCTCATCCAGGAGGATGTTGCTGCCACGCAGCCGGTCGGCGCGCCAGGTGAACAGGTTCTGGTCGCGGTCCCAGTGGACCTCGGCGCCCAGCGCCCGCAGGGCCAGCACGTGCGTATCCACGCGCCGCCGCCCGATGACATCACCCCCAGGCGGGGGCAACTCCAACCGTCCGGCGCGGGCCAGCATGGGGCCAGCCAGCAGGATAGAGGCCCGGATCTGGCGGCACAGGTCCTCATCGGCGGTGGTGGTGGCAATGTCGCGCGCCTGGACGCGGACGGTGTGGGCATCCAGTTCCTCTATGGAGACGCCCAACTGGCGCAGCAACTGCTTCATGGTACGCACATCTTCAATATTCGGCAGGTTGCGCAGAGTAATGGGTTGATCGGTCAGAAGGCAGGCCGCCAGGAGGGGCAGGGCGGCGTTCTTGTTGCCGCTGGCTGTGACCGTGCCGATAAGCGGCCGGCCGCCTTCAATGACGAATTGCTCCATGCTATCGCCTCCCTCTAGGGTGCATATACGATGGTGATCGGATCGCCAGGCTCCAGGTTCAGATGGCGGGCCGCGCTCCCCTCCCGCAGGGCGATTTCCAGGTGGGCATGGCTGCCCACCAGGGCGATCAGGGCGCCCGGCGCAGCGTTGGCGTAGGTGTGCTGGATACCGCGCAGGCGTTCGCCGCCCACCTCCACGACTGCGCTGGCGGCGCTGAAGCGCAGCGGCCCGCCCGGCGCCGCCAGCACCAGGTGCTCCCCCTCCCAGGCCAGTGGGCCAATGCTGGTAATGACGTTGCCAAAGCGGTCAGCGTGCAGCACCGCGCCCTGAATCGCCGCGCCGCTCACCTCCAGCCGCAGCGGGGGCAGGCGCACCAGATCGGAGACCGGCGGACCCAGGTCGCTGAGTTCGCCGCCGCTGGCCAGGTGGGCGGCTGCCGGGGCGAAGATGTCGCGCCCGTGAAACGTATCGCTCACAGGGGTAAGACGAAACCGGGCTTCGCGCAGTTCCACCGCCGCACGCAGCGGGTCGCGGGCCAGGACATAAGTGAAGATGCCATTATCCGGCCCCACGTAAAAGGCGCGCTCTGTGGCAATGGCAATGGGCCGACGGCGGCTGCCCACGCCGGGGTCCACTACGGCGAGATGAACGCTGCCGGGCGGGAAGTAGGGCGCGGCGGTGTACAGCAGGAACGCGGCGCGGGCAATGTCGTGCGGCGGCACCTCATGTGTCAGGTCCACCAGGCGGGCCTGGGGCGCCCGCGCCAGGATGACGGCCTTCATAATGCCCACGTAGGGATCGGCCTGGCCGAAATCCGTCAACAGGCTGACGATCCGGACGGGGGACGAAGGACGGAGGACCGAGGCCGCCGCCTGGGAAGTTGAACCGGGCTGAAGCCCGGTACTGGGTTCTATCGTCTGTCGTCCCTCGTCCATCCTGGCTGCCGCTGACCCGCTCACTCTCTCCATATCTCCACGATTCGGTCAAGGCGGAAGCTGCGTTGGTCCTGGCGCAGATGGCAGTAGGCCACAACATAGCTGCCGCTGATCTGGAGCACGTCAATGGCGCGCTCAGTCAACACACCGTTGCGGTCGGCATAGCGGATGCGCAGGCGACAGCCGGTCTGGAGCGCCTCCAGGAGCGCGGGGGGCAGGCTGGGCGGCAGCGGCTGCTCAAAGCAGATATTGCCGCCCTGGGCGCGGATGAGGTCGGCTACGGTGTGCAGACCGCGCCAGCGCAGATCAGCCACCATGCGTTCAAACACCTGGTGGGTGGCGCAGACATCGGGCATGGCCCGGTGCTCGCGCTCCAGGGGGATGCCCAGGTGGCGGCTGATCGCGCCCAGGCTATTGCTGGGGAAGGTATAGTGGCGGCGGGCCAGCGCCAGCGTATCCACCACCGGGTTGGTCAGCGGGGGGCGGCGCAGGCGCTGGTATTCCGCTGCCAGGAAGCTCAGGTCAAACGGGGCATGGTGCGCCACCAGGACAGCGTCCTGGACCAGGGCCTCCACCGTCCCCAGGACCTCCGCGAAGCGGGGCGCTGTGCGCACCATGGCGTCACTCAGCCCGTTCACCCGCGCCGCACCGGGCGAGATCGGGCGCTCCGGGTTGACCAGTGACTCAAAGCGGGCCACCTCGCGCCCGCCCTGGCAGCGCAGCACGGCGATCTCACACACCCGATCGCCCAACGCGGCGGTCAGCCCGGTGGTTTCAACGTCAATCACGGCAATGGTCGCTTGATCAATGGGGATGTGAAGATCACCGAACATATCAGCCTCCTGTACCTATAGACCATTCCGTGATTGCCCACTGAAGTTCGTCAGGGGTGGGCGTGGCGTTCCCCAGGCGGCGGACGACCAGGCCGGCGGCGTAATTGGCCAGGGCTGCGGCGGCAGGCAGGGCCGCGCCCGCCGCCAGGGCCAGCGTGGCCACCGCGATGACCGTATCCCCTGCGCCGGTCACGTCAAACACCTCGCTGCGATTGGCGGCGGGCAGGTGCAACACTCCCCCCTGGTAAGCCAGCGTCAGCCCCTGCTCGCCGCGCGTGATCAGCATCGCGCCCAGGTCCAGGTCGTGGCGGAGCTGGAGCGCCGCCTCGGCGTAGTCGTTATCGGTGTGTAACGCCCGCCCCAGGATCATCATGGCCTCATGACGGTTACACTTCACCAGGTCAAAGCCACGATATTTGAACAGTTCCCCCTGGGCGTCGGCGGTGCGCAGGAGGCGATGGCGCTGCGCGGCTGTCCTCACGGCCTGGATCACCCCGCGTGTCGCCAGCCCGGTCTGGTAATCCGAGACGAGCAACGCCTCTACGCGGGGCGCCTGCCCGGCGATGCGCATGACTACTTCCATCTCCACATCGGGCGACAACGGCGAGCGGTCCACACGGTCAATGCGGGCCACCTGCTGCGGGAACACCAACGAGCCACGCGAGATGATACGGGTCTTGGTGGTGGTGACTCGCGCCGGGTCGGTGACCAGGCCAGCAGCGTCAATCCCGGCCTGCTCCAGTTGCGCCCGCAGGGTCTGGCCAGCCTCATCCGCGCCGACCACGCCCACCTGGATGGCGATGCCGCCCAGCGCAATGATGTTCATCGCCGGGTTGGCGCCGCCGCCGGGCAACGTATGCCGCTCCTCAAATTCCAGCACCGGGATGGGCGCTTCGCGGGAGAGACGGGTGGCTCGCCCGGTGATGTACTCATCCAGGAACACATCGCCGATGACGAGCACGCGCCTCCCGGCGAGGCGGGGCACAAGGTCAAGCAACTCCGCCTGAGAAATCATGCCCCATTGATGTACATCGGCAGCATCTGCTTCCACCAGGGCCAGTCATGGGCCCAGCCATCCCACAGCCGCAGGGCGTGCCAGATGCCTTTCTCCCACAGAATTTGCGATAAATAGCGGTTGTTCTCGGTCTCCTCGCCGGCGTCGCGCCCGCAGACCAGGATGATGTCCAGTTCGCGGCGAAATGTCTCCAGCCAGGCCGGATCGCTCAGGTTCTTCATATAGTCCACCGGGTTGTTGAAGTAAAAGTTCTCGTCGTAATAACCGTCCATAAACGGGCGCATGTCATAGCGCCCGCTCATGCCGATGACGCGCCGCGCCAGGCCAGGATGGCGGAAGGCGAAGTTGACCGCGTGATAGGCGCCGAAGCTGGCGCCGGTGACGATCAGGTAGGGGTTATCATTCTTGGAGCGGATCAGGGGGATGACCTCGTTCAGGATGTACTGTTCGTACTGGATATGGCGGAGGACGCGGGCGGCGGGGTGGCAGGCCCTGCAGTACCAGCTTTCCTCGTCCACGCTATCCACGCAGTAGAATTGGTTCCAGCCCTGCTCAATATGCCTGCGCATGGCCTCTATCATGCCGAAGTCCTCCCACTCATAGAAGCGACCGCGTGAGGTGGGGAAGACGAGCACAGGCGCGCCATGATGGCCGAAGACGAGCAACTCCATCGGGCGATTGAGCGCCTGGCTCTGCCACTGGTGATATTCGCGGTTCATTGGCCCTCTGAGGGGTGTCCCCCTGAACGCAGGACTGGCATGGGCGCGGGCCCCTTTTGCCGGGCCTGATTATACTCGGCCTGCGCCGCTATGCCAAAATGGGGCTGGCGACAGGTGCGTTTCCCCCCACCCCAACCCTCCCCCGCCAGGGGGGAGAGGCAGGGAGGGGGGTGATAACCAAGCTAAAACCGATTCTCCTGCTGGCGACAGGACTTCCTGGGGGCGTACTCAAATGGGATTGGCGGGGGGCGGGCCGCGTGGTATAATGATATTAGGATGGTGAAGCCCCTGTAGCTCAAGGGATAGAGCACCAGTCTTCGGAACTGGCCGTGTGGGTTCGAGTCCCGCCAGGGGCGCTGCAACGACGGAAGACCGAGGACGGAAGACGGAGGGTTGTTATCCTCCGTCCTCCGTCTTTCGTCCTCGGTCGGGGGTTACACATGGAAACGATCCGGGTGCTCAAAGACAGGCCCATTGTCCTGGGGGTCACAGGTAGCATCGCGGCATATAAAGCGGCAGACTTGGCCAGCCAGTTGACCCAGGCTGGCGCGCAGGTGACCGTAGTTATGACCGAGGCGGCCACGCGCTTCGTGGCGCCCCTCACCTTCCAGGCCGTGACCGGCCAGCCGGTGTACACCGACCTGTGGACCCTGGAGCACCATATCCCCCACGTGGGCCTGGCGCAGAACGCCGCCCTCCTGGTCATCGCCCCGGCCACGGCGGACTTCATCGGCAAGCTGGCCAACGGCCTGGCCGATGACCTGCTCAGCGTGACTGCGCTGGCGGCGCGTTGTCCGCTGTTGATCGCCCCGGCCATGGACGCGGGCATGTACTCGCACCCGGCCGTCGTTGCCAACCTGAAGACATTGGCCGACCGCGGCGTCCACATCGCCGGGCCAGCCTATGGCCGTATGGCCTCCGGGCTGATCGGGCTGGGCCGCATGGTGGAGCCGGAGGAACTGCTTGGCCATATCCGCTACCTGCTCAGCCGGGGCGGGCCGCTCGCCGGGCGGCGGGTGGTCGTCACCGCCGGTGGGACGCGCGAGCCGCTGGACCCGGTGCGCTTCCTCAGCAACCGCTCCTCTGGCAGGCAGGGCTTCGCCCTGGCGCAGGCCGCGCTGGACTACGGCGCGGAGGTCACGCTGATCACGGCGCCGGTGGCGCTGACGACCCCCTGGGGGGCGCGGCGCATTGACGTGCAGACGGCGGAGGAGATGTGCCAGGCTGTACTGGCCGCTGTTGAGGACGCCGACGTGCTGCTGATGGCGGCGGCAGTGGCGGATTGGCGCCCGGCGGAGACCTCGGCGCACAAGCTCAAGCGGCGCGAAACCGATGGCCCTACACTGCGCCTTGTGCCCACGCCCGACATCCTGGCCGCCGTCGCCCAGGTGCGGGAACGCACCGGACGACCGGCCGTCGTCGTCGGCTTTGCCGCCGAGACGCGCGACCTCATCGCCAATGCCCAGGAGAAGCTCCTCGCCAAACGGCTGGACCTGATCGCCGCCAACGATGTCCTGGCCGCTGATAGCGGCTTTGAAGTCGCCACCAACCGCGTTACCCTGCTGGACGCCCAGGGTGGCATCCAATCCCTGGAGTTGCTCACCAAGGCCGAGGTCGCCGAGCGCATTCTGGAGCGAGTGCACCTGCTCCTGGCCGCGGCCACGCGCCCGCCGGTGGCGCTGGCGAACACAACCGGGCCGGAAAAGCCGTCATAGTAGAGGTATCGCAGTAGAGGTTCAGGAGCGCTAGAGATTCAGTTGAGGTACTAACGGATTAGCCTTGTGGTTATGGAATACAGACAAGAAAGCGCAGGTGTTGGAAAGATGATCTCCACGAAGGTGAAGCCGTCGCCGTCGGCCCAAACGGTGCGCGGCGTGCAAATTGAGCTATCTAACGAGTATCGCACTCTGGCGTTGCGGGCGGACGAGACTATCCGCCAGATCACCGCCGAGTATCCCCGAACCGCCCGGCTGTATGACCTGCTGCTTAACGACCCGGAGGTCAACACCTACTGGAATATGGCCAACTACGTTTCGGTGGTCAAGCTGGGCTACAACGATCACGGGCCGGTCCACGCCAAAGTGGTCACCGCCGCCGCCATGACCATGACCCACCTCCTGGCCCGGCACGGGATCGCCCTGGATGTGGTCACGTCCGGCGCGGGCGACCTGGACGATGCCTGTCTGGTGGTGCTGGCCAGCACCATGCTGCACGACATCGGCAATCTGATCCACCGCGCCGGCCATGAGCAGGCGGGCGCGCTGCTGGCCTATGCCATCTACCACCGGCTGTTGCCGGAGATTTACCCGGACCCGGAACTGCGCTTTGAGGTGCTCAGCTTTATCCTCTCGGCCATCGCCACGCACGACTGCAACCCCATCCCCTTGACGATGGAGGCGGCGATTGTGGCGGTGGCCGATGGTACGGATATGACTAAGGGACGGGGGCGCATCGCCTTTGACCTGGGCAAGGTAGACATCCACTCAGTGTCGGCGCTGGCCATTGAGGAGGTGCACATCCGCGAAGGCCAGCAGACGCCCATTGACATTGAGGTCATCATGAGCGAGTCCGCCGGCATTTTCCAGGTGGAGCAAATCCTGGCGCGCAAGCTGATCGTCACGCCGCTGGCCGCCTACGTCACCTTGCGGGCCACTGTGAAGGGGGATGGCCCTCCCACCCAACGCATCCTGAACACGGTCGCGCTCAAAGACCGTATTTTCCGCGTCGTGCCGTCATAGGCCCCGCTGAAGGAGACCCCATGGGCACACTCTATCTGGGCACGCAAAGCTGGTCGCACAAGGACTGGGTGGGCGTATTCTACCCGGAAGGGACGGCGCCGGCGGACTACATCAGCGAGTACGCCCGGCACTTCAATACGGTGGAGATTGACAGCACCTTCTACGGCATCCCCCGCGAGACGACGGTCATGGCCTGGCGCGAGCGCACACCGGAGGGGTTCGTCTTCGCCGCGAAGTTCCCCCAGGTGATCACGCACGAGAAGATGCTGAGCGACGCCCAGATGGAGACGCAGGTCTTCCTGGCGACGATGAGCCTGCTGGGGGAGAAGCTTGGCCCGCTGCTCTTGCAATTCTCCTACGAGTTCGGCCCGGACAAGATGGGCCTGCTGGATACCTACCTGGCCGAGATGCCGCCCGGCTTCCAGATCGCGGTGGAGGTGCGCAACCGCCGCTGGCTCACGCCGGATTTCTACGCCATGCTGCGGGGGCATGGCGCCGCCCTGGCGCTCCAGGACCTGCATTATATGCCCCGTCGGGCCGAGACGACCGCGCCCTTCGTCTATATCCGCTGGCTGGGCGAGCGCAGACGCATCAACCGGTTTGACCACATTCAGATAGACCGCAGCGCGGAGCAGGCCTGGTGGGCGCAGCAGGTCAGGGGGATGCTTGACCGGGGACTGACGGTCTACGGCTATTTCAACAACCACTGGGCCGGGCACGCCCCCGCAAGTGTCCGCCAGTTCCAGGCGCTGCTGAACCAGCCGACCGCCTGATGGGGAGGCCCCTCCACTATTTCATCAGGCAACCCCCCACGACTCGGAAGCGTGTCGTCTTTGTGTCCACAGCGAGTGCCCTGGGGGTCGGGCGTATCTCTCAGGAAGTCGCCTGGATCCGCTCCCGCACCATCTGCTTGATCTGCTGGGGATCGGCGTGCTTGCGCGTGGCGAGCTTGGAGTAGATCAACTCGCCGTTCACGCTCACCTCAAAACGCCCCCCATCCGATGGGATCAGGATCAGCCGACTGATGTCAAATTCGTACGCTTTCAACAACTCCGCCGCCAAACTGACGGCCCGTTCGGTGTAACCTCAAACAGCGCAGTACTCAATAGAGATCTCAATCATATGCGCCCTCTCCTGATGTAGGATGATGACGGGATCACTATAGCACTGCGGTGGCATCCTGGCAAACGGCAATGGGCCATTTCCCCGGCACAAGGGCGTTGAGGCCCTCAAAGCGCCTGAAGTGATCGCGGCCAAACGACCACACGGGCGCGCCACCCTCGTTGACTTCCCCCCTCAGCCCGTTTATAATCCCCCACGATGTTCTTTGATGAAGCCATCATTCACGTGAAAGCCGGCGATGGCGGCGACGGCGCAGTGAGCTTCCGCCGCGAGAAGTTCGTGCCCTTCGGCGGCCCCAACGGCGGCGACGGCGGGCGCGGCGGCCACGTCTACCTCGTCGTCAACCCCAGGCTCAACACGCTGATGCGCTTCCAGCGCGAGCGCCACTTCCGTGCCGGGCGCGGCGGCCATGGCCGCGGCAAGAACCAGGCGGGCAAGGACGGCCAGGACCTGTTCATTGAGGTGCCGCCGGGGACGGTCGTGTACGACGCCGACACGGGCGAATGCATCGCCGACCTTACCGAGCCGGACCAGCGCGTTCTGGTGGCGCGGGGCGGCCAGGGCGGGCGCGGCAATGCCCGCTTCGCCACACCTACCAACCAGGCCCCCCGTTTCGCCGAGCGCGGCGAGCGCGGCCAGGAACGCACCCTCAGGCTGGAACTGCGCCTCATTGCCGACGTGGGCATCGTGGGCAAGCCCAACGCCGGCAAGTCCACCCTGCTGGCCGCGGTCACCGCCGCCCGGCCCAAAATCGCCGACTACCCTTTCACCACGCTGCAACCCAACCTGGGCGTCGCCAGACTGGATGACGAGACCACGCTCGTCCTGGCCGACATCCCCGGCCTGATTGAGGGGGCGCACGCCGGCGCAGGATTGGGCCATGCCTTCCTCCGCCATATTGAGCGCACCCGCGTCCTCATCCACCTGTTGGACGGCACCAGCCCTGACCCTCTGTGCGACTTCGCCCAGGTCAATGAGGAACTAGCCCTGTTTGATCCCCGCCTGGCGGAGAAACCCCAAATCGTGGCGTTTAACAAAATGGACCTGCCCGAAGCCCAGGCGCGCTGGCCCGATGTCCAGGCCGGGCTAAGAGCACAGGGCTACGAGGCTATGGCCATCTCAGCGGCCACCGGCCAGGGCACACGCGAACTGCTCTATCGCGTGGCCCAACTCCTGCGGGCGCTGCCACCTGAAGAGCAACCGGTTGAGATGGCTGTCTTCCGATGGCCCAGGGAGGATGAAGAGGGCTTCACCATCACACGTGAGGATGGCGGCTGGCGCGTGCGCGGCCCACGCATTGAACGCGCTGCCGCCAGGACCTTCTGGGAGTACGACGAAGCGGTGGAGCGTTTTCAGCGTCTGTTAGACCGCCTGGGCATCACCCAGGCGTTGAAAGAGGCTGGCGTCCAGCCCGGCGATACCGTGTATATCGGCGATGTGGAGTTGGAGTGGAGCGAGAATACCCCCCACTCCTAGCGTCCCTATAAGTTTCTTCCTCAGCCGCCTCCGCCGCCCCCACCGGCCATGATCCCGCCCTCGGTCATGCGGCGCACATCCAGGATGCGGTCTATCTCCTCCTCGGTCAGCAGCCCGCGTTCCAGGACGACCTGCTTGATCGGCACGTTGCGGGCCATCGCTTCTTTGGCCACTTCAGCGCCCTTCAAATAGCCGATCACCGGATTGAGCGCGGTCACCAGGATGGCGTTCTTCGCCAGCCAGCCCTCGGCCTTCTCGCGGTTGGCGACGATGCCGCGCACGCACTTCTCGGTGAAGGCGGTGATGCCGCCGATGAGGATGTCCATGCTCTGGAACAGGTTGTAGGCGATGATGGGCATCATCACGTTCAACTCAAGCTGGCCCGCCTGCCCCGCCAGCATCACCGTGAGATCGTTGCCCATCACCTGGAAGCACACCATGTTGAGCATCTCGGCCATGACGGGGTTGACTTTGCCCGGCATAATGCTGGACCCCGGCTGCACGGGCGGCAGGCGGATCTCGTCCAGGCCGGTGGCCGGGCCGGAGGCCAGCAGGCGGAAGTCGTTGGCGATGCGGTCCAGCGTCTGTGCCAGGGTGCGCAGGCTGGCGGAGAAATCCACCGGGTCAGACATGCTCTGCATGGACTCAAACAGGTTATCGCTCTCGTACAGCCTTAGCCCGGACAACTCCGAGAGCTTCTTGACCATGCGCTTATGGTACTCCGGGTGGGCGTTCAGGCCCGTGCCCACCGCCGTGCCGCCGATGCCCAGCCGTCGCAGCCCCTCCGCCGCACGGGCGATGCGCTCGCGGTCGCGTTCCACCGCCCGCGCATAGCCGCTGAACTCCTGCCCCAGGCGAATCGGCACGGCGTCCTGGAGATGCGTCCGGCCACTCTTGACCACATCGTCAAACTCGCGGGCCTTGTCCCACAGGGCCGCCGCCAGCCGGTCAATCGTGCCCAAAAGCTCATCCAGCCGCCACAGACAACCCAGGCGGATGGCGGTGGGGATAGTGTCGTTGGTGGACTGGGCCATGTTCACGTGGTCATTGGGGTGGACCAGGTACTGGCCTTTCTTGCCGCCCAGGAGTTCGGTGGCGCGGTTGGCGATGACTTCGTTCGTGTTCATGTTGTGGGAGGTGCCTGCGCCCGCCTGGAAGGGGTCCACCACGAACTGGTCGTTCCATTTCCCCGCCATGACCTCCTCGGCGGCCTGCATGATGGCGCGCGCCTTCTCCCAATCCAATAGGCCCAGTTCCGCGTTGACCTCGGCGGCGGCCCGCTTGATCAGCCCCATAGACCAGATGAAGGCCGGGTAGGGGCGCAGCCCACTGATGGGGAAATTACGCACAGCCCGTGCCGTTTGTACACCGTAATAGGCTTCCGCCGGCACGGGCAGCTCACCTAAGGAATCGCGTTCAATGCGGACTTCTTCGGTTGACATTATCCCATTTCTACCCACACACCACTCTGTGCCACAGGCCAGCGCGTTTTAACGTCTGATGTGGCCTTAGGAATCCATCCCCAAAAGGAGGGGGCCGCCTGAGGCAGCCCCCTCCCTCAGGGCGTTGGGGCGAGGAAGATCGGACCGATCGCGCTGCCCGCCTTAGGGCATCTTCAGCGCGTTATAGCCCGGCCCAATCTGGAAGAAGTCGTAATTGGACTGGATGTCCTCGGTCAGGTCCACAACCTCGCCCGGCTGGAGCTTCCTGACGGTCTCCAGGTGAACCGGCTCGCCGCGTGCATTCACTCCGTCGTAGACATCCATGCCGGTGAAGTCAATGCGGTTCAGGTACTCGCCGCCCTTGGCCACGTAGGCTGATGGAACCTCATCCTCCGGGAAGATGGCCCCGAACGGGCACTCCGGGACACAGGCACCACAGTCAATGCAGGTATCCGGGTCAATGTAGTATAGGGGCCACTCCTCAATGGGTTTGCCTGGCACGATGCACTCCACCGGGCAGACCTCTACGCATGAGCTATCGCGCAGGCACAGAGCGGTAATGATGTGGGTCATATAGTTAAGCCTCCTCTAAAGTCTCAGAAACGCATAGGAACTCTGGGGAACTCAGAGGAACTTAGAGTTCCCCAGGCGTCCCCACGCGTTCCCGTATTTTGCTCAACTTTCCAGGGCCACCTTCACCTCCTGGCCCTCCACCTGCACACGATAGGCCCGGACCGGCTCGCGTGCTGGCGGGCCTACGACCTGGCCGGTGCGCACGTCAAAGCGCGACCCGTGCCAGGGGCAGGTGACAACAGCCCCCTGTATGCGGCCCTCAGCCAGCGGGCCGCCCAGGTGGCTACACTCATTATCTATAGCGTAGTACGTCCCGTCCAGGTTGAACAGCGCGATCTGTCGCCCTTTGACCTCCACCCACATGGCCTGTCCAGGCGCCAGATCTGACGCACCTGCGACAGTGACGTACTCGGCCATACTCCGCCTATCTTGAACCGATGCCGAATCGGTCTAACGGATGCCAGACTCGTCCAGACGCCTGTTCACAGCCTCCCAATCAATGTTACGCAGGAAGGCATCAATATAGGGTCCGCGCGCCGCGCCATAGTCAATGAAATAGGCGTGCTCATACGTATCCAGCGCCAGGACCGGCGTGGCATTCCAGATCGGGAAGGTGTTCTGGGCATCGCCCAGGTAGTTGAAGAAGGTCTTGGTATCCCAATCGTAGGCCAGCCAGACCCAGCCGCGCGCGGCGATCCCCGTCGCCTTCAGGTCCTTGGCCCATTCCTCGTAAGAGCCAAAATCGCGGTGGATGAACTCGGCGATCCGACCGGTCGGCGGGCCACCCTTCCCCCCCAGGATGTCAAAGTAAATCTCATGGTTCTTGACGCCGCCGATGGCGAAGCTCAGCTCCACCTTCAACTCGCGGATGTCGCTATACGTCTGGTTCGCCTTGGCCGGGTCCTTGTCCAGGCTTTCCAGCTTGGAGAGGATCTCATTCGCTTTATTGACATAACCCTGGTAGAGCTTATAGTGCTCTTCCATTGTCCTCTTGGAGATACCATCCAACTCCACCTGGAAGGACTTGAACTGCTTCGCAGTGTACTGGGGTGCCATCGTGACTCACTCCTCTGTGCGTAGATTTAGATTCAGGTGCTCTTATGCAGTATTTGACTGGCCTCCTGTTCAGGCATAAGATTGCACTGTTTTGAACAGTCAGCTTAACCCATTCTATACAGAATTAAACTCATTGTCAAGCGAAAAATGGAACAATCGGACCGTGCGTTGAGCAGCATCGCCCCGGCCTCGGAACGGGCAGTCCGGCCGCTCCTGGGCCTGCTGCTGGGTATCTTCGCCGTCTCCACCGCCTCCATCTTCATCCGCTTCGCGCAGCGCGATGGGGCGCCGGCGCTGATCATCGCTGCCTATCGCCTGGGCTTCGCCGCGCTCCTCCTGGCGCCTGTGGCCCTGGCGGGTTATCGCCGTGAACTGGCGCAACTGACCGGGCGCGAGTGGCGGCTGGCGCTGTTGTCGGGCCTGTTCCTGGGCGGGCACTTCGCCACTTGGATCCTCTCGCTGGCCTATACCTCGGTGGCCAGCTCGGTCGTGCTGGTCAACGCCAGCCCACTCCTGGTGGCGCTGGCTTCGCCGCTGTTCCTGCGAGAGGCGCTCACCTGGCGCACGCTTAGCGGCGTGCTGGTGGCCACAGCGGGCGGGGTGATCATCGGCTGGGGCGACTTCGGCCTGGGGGGGCAACAGGTGCTGGGCGACCTGCTGGCGCTGGCCGGGGCAGTGGCGGCGGCGGGCTACTTCCTGATCGGGCGGCGCCTGCGCGCTCGCCTCTCGCTGATCACCTATATCTTCATCGTGTACTCCACAGCCGCGCTGGCCGTGATCGCGCTCTCGCTCCTGATGCGCCAGCCCTTCGGCGGCTATCCGCCCAGGACGTTCCTGTGGTTCCTGTTGCTTGCGCTTGTGCCCCAGTTGATCGGCCACTCCTCGTTCAACTGGGCCTTGCGCTACACCTCGGCCACGCTCGCCACCGTGCCGGTGCTGGGGGAGCCAATCGGCTCCACCCTGCTGGCCTACATCATCCTGGGCGAAGGGCTGACCTGGTGGAAACTGGTGGGCGGTGGGCTGATCCTGATCGGCATTGCGATTGTCTCCTGGAGGAAATGACATGGTATCGCTGCATTGCATGTACTGCGGTTGGGCTTTCAATATCACCGGGGAGGAGGCAGCGGCGGCGTTTGAGGAGGCCCAACGCCAACACAAGAAGACCTACACGGTGCACTGCCCCAACTGCCGCCGGGCCAACAAAATCTCGCTGCAGCAGTTGCGCCGGGGCATGACGCCGCCGGCTGTGCCCAGGGGCGAGACGGCAGGCGGGTAGCCTGTTATCTGAACAGCAGCGGCATGAACAGCCAGTGGTCCAGGGCCACCGGCGGCGTGTTCTGCGAGACCAGCCAGCGCTGGTTCACCTGGCTCCAGGGGTACTCGTCAAAGTCCACTGCCACTGTTGTGGTCGGCCAGTTGGGCGCACAGGCCCCGTTGCTGCAGCTACAGCAACTGTAGTTCGTCGCCACCTGGAAGTGGATATGCGGCGCCGTCGCCCAGCCCGTCTCGCCCTCCACGCCGATGTCCGTGCCGCGCTCCACCCACGTCCCCACCTGAATCCAGGTGGGGATAGAATGAGGCGTCAGGTGCATGTACCAGACGTATTCGTTGCTGGCCGAGCGGATGACGATGATGTTCGCAGCCTGCCAGGGGCAACCGTTGGCGGGCGGATAGCCGCAGGCGACCGTGCTCGCGTCGTTGCGGAACACAACCTGGCCGCTCTTGGCGGCCCGAACCGTGCCCAGGGTAGGCCAGCCCAGGACGTCCAGGTCCACTGCGGGGTAGGTGTGTTGGGCCGCCCAGCCCTGCTGGCCGTTCGGCCAGGGCAGGCGGTAGCCCACGACGTTGGCCGGGGCCTGGTCCTGGGGGCGCAGGTAGGCTTTCACATCGGGCGCTAACAGTGCTTCCGGCGCGGCCTCTAGCCAGGAGGCGTAGAGGGGATCATCGGGGAGGGCGACATCCCAGCCCCCGATGCTATATCGGGCCAGGGCCACCTCCGGCTCGCCGGGGAGCAGGCGGCCCGTCTCCGGGTCACGCCGGGCGATAAAGCCAATGGCCCACTTGCCATACTGCCTGATCCCGGCGATGGCCCAGGAGGCATCGGGGGCGTGGCGGCGCAAGGCGTGCGCTATCGCCTGTGCAATGGCAGGGTCGGGGGGCGTGGACGTGGCCCCGGAGGGGGGCGCCCCGCTGAGGAGCGCGCCCCACATGGCCAGGAGCATCAGTATCAGGCGGCGCAAGCATTCCCTGCGTCCTCATCCCCCAGGCTTCTCTCCGGCTAGAAGAGGGGGGAGAGTTGTGTAGCATAGGACAGTATAAGGCAGTTGAGGCGAAATCTCAATAGAACCGTTGAGCTATTTTTGAGATGAAACCGGTCAGTCTTTATTCAAGGGGTATATTGACAGAGTTACCAAGCCGGGATATAATAACAAAAAAAAATGAGGAGGTGTCGCGATGCGGAGGATGTACCTGCTTTCCGTTTTTATCTTGCCCGCGTTGTTGATAGGCGTTAGCCTGATCGCGCCCACGCCGCAGGCACCGCCGCCCCCTGACCTGCCCCATCCTGATGGGGTGTTTAGCCCGGCGTATGTGGAAGCCAGCAGGCTGTTAGAGGCGTCATGGCTTCCTGAAAATGTGGGTCAGAAACAGGCTTTGCTCCTAAAGGCTGCGGAGCGCTTCACAAAGGCGATATACGAAGCTCCCGATAACGCAAGTACATATGTCAACCGCGGTAATATCTATGCTCAATTAGGTCAGTACGATCTAGCAATCACTGACTATAACGCTGCGCTGCGTATCACACACTGGTCGGGGTCGGCTGATGTAATTAAGAACAGGGGATTGGTTTATGAGGAACAGGGCAAGCTATGTGAAGCCCTGGCTGATTTTGAGACCTTCTTGAACATGATCCGAGACGCGCCGACTGAACGGCGAGCACGTGAACGAGTCCAATTCGCCGCCAAGGTTCAAGTATTGCGCTCCCAACTCAGCACGTCCGAGGGGCAAGGCCTCTGTCCACCCCAAATCAGCCGGAGCTCACTTCAGTCCGCATCTGAACCTGAGACTTGGGTATGGGCTGACTGGTATGGCAACGCTAAGACGTATAACGATACCATTGGAGGGACCACCTATCCGAACCAGCCAGGATGGGTGTGTGAGGTGGCGCCGGGACATTGGGGGCATACCCACGAGAACGTGGTTTGGTTTCAACTGCCAGGCACAACTGCCTCACGAACAGCTTACAAGTATGTTACAGGTCCCTGGACTGGCTGGTCTCAAGTTAGCTGGGAACACTATTATGCTTCTGCGGTTGGTTGGGAGGCATATCCCCCTAATAATTACTTTCTGCTCGTACCTGATAGAGACATATGCACCGGATATAATGCCCCAGCGAACTGGCACAAAATCCACGGGCAGTACTGGGTAGACTAGGCGAGGTCTAAACAGCATATGCCGCGAGCGGGCCTGGAAACTCCTGGTAGTATTGTCACCCCCCACCCCAGCTCTCCCCCGCAAGGGGGGAGGGGGTTGCGCCTATTCCCTCCCCCTGGATGGGGGAGGGGCAGGGAGGGGGTGACGGCTGACAGTTGCCCCAAAATTGAAATGCACCCTCAGAGGCCGGCTCAGGCCCGGCCCCGCGCCTCGGCCAGCGCCCGCGCCTTCACCTGTCGCACCTCGGCCAGGATGTCGCGCGCGCTTTGCTGGACGGCCTGGCCGCTGGCGCCCAGCATCTGGGCCAGTTCCTCCACCCGCCCGGCCTCGTCCAGTTCGCGCACACGCGTGACCGTGCGCTCACCGATCACCTGCTTCTCCACCTTGAAGTGGGCATCGCCATAGCCGGCCAATTGCGGCAGGTGGGTGACACAGAGCACCTGGTGATCGTCCGCGATCCCCCACAGCTTGCGCCCGACTGTCACGCCAACGCGCCCGCCGATCCCCTGGTCAATCTCGTCAAAGATCAGCGTGGGCGTCTGGTCGGCGCGGGAGAGCACGGTCTTGAGCGCCAACATCAGCCGCGAGGTCTCGCCCCCGCTGGCGATCTTCACCAGGGGCTTGAGGCCCTCACCGGGGTTGGGCGCGACCAGGAACTCCACGCGGTCAATGCCGGTGGCGTCAAAGGCGTAGCGCCGCTCGCCTACCGGCACGCCGTTCTCGTCCTCCACCCATTGGATGTCCACGGCGAAGCGGGCGCCGGCCATGCGCAGGTCGGTCAACTCGCGTTCAATGCCCTCGGCCAGTCGCAGGGCCGCCTCGCGCCGCGCCTGGGAGAGACGTTCCGCCTTGGCGCCGATGCGCCGCAACAGGGCCTCCTCTTCCAGGCGCAATGCCTCAACGCGCTCCTCACTGTAGGTGAGGCCCTCCAATTCCGCCGCTGCCTGCCGGGCATAGGCCAGGATGTCAGGGATGGAGTCGCCGTACTTGCGCTTGAGCCGCCGGATCAGGTCCAGGCGTTCCTCCACCTGGTTGAGCCGGGCCGGGTTGAATTCAATGCTGTCCTGGTAGTGGCGCAGTGTGCGGGCAGCGTCGTCCAGTTGGATGCTGGCGGCTTCCACTGCCTGAGCGATCTCGGCGGTGGTGGGGTCAATCTTCGCCAGCGCCGCCAGGGCGCGCAGGGCCTGGCCGATCAGGTCCAGCGCCGCGCTGGCGCCGTCGCTGCCCTCGTAGAGGAGGGCATAGGCTTCGCTGGTGAGCGCGGCCAGTTGTTCGGCATTCGCCAGGCGGGTGCGCTCCTCCAGAAGCGCCTCTTCCTCGCCAGGCTCCAGCCGGGCGCTCTCAATCTCCTCCACCTGGAAGCGCAGCAGGTCGGCCCGGCGGGCCAGTTCACGCTCGTCGCGGCGCAGCTTCTCCAGTTCAGCGCGCACCGCCCGCAGTTGGTGCACCAACTCGGCCAGTTCGGCGCGTTCGCCCTCCAGCCCGGCGTAGCGGTCCAGCAGATTCAGGTGCTCGCGGACGCGCAAGAGGGAGAGGTGCTCGCTCTGGCCGTGAATGTCCACCAGGTTCTGCCCGATCTCTTTGAGCAGTGCCAGGGACACGGTGCGGCCATTCACCCGGCAGATACTGCGGCCCTCGCGCCGCACCTCGCGCCCCAGCCATAGCTCGTCAGGCCGCTCGCCCTCCAGCCCCTCGCGCTCCAGGATGGGGGCGATCAGCGCCTGGGTGCGTTCATCCAGGCGGAACAGGCCCTCAATGCGGGCGGCTTCCGCGCCGGTACGAACAAACGTGGGGTCGGCGCGCCCGCCCAGGAGCAGGTCCACCGCGTCAATCAGGATAGACTTGCCCGCGCCGGTCTCGCCCGTGAGCACGTTAAAACCGGGCGCCAGGCGCAGGTCAATGGCGTCTATGATGGCAAAATCACGGATAGATAGCTCAGCCAACATCTCAGAACTTCAACCGCGCATAGGCCGCGCCGGTGGCCAGGACCAGATACAGGACTGGCCAGAGCAGGCCCAGGAACATCCCGCCACCCGCGCCCAGGGCCAGGGCCAGCAGCGGCCCTAGCAGGCGCGGCAGGGTGCCCAGGACAATCGCCCCACAGACGACCAGCCACAGGTAGGGGCTGCGCCGCCGTCGCACGGCCCAGCGCACCGCCTCGGCAATCAGGCCCCCGGCCATCGGCGCCAGGAAGATCACGAACCAACTGAGCACGCCACTGGCCAGGAGGTACGCGGCCACCAGCGCCAGGGGCAGGCTGACGACGGCAGCGATGAGGTAGTCATACCACGCGCCCGTGTAAAAGACCGCCCGCCGCTCTTTGAGGCAGTCCGGGCAGCGGTAGCCGACCTCGGTCAGCTTGGCCTCACGGGGGCAGATGGGCTTGCCGCAGCGCCCGCAGCGCAGCGTGGTGGGCACGTTGGGGTGATAGGTGCAATACACTACCTCCTGAGCCTCAGTCGCCACGTCTCCTCCCTGGGTCCAGGCGCTCCATCAAGGTGCGATAGAAATAATCCGGCGTCTGCACACGGGCGAAGCGGCTGACATAGGGGCTGGCCTCCACGGTCACCCGATCACGGTCATGCAACCCCAGCTCATACTGCCCATCTACGGTGATGATAGCCCGATGGTCGGTCTCCACGGTGATCTCCACCCGCGCCCCCTGGTCCAGGACAATGGCCCGATCCAGGCTCAGGTGAGGAGCGATGGGGATCAGCAGCATGTTCTTGAGTTGGGGCGGCAGGATCGGGCCGCCCACCGCCAGGGCATAGGCCGTGGAGCCGGTGGCGGTGGAGACGATCAGGCCGTCGGCGTTGTAGGTGGTCAGATAGCCGCCATCAATGTAGGTGTGCAGGCGCACCATACGGGCGAGCGAGCCACGGCTGACCACGACATCGTTCAGCGCCTCTTTCTGAACCAGCTTGATCTCGCCGCGGAAGGCGTGGGCACGCAGCATCATGCGCTCCTCCACCCAGTACTCGCCGGCGACCAGGCGCGGCAGCCGTTCGCGCCAGTTCTCCGGGCGCATCTCGGAGAGGAAGCCCAGGCGGCCCATGTTCAGGCCGATGATGAGGATGCCATAGGGGGCCGCCAGCCGCGCCGCACGCAGCACCGAACCATCCCCGCCCAGGACGATAAAGGCATCGGACCCCGGACTCTGCCGCTGGATGGCCTCTTCGTCCCAGGTGGCACTGATCCAGGCATCCCGCTGGCCGAAGGCCGCACTGTGCAGGGCCTCCACAATCTCCTCGGCCACCGGGCGCGTGGCCGGGAGCTTGGGATGGTACAGGACACCCAGCCGCCGCAGCGGCTGGCCCGCCACAGGCGCTGTCTCGGCCCGCGCTTCGGCCACCTGGATCACATCCGTCTCTCGCTCAGCCATCGTTCTAATTCTAGCAGAGGGACCTCACTCTGGGAAGAGGCGGCCATATCGCGCACCGCTGCAACACCCCGCTTCAACTCCTCCTCCCCCAGAATGATGGCATAGGCGATGTTGCGCTTGCTGGCCTCGCGCAGTTGCGACTTCAGCCCGCGTTCGCCGAACGCCAGCCAGGTGCCGATCCCGGCCCGGCGCAGCCGGTCGGCCAGGCGGACCGCCTGGCGGTAGGCGGCTTGGCCCAGGTGCAGCACCATGACGCGCGGCGCGGGCAACGGCGGCGCGGCCAGCCCCTGCGCCTTCATGAGCAACACATTGCGCTCAATTCCCAAACCGAAGCCCACGCCCGGCGTGGGCGGCCCGCCCAGGAGTTCAGCCAGGCTATCGTAGCGGCCCCCGCCGCACACAGCGGCCTGCGCCCCGATCCCCTGTGCCCAGACCTCAAACACCGTGCGCGTGTAATAATCCAGCCCGCGCACCAGGCGGTGATTCAGGCTGTAGGGCTTGCCCAGGTCGTCCAGGTAGGCGCGAAGTTGGGCGAAGTGGGCGGCGCACTCGTCGCAGAGGTAGTCGGTGATCTTGGGCGCGTTGGCGATGATCGGCTGGCATTGCTCGGCCTTACAGTCCAGCACGCGCAGGGGGGCGCGGTCCAGCCGCCGCTTGCAGTCCTCGTCAATCTCATCCCAGTGCTGGCGATAGTAATCCACCAGCACCTGGATGTAGCCCGGCTTGCACTTGGGGTCGCCGGTGCTGTTGATCTGGAAGGACAGGTCGCGGAAGCCCAGGTCGCTGAACAACTGCCAGGCGAGCAGCATGACCTCCAGATCAGCCGCCGGGTCGGCTTCGCCCAGGATTTCCACGTTGAACTGGGTGTGCTGGCGGAAGCGCCCGGCCTGGGGCTTTTCATGGCGGAAGATCGGCCCGATGGTGTAGAGCTTGACCGGCTGAGGCCAGACGTGCATACCATGCTCAATATAAGCGCGGATGACACCCGCAGTGAACTCTGGCCGGAGTGCGATCTGCGTCCCGTCGCGGTCCTGGAAGGTGTACATCTCCTTGTCCACGATGTCGGTGCCCGCGCCCACGCCGCGCGTGAACAGTGCAGCGACTTCCAGGATGGGCAGGTCAATGCGTTCAAAGCCGAAGCGCCGCGCCAGTTCACTGGCGTGGCCGCAGATGACCTCCCAATAAGGCTGGTCCTCAGGCAATACGTCCTGGAAGCCGGTCAAGGCCGTGTAGCGTGTCAATGATACCTCCGAGGGAAAAGTATACCACAGGCGGCGGGCTACTGGCTACCGCCGGCCGCTTCCAGCGGCACGTTGACCCGCCCCAGGTTGTGGAAAGTACCGGTCCGGGGGTCTTGCATGTACAGGCCAAACGAGAGCAGACGCGGCCTCCGGCCCGGCGGGAGCGTACGCGGTAATCTTCGCGCACAATCTCGCCCGGAAACCAGCGCGAGGTGGGGTAGAAGCCGTACACCGGGTGGCGGCGGTCGCCGCTGGCGATAATATCATCCTGGCGAGTAATGTGGGGTCTGTCGCTGACCTGGACAAAGACGCTGTAGTCATCTGAGATGGGGCGCTCGGCCTGCCACAGGAGCGACAGCCGAACCGCGCCATCCGGGTCCAGGCCAGCCTGATAGCCCAGCAGGCGGATACCATCCATGACCTCTCCCCCATCTCTCCCCCTGAACCGAGGCGGGGGGCGCATCTGCGGCGCGGTGGAGACCTCCACGATGCGATAGGCTGCAGAGCTGAGATGTATCCGTCCCAGTCGCCGCTCCCAGGCCGGCGGGGGGATCAGGTGAAACAGGTCCTGCGTGGTGTAGAAGCGCGGCAACGGCGCAGGCAGGCCGCGCAGACTCATATCCACAGCGATCAATTCGGCGTCTGGCAGTTCGCCACTCACCCAACGGGCATAGCCCAAAGCAAAATAGCGCACACCCCACACCTCAACCACAGGAGGGCGCGGCTCGTCCACCTGCTTCAGGCCCTCAATGATCTCCCGGCCCGCCGGATCGTGCGTCACCGCATAGATATGCCCAAAGTTGTTCCAGGCAAGCCAGATACCCAAACCACTCCCCACGAGGCCAGCCGCAACAGAGGCCGCCCGGCGGTGCGACTCGCCGGGCAACGTCGTCCAGAGCAACCCCCAGCCGATAACCAGATAGAACGCCGCGACCATGATGAGCATGTGGGTCCCGTAGAGCAGCTCCTCTGAGACCGGCGCAGCCACATAGGCCACAAGGCCCAGGAGCAGCCCGCTCGCCAGCCGCCGATTCTGGCCCTGGAGCACTGCCAGCCCGATCCCCGCCAGCCCCAGAAGGCCGCCAATAGGCGTGATCTCGCTCCCGACGAGGCGGATGCGCTCGGCCATGGCGGCCAGGATGGCCTCCCATGTTCCCGGTGGGGTGAGCTGGCTGGCATACTCGCGCCCCAGGAAGCTATCCAGAAAGCCCTCCCAGGTATCAGGCGGGCGACCGTAAACCCAGGGAGACCCCCATCGTGTGACCAGGGGCAGATACAGGTACACGGCGAACGTGAGGACGAACAGGGCCAGCGCGATCAGGAGCGTGCGGGGGCGGATAGATCGCCAGGCCGGCAGGAGCAGCGGCACAAGCGGGATCAGCAGAAGCAGCAGGGTACGGTGATGGCCTACGGCCAGCCCCAGGATCACGGCCAGTGTCCAGATCGTGCCCTCCGGCCGCTCCGGCGCCAGGCGCAGCCCCCTCCACAGAATCAGCGCAGTAAACAGCATCCCCAGCGTATAGACTTCGGCGATGCTGCTGTTGATCCAGAACAGATGGGAGACTGCCAGGAGAAGCGTGGCCACAGCAGAGACCCAGGGGTTGCCCGTCCGCTCAAACAGCAGACGATACAGCACAGAAAGCGTCGCCAGGCCGAGCAGCATAGAGAACAGCGAGGCCGCCAGCGCCGGGCGCACACCAAACAGCCGGATCAGATGGGTGAATACGTTAGCCGTCAGGTTGATCAGCGGATAGCCAGGGGGGTGCGTCACCCCCCAGGTGTTCCAGGCGACCTGGAACTCGCCTGCGTCATCCATGTGGAAGTCGTTACTGCCATTGATGTCCGTTTGCAGGGTCGCCGCAAAGAGCAGCGCGGCAACCAGAACGGTGACTATGGCGCCGCTGGCCGCTGGCCGCTGGCCGATAACTGATAACAGAGGCCGCATCCTCACCTTCATTACCTCATTCTATTGCTGTGGAGCGGTGACTATCACCTGCCCTACCGTAATCCATGGCGGGCCGGAGGCATCTGCCCCGCTCAGCGGCACCAGCCCCCCCTCGTCTGCAAAACCCACAACCAGATCATAGGTGCCAGCGGCCAGGTCGCCCGGCACCACTACAGCACGCCGGTCCCTAATGATCTCTCCCTCTTGCCAGGTGGAGACCGGCGCAGCACCGTATTGAGGCGGCCCATCGTGGCTGCCGATGACCTCGCCCTGGCTTGAGACCAGGTGCACGAAGAAATTGCCTTCACGGGCCACAGGGCTGGCGCGGGTAAAATAGAACTCCAGCCGCAGCAACGCGCCGGGCTGAACCGTCTGGCTCTCCTGAGCCAGGCCCACGAGTGCGATGCCATTGCGCCAGGTGTGCGAGACCGGTCGCATGGCGAGTTCCCCCACCGGCATGGCGTAACCAAGCACCTCGTAATCCTGGACCCACTCCCCCGATAACTGATAAGCATGGGTGTTCAACCAGTACTCCAGATCGCGCCCGGATGCATCCGGGGGCATGTGACCGCGATCCACCACAAGCCACAGGCGCTGCACCTCCTCAGCGTCGGTCAGCACTGGCTCAAACCCCTCGCGCTGGTAGGGCGAGAACCAGTAATGGGTGAAACGCCCTTTCAGGTAGCCCTTGATCAGATGGAAGCCGAATTCGTTTGAGACGGTGATAAGGGTATAGGGCATCCGACCGGCGTCCCCTACCCGGGCGGCGATCTGGCGCACGTCGCTCAGGCGGATGCCAGCGTAGCCCTGTACGCCGTCCGCAGCGCGGACAAGCAACGCGATCGTGCCTGCTGCCAGCCCAACCAGCGTCAGCACGGTGAGCACGGCCTGCCAGCGCGTAGAGGAGATAGGAAAGGGCTTCCCCGCCACACGGAGGCGCAGGCCCACCGTCAGATAGACCCCGGAGAGCGCCACACTCAGCCCCAGCACCGCCAGGAGTCTGCGATCCATGACCATGATGCCATCCTCCGGCTGCACATGCCACCAGACCAGGTCAAGCGTTGCTGGGGACCAGGTGCGGAACTGACCCAAGACGGGTGAACGACGCAGTTGGCGCATGTCCAGACCAACGGTTCTCTCTGGTTGGGGGAAGCGCGTCGCCAACCGGTCATAGTACTCGGTCCAGGTCGCCGTGGAAGCCGCCGCCTGCACGGCCAGGCTGAGCAGAGCCAGGGCTACTGCCCCGGCCATGACCATCTTGCGTCGGCTGGCAAAGACCTCGGCCAGGGGGAGCGCCAGGAGAGGGATGACCGGGACAAGGAAGCGTGGCCCCCAGGCCACGCCCCCATACCAATCCAGCAGGCTGCTATACAGGCCCAGGAGCATCAGCAGGCTGCCGCCGGCGATGAACGCTTCTGCGGGCCGCCTGTGTCTGAAGCGCCAGAAGCCTATCACGCTCGCCAGCAGCACGGGGCTATAGAGGAAGAGTCCTTTGCCTGGGCTGAGCAGGAGCCCATAGATGCGTTGGAGGGCCGGCCCAGGCTGATAGTTGAGCACAGTTCCCGTGAGGCTGGTCAGTGGCTGATTGCGCACTCTGAACATTGCCACCAGCAGCAACCCGCCCAGGAGGAGCAGTGTGATGAGCAGGCCCGCCATCACCCATCGCTTCTCCGATGGCACCCTCCACCACGTGATCACAATATAGACCGGGAGGACAACCAGGCTGGTCAGCTTGGCGGTGCCCGCCAGGAGCAGCAGGCCAAGACAGGCAGCCAGCGCCAGTGGGCGCTGTGTCTCCCACCAGCGGCTGAACGCCCATAGTGCCGCCGTCCACAGCAGGCCCAGCAGAGGCTCGCGAAAGAAGGTGCGCGTGTAAGGCCAGGCCAGCGTCGCCAGGCCATAGGTCAGCGCCACGCCCGCGCTGACGCGCTGTGAGTAGCCGAGTTGCCGCACCAGCAGATAGAGCAGCGCGGCGGTGAGCGCTGTCAGAAGCGGATTCAGCAGCATGGCGACATGGATGGTGCTGACTGTGGGCAGATGCACGGCCAGGGCGTACAAGGGCGTGGCGATCAGCGGATATAACGGCTCCAGGCTGCCGACCGGGTTATGATAGCTGGCGAAATTCAATTGGGGCCGCGCCAACGACCCCGATTGGACCAGGCTTTCGGCGGCGCTGAACAGGGCCAGTTCGTCAATAGAGCGAAACAGGCCGTTGAAGGTGAGAAGATACAGGCTGAAGAGGACGGCGAAGACAGCCAACGCGATGCGTCGGTCCAAAGGCGTCGGAACTCGCAGCGGCTCGCAGGAACTCATGGACTCCTGCTTACATTGTACCGCCCCTTACAACGACGTCAAGCCGGCGGCAGTCAGGGGTGTATATCAGATTTGGGGCAGATGACCCGGTTGGTTACCCTCCACCCCAACCCTCCCCCGCAAGGGGGGAGGGGGACAGACCACTCCCTCCCCCTGGACGGGGGAGGGGGACGGCTGACAGGTGCCCCAAAATTGAAATACACCCGGTGCGCAGTACAGAGGCTCGCATCAGGACAGTGGGGAGATTATATCACCCCTTTGCGTTTTCAACCACCTCGGTTACAATGGGCAGTGCTGCTGATTTCTAAGGAGGCGGGTTGGAAACCCGTCTGGTCTTGCATGACTATTGACTCTGCGGATACTGACCTTTCGGCGGCTATGGAAAGCCGCCCTACAGGGGATCAAGAGCTTACTTACGAGCAGGCGCTCGCCTACCTCTATAGCCTGGCGAATTACGAGTACCGCCGTATTGAACGCTACGCCCCCGACGTGTTGGATCTGGGTCGGATGGCGCGCCTGTTGGAGGCGCTCGGCGACCCTCAGCGCAGCTTCCCCAGCCTGCATATCGCCGGGACCAAGGGGAAAGGCTCGGTCGCGGCCATGTCGGCCTCGGTCTTGCGAGCAGCGGGGCTGCGCACCGGCCTGTACACCTCCCCCCACCTGCATGATTTCCGTGAGCGTATGCAGATTGACGGCCAGCAGATCGGCAAGGATGAGCTTGCGGCGCTGATCACGCGGGTGCGTCCGGCGGTGGAGGCTCACCCTGGCGTGACCTGGTTTGACGTGGTCACCGCGCTTGCCTTCCTGCATTTCGCCCAACGCCAGGTGGATTTCGCCGTGATTGAGGTCGGCCTGGGCGGCCGCCTGGACTCCACCAACGTGATCACCCCGCTCGCCGCGGTGATCACTTCCATCAGCTACGACCACACCCACCTCCTGGGCCACACCCTGGCCGAGATCGCCGCGGAGAAGGCGGGCATCATCAAGCCGCACGTGCCGGTGATCAGCGCGCCCCAGGCGGACGAGGCCCAGGCGGTGATTGCGCGCGTTGCAGCCGAGCGCCAGGCCCCGCTGACGGTAGTGGGCCAGGCATGGCGGGCCGAGTTGCGCGCCCAGACACTTGAGGGGCAGGCCTTCACCCTGCACGCGCCGGCCTCCAGCCCGCTCGGCGGTGACTACTGCATCCCGCTCCTGGGCCGCCACCAGTTGGAGAACGCCACCGTCGCCGTGGCTGCCCTGGACGTTCTGCGCCAGGCCGGCCTGCCGATTACGGCGGAGGCGGTGCGCCAGGGGCTGCGGGCCACACGCTGGCCGGGCCGCCTGGAGGTCCTGCACCGCCAGCCCCTGGTCGTCGTGGACGCGGCGCACAACGCCGATTCCGCACAGAAACTGCGGGCGGCGGTGGAGGAGATTTTCACCTATGACCGGCTCATCCTGATTTTCGGCGCGTCATCAGATAAAGACATAGAGGGGATGCTGAACGCGCTCGTGCCCCTGGCCGACCGTGTGATCATGACGCGGGCCAACCATCCCCGCGCCGCCGATCCTCAGGCCCTGGCCGGGCAGGCCGCCCACATGGGCGCTCAGGCGGAGACCGCGCCTTCTCCGGCCGAGGCGTTGGCCCTGGCCCTGGCCAGCGCCACCCCGCGTGACCTGATCCTGGCCACAGGCTCGCTGTTCATCGTCGCCGAGGTGCGTGAGGCCAGCGGTAGGACCTGTTCCCAGGTTGACGCGGGGGGGTGTGAGAGGGTACAATAGACCTGCGAGGTCGCCGAGACCTCGCAGGTCTACGTGGAGATTGGAACAAACTATGGAAATGGGTGATAGAGACATTCGTGAACAACTGTTGCGCAGCCAACTGCTGGAGGCCTCCGCTGAACAGGCAGAGGAACTGTTTGAGTTGCAGGAGGCTATAGAGGACGAGGAGGGCCTGATTGAGTGCCCCTTCGTGCCGCTGCGCGATATGGTCCTCTTCCCGCATATGGTTACGCCCCTGTTTGTGGGCCGCGAACGCTCCATTCAGGCTATCACTGCAGCCAACCAGCGGGACGAGACGGTGATCGTGGCGGCCCAACGCGACCCCGCCATCCAGGAGCCGACGGAGGAGGACCTGTATTCCATTGGCACCGAGATCGTCATTGGCCGTGTCCTGCGTATGCCAGATGGCACGACCAGTGTGCTGGCCCAGGGCCGACGGCGGGTGGAGTTGGTGGAGTTCACCCAGGTTGAGCCGTACATGCGCGTGCGCGCCCGCCCTATCCCGGAGCCTACCGACCGCCCCCTGTCCACCGAGGCGCTCATGCGCGCGGTCCTGGCGCTATTTGAAAAGGTCGTCCAGCTCAACCGCAACCTGCCGGAAGACGCCTACGTGTTCGCTATGAACGTGGACGAACCCGGCTGGCTGGCCGACCTGATCGCCTCCACCATTGACCTGAACCTGACGGAGCGGCAGAGCATCCTGGAGACGCTGGACCCGGCCCAACGCCTGCAGCGCGTGAGCATCCTGCTGGCGAAGGAACTGGATGTCCTGGAGTTGGAGGATCAGATCCATTCCCAGGTGCAGCAGGAGGTGGACCGCTCGCAACGGGAGTTTTACCTGCGCGAGCAGATGAAGGCCATCCAATCGGAGTTGGGGGAGACCGACCTGCAAACGCAGGAGATCAACGAACTGCGCGAGAAAATCGCCGCCAAGGAGATGCCCGACGAGGTGCGCGCCCGCGCCGAGAAGGAACTGGAGCGGCTGGCGGCCATGCCCCCGATGGCGCCGGAGGTGGGCATCATCCGCACCTACCTGGACTGGCTGATTGAGCTGCCCTGGAGCGAGCAGACGGAGGATAACCTGGATGTGGCCCACGCCGCCCAGGTGTTGGATGCCCAGCACTACGGCCTGTCCAAGGCCAAAGAGCGCATCCTGGAGTACATCGCGGTGCGCAAGCTGTCGCAGGGGCGCACCCGCAGCCCGATCTTGTGCTTTGTCGGCCCGCCGGGCACGGGCAAGACCAGCCTGGGCAGGTCTATTGCCGAGGCGCTGGGGCGGCGCTTCGTGCGCGTCAGCCTGGGCGGTATCCGCGATGAGGCCGAGATTCGCGGCCACCGCCGCACCTACATCGGTGCCCTGCCGGGCCGCATCATCCAGACCATGCGTCGCGCCGGGACGATCAACCCGCTGTTCATGCTGGACGAGATTGACAAGCTGGGCGCGGACTTCCGCGGCGACCCGGCGGCGGCCCTGCTGGAAGTGCTAGACCCAGAGCAGAACCACGCCTTCTCCGACCATTACCTGGACCTGCCCTATGACCTGTCCAAGGTGCTGTTCATCACCACCGCCAACTACCTGGGGCCGGTGCCGCCCGCCTTGCAGGACCGCCTGGAAGTGATTGAGTTCCCCGGCTACATTGAGGACGAGAAGATGGAGATCGCCCGGCACTTCCTGATCCCCCGCCAGTTGGAGGAGCATGGGCTGAAGGACAACGGCCCGCGCTTCAGCGACGCGGCGCTCAAGATGCTGATCCGCGAATACACCTACGAGGCGGGCGTGCGCAACCTGGAGCGGGAGATCGCCAACGTTTGCCGCAAGCTGGCGCGACGCGCGGCGGAGGGCCGCAGCTACGCCAAAGTGGTCACGCCGGCCCATATCACCCGCTTCCTCGGCCCGCCGCGCTACACCTACGGTGTGGCCGAGGAGCAGGACGAGGTAGGCGTGGCCGCAGGCGTGGCCGTGACCGAGGCCGGCGGCGATGTGATGTTCATTGAGGTCACTCTGATGGACGGCAAGGGCAACCTGTTGCTCACCGGCCAGTTGGGCGAGGTCATGCAGGAGTCGGCCCAGGCGGCGCTCTCCTACACGCGCAGCCGCGCCCGCGACCTGGGGATTGACAGCGCCACGTTTGAGAAGATGGATGTGCACATCCACGTGCCCGAAGGCTCTATCGCCAAGGATGGCCCCTCGGCGGGCATCGCACTGGCGACGGCATTGATCTCGGCCTACACAGGCCGCCCGGTGCGCCGCGAGGTGGCCATGACCGGCGAGATCACCCTGCGCGGGCGCGTCTTGCCGGTGGGTGGCCTGAAGGACAAGGTGCTGGCGGCGCACCGCGCCGGGGTGAAGACGGTGATCCTGCCCAAGAAGAACGAGAAGGACCTGGTGGACATCCCTAAGCGGGTGCGGCGCGGCCTGCACTTCGTCCTGGTGGAGCGGATGGAACAGGTGTTGGAGGCCGCGCTCTTGCCTGCGCCCGCCCCGGAGAAGGAGGCCAAGCCACCGGCGCGCCGCCCCAGGGCGCGACCGGCTCGTGCGGATGTTCCGGCGATAGCCCCAGTGCCACCCCTGGCATAAGGTGCAACACTTCGGAAGGGGATAAGCAGCTCCCTCCTCCTGGATGGGGGAGGGGCAGGGAGGGGGGTGATTCTGCTCCACACCCCGGCCCTCCCCTATCCAGTACCGGGCCTACCCAGGAGATGAAGCTTAACAAAATAGCACCGTAACCAGGGCGATTTGGCCATGCGAACACCACACCGTAAACGGTGCGGCGTAGGGGCACGGCCATATGCTCCTACGCTCCACCGTTTACGGTGGAGTCCTTCATATCCCCAATGTGGAATACCTTTCGCTTCTGTCTGCAACAGAGCAGTGTGATTTCGTTAATGTCCATCATTGCGCCTGGCCCGGCGCGGCGGAGTGCCCCGCCTTTATCCCCCAATTTCCCTAAAATCGTCGTTCTCCGTGAAGAAGGTCTCCTCCGTGTATTCGGTTCCGCCCCCAGGCATGATCTGCCGGATGCGCAACTCGGCATTATCCAGTTGGGCGCTGCAATAAGCGGCCAGGCGTTGGCCGCGCTCAAACAGGGCGATGGATTCCTCCAACGACAGGTTGCCCTCCTCCAATCGGCGCACCGTCTCCTCTAACTCGGCGAAGGCCGCCTCAAATGCCATCCCTTCAAATTCGTTCATCCTCGTCCCCCTCAGGCCACGCTCTGGCTGAACCTCAAGCGTTTTCTACAACGCGGGCGATGTCGGCGAGGTGGGCCGACGAGATACGGATCAGGTCGGCAGGCGCCAGCAAAATCTCCAGGCCACGCATTCCCCCGCTGATGCCCACCCTCGGCCAGAGTTCAACTGTCTCGTCAATAAACACCGGGTAGGCGTGTTTGGCGGCGAGCACGGTGACCGCCCCACGCGGGTAGCCGGTCAGCGCCAGGACATCGCGCAGGGGCACCAACGCCACGCGCTTGTTGCCTGAGGCAGCCGCCAGGGCGCGCAGATCAAGCTGGGTCCCCGCCGGGATCAGCGCAAACAGATAGCCCGTCTGATCGCCATGCGCCAGCAGCGTCTTGAACACCGTCTCCGGCGGCAGGTTCAGCTTTAGCGCGGCCTCCTCGGCGCTGACGTGCTCCGGCCCCACCGGGTAAGTGCGCAGTTCGTAGGCGATCCCCGCCCGCTCCAGGACCCGCACCGCGTTCGTCTTGACCACACTCATGTGCCGGCCCCTGTTCCATCCGTCTCTGCGCGAACCGTAAAGCGCCCGCGCCGCACCTGGACCTCCAGCCGGTCCCCCGGCGCGACCTGGGCCGCATCGCGCACGATCTCATCCCGTCCCAAATGGCGGACGACAGCGTAGCCGCGCTCCAACGTGGCCAGCGGGCTGAGGCCGGCCAGGGCCAATGTGGCGCCGCGCAGCCGCTCACGACGCAGGGCGATCGTGTGCCGCATCAGCCGGATAGCGCGCTCGTTCAGGTCGTCCAGGCGCTGGCGCAGGTTCAGCAGTCGCCCCAGGGGCGAGAGATGGCGCAGCGCCTGGGCCTGGGCCTGGAGGCGCCAGCGTTGCGTGTCAATCTGCCCTTGAAGCGCCAGCGCCAGCCGCTGCCCCAGCGCCTCCACCTGCGCTTTCAGGTCCTGGCGGTCGGGCACGGCGAGTTCCGCCGCGGCGGAGGGGGTCGGGGCGCGCAGGTCGGCGACGAAGTCGGCGATGGTGAAGTCGGTCTCGTGGCCGACGCCGGTGATGACCGGGTAGCGCGAGGCGGCGATCGCCCGCGCCACTGTCTCGTCATTGAAGGCCCAAAGCTCCTCCAGCGAGCCGCCCCCGCGCACCAGGAGAATGGCGTCCAGGCCCTCCAGCCGGTTGAGGGCCTCTAACGCGGCGCACAGTTGGGGCGGCGCTTCGGCCCCCTGGACGGCGGCCGGGGCAAAGACGATCTCCACCAGGGGGTAGCGGCGCGAGAGGATGTTGAGCACATCGCGCAGGGCAGCGGCGTTGGGCGAGGTGATCAGCCCCAGGCGGCGCGGATAAGGTGGAATGGGGCGCTTGCGCTCCAGGTCAAACAGCCCCTCAGCGGCCAGGCGGGTCTTCAGCCGTTCAAACTCCAGGTGCAGGTCGCCGCGACCCAGCGGGCGCAGCGCGTCCACATAAAGCTGATAGGCGCCGTTGGCCTCATAGACGCTGACACTGCCATGGGCGAGCACGGCGTCCCCATGTGCGGGCAGGTAACCCTGGCGGGCGGCGGTGGAGCGCCACATGACGCAGCGAATTTGGGCGCTGTCGTCCTTCAGGGTGAAATAGACATGGCCGGAGGCGGCGCGGGAGAAATTGGAGACCTCGCCTGCCAGCCAGACATCCTGCAGACGATAGTCTATGTCAAACAGTTCGCGGATGTAGCGCGTGAGCGCGCTCACGCTCCAGACCTGGTCCATACCCGGCCAGTCTAGCACAATTGTGCTAAAGGCGCAAGCGTGGCGAGGCTACAGGATTTCGTCCACCGCCTCGGCCAGTTCGGCCAGGTTGCTGACCTGATGGACCGAGGCGCAATAGGGCTGGTAAAGGAGCATATCGCTGTCGCCGCTGCCCCACTGCCAGGTCGGTTCCGGGTTCAGCCAGATGATGCGGCGGGCACGCGAGCGGATCAACTCAAAGCAGTCCAGGCGCGGGTTGTTGTAGTTGTTGCGGGCGTCGCCCAGGATGATGACCGTCGTGCGCCGGTCCACCGCATCCAGGTACTCGCGGCAGAAGGTCGCCAGGCTGGTGCCCAGGTCGGTGTTGTAGTGGCCTGGCGGCATGCGGTCAAGCACCCCCATGATCGCCGTCTCCGGTCGGGTATGGGCGAAGTCGGCGGAGATCTCCTGGAGGTCGTTGATGAAGGCAAAGCTGCGGGTGCGGGAGACCTGGTCCTGCAGTTCGTACATCAGCCGCAGCAGGAAATCGGCCACCGGGCGCATAGAGGTGGAGATGTCGCAGATGAGCGCCAGCTTGGGCTTAAGGTGGCGCTTGCGCCAGTGCAACTCCATCGGCACGCCATAGGTCTTCAGGCTGGTGCGCAGCGTCGTCTTGGGGTCCAGAGTGCCGGCCTTGCCGCGCTTCTGGCGCAGGGCGGCCCGGCTGCGCAGCCGGGCCGCCAGGCGGCGCACCTGCTGGCGCAGTTGGGCGATCTCGGCGGGGGTCAGGGTATGGAAGGGCCGCCGCATGAGATCGTAATCCGAGCGGGGATAGCGCCGGTTGAGCGGTCGCTGCTCCTCCGGCAGGCCGAAGGCGCGTTCCAGTTCATCCTGCATGGCCTGCTGGTTGGTGGCGGCGATCTGGCGCAGCCGCGCCAGCGTCTCCGGGGTCATCCCGGCGGCGCGGAGCTGGCGCCAAAGCTCCTGGAGCGCCCGTTGCAGTTGGTCCAGGCCCAGTTCGCGCTGCAACTGGCGCATAAGCCAGAAGCGCAATTCGGGCGGCAGGTCGCGGGCCTGGGCGGCGGCCTGGGCGATGCGCTGCAACTCCTCGCGGGTCAGGCCCTGGCCCATCAGCAGGCGGCGCAGGCGGTCGGCGAGCTGGCGCGACATCTCTTCCAGGGCGGCCTCCAGCATCTCGCGGTCATGGGGGTTCATACCCGCAAGCGCGTTCAGCGGTGCATCCCCGCCAAAGTAGAGCGGGAACAGCCGGTCAAACTCGGGGAAGTCCTGGATGTCCTTCACCAGGGTGGTGCGCAGCGCAGCGCGGAAGGCCGCCTTATCCATGACCCCTAACTGCTGGATGGCGCGGAAGCTGTCCTCGCTCTCGGCGATGGAGACGCGCACACCAGCGGCGCGCAAGGCGGCGATGAATTCCACAATGCGGTCGTCCATAGGCGGGCCTCAGTCCATTGTCATCCCCGAACGCCAAAGCTGCGCCCCTTGAAGCCCGTGTCCAGGCCCCGCCGGGCGCGCTCCAGATCGGCCTCGTGCTTGAGCAGGATGGTCATGGTGTTGTTCAGCGTGCGCTCGTCCAGCACGCGCGAGTTCAACGTGACCAGGGCGCGGGCCCAATCCAGCGTCTCGCTGACACTGGGGCTTTTCTTGAGGTCCAGCGTGCGCAGGCGTTGCACAAGTTCCACCGCCTGCCGCGCCAGCGCCGGGGCCAGATCGGGCACCTTGAGCCGAACGATGCGCAGTTCGGCCTCTACGTCGGGGTAATCTATGTAGAGGTACAGGCAGCGGCGCTTGAGCGCCTCCGAAAGTTCCCGCGTATTGTTGCTGGTGAGAACGACCATGGGCACCTGCTTGGCGCGGATCGTGCCCAGCTCCGGCACGGTCACCTGGAAATCGCTCAACACCTCCAGGAGGAAGGCTTCCATCTCCGGGTCGCTGCGGTCAATCTCGTCAATCAAGAGCAGCGTGGGCTGTTCGGCCAGGATGGCCCGCAGGAGGGGGCGCGGCAGGAGGAAGCGCATGGAGAAGAACACGTCCTCCTCGGCGGCCAGCCGGTCGGCGGCGGCGCTGAGCGTGGGGGCGTCGGCCAGCAAGTCGTGGAGTTTATCGCGCAGCAGTTGCGTGTAGAGCATCTGCTTGGCGTACTCCCATTCGTACAGAGCCTTGGTCTCATCCAGGCCCTCATAGCATTGCAGGCGGATCAATTCGCGGCCAGAGGCGGCGGCCCAGGCCTTGGCCAGCTCGGTCTTGCCCACGCCAGCAGGCCCCTCCACCAGCACGGGTTTCTCCAGGCGTTCGGCCAGAAACAGAACCGTGGCGATCTCATCTGAGGCGATGTATTGTTGGGCTGCCAGGGCTTCCTGGACAGCCGTAGCCGATGCAAACATAAGCCTAACCTTTCCCGTGTGGACTGCTGAAGCCTGGCTTCAGCAATCCACGACGATGGCAGACCAGGGATAGTGGGGCGGCGTCTGCCATCACCCCCCTAGCATACACCAGCCCGCGCAAGCGGGCAAACTCACTTATGGGCCTTAAAGGTCCCATTGATCCTATTTTACCCCCTGGATAGAGGATAAGGAAAGTGATTCTATCCCATCCAGGGGGAGGAAACTCACCCCCTCCCCCCTGGCGGGGGAGGGTTGGGGTGGGGGGTAACCAACCGGGTCATCTGCCCCCAATCTGCTATACACCCTTGGCAAGGCATTGAGAGCCTCTCATAAATGGCGGGATGGGCGAGGCGGAATAGAATAGCCTGTAGGGCGGCTTTCCATAGCCGCCGCAGAGCGGCAGGTATAGAAACCTGCCCTACGCCGGAGAGGGAAACCCGGCCTACTCAGTGCCATCTCCTCGCCCGCTGGCCGCTGTGCCAGCCGCTTCTCCAAGGCGGCCTGCGCGTCTTGTACCATCCTTGTCTTCCGTTCCTGCTGTGCCACGTCCATGCTCTGCTCTCTCCTGTTCTCGTTGTTCTCGTCGTGGCCAGTGCACCACATCTGCCCCCAATATGGAATACACCCGTGGCATGTGCGCGATTTGACAAACAGGTGACTTTCCATATAATAGACCGCCGCGAATACGGGCCTCCCAGAAAGAGGCCCGTAAATACACCCTGACCATCCTGGCTGGCTCTACGCCAGGATGGGATCACCTTGACAAAGGAGCCTGAATACATGACGACAGCAAGCGCGATCTTGCTGGCAGTGGCCATGGCCCTGCATCCCGTAGCCGTCGCCACTGGGTCACCGTCTGAACGTTCACCTGCCCCCCCCCCATCCGCCCAATCCATATCCCCTTACTGGCCGCCCCTGATTCAGCGTTGGGGCACCCTGATCGTCACCTACGCCCAGGAGCAGGGGCTGGACCCCGACCTGGTCGCCGCCGTGATTCAGGTGGAGTCCGCTGGCTACTCGCTGGTAACCAGCCCCATGGGGGCGGTGGGGCTGATGCAGGTGATGCCGTTTGCTAACCGCCCGCCCGTCAGCCAACTCTACCAGCCGGAGGTGAATATCCGCTGGGGGACGCTGATCCTGGCCGATATGTTGCGCCAGGCCGACGGTGATCTGCTGACGGGCCTGGCGGCTTATATCGGCGGCTGGAACCGCGCCGGGAACCGGATGCCGCGCCGCCAGGCCACGTTTGTCCTGGACGCCTATCTCCGCGCGGTGGCCGTGCGCCAGGGCCTGCCCGCTGAGAGCACCGAGGACTGGGTGCTATTGGTGGAGTCGCAGGCCAATGGGCGCAAGCCCCACTTCTACCTGGTGGAGCCGGGGTATCAGCCCACGTCGCGCAAGGTGAAAGCGACTGCGCTGGACAACCTGTGGGCCGATCTGGACAAGGCCACTAACGCGGTCGTCTTCGCCTATCAAGATGAGACAGGCGCCGGTGCCATCACGATCTGGGTGATCCAGCCGACGCTCCGTCCGGCGTTGGGCGAGGTATAGCGGCGCCCCTCACCACCGGCGCTAAGCCGTTGCTACCTTTTTGGCCTGCCACTGGGCCAGGATGGCCTGGGTGGTGGTGAAGGCCAGCGGCGGCAGTTCCGCCGGGTCAAAGAAGGCCGCTGCATCCGCATCGTCCCGCGCCTGGAGTTCGCCACCCACGATCTGGGCGGTGTACACAATCAAGATGTTGGCGCCGCGCGGGTGCTCCCGCCCATAGAGCACGTCAAACAGGCCGGTGATGCGCACTTCCAGCCCGGTCTCTTCCAGGCATTCGCGCACGGCGGCCTGGCGGGGGTCCTCCTCGGCATCCACGAAGCCCGCAGGCAGGCTCCACTTGCCCCGCTCCGGCTCTATGGAGCGTTGCACCAACAACACCTTCCCCTCGCGCTCCACCAGGACCGCCGCCGCCACCTTGGGGTCCTGGAAATAAACGATGTCGCAGACCGGGCAGGCGCGGTGCATCTTGCCGTAGGCCAGGCGGTCCTCCAGCGCCTGGCCGCAGTTGGGGCAGTAGTTCAGGGCCATCTCTCAGTACTCCTCCACAAACCCCTCAATCGTGGCGACCAGATGCGTGATACGTAAATCGCTGGCGTTGCCGATGCAATAGAGCAGCGCCCAACGCTTAACGAGCGGATGCTGCTCTGGCATGAGCGGCCCCTTGCCCCGCAGGATAAACTGGGCCTGCTGGGGGTCAAAGCCGGCAGGCTCAAAGGCGAAAGCGGAGAGCGCGGCGGCATCCAGCCTGAACCTGGCGCTGCTTTCACGGTAGGGCGGAAGCGCCAACGGCCCCCAAGCCACCTGCCCCAGACGCACAGCCTGGGCGGCCAGCGCCCGGCGGCAGGCGGAGATAGCCTCGGCCCAGGCGAAGGGGAGCACCTGCCAATCCGCGACGGCGACCCGCCCGTTCCGCCACGTGCCTGTGACCGAGACGACCATCGGCTGCGCCCCCAGTTCGCGTTCCAGCGGGTAGCGGCGGCAGGTGGAGCGGGCACCCTGGGCCTGGCATACGTCTACCTGCCGGTTGGTGGCGTCAAAGACGTGGTAGAGTCCGGTGATGCGCACCGCCGTCCCCTCTACGCCCCGCTGCGTTTCGGCCACGAGAAAGCTGAGTTCCGGCGCGCTCTCTAGGGCCGGCGTGAGGGTGCTCGTCGGGCCGTTGGAGTTCACGACGGGCACGCCCGTTCCGCCGCAGGCGGCGAGCAGGAGCGCGATGAGCACCGTCCAGGGTAGGATGCGGACACGGTTCACGCGATGGCCTTCTCAGGTGGCGCGCCAGGCCAGGATCGTGGCGCCAACCAGCAGGACAACCAGGACCGCCAGGCCGATCTCAATAGCGCGCAGCAGAGAAGAGGGCAGCGGGGGCTGAGGCGGCCCTTCTGGTGTGTACATAGGGGCGGACTCTTGGGACGGCTCTCCCGGCGCGGGGAGCGGGGCCTGGGGTGGTGCCTGGCCGACCTCCACCGGCGTGGGCGGGAGCAGCGTCGGCGTAGCCGCAGGCGCTTCTGCTGTCGGCGTGGGGGCTGGCTCGGTCGGGCCAGAGGTAGGTGGCTGGCCGGTCTCCAGGCCGTCAGTGGCAGCCCCTGCAGCCGCCGGACCCAGGCGGGTGGCCGGGGCGGGCGTAACGGCGAGCGCGCCTTCTGGGGCCTGTTCCCCTGCCGCTGCCGAGGGGAGTTGATCGGCCTCGCCTGACGGCGGGGTGGGCTGTGCAGCCAGCATGGGTTGGGCGGTCGGGGCGGTCGCGGAGAACACCTCTGGCGCCGGCGGGACGGTCGCTTCTACTGCATCTGTCTTCTGCCTGACCCCCTGTCCCGTCGTGGCGACTTGCGGCGGGGGGGG
>DAOUBF010000011.1:0-6405 GCA_034432795.1 Anaerolineae bacterium
ACGCCGTAGTCCATCAGGTTGCGCACGGCCTCCGCCTCGCCCTCGGCGGTGCGCAGGTACTCCGGCACCAGGCTGAAGGCCCGCCTGAGCACGTCGGGGCGACGGCAGTAGAAGGCACTGCAATCAATGGGCGTGAACAGCCACTTGTGCGGATTGACGACGATGGAATCGGCCTGGTCGCAGCCCGCCAGGACATGGCGCATCTCCGGCAGGATGGCTGCCATGCCCGCGTAGGCCCCATCCACGTGCAGCCATAGCCCCTCTCGCTGGCAGAGGGCCGCAATGTCCGGCACCGGGTCAACGCTTGTGGTTGAGGTGGTGCCGACCGTGGCGACAACGCAGAAGGGCTGCCAGCCCGCGCGCCGGTCTTCAGCGATGGCCGCCGCCAGCGCAGCCGTATCCATGCGGAATTGCGCGTCTGTGGGGATTTTGCGCACACCGGCCAGGCCCAGGCCCAGCGTGATCGCCGCTTTCTCAATAGAGGAGTGCGCCTGCTCCGAGCAGTAGAGGCGCAGACGGGGCACGTCGGGGCGGCCCGCCAGCCCCTCCTCGCGCACGCGCAGCCCCGGCACGGCCTCACGCGCCGCAGCAATCGCATATAGGCTGGAAATAGAAGCGGTATCCGTGATCATGCCCAGCCAGCCCGGCGGCAGGCCCAGCATCTGCCGCAGCCAATCCAGTACATGTTCCTCCAGTTCGGTGAGGGCCGGCGAGGTGCGCCACAACATGCCGTTGACGTTCAGAGCGGCGCTGAGCATCTCGCCGAGGATGCCGGGGCCAGAGCCGGTGATGGCGAAATAAGCGAAGAAGGCCGGGTGGTTCCAATGGGTGATCCCCGGCAAGATCACGCGCTCAAAGTCGGCCAGAACCTGCTCAAGGGATTCTCCTTGCGCTGGTGGTGTCTCGGGCAGTTGCCGGCGTATTTCCCCTGGCGCCACCTGCGCCAGCACCGGATACTCGCCCACCTTCGCCAGATACCCGGCGATCCAGTCCACCACCTGATAGCCATAGCGCCGGAATGCCTCCGGCGTCATATCCCCCAACGGGCTGATCTCTGATTCTGTCATGCTTCCCCCAGAAGCCTCATGAGATGAAGCGCCACCGATCAGACGCGGGTTCACGCCTGACCTGTGCCGCCTGGCGTCCCATTCTACCACGCACTTGCCCCTATGCCAACACCGTGATATAAAAGCGCCCGGCGGTTGACCCAATACCTGGCTACCCGGTACCTGGCTTTAGCCAGGTTCCTGACCGACTATCAAGGAGGCGTCGCATGAAACCTGTTGTCTTTATCACCCGTCGTATCCCCGATCAGGGCTTATCGCTCATCCTGGAGCAATGTCAGGCCGAGGTCTGGCCGGAGGAGACCCCGCCGCCCCGCGAGGTGCTCCTGGAGAAGGTGCGCCAGTGCGATGGGCTGCTTTCGCTGCTGACCGATAAGATTGACGCGACGCTCATGGACAACGCGCCGCGCCTGCGCGTCGTCAGCAACATGGCCGTCGGCTTTGATAACATTGACGTTGCCGCTGCCACCGAGCGCGGCATCCTGGTGGGCAACACACCCGAAGTGCTGACGGATACCACCGCCGATTTCGCCTTCGCCTTGCTCATGGCGACAGCTCGCCGCATTGGTGAAGCCATTGACTACGTTCGCGCCGGAAAATGGAAGACCTGGGGGCCGATGTTGCTTCTGGGCCAGGACGTCCATGGGGCTACGTTAGGGCTGATCGGGCTGGGGCGGATCGGCAGCGCGGTGGCTCGCCGCGCCCAGGGCTTTAATATGCGTGTCCTCTACTACGATGTCGTCCGCCGCCAGGACCTGGAACAGCAGATGGGCATTATTTACACCGACCTGGACACGCTTCTGGCCGAGTCTGATTTCGTCAGTCTGCATGCCCCGCTCACGCCGCAGACGCGCCACATCATCAACGCGGACAGCCTGCACAAAATGAAGCCCACCGCGATCCTGATCAACACGGCGCGCGGCCCGCTGGTGGACTCCAAGGCGCTCTACGAAGCCCTGCGCGACGGTGTCATCGCCTACGCCGGATTGGATGTGACCGATCCGGAGCCGATCCCCATGGACGATCCGCTGCTCACGCTGCCCAATTGCCTGATCGTTCCCCATATCGCTTCGGCCTCTGTGGCCACGCGCGGCAAAATGGCCGAACTCGCCGCCCGCAATTTGCTTGCCGGGCTGAGGGGCGAGGTCCTGCCCACCCACCTCAACCCGGAGGCCCTGGCGCGCCGTGCCCAACGTGGTGCCTGAATAACTGCCCAAAGTTCACCCCCGCGCCGAAAACGCGTAGCGTGTTTCAGGGTAGGTTCAGAATCTGAACCTACCCTGAAACTTTTCTGATGTCGGTCAGCCGCTATCCCCGTGTAGAGTAACAAGGGAATAACAGATGTGGAGGTCCATGCCGATGAAGGAACATTTGTTCGCACGGGGTATCGCTTATCTCCTTGTCCTCAGCCTGGTCCTGTGGCTGCACCTGGTCGCGCCCGCCGCTCCCGCGACAGCGCTTGACCCGCTCGTAAGCCCGAGCGGGATGACCTGGACCGGCGGCTAACGGGGGCCGTTTTTGCGCTTTCGCACTGCTGTTATATCTTCGTCTGTTATCCGGTGTCTGTTGTCCGTCGTTTGTCATTGGGACGCGAACAAATCCACGCGCAAGGAAGGAAACTGAGGGCATGGATCATCCGCTGCGCATCCTGATCGTTGACGATGAGATTGACCTGGTCCGTATGCTTCGGACGCATTTGGAGGCTGAGGGCTATCAGGTGATCACGGCCTCCAACGGTATCACTGCCTTGAGCTTGCTTGCTCAAGACCGGTTTGATCTGCTTATCGTAGATGTGAAAATGCCCGACATGAGTGGGCTGGATATTGTGCAGGCTGCCCGCCAGGTGGATGGCAATGTCGCCATCATTATGATGACCGCTTATGCATCGGTTGAAACTGTAGTTGAGGCCCTGCGCCTGGGCGCGGATGATTTTCTGGTGAAACCCTTCCGTGTCAACTTTGCGCTCCTGCCGATGGTGGAGCGCTGTCTGGCTGCTCGCCGCCCCCTTGATCCGGCCCAGCCCTCAATGGCGGAGGTCTCGTGACCGGCCCACTACACATACCAGGCATCCGCGATCAGGGGGCAGAGGTCAGGGAACGGCTTCTGACCCCTGATCCGCGATCGCTGGCCTCTGAGGCAGATGAAATTGAGCGGCTACGCCAGGCGCTCAGGGCCGCAGAACAGGAAAACGCCGAACTCCTGCGCCTGATTCACGAGCAGAACGCGAGCCTGGAGGCGCGTGTCCAGGCCCGCACCCAGGAGTTGCTCACGCTGAACCGGCTGATCAGCGCGATCACCAGCACCCTGGGCCTGGATCAGGTGCTCTCCCTGGCGCTGGGGGGCATCTTAGTTCATATCCCCATTGAGGCAGGCTCGCTGGTCCTGCTGGATGAGGCCCACGAATTGGCGTTCATCAAGGTTTTTCCCGAGGAGATCGCACCTGTGCTCGCCCCTATTCGCCTGAAGCCGGGCCAGGGCATTGTCGGCTGGGTGGTGGAACATGGCCAGGGGGTCATCGTCAACGACACATCCCGTGACCCACGTTTTTACCCCTCCGTGGATGCGCTGACCGGCTTCAGAACGCGCTCGGTCTTGTGTGTGCCCATGTTCGCTCGCGGCCAGGTCACAGGCGCGATTGAGCTTATCAATAAGCGCGAAGGGCCGTTCCTGCCCAGCGACCAGGATTTCCTCACCTCTATAGCGGGGTCGCTGGCTATGGCCATTGAGAACGCACGGCTCTATGAAGAAACGCGGAAGCGCCTGCGTGAACTGGAGCAGGCCAACCGCATGTTGGTAGAGACCCAGAACCAGCTTATCCGCTCGGAGAAGCTGGCCTCCATCGGCCAGCTCACGGCGGGCGTCACCCACGAACTGAATAACCCCCTTGGCATCATCCTGGGCTACGCCCAGATCGCGCTCCAGGACATCGGCCCCGATCATCCCCTGGCGGACACTCTACAAACGATTGAACGCCAGGCGCTGCGCTGCAAACGCATCATCAGCGACCTGTTGAGCTTCGCCCGGCAATCCGAGCCGAAGGCTGAACTGGCTGATGTACGCACCATTGTGGAAGAGACCCTCAATGTCATCGGCCACCAACTGACGCAAGGCCGCATTGAAGTGGTGCGCGAATTCGCCCCAGGCGTCCCCGCTGTCTGGGTGGATGTCGGTCAGATTCAACAAGTGTTTTTCAACATCATCCAGAACGCTATACACGCCATGCCCCAGGGCGGCAAGCTGACCATTCGCATTGAGGAGCGCGCCGGTCGCGTGGCCATTGCGTTTACGGACACCGGCATCGGTATCCCGCCGGAGAACCTGAACCGCATCTTTGACCCCTTCTTTACCACCAAGGAGCAGGGCAAAGGGACCGGGTTGGGATTGTCGGTCAGCGATGGGATTGTGACGCGGCATGGGGGGAAGATTGAGGTAGAAAGCCAGGTGGGCGCAGGGGCGACTTTCACAGTGCTCCTGCCCGCGCATACCGCCACATCTCCTTTCACAATACCCCCGGGCGGACTCGAACCGCCGCACCCGGCTCCGGAGGCCGGCGCTCTATCCCCTGAGCTACGGGGGCCTGATACAGCCTAAGTATACCACAATTAGACCGATTTGAGAAGCGGGGCGAAGCTTCGCTACAGGGCAGGCTCTGATAGCAGGGCTGCCGCCGGTGTGAAATGCATCCCAGTCGCCTTGACATTGGCGCAAATAGCGGTTATAATCTGGACTGATTCTAAATAAGGAATCAGTCTAAATGGAATCGGCGGCTATTCCTCTCACGTCTGGCGATGGGCGCATTAGCGAGATGATCGGGGCGCTGCGGCAGGCTGGCCTGCGGCTCACCCCACAACGGCTGGCGATCTGCCGCGCTCTGGTCCAGAGCCAGGAGCATCCCACTGCGCAGACAGTATATGCGCAATTGCGCCGCGAATTCCCCTCGCTCAGCCGGGCCACGGTGTACAACACGCTGCGTGCCCTGGTGGATGCCGGGCTGGTGCAGGAACTGGGGCCGGCAGGCGATGGCGCGGTCCACTATGACGCCGATCTGTCGCCCCATATCAACCTGATCTGCACCCGTTGCCACCGCATTGAAGACCTGGCGAATGTGTCGTTGGCCGAGGTCGCGCAGCGCGTGATGGAAACCTCCGGTTACCAACTGCGCGGCGCGCGGGTGGCCTATTACGGCCTGTGCCCACGCTGCCAGAATAGCGCAGAATCATTAGACCCATCCCAAGAATAGGAGCATAACCATGAAAGGCAACGAGAACATCATTAACACACTCAATCAATTGCTGGCGGACGAACTGACCGCCATCAACCAGTACATGGTGCACTCGGAGATGTGCGACAACTGGGGCTACGAGAAGCTTCATAAGGCCATTGAGCAACAGGCCATGGACGAGATGCACCATGCCGAGTGGCTGATCCAGCGCATCATCTTCCTGGAAGGCACCCCGATTGTCTCCAAGCTCAACCCGATGAAGATCGGCCAGAGCGTGCCGGAGATGATCGGCAACGATCAGGAGGCCGAGTATATGGCGATCCGTGCCTATAACGAGGCCATCCGCCTGGCGCACGAAGTGGACGACCAGGTGACGGTGGACCTGCTGATGAAAATCCTCAAGATGGAAGAGGGGCACGTGGACTGGGCCGAGAAGCAGCGGGCGCAGATTGAGCAGATGGGGTTGGAGAACTACCTGGCCAACCAGACAGAAGGCGCCAGCGATTAACCGGTAGGGTGTACCTCTCCCTGAGAAGGGGCCCTTAGACCTGGGGTCTGCGATGGAGCCTCTGCCGCAGACCCCAGGTCTTCTGTATCGGGTCAGGCATTTTGCTCGTTTCGCCGTCCCCGGGCTATAATTAAGCCAGAGGTGTGAATGTCGCTTCCCGAAATCCATGCCCGTTTAGGTAACTCCCTGATCCTGTTCATGCTGGCGCTGAGTATTTGGGCGCTGGCGCTGTACGTGCTTAAGCGCGATCTCAGCCCCGGTTTCATGGGGGCCTTGCTGATCGGCGAGACCCTGGCCCTGGTGCAGGGGACGGTGGGGGTCTTCCTGTGGATCACGGTGGGTAGCCCAGGTCGGTGGGTGCACATCCTGTACGGCATTTTATCGGTGATCCTGATCCCGTTCGTGTACTTCCGTACAGAGGGGCGAATGACGCGGCGTGAGGCGTTGATCTATGGTTTGTTGTGTCTGTTCCTGGTCGGTGTGGGTCTGCGCGCGGCCTCTACCGGCGGGCCGGGCGCGGGTTTTTAAACCGGCGCGGCAGCCTCCACTGCTGTTGTCCTATCCATCCGGAGTTTAGAACAAAGGCGAAGCGGATGGGCAAAGTCATTCGC
>DAOUBF010000012.1:0-57628 GCA_034432795.1 Anaerolineae bacterium
GGGGTCCGGGTGGGTTCTTCCGTCTCGGTTGGGCGTGGGGTTCGGGTCGGCTCCTCTGTCTCCGTTGGCTCCGGGGTCCGGCTCGGCCGGGGCGTCTCCGTCGGCTCCGGCTCGGCCGTCTCGGTGGGCTGCGGTGTCCGGGTGGGCGGGCGCGGCGTCGGGGTCGGCTGGGTGGGGACAAGGGTGGCTGTGGGCGACAGGCCCGTTGGCGTCGGGGCCGGCGTGTGCGAGGGCTGAGGGGTCGGGGTGGCCGTGCTTTCAGCCACTGCGGATAGGGTGAGCGACTCCCCGGCGTTGAGCGTCCGCTCCAGGCCGGGGGCGCTGACCCTGACGGCGCCTTCGCTGACGCTGACCCAGGTGGTCCCCTCCTCATCCACGCGCACCGTGCAGCGCGTGGGCTGCAGCGCAGTCACCTGCCCGGCTTTGGTGGTGACCCTGTAATAAAAGCCGGGCGCACTGAGGGCCGGGATGACATACTCGGCCTCTCCCAGGAGTTGCTCAAATTGGAGGGCGGTGAGCTGGCCACCGCTCCCGCTCATGGCCGCGATGACCAGGTGGGCACGTGAGCGCAGCGCCACCGTAGGGTTGCCGGGGAAGCGCACCAGCGCCCAGCCCTCTTCGCCGGTGCGGATCGCGGCGCCGTTATAGAGCAACAGCCCCTTCTTCCCGGCGCTCCAGGCACTATCCGCGCTGGGTTGAACCTGCACGTCTCCGCCGACCTCCTCCAGTGTGGCTGCGTAAAGGACGCTGGCCGGCTGGGGCCGGCCCGTCTGCCACAGGATCACGGCGGCGATGACCAGGAGCAGGCCGACGACCACCGCGGCCCAACGCGGGCTGGGGCGGGCGATAGGACGGAGGACGGGGGACGGAGGACGGAGGTCAACGTGCCGTCGTCGGTTGTCTGCGGCCCGCCGTTCGTGATACAGGGCGCGGGCGCGCTCATGCAGCCACTCTGGGGGCCGGCTGAACAGTTGACGGGCACGCTGGCGCGCCCATGCCGGCGGCTCGCTCCAGTGGCGGGCCTTCATCGCCCCTAGTGTGCGTTGCAGCCAGGCGAGGTCGGCCTGGCACAAGGCGCAGCCGCTGGCCAGATGGGCCTCCACCTGGCGCACCTGCTCCGGTGCCAGCCGCCCATCCACGTAATCGGCCAGTTGAGCGAAGCTAAGATGGCCCGGCCTGGGATGCTCATGCAGGCTGACGTCGCTCATGCCCCGCTTTCCTCCAGAACCAGGCGCAGCTTCTCCAGGCAGCGGGCCCGCGTCGGGCCGATGCTACCCAGGGGCAGGTTAAGCCGCCTGGCAATATCCGCATAGGAAGGCTGCGCCGGGTCATAGTAGAGATGCCAGAGCAATTTACGACACCCCTCGGCCAGCCGCTCCAGGGCGCTACGCACACGCATATATTCCTCGTACTCGGCCACGACCTCTTCGGGGGTGGCCTCCGGCGCAGGCGGGGGCGTGAGAGGGCCGTCCTGCGCCACCGGCTCGGCCTGGCGCCACTGCCGCCAGCATTCGCGCCGCGTAGTCGTCACCAGCCACGCCCCCAGCTTCTCATGATGGCGCAACCGTTCAAGCTGCTCCAACAGCGTGATGCACACATTCTGGAAGACCTCGGCGGCCTCGTGCTCCGACATCCCGTAGCGGCGCGGGATGCTGTAGATCAGCCGCTCGTAGCGCTCCAGCAGGGCCTCCCAGGCGCGTTCGTCGCCGCGCAAGCACGCCTGAATTAACTGCGCATCGGATACCTCGTCCACCGGGGAAACACCCTTAACCTGCCCGCACGAATTGTATGCCCGATCTGATCCGCGTTCAAATCCACCCGCTAATCGTCCAGGAGAATCGGTTTTAGTTTGTTTATCATCCCCTCCCTGCCCCTCCCCCCTTGCGGGGAAGGGTTAGGGCGGGGGGAAACGCACCTGAGGTTAAAACCGCTACGCCTGGCTAATCATCATCTTCATGGCCGTGATCGTCATGTCCATGATCGTCATGGTGGCGGTCATCGTCGTCGTGCCCGACGCGCCCGCTGTCGTCATCCCCCTCATGGTCGTCGTCCCTATCACCTCCCCTGTCCTCGCCTCTGTTGGAGGAGCCAGAGCCGCTGTTGGAGCCACTTCGGTCCTCACTGATATTGCCCGACGGCTGGGGCTGAAGCCCAGTGGGCGGGCGCACAACCACCGGGGCGAGGACGGTGTAGCGGCTTCCAGTGGATACGGTCTGGATCGCCGGGTGCGGCAACCGCTCAGGTTGCACCTGCACAGCCACCACCGATGGCATCTGCCCCTCCACGCCAGTGCGCCCCTGGGGTACCTGCGTGGGCGCGGGCTGCGTGACCACTATGCTGTCCGTCGTCTGTCGTCCAGCGTCTAACCCAACGCCGGAGATCAGCGCGATCAGGCTGGCGCCGGTCACGACCAGTGCGGGGATCACGGCCAGGGCCGGTAACAGATGGCCTCCAATAGGTTTCATGCCTTCCTCCTCCATTCACTGAGATAACCCGCAGCATACCCATTATCGGGCTGAGCTTCCATCGCGCTGGCGGGGGCGCGATGGCCGTTCTCGCCGAGCTGGAGTTGGACCAGCCGGGCATAGACGCCGCCCCGCCGGATCAGCTCGGCATGGCGCCCCTGCTCCACGATACGCCCCTGATCCAGGACGACGATCAGATCGGCCTGGCGGACGGTGGACAGGCGATGGGCGATGATAAAGGTCGTGCGCCCGCGCATCAGCCGCTCCAGTGCGCTCATGACCAACTCCTCACTCTCGGCATCCAGCGCCGCCGTAGGCTCATCCAGAATCAGGATGGGCGCGTCGCATAGCAAGGCGCGGGCGATGGCGATACGCTGGCGCTGGCCGCCGGAGAGCGTCGCGCCCCGCTCGCCCACGATAGTGTCGTAGCCGTTGGGCAGGTCGCAGATGAACTCGTCGGCGTTGGCCGCTTGCGCCGCCGCGATGATCTCCGCCTCGCTTGCCTCCGGGCGGCCATAGGCAATGTTATCGCGGATGGAGGTGGCGAACAGGACGGACTCCTGGGGCACGAGCGCGAATTGCCGCCGCAGGTCCTCGCGCCGGATGTCGCGCAGATCGATCCCGTCCAGCAGGATGCGCCCGGCGGTCACCTCGTAAAAGCGCATGAGCAGATTGGCGATGGTGCTCTTGCCCGCGCCGGTGGCGCCAACCAGGGCCACGACCTGCCCCGCTTCCACGTGCAGGTTGAAATCCTGCAACACCAGCCGTTCCGGCGCGCTGGCATAGGCGAAGCTGACGTGCTCAAAGGTGATCTGCCCACTGGCGCGGCGCAGCGGTCGCGCCTCCGGCGACTCGTGCAGCCCGGCATCCATATCAAACAGTTCGGCCAGCCGGTCACCACCTGCAGCGGCTTTCTGGAGTTCCCCCGCCAACTGGCTGAACTTTTTCAACGGCTTGTAGATGCTGTTCAGATACGACAGAAAAATCAACAACTCGCCCACCGTCAGGCGCCCGGCCAGGGTCTGCGCCACCCCGTACCAGAGGACGGCGGCGGTGGCCGCGGCTTGGACGACATCCACCACCGGGCTGAAGGCGGCCTCCCAGCGGATGGCGCGCAGGCCGGCGCGCACCCGCTCGCGGGCATGGGCGTCAAAGCGGGCCTGCTCATGGGCCTCGCGCCCAAACGCCTTGACCACGCGGATCGCGCTCATAGTCTCCAGCGCCAGGTTGGTCATCTGGCCCTCGTAGGAGCGCGCTTCTTTGGCCGTAGCGCGGATATTACGGCGGAACGTGATGAACAGGAACAGAAACAGGGGGACATAGGCCAGGACAATGACCGAGAAGCGCCAGTTGATGAACAGCATGACGGCGGCGAAGCTGGCCAGCTTGACCGCGTTCACCAACAGCTCCCCCAGGCTGCCCACCAGCGCCACCATGATGCGCCCGGCATCATCGGTCACGCGCCGCAAGACGTCGCCCAGGCGCGTCTGGTCGTAGAATTCCAGCGAGAGCCGGGCCACATGGCCGAAAGCCTCTGAGCGCAGGCGGAAGGTGGCGCGTTCCTGGATGAGGCCGTCCATGTATTCGTAGCCGAAGGCGGCCAGCCCCTGCAACAGCGTCAACACCAGCAGCCCCAGGCCCAGGAAAGCCGTGAGCAGGCGCGGGTCGTGGCCCAACCTGTCCTGGAGTCCCCCGGCCAACGCCCCCTGGATCGGCTTGCCTTTCAGCACGTTGTCCACAATGAACTTGATCGGCCAGGGCGCCAGCGTGTCCAGCACAGCCACGGCGAGGATCAGCAGCAACGAGAGCGCCAACAGCCCGCTATAGGGCTTCAGGTAACGCAGGTAACGGGCGTCTATGCCCACAAGGGGGAGAGACGACGGACGACGGACGAACCCCTCCCCCTTCCCCTCCCCTATTAGGGGAGGGGAGTGAGGGGAAAGGTCTATCCTCCGTCGTCCGTCCTCCGTCCTCCGTCCGATATTGTGCCTCATACTGCCTCCAGGCAGTCCACCGTGCGCTGATAAAGTGTGTCAAAGTGCTGCGCCAGGCCGGGTCGGGGCGCGACGACGTGGAGCAGCCGGAAGAAGGTGGCAGCCTGGTAGAAGGCCAGGCGGCACAGGAAGGCCGCGTCCACAGGGCGGTAGCGCGCATACGCCTCCATGAAGGCGGAGGCTTCAGCCGCCAACGCGTCCAGATGGCCCAGCCGGTCCAGTCCCAGGAAGTGCAGATGGGCGATGAAGTTGGCCACATCTATCGCCGGGTCGCCCAGGGCGAACAGGTCAAAGTCAATCAGCACCAGGCGCGGCCCATCAAATAACACCTGGCTGTAGTAAAAATCGCGGTGGATAGGGGTGGGCGCCTCCAATGCGGGCAGGCGGCTGGCCCAGGCCCGCAGCGCCTCTGCTATCTCGGAAATGGCTGCCGCCGATGGAGGGCGCACCTGGGCCAGTTCGTGCATGAAGCGGTCCAGGTTGGCCAACTCGTCGGCCAGGAGATAGCTGCTGAGAGGCTCGCCCGTTGTCCAGCGTGTATTGTGCAGCTTCGCCAGGCCCTCGGCGCTGCGGATTATACGGGTGCGCAGGCCGGGCGCTGTGACCAACGCATTGAGGGTGGCACCGGCAGCGCGTTCCTGCACCACCATGCGCATCTCCGGGATATAGGCGAGCGCACGGGGGACATGGATGCGGTCGGGCGCGTGCGGGCCGAAGCCATCGTGCCATAGGGCCTGCTGCAGCCGGAACAGCCGCTCGCCGCGCTCGTCGCGGTAGACCTTGCCGATAACCTGGTGCTGCCTCTGCGCACCCTCGCGCCGCGTCTGGCCGACCAGCGTATAGGCCAGCACGCAGCGGCGGCCCGGCTTGTACTTCAGCACCTGGATGTCCTGCACGCTCACAAGCTGCTCCGTGCCCTTCTTAGAGAACGCTGGCAGGCGGCGGGCCAGAAGCGGCCCGGCCAGGTCCGGGCGCGTGGCGCGGTACAGCCGCTGGCGCAGCTTGGGGTCAAGGATAGGGAGAGAGGATGCCCCGGCCAGCGGGCCAGGGCCTGGATCATATAGAGCGAAATGAGGTACCACCGGGACCTCCTGTTGTTGACCGTTCGCCTCTTTCGTGACCGCTTCCACCCACCCGATCACGGTACGCGCGTTCTCCTGCCAGGTGTACCGTTCCAGGACAGAGACCGCGCCGTTCCAGGCGATCTCACGGGCGTGATCGGGATGGGCGATCAGGAAGCGAATGCGCTCGGCCAGCGCCTCGGCATCGCCAGGCGGATACAGGGTGCCGGTCTCTCCGTCGCGGATGATGGCAGCGGGTTGCCCGATGTCGGCGGCGACGGTGGGCACACCGCAGGCCAGATACTCAAACAGCTTGAGCGGCGAGAAATAGAAATCCGTCAGCGGCGGGTGCGGCGAGACGGCCACATCCATGGCGGCGATATACTGTGGCACGTCCTCGTGCGCCACCGGCCCGGTCAGGGTGACCGCCTGGCGCAACCCGCGCTCGGTGATGATCGCCGGCAGCGCTGCCGGCGGTTCGCCCACCAGCAACAGATGGAAGCGCGGGTCGTCGGCGTGCAGCCGGGCGAAGGCCGCGCACAACGTCTCCAGGTCATGCCAGGGGCGCGGGCGCCCCACGAAGCCAATAACGATGCGGTCGTTCAGGCCCAGCCGGTCGCGGATGGCGCCGCCGCGCACCGCCGGGTGGAAGCGTTGCGGGTCCACACCGTTGGGGAGCACGTGGACGCGCTCCGGCGGCGCACCCTGCCCAATGACATAATCGCGCAGGGCCTGTGAGACCACACTGATGGCGCTGGCGGCCCTGAACTGTGTCCGTTCAATCTGGGCGGCGCGTTCGGGGTCGGGCAGCGTGCGGTAGCGCGCGGCCTCCAGGCGCAGCGGCGCATTGACCTCCAGCACCAGTGGCCGCCCGGTCGCCTGGGCCAGCCGGGCACCCACGTCGCTCCACAGCGCATAGCGCTCGTAAATAAAGTCAAAGGCGCGCTGCTCCATTGCCTCCAGGGCGGCGGCGAATAGCTGGGGGGTCTGCGCCTCTCGCCCGTCCCCCTCATCCCCCTCCCCGGAGACTGGGGAGGGGGAGAGGGAATGGGGCAGGGGGGAGAGAAACGGAGGCACAACGATGAGATCGGCCAAGGGTGCGGGGCCATCCGCCGGGCCGGGTCGTGGCGTCACAATCGTCACGTGATGCCCGGCGCGGACGAAGGCATCGGTCAGCGCCCGCACATGCACAGCGGCGCCCTTATGTCCCCGGATGGGGATACCCGCATCTGCGCACACGTAAAGGATATTCATGGCGTTGGCAGCGCCTCCCCAACGTCGGTCAACGCAGCCACCGGCTCGGCCTCCGCCGGCGCCAGCGGTTCGGCGAACCAGCGGCGCAGAATGCTCACATTTTTACGCACATCAAACTCCTGTTCCACTTTGCGCCGCGCCGCCAGTGCCAACTGCTGGCGCAGCGCCGGGCTGGCCAGCAGCCGCGCCAGGGCCTGGGCCAAACGAATAGGGTCGCCGGGCGGGACGATCAGGCCGTTCACCTCGTCGTCCACGATCTCCGGCACGCCGGTGACATCGGTGGAGACGACGGGCAGGCCCGTGGCCATCGCCTCCAGCAAGACCGTCGGCAGGCCATCGCGGTTACCATCCGGCGCGATTACGCAGGGCAGGGCGAACACCTCTGCCCGGCGGTAAGCCTGGAGGACGTCCTCTTGGGGCTTCGCGCCCACAAGCTGCACGCGCCCCTCCAGCCCCAGTTCCGCGATCAGCCGGTTCAGGTCCTCCTGGAGCGGCCCCTTGCCGATGATCTCGCAGCGGAAGGGCAGGCCCCACTGGGCCAGGAGCGCACAGGCGCGGATGAGGTCATCAAAGCCCTTCTTCTCCACCAGGCGCCCCACGCTCAAGATCAGGCCCGGCTCGCGGGGCACGGCAGGATCGGGACAGAAGAGGGTCAGGTCAATACCGTTGTACAGCCGCCGGATGTCGCCGGGCGTGCCTGGCCAGGCCGCCATGAGCGTCTGCAAATAGGCCCGGTTGAACTCACTCACCGTGACGACGAAGCGGGCCGAGCGGATTTTGCTGCGCAGCGTGTCCAGACGGATGTCTCGGTGATAGATGTCTTTGGCATGGGCGGTGAAGCTATAGGGCAGGCCGGTCAGGCGGCTGACGAACATAGCCACACGGGTGGCGCTGGTGGCGAAGTGCGCATGACAGGCATCCACCGGCCTGCGTTGCAGGTCCTCGGCGATCACGCCGGCCTGCAGGAAGCGCTTGAGGGCATACGTGTGGCCCCGCGAGAGGGCAAAGGCCAGCGTGCGCAAGTAGCGCCCCCGGTCGGCGCGGAAGAGCGCGCGGTGGGCGGCAGTGATCCGCCCCATTTCCATTAAAGGGTACTGGGGCACGTAGATCACCGGCGCCTGGACGCGGGCCAGGCTGGCATGGAAGCGGCCATCGTCGGGCTTGTGCAGCGAGTAGATGCGCACCTCCACCCCTTGGCGTTCCAGTTCCAGGATCTCATTCACGATGAATGTCTCGGAGAAGCGCGGGTACATTTTCAAGATGTAAGCGATCCGGGTCATGCCCATACCCTCTCTGCGGGGCGGAGGGCAGAGGATGGAGAATTATCCTCCATCTTCAGTCCTCCGTCCTCCGTCCTTCGTCCGCTCTGCAACAATTCGGCGATGGCCTGGCTGGCGCGCGCCAGGCCGTCAAAGTTCAACCTGACCTCCGGCGGGGGCGCGGCCAGGGCCGCCACAATCTCGTCGGCCAGGCGTTGAGGGGACAGGTCTTCCGGGAGCAGGATGCGAGCGCAACCGCGCTGGGCCAGGCGCTCGGCGCGGATGCGTTGCTCGGCGCGGGGGCGCACACGCGGCACGAGCAGGGCGCGCACACCGAGCGACAGCGTCTCACACACTGTATTGTACCCGGCCATGCTCACCACCAGATCGGCGGCGGCGATGTAGCTGACCAGGTCGGGCGTGAATTCCATGAGCGTCAGGTCCTCGGCCTGCGCTGCCGCACGCAACAGATCGCGCCTGTCCCGCGCCATGAGCGGGCCGGTAACGACCAGACACTGGATGCCAGCCAGCGCGGGGGCCGAGGCCAGGGCATCAAGCGTGGTCTTGATCAGGTCAAAGCCATCCCCGCCCCCGCCCACGGTGACCACGACCAGAGGCCGATCATCCGCGCCAAGTTCACGGCGCACCACCTCACGCGAGCGCGCAGGCGTCACGCGGTCCAGGTAGCCGCACTCCACCAGCTTGGCCGCGGCCCGCGGCGACATGGCATACTCGCGCACCGGGTCAAATACCTCGCGCTGCCCGTAGAGCAGGATGCAGTCATACACCTCCTCGTGCAGCCAGCGTATGGCGTTGGCCGCCCATTCGTGCCGGGTGGCCTCTGGCGCGTCCTCAATATCGCGCATACCCAGGACCAGGCGGGTCTCTGGCCGCCATGTGCGCAGGTAGTGTAATGTGGGCAGGAGTTCGCCCTGCACGCCCGCAGGCGTCTTATCCACCAGCACCAGGTCAGGCTCAAAGGCGATCACTGCCTGCAGGATCATCTGCTCACGCCAGGCCATGATCTCGTCCAGGGAGAGAGGCAAGGCACGGGCCTTGTAGCTGCCGTCGCTGCGCTTGCTCAGCGCGGGCAGTTTGATCAGGTCCAGGTGGGGCGGCAGGCTGAACGCCCCAGCTACCATAGAGCCGGTGAGGACCAACTGGCTGGCGTGGGGCAGGTCACGGGCCAACTGCCCGGCGATGTTCAACGTCCGGCGCAGGTGCCCCAGGCCATAGGTGTCATGCGAATAAAGCAGTATCCTGGGTGATTTTGTCATGCCATCCCTTTGAGCGATAAGCGGCCTTTTAACCTGTGTGCTGCATACATATAGAGAGCTAAGCAGGGGGATAAAATACAGCCCGCTAGGGGACCTTAGTCCAATTTCGGCATGGGACTTTGGTCGGAAGAAGAATAGACACCCCCACCCTCTGTGGGGGAGGGCTGGGGTGGGGGGATGGGTATCGGGTTCGGCAGCTAGCTAGTAGGGCGGGTTTCTATACCCGCCGCATCTGCTGAGGTATAATAGCCCCATGCTATACGGACCCTGGGATACGGACGTGGAGGCCCATATTGAGGCGGGCGGCACGGTCCGCATCACGAGCTTCACCTGGCAGGGCCGGCGACTGCCCGTCATTGGCAGCGGGCGCACCTGGCGCGATGAGAGCGGGCGGCACTTCCTGGTCATGGCGCCGGGCGGGGCCGTGTTTGAGTTGTGCCTGAATGACGCGGGCCAATGGCAGGTGCTGCGCGCGCCGGATGGGCCATACGTGGCCTAGCGCGGCCCGCTGGCTTTGAGTACAATCCGCCGATATGGGCAGGCACAATACTTGCCCCAACAGCACTGTGAGGAGGAGGAAATGGCTGAAGCCGCACTGCGCCAGCCCCGTGGGCGCTATTTTGAGGATTTCCAGGTCGGCGACCGCGTTGTCACCGCCGGTCGCACCATCACCGAGGCCGATGTCGTCCTGTTTGCCGGTATCTCCGGCGATTACAACCCCCTGCACACCGATGCCGAATACGCCCGGACGATGATGTTCGGCGAGCGCGTGGCCCATGGCCTGCTCGGCCTGGCGGTGGCCTCCGGCCTGGCCATGCAACTGGGCTTCCTGGAGGGCACGGTGGAGGCCTTCACCGGCCTGGAATGGAAATTCAAAGCGCCTATCCGCTTTGGGGATACCATCCACGTTGAAGCTGAAGTGGCCCAGCGTCGGCCAATGGGCCAGGGGGGGTTGATCGTCTTCAATATGGCGGTGATCAACCAGCGTGGCGAGACCGTACAGAAGGGGCAGTGGACAGTGCTTGTGCGCGGCAGGCCAGGGGCGGCGGAGGGAACATAGTCGGAGTGGAGTACGTCTATTTGCTGAGCAAGACAGCCTGACCCGCCGACAAGAAGAATAATGCGATCAGAGGACAATGCCAGCAGGGACTTTAACGATGACACCCAGGCCCCCCTCCCCCACCTTCACTGGACGACCTGGAAGATGCGCTCAACTGGCCCTACCGCCCTATATCCGCCGATGCTTACAGGTTGGAGGCTAACGCGATGACGGCCCGACGGACGCCAGGGTCTGGCGCCTGGCATAGCGAACCCGCCCGCCGCCCCTCAGGGATGACGCCGCGCTCGCGCCCACCCGTTGAGCGCAGGCCAGCCAGCCGTCCCCGCCGCAGACGGGGGCGCATGGGCTGCCTCCTGCGGGGGATCGCCCTGGGCCTGATCGCCCTGATCGTCCTGATCTTCGTGGGTACAGCGGCGGCCTCTATCGGCTATATCCGCATCGCCGACGAATTGCCGGGGCCGGATGAACTCCAAAACCGCGCCGCCAGCTTCCAAAGCACGCTGATCTACGACCGCAACGGGGAACTGCTCTACGAACTCCTTGACCCACACGGCGGGCGGCGCATCAAGGTGCCACTTGATCAGATATCGCCGCTGTTGATCCGGGCCACCATCGCCACCGAGGACAGGGACTTCTATGAGCACCCCGGTTTTGACCCCATCGCTATTACACGGGCCATCTGGCAGAATATACGGGAAGGGGAAGCCGTCTCCGGGGCGAGCACGATCACCCAGCAACTCGCCCGCGCCCTGCTTCTCTCCGACGAGGAGCGGGCACAACGTACCCTCTCGCGCAAAATCAAAGAGATCGTCCTGGCGGCTGAACTCACCCGTCGCTATAGCAAGGATCAGATCCTGGAGTTCTACCTCAACGAAATCTATTACGGCAACCTGGCCTATGGCATTCAGGCGGCCGCCCAAACCTACTTCCAGAAGGACGCCAAAGACCTCACCCTGGCCGAAGCCTCCCTCCTGGCCGGGCTGCCCCAGGCGCCCGCCATCTACGACCCCTTCACCAATCCCGACGCGGCCCTGAGACGGCAGGAGCAGGTGCTCGCACTTATGGTGGAGAATGGTGACATCAGCCAGGCCGAGGCCGACGCCGCCGCACAGGAGATGCGCGAACGCATCCCCACGCTGCGCCCCCCGCGCATGGACGCCCGCGCCCCCCATTTCGTCAACTATGTGCGCCAGGTGCTGGAAGAACAGATCGGCGCCCAGGCGATTTACCGCAGCGGCCTGCGCGTTAAAACCAGCCTGGACCTCCGGCTGCAAACGCTGGCCGAGGAGATCGTCCGCGCCCATGTAGATGGGCTGGCCGCACGGCACGTGACCAACGGCGCCCTGGTGGCAATTGACCCCCACACCGGCGAAATCCTGGCACTGGTGGGCAGCAAGGACTTCTCCGACCCCCACATTGACGGCCAGGTCAACGTCGCCCTCCGCCCCCGCCAGCCCGGCTCCGCCATCAAACCCCTCACCTACCTCAAAGCCTTCGAACTGGGCTGGACCCCCGCCACCCTCCTCTGGGACCTGCCCGCGGAGTTCCCCGCCTTCCCAGAACCCTACCGCCCCAAGAATTACGACGGCAAGTTTCACGGCCCCCAAACCCTGCGCAGCGCCCTGGCCAACTCCTACAACATCCCCGCCGTCAAAGCCCTGCAGTTCATCGGCATTGACAACCTCAAGGAAATCGCCGCCCGCCTGGGCATCACCACCCTCACCCGCCCCGACTATGGCCTGTCCCTCACCCTGGGTGGGGGCGAGGTCACCCTGCTGGAGTTGACCGGCGCCTATGCCGTCATCGCCAACCAGGGGGTGCGCATCCCCCCCACGCCCATCTTGGAGATCACCAATAGCGAGGGGCAGGTGCTGTGGCGGCATACGCCACAAGGAGAACAGGTGCTGCGCCCCCAACATGCCTACCTGATGACCAGCATCCTGTCGGACAATGCCGCCCGCACCCCCGCCTTCGGCGAGCACAGCCCGCTGCTGCTCAGCCGCCCGGCAGCGGCCAAGACGGGCACGACCAACGACACACGGGACAACTGGACGGTGGGGTACACACCGGAGTTGGTGGTGGGGGTGTGGGTGGGCAACAGTGACAACTCGCCGATGGCCAATGTGAGTGGGATTACAGGGGCGGCGCCGATCTGGCATGACTTCATGGAGGGGGCATTGGCGGGGCAAGCGGCCCAGGCGTTTGGGCTGCCGGAGGGGGTGGTGGAGATGGAGGTGTGTGCGGACAATGGGGCGCAGCCGAATGCCTGTCCGCAGCGCAAGAAGGAGATATTTGCGGCCGACCAGCCCCCGCTAGGCCCGGAGTACGATTGGTGGGTGGCCTGCCCCCAACAACCGGACAGGCGCTTCATCGTCGTGGAGAAGGTGCTGGACGAGGATGGGCGCAACTGGCTGGCCCAGTGGGCCCAGGAGAACAACATCCCCCTGGGCAAAGAAGAGGACTGCAATGTCGCGCCACCCCAGGCGGCCATCTTCTGGCCGGGCGAAGGCCAGACGGTAGATGGCAAAATTGAGATCATCGGCACGGCGAAGTCCGACCGCTTCGCTAACTACTTCGTGGACTACGGCGTGAGCTTTGATCCGCAGGGATGGGGACGGGTGGAGGGGCCGGTGGACCACCCGGTGGAAAACGGCGTGCTGGCGCGATGGGACACGCGGGACCTGCCCGACGGGCAATACACACTGCGCCTGGTGGTCACCGACCAGCTTGGTAACCAGGTTGAGGCGCGGGTGCACGTCCTGGTGGTGCACCCCACCACCGAACCCACCCTGCCGCCGACCGAGACACCCACGCCACTGCCTACACCTACCCCGCCCCTGCCGACCCCTACCCTGCCGCCCGTGATCACAGAGACGCCCACGCCGTTGCCGCTACCCACCGCGCCTTCTCTCCTGCCTACGCCGACCCCGCTTCCACCATAGCTGATAAGCTACTCAGCAGTTCCAGAAGCCCGGTTCCTGCGGCCAATTCCTCTTCCCTCCCTCTGGATAGGGGAGGGTGAGGGAGGGGGTGACTTTAGGATGATAATGGGTTGCCCTCCAAGCGCTTGTGCCAGACAGTGGCTTTCTCCCCCGTCAGGCGGAAGCCCAGGCGCTCATACAGCCGCCGCGAGGCCCAGTTGTCCGCCTGCGTGTTTAACGTCACCGCGACCACGCCGCGCTGCTCCAGCGCGGCCAAAGCGCCGACCAATAGCCGTGTCCCGATCCCCCGCCCCTGTACCTCAGGGTGGGTCGCCAGGCGGCCAATGTGCCCATACCTGCCGTAAGTGGAACTGAATTGATAGCCCACCGGCCTGCCCTCCAGCCAGGCGATGTCAAAGCTGACCACCTGGCGGTAGGCGGCACGGAGCATGGCAGCGCTGTGCCGCCAGCGCGGCTCAAAGGCCGCTGCGTCCAGCGGGATAAGCGCGGCCAGGTCCTCCGGCTGCGCCGGGCGAATGTCCACGTCGCGGGCGCCTTGATCGGGGATGGGGCCATTCTCCCGGATGTAGGTGATCACATCCACCAGGGGCTGAAAGCCCATATCGCGGAGCAGGGCCAGCAGCCACCGGTCCGGCCCCAATATATTTAGCTCCTGCGCCCCCAATTCACCCAGCGCGGCCAGCCCGGCCTCCAATAGCGCCCTGAAATCGCGCATGGGGCGGCTATCGGCCAGTGCGGCCAGCCGCACCCAGGCTGCCGGGGGCGGGTCCGGTGGGCAGGCCAGGCAGGCCACCAGGCGATGGTCATGCTCAGCGACCAGATAGGGAGCATCGCCCAGGTAATCGTCCGCTGTGCGCCAATCGGTATGCAGATGGATGCGCAATGGGCCGCGCAGCAGATAACGCAAAGCCAGCCGGTCGGCCTCCACCGCCGGGCGCACCTGGGCCTGTTCCGGGCGAAAGATCATCACTTCTCTGTCCTTCTAAATCCTTCTAATAGACATCTCAGGGTGCATTTCAATGTTAGGTGGGTAGGGGCGCGGCACGCCACGCCCCTACTCCCTCCCTCACCCTCCCTCACCCAGGGGGAGGGAACTCACCCCCTCCCAACCGGGTTGAAGCCCAGTACTGGGTAGAAGAGGGTTGGGGTGGGGGGTAACCCGCCGGGCCGTCTGCCCCGAATTTGACATGCCCCCGACATCCTAGCACAATTTGCCCCTGGCGAAAAGAGCGGATAAGCTTAATCGCATGACCGCCGAGGAACGCGCAGCCTCCCCCCTTCAGCGCCGGCTGATCCTGGCCTCGGCCTCACCCCGTCGGCGCGAACTGTTCGCCCAACTCGGCCTGCCCTTTGAGGTGCGTGCGGCTCAAGTGGATGAGACGCCCCAGCCAGGCGAGACCGCCGAGAGCTTCGTCCGCCGCCTCAGCCGTGAGAAAGCCCTGGCCGTCGCCGCCCAGGAGACGCCCGGCCCGATCATCATTGCGGCAGATACCACAGTCGTGTTGGATGGCGCCATCCTGGGCAAGCCCGCAGACGCAGACGAGGCCACCGACATGCTCCGCCGCCTGCGCGGCCGTACTCATACCGTCCTCACCGCGATCACCCTTCTGGACACCGCCACCGGCACGCTGATCACCGACCTGGCGACCACCAGCGTCACTATGCGCGACTACACCGATGAGGAAATCGCCGCCTATGTCGCCTCTGGCGATCCGCTGGATAAGGCCGGCGCCTACGCCATCCAACACCCCAACTTCCACCCGGTCGCAACCATAGAAGGCTCCTATACGAACGTCGTGGGGCTGCCATTGGACCGGGTGGTGGCGGCTCTGGAACGCCTGGGAATTCCCGTAGGAACGCATCGGAACTATGGGGACTGCTAAGTAGGGGCACGGCGTGCCGTGTCCCCCCAGGCCCCGCTCGCTGGTTTGCCCTGCGCTCCGCCAGTAGGGCGGCTTTCCATAGCCGCCGAAGAGTCCTACAAGCGCCGCTCGGTGGCTTGCCCTGCGCTCCTGCTACGGTTAGAATTGAGCTGATGCCTGACACCATTATCGGCGTGGTCTCCGATCTGTTCTTCACCGTGCGCATTGAGGATGTGGCCCGGACGCTCGGCTACACCGTCGTCTGGGCGCGCCCAGGGGACCCCTTTGCTGACCTGCTGGTGCAGCACCAGCCCGCTCTGATCATTGTGGACATCGGCGATCAAACCTTGCCCTGGCAGGAGTGGATTCTCCGCGCCAAAGTGGACCCGGCCACGCGCCGTATCCCGGTGTTGGGCTTCGGTTCCCATGTGGACACAGCCACCCGTGAGCGCGCCTTGGCCATCGGCTTTGATGAGGTCTTGCCGCGCTCCCGCTTTGTCGCCGAGTTGCCTGAACTGATCGCCAGACATGCGCGGGTCATGCGCCCGGATGAGCGGACTCTACTGGCGCAGCAATGCGCTGAGCCTTTGCCGCCTCTGGCGGTCCAGGGGCTGGAGCAGTTCAACCGCGGCGAGTATTTTGAGGCGCATGAAACCCTGGAACACGCCTGGCAGGCCGAAACCGGGCCGGTGCGCGACCTGTACCGCGCCGTGTTGCAAATCGCCGTCGCCTATCACCACGTCACCCGGCGCAACTATGCCGGCGCGCTCAAAATGTTCCGGCGCAGCCGCCAGTGGTTCAACCGCCTGCCCCCCGATACCTGCCAGGGGATTGACCTGGCCCAACTTCGCGCCGATGCCGAACGCGTGGAGGCCGCCGTGCGCGCCCTCGGCCCGGAGCGCATCGGCGAGATCGATCTCACGCTCTTGAAGCCCGTGAACTATGAACGGCGGTAGGGGCGCAGGGCCATACATCCCTACACCGCCACTTACTGAGGACTGCTCATGCCTGAATTGCCTGAAGTTGAGACCATTGTCCGTGGCCTGAAGGGGGCACTGATCGGGCGCACGATCACCGGCGTGCGCGTGGATTGGCCGCGCTCGCTCGCCACCCATTCGGTGGATGAGCTGCGCACTGAGCTTGTGGGACAACGCATTGAGGGCCTCCGCCGCCGCGCCAAGTACCTCATCGTTGACCTCTCCGGCGGTGGCGCGCTCCTGATCCATCTGCGGATGACCGGGCAGTTGTCCCTTGTCCCGGCGAACAGGCCCTCCGGCCCCTATGACCGCGTGACCTTTGACCTGGACAACGGACAGCAATTGCGCTTCTCGGACAGGCGCAAGCTGGGCCGGCTCTATCTCGTGCCGGATGCGGATTGGGTGGTGAGCCGGTTGGGGCCGGAGCCGCTCTCTGAGGCCTTCACGCCAGCCGTGCTGCGCGAACGCCTAGCGGGGCGTTCACGCCAACTCAAGCCCTTGCTGTTGGACCAGACCTTTATCGCCGGTGTGGGCAACATCTACGCCAACGAGGCCCTCTGGCTGGCCGGCCTCAGCCCCTGGCGGCGGTCAGATACGCTTAACGAGGCGGAAGTGGAGCGGCTATATCAGGGCATTACCGAGGCCCTCAGGCGCGGCCTGGCGCACGGCGGGACGACGATTGACGCTTACCGCCAGGCGGATGGCAGCACAGGCAGCTATCAAGAGGCGTTCCTCGTGCATGGCCGTGCCGACCAGCCCTGCCCCCGTTGCGGCACGCCCATCCGCCGCGCCGTGATCGGTCAACGCAGCGCGTACTACTGCCCGAACTGCCAGACGTGAAGCTTCCCCTCCCGCTCCACCAATCGCCCCATCGGCACGTGCACGTCGTGCTCAAAGATGAGCAGGGCATTGTGCTCCAGTGCCCAGCGTTGCCAGGAGCGCTTGGTTTCCAGGTTCTCCAGCGGCTCCACATCGTAGGCCGTGAGCCAGGCCAGCCGCTCAAAGTGCACGGCGAACGAGGCCATGTCCGCCACATAGAGCACGGGATCGCCACCTGTTTCCAGGATAACGGACTGGTGGGCGCGGGTGTGGCCACGTGTGATCACCGTGCGCACCTCCGAGGTCACCCGCGTGTCCCCGTTGAGCAGGCGAAGCTGGCCACCGGCCTCCAGGGGGCGGAAATTGGCTGCGATATAGGTCGCCCGCGTGCGTTCGTTAGGGAAACACGCTTCGGCATATTCCAGCCGTTGCACCCAATATTCGGCATTGGGGAAGGTGGCCACCGGTTGGCCGTCTTGAAGGCAGGTGTTGCCGCCGCAGTGATCGGCGTGAAGATGCGTGTTGATCACGATGTCCACATCGGCGGGGCTTACCCCCAATCGTGCCAGCGCCTGCAACAGCCCTCCTTCAGGCCGCTCCAGGTGCCACTGGGCGCGCTCCTCTGCGATGAACTTATCGCCCATACCGGTATCCACCAGGATGGTCTTGCCCTGGGAGCGCACTAGCAGGCAATTCAGCGCGAAGGGGACACGGTTGAGCGCGTCGGGCTGGATCACTTTCTCCCACAGCACTTTGGGCACCAGCCCAAACGCGCCTCCGGCATCCCCCCAGAAGACGCCGTCGCTGACCAGGTGGAATTCAAAGTCGGACATCAGTCTCCTGAGAACGCCGGTTTGGAGAAACCGGCGTTCTACACGGCCGGGTAGCCCCCACTGCTTGTGACCCCTTCGGCGATGTGCCTCGCCCGCAATTGGCTCAGGCGACGGGCCTGGGCCTGACAGTCCTGCGCGCGTTGTGCATCCCCCAGGCAGGCAAACGCCCCCGCCAGGGCCAGATACCCCTGGCGCACCTCATCTTCCTCTTCGCTGTAGGGAGGGTCCGTCTGCCAGGCCGCCCATACGGCCTGGGCCACCTGCCGGGCCTCCTCCGATGGCGGGGGATTGAGCCACGCCAGCGCTTCCGCCAGCCGCGCCTGGCTGGCCTGGGCCAGGGCCGTCAGGCCGAGCGCAGCGCGCACCTGGGCAGCCTCGCGCCAGCAGCAGGCAGCGGCGGTGGGGTTGCCCTCCTCCCAGGCCAGTTGGCCCAGATGGTGCAGGCTGGAGGCCGCCAGGCGCCGGTCGCCGGTGTGCCAGGCCAGGTGATGCACTTCCTCCAGCGTGCGCCGGGCGGCAGCATAATCGCCCTGCTGGCGCATCAGGTTGCCCAGGTAGTCCATCGCCCAGGTCTCCAGGCGACGCAGGCCCAGTTGCCGGGCCTGCTCCCTGGCCCTCTCCCAGCACTGGCCTGCTCGCGCCTGGTCACCCATATGCCAGGCCAGCAGCCCCTGCCCAATGAGCAGCCAGACCCATCCCTCCTGGTCGCCGACGGCCTCATACAGGGACGACGCCTGGCGCTGGTAGGCCAACGCCACCGCATAATCGCCCTGAAAGAGCGCCACAAATGCCAGGCCGTTTATGTGGGTGGCCTCGCCCCGGCGATAGCCAATCGCCCGGCACAGCACCAACCCCTCTTCGTAGTACGTCTGGGCCAGCGTGGTTCGGCCCATGAACAGATAGAGCGCGCCCAGACTGCGCAGGCTCTCCGCCTGGCCAGTGCGGTCGGCCAGGGCCTGGCAGAGTGCCAGAGCCTCCTCATGATATGCCTGCGCCGTCGCGTACTCGCCGATCTGGCGCAACAGATTACCCAGATGGTTGAGCGTGAGTGCCTTGCCGTGACGGTCATCTATCTCCTGCCACAGGGTCAGGGCCTGCTCATAGGTGTCACGAGCGGCGCGGTAATCCCCCTGGCGGTAAGCGGCCAGCCCCAGGTCGTGCAGGCTCTGGGCCTCACCGCGACGGTCGCCCACGCGCTGGAAGAACATCAGGGCGTTCTGGGCAGCGCGGGCCGAGGCCGCATGGTCGCTGATCTCCTCATAGAAGTCCGCCCATCGGGCGTACACCTGGGCCTGCCGGTGCGGGTCGTCCAATGCCCGGGCCAGCGCCTGCAACGCTTCCAGGTCGGCACGTTGCTCTTCGCGCCGGCCCAAAAGCTCCCATACCCCAACGCGAGCCATCAGCAGGTCAAAGCGTAGGGGCCGAGAAGGGGCGTCGTCCTCACGCGCTTCCAGGAGTGTCAAGGCCCGGCCATAATAGTCCAGGGCCTCGGCATTGGCGTAGCGCGTCGCCGCCTGATCGCCGGCACACTTCAAATAGGTGAGGGCGCGCTCGCGGGTGCCGCCCCGCTCAAAGTGATAGGCCAGTTCGCCCGCCGCCGTCTCGCCATAGCGGGCGAGCATAGCTTCGCCCACCCAGCGATGGAGCGCCTCGCGCCAGGCGCGAGGCAGGCCGGCATAGACGGTCTCCTGCACCAGGTGGTGGCTGAAGGCATGGTCGCGGCGCTGGGGGCCGTTCTGCTCGTGCACCAGCCCGCGTTCCAGCAACTCCTCCAGCGCCCGCAGCACCCGCTCCTCTTTCCAGTCCAGCGCCGTCCGCACCACCGCCAGGTCAAACTCGCGCCCGGCCACAGCAGCACAACTCAGCAAGACACGCGCGTTCTCGCTCAAGCGATCCAGGCGCGCAGAAATCGCCTCGCGGACGCTATCGGGCAGGGAGAGGGCGGGCTTTTCGCCCGCCTGGATCGCCTCAATCCAGGGGCCGGCCCAACGCCCACCCCGCTGGACCAGTTGACCGGTCTCCTCCAGATGCCGGATCAACTCCAAGAGAAAGAAGGGATTGCCTTCGCTCTCGGCATACAGGGTGCGCGCCGGCCCAACAGCGGCCTCGCCCAGGCCGGAAAGCGCCTCCACCAGCGCCTGGACAGTATCGCCGGCGAACGGTTGCAGCAGGAGGGGGGCATTCCCACCCTCCCGCCGCAAGGCGCGGATCAGGTCGCGCAGGGGATGGCCCAGCCCCACCTCCTCCTGCCGATAGCTGCCCACCACCAGGATGGGGGCGGCATGGATATGGCGAGCCAGAACGTGCAGCCAGGTGAGTGTGGACTCCGTCGCCCAGTGCAGGTCCTCCAGCAGGACCAATAGGGGCTGCTGATAGGACAGGCCCAACAGGCAGCGGCACAAGCCTTCGGCCAGTTGAGATTGCTCCTGTTCCGAGCGTGGCGGGGCCAGTTCGGGCAGGTCGGGGCGGCGCTGGCGCAACTCCGGGATCAAGTGCGCGGCAGCGGCCAGCCACAGCGGCGGCAAGTGGCTCAGCGCCAGTTGCGGCAAAAGGGCCTGGAAAATTTCCACAGCAGGCTGATAGGGCAGGGCACGCTCAAAGGCGTAGCAATGTCCCCAAAGCACAGGCGCTCCACTGCGGCGGACATGGGCCGCCAGCTCGTGCAACAGGCGGGTCTTGCCCACCCCGGCCTCGCCGCCGACCAAGATGAGATTGCCGGAGCGCAACACCGCCTGGCGCCAGGCCCCCAGCAGACGTTGCATCTCGGCCTCGCGCCCGACGAAGGGGACAGCCGTCCGCCTTCCATCGTCCGTTGTCCGTTGTCCCTCAGGGGCGATGCCCCTGCCTGTATTCAGGGTAGGCGGGAGCAAAGGGCGTTCCAGACCGATCAGATGATGTGGGGCAAACCACGACTCCGCCAGCGGCTCCGTGCGCAGGATGAGATCACGCAGCGCCACCGTATCCGGCATCGGCTCCACCCCCAACTCCTCGCGCAACAGACGCCGACAGGTTTCAAACTGGCGCAGGGCCGCCGGGCGGTTGCCGCTGGCATAATACAGGGCGATGAGCAGGCGATGGGCCTCCTCGTTGAGCGGATCATGCAGAACCAGCCGCTGCGCCCACTGAATCGTCGCCGGCCAATCCCCGCGCGCCTGGCTGAACATCACCAGCCGGGCGAGCGCGCGCACATAAGAGCGGCGCAGGCGTTCGCGTTCCAACACCAGCCAGCTCTCGCTCAAATCGGGCAGGAGATCGGCGGAGACCAGCTCTACGGCGGCTTTCAACTCCGCCTCCCCCTGCGTCAGGCCATCCTCAAACGCCCAGACATCCACCCACAACTCCGCCTGAGCATTCAAGCGGACCTCTTCCGTTTGCGCGATGAACCAGCCGCCATCAGGAGCTGGCGGCAACCAACGGCGCAACAGGTACAGGTGCCGCCGCAGGTGGGCACGGGCTTCATCTTCAGGGTTATCCGGCCAAAAGCTGAACGCGAGTTGATCGCGCATGGCCGGGCGGTGGCGGTGCAAGAGCAGAAGGTAGGCCCACAGTGCCTGCAGGCGAGGCCGGCGCAAGGCAGGCAAAGGCTGGCCTTGCCAGGTGACCTGAAGCGGGCCAAACAGGTAGACGCGCAGAGTCATGAAACTTACCCTGATCGGCTCCCTCCACCTCCTCCCTGCCCCCCTCAGGAAAGAGGCGTGTACTCCTGGCCGATCCTCACCATGGCCGCTGCTTGGGTTGGGCCAAGCAGTAGGGCGGGTTTCCATACCCGCCGTAGGCTCAGTATAACACAAACATTACAAAAATGCGAATAATCCGTTAAAGAGGCCCTTACAATCAGAACTGATCCTGATACAGTTCTGGTTTCAGCACGCCGATAAAGGGCAGGTTGCGGTACTTCTCGCCGAAGTCCAGCCCGTAGCCGACGACGAACTTATTGGGGATCTCAAAGCCGACATATTGGACGGGCACGTCCACCTGGCGTCGCGCCGGTTTGCTCAGCAACGTGCAGATGCGCAGGCTGGCGGGGGCGCGTGCGCTCAACATGCGCACCATATAATCCAGCGTATGACCGCTGTCAATAATATCCTCAACGATGAGCACATGTCGCCCCTCAATAGGCCGGTCCAGGTCCATCAGGATGCGCACGATGCCGGTGGTCTGTGTGGCTGTACCATAGCTGGAGGTGGCCATGAAATCCACCTCATGGGGGAAGGTCAGATGGCGCGTCAGGTCGGCCAGGAACACGAACGCGCCCTTGAGGACACACACCAGCAGCGGGTTATCCACATCGCGGTAATCGGCGTTGATCTGCGCCCCCAGTTCGGCAATGCGCGCCTGGATCGTCTGGGCATCTATCAGGATTTCAGCGATGTCCTCTTCCAGCATCCATATTCCTCTCTTTGACGACGGAGGGCTGAGGGTCTCTGTCATCCGTCTTCTGTCCTCCGTCAAATTCCAAAGCCGGGCAGCGGATAGATCTTCTCCACCGTCGTCTTAGGCCGGTTGGGCACAACGTGATGCTGGCGGCAGCGCGCCTCGTACACCTCGGCGGCACCGACCAGGATCACCGGGTCGTCATAGGCGGCGGGCCGGCCATTGATCAGGCGTTGGGTGCGGCTGGCCGGGGCGCCACAGACGACGCAAATGGCCTGGAGCTTGTCCACGTGCTCGGCCCGTGCCAGGAGTTGCGGCATCGGCCCAAAGGGTTCCCCCCGAAAATCCAGGTCCAGCCCGGCCACGATCACCCGCAGCCCCCGGTCGGCCAGCGCCTCGCATACGGCCACAATTCCGGGGTCAAAGAACTGCACTTCATCAATCGCCACTACATCTGTGTTAGCCTCAAGCTGCTCCAGGATGTCATGGGAGTGTGCCACCGGCGTGGCCTCCCAATGCATCCCGTTGTGGGAATGCACGCGCTTGGCACTGTAGCGGATGTCTATGTGGGGCTTGAACACCTGCACCTTTTGCCGGGCGATCTGCGCCCGGCGCACGCGCCGAATCAACTCCTCGGTCTTGCCGCTGAACATGGAGCCACAGATGACTTCAATGGAGCCACTCATAGATGGGGTCACGCTACCTCCCTGATTTCACCGCAGAGAGCGCAAAGCCGTAGGGCGGGTTTCCATACCCGCCGTAGTGCTCTCATTTCTGCTCTGCGCTCTCTGCGGTCCCTGCGGTAAAACTAAATCGGCCTGAAATAGAGAATGTCTGTGATCGCGCCCTCACGTTCGTGAGGCGGTTTCCACACCGCCTGGACACGCATCCCGGTGTGCACGGCCTGCGGGTCCACCTCGCCCAGCAGATGGAGAATGCCGCAAGGCGGGTGGGTGCCGTCCAGGTCAATCACCGCCGGGATCTCCGGCCGCTCCAACCGCCGCACGTCCCAGGAGACGTGCGCCAGCGAAAATGTATTCACCGTGCCGGTGTCCTGCACCGGCACCCATTCGTCCATCGGCCTGAAGCACAATTCGCAGAAGACGCGCGGCGGGACAACGGTACGGCGGCAGTTCCGGCAATGGACGCCTAGAATGCGCCCGTTCTTGAGTTCGGCCAGGTAGCGGCCAATGGCCACGCCGGTGTCCCAGGCGTACTCGGCGCGCGGGTCCCAGGCGACGGTCAGGACGCGCCCTTCACGGATGTCGTTCAGTTCAATGGGCGTGCCGCGCACGGTTGTTGGCGCTGTTGGTTGATCAGTCATCAGCCCTCCATAGACGGCAGAGATGAGAGATGATCCTCAAATGCCCACAATCACCACTGTGCCCACCTGCATCAGGTCGCCCCAGGCCTGGGCCAGGCCGCGCCGGGGCTGGCCGGGCACCTGGCGCGCGCCCGCCTCGCCGCGCAACTGCCAGAACAGTTCGGCGACCTTCATCAGGCCCGCCGCAGCGATGGGGTTGCCCACACCCAACAGCCCACCTGAGGGGCACACCGGCAGGTCGCCGTCGCGCTGGGTCACACCGTCGGCGGTCAGGCGCGGCGCTTCGCCCGGACGGCAGAACATCAGCCCCTCCAGGTGATGCAGTTCCTTATAGTCAAAGGGATCATAAGGTTCAACGATGTGGATCTGCTTACGCGGCTCGGTGATACCGGCCATGCGATAGGCCATGCGGGCGGCGTCCTCCACATAGCGCGGGTAGTACAGGTCACGGTTGGTCCAGTAGGCGGTGTCCAGCGCCCAGCCGACGCCCTCAATCCACACCGGCTTGTTCGTGATGCGCTTGGCGACATGCTCGGCGGCCAGGACGACAGCGACGGCGCCATCCGAAGTAGGACTGACGTCCAGGCGCTGCACCGGCCAGGCCATAACCTCGGAGTTAAGCACGTCCTCCACCGTGATGTTCGGGTCGCCGAGTTGGGCGGCGGGGTGCAGCGCGGCGTTGCGCTTATTCTTGACCGCGACCAGGGCAATGTCGCGCTTATCCAGCCCGTGCACGGCCATGTAGCGCTGCATCTCCAGCGCGAAAATCCACAGGAGATTGGGCTTGAGCGGGCGCTCGGTGAAGTTGTCGTAGATGGTGAGGAAGGCGGCCTGTGGGTGGGGCTGGCAGGTGGACATCTTCTCTTCGCACACCACAAGCACGATGTCAAACAGGCCGGAGGCCACATGATACCAGCCCTGGATGGTGGCGAAGACGCCGGTGCCGCCGCCGACGTAGGAGCGCATATAGGGCTTGCCCCAGGCGCCTGCGCCGTCGGAGAGGTACTCCGATTTCATATGCATCCCATCAAAGGCGTCGGGGGCGCTGCCCAGGCACACAGCATCTACGTCCTCCAGCTTCAGTTCGCACGAATCCAGCGCGGCCCTGGCAGCCTCCCAGGCCAGTTCGCGGCCCGTCTCCAGCGCCCGCCGCATGAATTTCGTCATGCCCGCGCCCACAATAGCGACACGTCTCATGCCCATGAAGTCCTCCTGATCCTGAAGGGGGTCTGGCTCCCCAAGTTGATCTATCTAAACTTTCGTCGTCCGAAACTCTTGCAGGAGACGAACGGTGCCCCGCATTTCTTGGGCCGTGACTGTGTTAAGGAAATTCAATGTGTAGCGCAAGAGTTCTCCAAATTGGCGCCCTGTCAGATGCACTGAGACAAGGATCCCCGCATGTGGTTTCCCTGTCTGTTCCCATTCACGTGCATAGCGCACGAAGTCCTTAATGTTAAAGGTCAGTACGACCCGATCTTCCGCAGTGGCATAAGTTAGAAGCGCCTCATCCGATAGTCCTATTTTACTCACCTCCTGCACAGCGACCGCATCAAACCCGCGTTGCCTGAGGGCCGCTGCCAGCGAGGGGCCTTTAGAGACATCCTCATCAATCAACAGACGGAGTTGGGTCGTCACAGCCCTTCACTGCTTTGGAACAAGTTGTCCCTTCTCACCCAGCTTGAGGCCGTGCTTCTCCATCACCCGTTCTGGCTGATCCTCCTCAATCAGCGCCTCTATCTCTTCCTGATGATCCAGGTAATAGCTGATCGCGTCATAGACTGCTGCCGCAGAGATATGGGGGTAGGCTTCAAGGATCTCCTCCATTGTGGCGCCGGCCTTGTAGTGGAGAACGATGGCCCGAACCGGCACACGGCTGCCCTTCAGGATCGGTTCTCCTCCGGCGATGCCCGGTATACGTACCACATGCGGATGTTCAGTAGGCTGCGGTTGAGCTTGAACCGCAGGTGTTTTCATCGCCATCGGACGACTCCTATCTCCCTACACGCCTATCGTTGCCCAAGATAATCGCGGCCCGTCTCCAGCGCCCGCCGCATGAATTTCGCCATGCCCGCGCCCACAATAGCGACACGTCTCATGCCCATATATCTCCTCCTTTACGCAAAGAGCGCAAAGATTCAAAAGAGTTAAAGGTTGAGAACGAATCTCTTAATACCGTCGCGCATTCGTGGTGCATTGAAGTTAAGCAACAGTCCAAGTTTGCACCCGGTCAGCCTCAGATAGGTCAGCACTTGTGCATCGTGAACGAGTGTCAACTGGTCTACCACTTTGAGTTCAACGACGACCAAACCACCGACCAGAAAATCTAGCCTGTATGCGCACTCAATGTGCATACCCTTATAGGTGAGCGAGATTGGCTTCTGTCGTTCAAAAGGTATGCCTCGCAGATGGAACTCATGTGCCAGGCATTCTTCATACGCTGATTCAAGCAGGCCGGGCCCCAGGTGGCGATGCACCTCAATCGCAGCGCCGATGATCAGCTTTGAGAGCGTATCCTCATCCACTTTTATTAAAGTCCTTTGTGCTCTTTGCGCCCTTTGCGTTCTTTGCGTAACAAGATCATTCACTGCTCAGGAGAATCACCGCTCCGCTGCTGGTGGGCAGGCCGCGCCAGGCGAAGGCCAGGCCGGTGTGGACATCCTTTAACTGGCGTGGGCCGGCTTCGCCGCGCAGTTGCAACACGACTTCCAGCACGCGGGCCAGGCCGGAGGCTTCCAGCAGGTGGCCACAGCCCAGGCTGCCGCCAGAGACGTTGACCGGCAGGTCGCCGTCCCGCGCGGTGGCGCCCTCCAGCGTCAGCCGCCCGGCCTCGCCCTCGCGGCACAGCCCCAGCGCCTCCAGATGCTGCAACTCCTTATAGGCGAAGGTGTCGTCAACCTCGGCAAAGTCAATCTCGCGGGCAACGTTGCGGATGCCAGCAATGCGATAGGCCATAGCAGCAGCGTCGCGGGCGTAATCCGCGCTGGCCCAGTCGCGGTACTCCAGCGCATAAGAGCCATTAGCCCAGCCGACGCCGCGAATCCAGACAGGCTTATCGCTCAGCGACATGGCGACCTCGCGCCGTGCCAGAACCATGACAATCGCGCCGTCGGCGCTGAAGCTGGTCTGTGAGCGGGTGAGTGGCGCAGCGATGGGCGCCTCGTCCAGCACCGCCTCTATATCCAGGTCGGCGCCGTAGGCCGCCAGCGGATTGAGCAGCGCATTGGCCTTATTTTTGACCACGACCTGGGCGCAGGCCTCCAGCGGCGTGCCGGTCTCATGGAGATAGCGGTTCATCTCCAGCCCGGCGATGAAGTAGGGGTGCAGGCCCAGCGGGCGGTTGTAGATGGGTTCAACGGCATAGTTGAGAATATCAAAGGGGGTCAGGATGTTGGACGCCTTACTATGCCCCTCTACGGCCACGATGTCCATCAGGCCGGTACGGATGTTCATGTAAGCGGCGGCCAGACCGTGAATGCCATCGGCGGTGATAGTGTGGACCGGCTTGCGCACCCCGCCGATCTGGTCGGGCACGTATTCGTCAAAGATGCTCGTGCCCTCGTTGAAGTCCTCGGCGACGGTGATAAAACCATCCACGTCGCGGCGCGGGTCCACGCCGGCGTCGGCGTAGGCACGCACTGCCGCCTCCCACATCAGCTCCTTATATGATTGATAGGGCGAGAGCGGGCTGAAGCCCACAACCCCCACCCCAATAATGGCGACATCCCCAGACGGCATATGGACTCCTTTGTGCTCGTTCCGGATACTCCAGTTATTGTACCCCAATTGGCCCGTAAGGGAAAATGCGCCAGGATTCCCCCGCCCTTTGTATACGGCCCTGCAGTTAAAACCGCGCCTGGGCAGGAGCGCCTCTATGGGGGTGAGGCCCTTTGGCCCTGAGACGCTCAGGGCGCAGAGCGGGTGGGGTGGGGGATCATATTCTTCTCAAGGTCTAGCGCGGGCAGCGGCCCAGGCTCGCTGGCCAGCTTGACCAGGGTCGCGCCGCCCTCCAGGGCAGCCAGCGCCCGCACGCGCCGGGGACGGTACAGGCCCCACCCCAACACACCCAGCACCGTGAGCAGCCCGCCACCGATTACGACGAGACGACCCGGCAGATAGAGAAGAGTTACCGTGACATAGGGGGTAACGTTGACCTGATAGCGGACCTCTTCTATCGTCACCGTCTTCTGCCCGCTGATCTCCTCCTCGGCGATGAGTTCCCCCGCCGTGCCGCGTAGAGCGCGCAGCCGGACAGTAGCAGCACCCCGCCCTTCGGCTTGCAAGGCCAGGGCCTGGGCCGGCACGAAGGCCGAGACCTCCGGTCGGTCGGGGGTCACCAGCAAAGTCAGGCTGGGCACCGGCGTTGCCCCCGGCGCCGCCAGGAACATCACCGCCGCGCCGCGGGCGTCACTGGCAGAAAACTGGACCGCCGGCGCCTGGCGGCCCAGGCGCACGCCCAACCCGCCCATCCACCAGGTCGTCCCCGCCGCCAGGCTGCCTTGCGCCACCGGCTCGCCGCCGACCAGCCGCGTAATTTGCGCCTGCCCCTGGGGGGACACCCCCTCCAGCCGCAACTCAATAGAGGGACCGCGACCGGCGCTGACCACCTGCCCCGGCGGCAGAGGCAGTTCGGCCTGCTCCCAACCGGCGACCGCATTCCAGGCCGCGCCAAGCAGGACAAGCGTCAGGCCCAAGTGGGCCAGGAGTGGGCCAAGGGGGGCAAGTGGCCGGTCAGCGACCAGGTAATGCGCCGCGCCCCCGGCCTCCGTGCGCACGCGGTAGCCGCGCCGCTTCAGCCGCGCCGCGAGGGCCTGGATCACCTGCGCTGGGGGTAACGCTGTCCGCTCGCTGCGATGGGGAGAGGGATCGCCGAAGAAGGAATCGGGGACCTGCGCGCCGGGCGGCTCACGCCCTTGCTGCAATGCCTCCACGTAACCGTACAGGCGCAGCAGCAGGCTGAAGGCGGCCCCGGCCAGGATCAGGCGGAACCAGGAGGCCTGGCGGATAGCCAATAGACCCAGATTCAGTAAGGTCTCTGTCGTTGGCCCAAGCTGCGCGCGCACCGCGACCAGCCAGCGAGCCTGCTCGGCCGGATCGTCTAGCGCCGCTCCCGGCATCTGCGGCAGGAGCGCCATCAGGGCCAGGCTCAGCCCGACCAGCATAACCCAGAGGACTGCCAGGCGGTCGCTGGCGGCGACGCGCCACAGCCGTGTCCACAAGTCGCTCGTCGGGGTGCGGGTGGCCTGGCTCAGGGCATCAGAGGGCGGCATGCCTGCGCAGAGCAGGGGCAGGGTTGCAACCCTGCCCCCCCTACTTTCTCGGTGTGTGCGTTGGCCTGGGCGTGTGCGTCGGCTTGGGCGTCCGGCCCGGCCTGGGGGTCTCGGTAGGCTCAGGGGTGATCGTGATCGCCGGAGGCGTCAGCGCACCCCCGCCGCCTGCCCCATGCGCCTGGAGGTTGCCGCCGCTCAACGTGCCTGAAACCGAGAGGACAACGCGCCCACCGGCATCGCGGATGGTGATCCGCACAACGTCATCCCGCCCCGGCTCGCCGCCGTCCGCAAAGGTCCACTCCGCCGTTGCGCCAGCCACGCCGTTATAGCGCCCTGTGCCCATGCCGCGATAGGTGTCAAAGGCGGCATCGGGTGGGTTCGGCGTAATGGCCGGATCGTCTATGCAAGAGGCCCAGGTGAGTTGCTCCAGATGGAACTTCTCGCCCTGGCCCCAATTGACCTGAAGGTTGTTACCGCTCTGGCCGGGATCGCAGCGCAACACAAAGCTCACGTGGGCACGCACCCCACCGCTCTCCACGGCGCCGCCGCCGGTCATCCAGCCCCCCACCAGCGAGGTCGGCGTAGGCGAAGGTGTCCAGCCGGTGGGCGTGGGCGTCGGAGTCGGTGTCGGCGTCGGGGTGGGGGTGGGTGTTGGGGTTGGGGTAGGCGTGGGCGACAATGTCGCCGTAGCGGTCGCTGTGGCCGTCCTCGTGGCCCTCTCCAGCACATCCGCGCTCAGCGCCTGCGAGCTTAAGGCCGGCCCGCAGGAGACCACCCAGGGCAAAACTATCAACCATACCCATATCATGCGTTTCATAGCCTCAACCTCCTGGAGTCCTGGGGAGAAGAGAATCATAGGATTGCTGAAGCCATGCTTCAGCATACCTTATCTCCTGGACTCACACGCTACGCCCCATTATAAAAAACCAGGGGGTGCGCTGTCACTAGGAATGAAATCTCGGTGAACCGCAGAGGAACATCTCTTTGACATGATCACGACACATTTACGACTCAGTAGGGCGGCTTTCCATAGCCGCCATTGCCACGACCGCTGTGGCGGAACGCCTCTTTGACATGATCACGACGCATTTACGACTACGACCCATAGACCACAGCGTCAAAACCCACGTCGTGCGCTGTGCGTCTCCATCCAGGCGCGCAGCACCTCGGCCACGCTCCATGCCTGGGCGAAGCAGCCGCGCGGCGTGAAGGGGGGGTCGCCGTCAAAAATCTCGCTGATCGTCCCCAGGCCGGCATCGCTCAGGTGGTGGGCCATCGGAGTCAGGTAGCTGCGCGCCCGATCCGGATCGCCATACACCTTCAGGTGGGCCGTGACGAAGGGGCCAAGCAGCCAGGCCCAGACCGTGCCCTGGTGGTAGGCACCATCGCGCCTGAGCCTGTCGCCCAGATAGCGCCCCTGATAAGCGGGATGGCCGGGCGCCAGCGAGCGCAGACCGTAGGAGGTGAGCAGGTGACGAGCGCAGACATCCACAACCGCCTGCGCCCGGACGCCATCCAGCGGGCTATAGGGCAGGCACACCGCCAGGAGTTGATTGGGCCGCAGCGCAGCGTCGGCGCCCCCCGGCCCATCAATCACGTCGTACAAATAGCCGCCCTCTGCATACCAGAAGCGCTCCCGAAAGCTTTGCTCCACCTGGCTGGCCAGTTCCTGGTAGGCGCCTGCCCGGCGGCGGCCCAGCCGGTCGCCGAACGTGGCCAGTGTGACCAGCGCATTGTGCCACAGGGCGTTGATCTCCACCGGCTTGCCGATGCGCGGCGTGACCACCCAATCCCCCACCTTGGCGTCCATCCAGGTCAATTGTACCCCTGGCTCGCCCGCCCACAGCAGGCCGTCGCTGGCATCCATGTGGATATTATAGCGTGTCCCGCGCCTGTGCCATTCCACAATGTCCACCAGTGTCGGGTACAACTCCTCAATCAGGTCCATGTCGCCGGTGACCTGGAGATAGGCATTGAGCGCCCAGAAATACCATAGCGTGGCATCCACCGTGTTATATTCCGCCGGTTGCGGCGGCATACCGGGCACGGGCGGCTCTGGGAAGCGGTTGGGAAGCATGCCGCGATCCACGAACTGGGCGAAGGTGCGCAAAATGCAGGCCGCCTCTCGCCAGCGCCCCAGCGCCAATGTCAGCCCAGGCAGGCTGATCATGGTATCGCGCCCCCAGTCGGTGAACCAGGGATAGCCGGCGATCACCGTCAGGCCGGTCTCCGCCTCCGCGCCGACTTCCTCCTCCGCCTGGGCCTCATCCGGTGGACGGCGGACGACGGACGATGGACGAGAGACGATGAACTGGTCAGCGGCCAGCGCCAATTGCTGGACCCAGGGCGGCTCCCGTTCAAGCTGGGCCAGGCGCAAGAGTTCGGCCTGGCGGGCGCGCTCGGCCTTATATGCCGCTCGCCAGTCGTTCTCCTGGGGCAACTCCGTGCTCAACACCAAAGCCAACGTCTCCCCTTCATACAGGGTCGCCGTCAATGTGGCGGCAGCAAACAGGTCCTCCACATCGTCCAGGCCGCGCTCGGTCTCCAGGCGATGTTTGAAATTCCAATGCCAGCCACCCCGCAAATCCACCTCCCCCTGATTGGCGCCGATCCAGTAGGGCGGTGCGCCCGGCCTGGCATCCACGCGCAACAGAGGCCCAGGCGTGCTCTTCCGGCCCTCCTCATCCACCACCGGCATCCAGCCATTCCCCCGGATGTGTTCGTGGTGGCTGCGGAAGGTGACCAGGGGGGTGATGACCAGGGTCAGCGGGCGGGCGGTGCGCTGCAAGGTGTAGGTGACGTAGGTGGTATTGGCGCCGTGCACCATCCAGAGGCGCTTCTCTAATAGCGCCTCGGCCAGCGCATAGGTGAACACCGGGAGCGTCCCCTCCAGCCGGAACGATTCCAGATGATAGTAGCCGTGCGGGTGCACCGTGCCATCGGCATACTCATTCGTGGTCAGCGGGTAGGTTTCGCCGTCTAAATAGGCCACCTCATTACACTTGGCGACCAGGACGACCCGGCCAACGGGTGGATTCAGGGCGGCGACCAGCCAGCCATGATAGCGCCGGGTATTGGCGCCCGCCACGGTTCCGGCAGCGTAACCGCCCAGGCCGTTGGTGACCAGCCACTCCCGGCGCAAGGCATGTTCAAGATCGCCGGTGATCTCACGCCCAAAGCCGATCATAAGTCACGCCACCACGCATCCTCTTGCCAGGGCCGGATCACCTCATAATAAGAGGGGGGTCCCGGCGGGCGCCTGCGACGGCCCAGGGTAAACAGCTTCACCGTGAGCAGGCCGAAAACGAACCCCCCGATATGGGCAAACACCGCCACTCCGCCGGTCTCTCCCGCCGTGCCAAACGAGGCAAAGCCGGTGAAGAATTGTAGAATGAACCACAGCCCTAGCAGAATGTACGCTGGCACCTCCACCAGACGGATGAAATAGAACATGATGACCATGCTCAGGATACGGGCATTGGGATATAAGAGGAGATAGCCACCTAACACCCCCGCGATGGCGCCGCTGGCGCCGATCATGGGGATGCGCGTGTTGGGCGTGACCAAGATCTGCGAGAGCGCTGCCGCAACGCCAGAGAGCAGATAAAAGAGGATATAGCGCACATGCCCCATCGCATCCTCAACGTTATCCCCGAAGATCCACAGATAGAGCATGTTGCCGCCGATGTGCAGCAGGTTGGCGTGCATGAACATGGAGCTGAAGAAGGTCAGCGCCACACCCAGGTTAAAGCGATGCGTGACCTGGAACGGGACCAGCGCCAGCGCGTACAGTTCCTCTTCCGACAGCGTTTGCTGGTAGAGGAAGACCAAGATGTTGATCGCAATGAAGGTAATGGTCACTACCGGCACGCGCCGGCTTGGGTTAACATCGCGCAAAGGCAGCATAGCTCAGCATTATAGGCCAAATGCCGCCGGGGGGCAATTGGAGCGCAGAAACGCAAACAGCCGCCGTCCGGGCGACAGCGGCTGCTCGCGAAAAGGAGGACCATAAGCCCAATGTGTGAGAGGTATCCCAGCCCCGTTGACCAGCCTCACTATAGCACACTCCCAGGCGCAGCGCAATAAGGAAACAGATAGAACATGGTTATAAAATTGTTAAAAGCCTCCAGTTAATCGCAGAACTCCAGTTGGGCCGGGTCGCGGATAATGATCTCAGGCCGCCCGCGATAGGTCTCAATTACCCCCCGCAGGCGCACACAGCGCCCGGCCAGGTTCTCCCAGCGAAAATCAAACGAGACGCCGTAGAAGGAACTCCGGTCCTCGCTATAATTGATAAAGAACGCGCTCCCGGAGTCGTAAGTCCCTACGACCGTACCGCTGACGCACTCCTGCTGGCCGACATAGCGCCCGGCGAACTGGTACTTCAGGCAGCCATCGGGGTTCCGTTCGGCGCTGTTCAGCGTGGCGCTGGGGATAGGGCTGGGGCGCGGCGACGGCGTGGCCGTGGGGGAAGGCAAATATTGCGTCGCTGAGGGGCGTGGCGTGGTCGGTCTGGGCGTGGCCGTCGCCGGGAGCGGCGTGGCAGTGGGTGGAGGCGTTGTGGCGGTTGCCGTCGCCGGGGGCGGTGTGGCCGTGACGATGACGATGACCGTGACGACGATGCGCTCCGGCGTGGCGGGCGCGGACGGCGCCGGAGCACAGGCAGCGAGACTGATAGCAAGGAGAACCGGCAGCGCTTTGGATCGCATGGATACACCCCCTCCTCATGGGGCGTTGCACGGATTATAGCACACATCGGATCGTAGGCCCGCACCGATTCCTCCCCTGGATGGGGAGGGGCAGGGAGAGGGGCTCCACTCCTGCCCTTTGCAAGGAGAACGGGGTAAAGAACCGGTTAAAGCCCGGTACCGGATCAAAAGAGCACACAGACCGACACCCGGTATCAGGTCTATCCCGGTGGGGAACTTGCCTGACGGCCCCGAATTGGATATAACCCCCCGTTAAGGAGGCTGGCACATGCACAAGATGTACACCGGCGCCGGCGATGAAGGCTCCACAGGGCTGTTAGGGCCGGAGCGCGTTCCCAAATATCATCCACAGGTGGCGACCTCTGGCGATATAGATGAAGCCAATGCTGCGTTGGGGCTGGCCCGCGCCCTGGCGACCTCACCCGATGTACGCGCAGCCCTGCTTGAGGCCCAGCGCGACCTCTACCACCTCATGTCGGAGGTCTCGGCCACGCCGGAAGCGGCTGAGCGCTTCCGCCGCATTGACGCCGCGCGCGTGGCCTGGCTGGAGGAGCAGGTCAACCGCTTCAGCGCCGGCCTGCCGCCGCTGACGGAGTTCGTCGTCCCCGGCGATAGCCTGGCCGGCGCCGCGTTGCATCTGGCCCGCACCGTCGTGCGCCGCGCCGAGCGCCAGGTCGTCTCCCTGCGCGATCAGGGCCTTCTCCGCAACCCCGACCTGCTCCGCTACCTCAACCGGCTCTCCTCGTTGTGCTTTGTCCTGGCGCTGGTGGAGGACGCCGCCGCCGGGGTGAGTCGGGCGACGTTGGTGAAAGATGTCTAGAGATAGATGCGCTCGGGGTCCACTTCCTCGCGCAGAATACGCAACTCCTCAGCGGTCGGCGGGTCATTGACGCCCACACCCTCCGGTGGGATCACCAGGTCAAAGCCGGTGTTGTCCAGAACCTCCTCAATGGTCACGCCCGGATGCGTGGCCAGCAGCATCATCCTGCCGCTGGCCCGGTCAAAGCCCATCATCGCCAGCGTGCTGATCACGCGGATCGGGCCGGTGCGTTCGGGCAGGCCCGCCGCCTTCCGTGCGTTTGGCCCACTCAAATAGCCCGGCGTGGTGAGGAAGTCCAGCCGGGGCACAAAGCGGCGGCGCTCATGGGGGAGGATGATGATGGTCACCCAGCACAACGAGCCTACATCGTTCGCGCCGCCGCTGCCGGGCAGGCGCACGCTGGGATGATCGTGGTCGCCGATGACGGTTGTGTTCACATTGCCGTAAGGGTCAATCTGCGCCGCGCCCAGGAAGCCATAGTCAATGAACCCCCGCGCCGCCGTCTCCATGATGTCGCAGATGCCGGTGGCAGCCACCGCTCTATGGAACGTGCGCGCCTCGCCGACCGCACGGGGCAGGCGCTTGAGCAGCGCCCCCGTCCCGCCGAACTCAAAGATAGGCACCAGGTTGGGCGCGACGGTGCGCATCGCCAGGGCCGCCGCCAACATGGGCACGCCCACGCCGATGAAGGCGGTGGTGCCATCGCACATCTGCCGCGCCGCCAGGCAGATCATCATCTCCTTGGGGCTATAGGCTGGCGTCATTCGCGTCCCTCCGCTCTCGCCCGCAGTTCCGCCAGGCGCTTCTCGCCGATCAGTGCCAGGTACTCCTCATGGCTACGCACTCCATAGACATAGCGCTCCAGGTACGCCTGCGCCCCCTCGGCTGTGGCCGAGGCCTCCACCCACTCCTGGATCGCCGGCTCATCCATGCCATACTCGTAAGCCATCTCTCCCGGATGGGCGCCGAAGGGGGCGTGGACCACTGCATCCACCAGATAATAGGGGATGATCGTCCGCTCCGGATACCGGCGGATCTCGTCGGTGGGCACGATCTTCTCTGTGCTGATGATCAGGCGTTTGGCTGCACGGGCCAGCTCCGCGGCGAAGCCGGTGATCCCGTCAATCTGGGCGTTGCCATAGCAATCGGCGCGGTGGACGTGGATCAGGGCGACATCCACGATCAGCGCGGGCAGCAGGCAGACCGCCTGGCCGGTAAAGGGGCATTCCACAGCAATGGCCGCGCTATACTTAAAGGTATCGCTGCCCAGCATGGAGCGCACCGGGATGAAGGGCACGCCCATGGCCGCGGCTTTGAAGCGCCAGGCGATAGCGGCGTTGCTCCACTCCACCAGCGTCTTGATCTGCCCGCTCTCCACCGCCCGGCGCAGTGCCTTGGAGATGCCGTACATCTCCAGGCCAATGTAAGTGTGGTCAATCTTTTCCACCAGGCCAGCGGCCAGCCACAGGTCCAGTTCCAGCACGCCCTGGCCGGCAATGCGCAGGTGGCGTTTGCCCTGGCGCACGATCTCGCGGGCCAGCGACATCGGCCCGCGCACCATGCCATATAGCTCGGTGGCAATGTAATCGCCGTCGTGCACGAAGCGGGCAATGGCTTCGTGCTCGGACATGCGCTTGTCAATCAGCGCCCTGGGCTTGTGAATACGGTTCCACTCGCGAAAGGCCTCCAGGTCGGGTGGCTGGATGAGTTCGCCCTGGCCACGCGCCAGGATGCGCATTGCCTCACGTTGGGCCATGCCCGGCGCCCGATCACCATCCGGCGTGACCACTGCGGCTGAGGAAGCGGGCGGTTCTTGTGCTGCCATTCGGCACCTCCACAGGATCTCCCTTGGGATTATGCGCCGGTGGCTGGCCAGGGGTCAAGAGACAAAAGGCACATTGTGAGCGTGATATTCGTCCTGCTTCGCGGCCTGAACGGCCCCTGGTTTTCTGGTTTTTAAGATGTTCCGGTATGCCCCCCTTGACAGATGCCCGTACCCCGGCTATACTAAGCCCCAGGCTGGGGGCAAGATGCAGGCAGGTGTTCGGGTACATGCTCACGGGTCCAGACCAACCGAAGGGGGACCTGGGCCGTCCCCCCAGCAGGCATTGGCGTTGGCGATGACCTTTGGGAGTGATCCCAAAGGTCTTTTTTTATAAAGAGAGGAGGACACGAGGTGAGTGCTTTCACAGGACGTGACATCATCGCCATTGGTGACCTGAGCCGCGAGGATATCCGCGCCATCCTGGACCAGGCGGCCGCCTTTGACCGCCACAGACGCGAATACGCCCATCTGCTCAGCCCCTTCATCCTGGCGACGCTGTTCTACGAACCCAGCACGCGCACGCGCCTGTCATTTGAGAGCGCCATGCTGCGCCTGGGCGGGAAGGTGATCAGCGTGGCCGAGGCCCGCACCAGCTCCTCCGCCGCCAAGGGCGAAACGCTGGCCGATACCGCCCGCACGGTGGCGGCTTATGCAGATGTCATCGTCATCCGTCACCCGGCGGTTGGCTCGGCCCGCGAACTGGCCGAGGCCGCGCCGGTGCCGGTGATCAACGCGGGCGATGGCACGGGCGAACACCCCACCCAGGCGCTGCTGGACCTGTACACCATTGAGCGCGAACGTGGCCGCCTGGATGGGCTGCGTATCGGCCTGGTGGGCGACCTGAAGAATGGGCGCACCGTGCACTCCCTGGCCAGGGCGCTGGCTCACTGGGACGTCTCTCTGATGTTCGTGGCGCCACCCGCGCTGCGCATGCCCGAAGACATCACCGCCGCGCTCCGCGCGCGCGGCGTGGAGATTGAGGAGACGGACGATCTGTTGCGGGCCGCGCAGACCTGCGATGTGCTTTATGTCACACGCATCCAGCGCGAGCGCTTTGAGGACGCGGATGAGTACATCCGGCTTAAGGGCAGCTACGTGGTGGACCGCGCCCTGGTTGAGCGGGCCAAACCCGGCATCACCATCATGCACCCGCTGCCCCGCGTGGACGAGATCGCCACCGATGTGGACGTGCTGCCCAATGCGGCGTACTTCCGCCAGGTGGCCAACGGCGTGGCTGTGCGCATGGCGCTCCTGGCGCTGGTGCTGGGGGCTGTGGGGTAGGAACTCATAGGCACCCTTGAGACCCTGGAGTGCCTATGCCATAGAGTGAAGGCCGTATGACCTTTCTGGAGAAGTTGCTCGCGGCACAATCGCACAATCGCTCCTGGCTGTGCCTGGGCCTGGACCCGGTGCTGGCCAAAATGCCCCTGCCGCTGCACAAGGAGGACGATCCCCTGCTGCCCTTCAACAAGGCCATGATTGACGCCACCGCCGACCTGGTGTGCGCCTACAAGCCCAACCTGGCCTTCTATCTGGCCGAGGGGGCCGCCGGGCTGATCGCACTGGAGCGGACTATCGCCTATATCCCCGACCATATCCCCATCATCCTGGATGGCAAGTTCGGCGATATTGGTTCCACCGCCGAGATGATCGCGCGCGGCGCATTTGAGGTGTGGGGCGTGGACGCGGTCACGGTTAACCCCTATGTGGGCGAGGACGGGGTCGCGCCCTTCTTGCAGCGCCCGGATAAAGCGGCCTTTGTCCTGGCGCGGACCTCCAACCCCGGCGCGGCCGATTTCCAGACCCGGCGCGTCCTTGACATGGACGAATTGACCTCGCTGGCCGACCTCGTGGTGCAGCGCGCCCTGGCCTGGAACGCGAAGTACCCCGGCACCTGCGGGCTGGTTGTAGGGGCCACAGCGCCGGAGGCGCTGGCCCGCCTGCGGGCGCTGGCGCCCGACCTGCCCTTCCTCATCCCCGGCATCGGTGCGCAGGGCGGCGACCTGGCTGCCAGCGTGCGCTATGGGCCGACGCGCAGCGGTATCGGCCCGATCATCAACGTCTCGCGTGCCATCCTGTTCGCTTCATCGCAGGTGGACTACGTGGAGGCGGCGCGGGCGGCGGCCCGGCAACTGCGCGACCAGATCAACGCCCTGCGGGAGGCGAACACAGCATGAACCACGATGCCCTGATCCTGGCCTTATATGACGCCGGCTGTGTCCAGTTCGGCGAATTTAAGCTCAAGAGCGGCCTGCTCTCCCCCATTTACATTGACCTGCGCTTGCTGGTAACCACCCCTTCGCTGCTGGGCCAGGTGGCGCAGGCCATGGCCAGCCTCATCCGCGAGCGGGGGCTGGCTTTTGACCGGCTGGCGGCTATCCCTTACGCCGCCTTGCCCATCGGCGTCGCGCTCAGCCTGGAACTTAACCGCCCCCTGATTTATCCGCGCAAGGAGACGAAGGATTATGGCACGGGCCGGGTCATTGAGGGGGCGTTCCGGCCCGGCGAAACGGCCTTGCTGGTGGACGATGTGATCACTAAGGGCCACGCCAAGATTGAAGCGCTGGCGCCCCTGTTGGAGGCTGGCCTGGTCGTGCGCGATATTCTGGTGGTGATTGACCGGGAGCAGGGCGGCGCGGAGGAATTGGCCGCGCGGGGCTACCGGCTCCACAGCGTGCTGCGCCTGGGTGCGCTGTTAGACACGCTGGCGTCTGCAGGCCGGTTGTCCCACGCCCAGGCCCAAGAGGTGATGCAATGGATCGCACAGTCTTAAGGACGGAGGACGGAAGACGGGGGACGGAAGACGGCACCGGGCTGGAGCCGGGTGCTGGGTTGTCCTCTGTCCTCCAGGCGCCTGAGCCGGATCTCTCGGTGGAGCTATGCGGCGTCCGTCTGCCCAATCCGACCGTGCTGGCGTCGGGCATTCTGGGGCTGAGCGCCGAGGTGTTTGAGCGCGTGGCGCGAGCCGGGGCGGGAGCGATCACCACCAAATCGTGCAGCCTGCAACCGCGCCCCGGCTGGCATAACCCCGTTATCGTGGACTGGGGCTACGGCCTGATCAACGCCGTTGGCCTGGCCAACCCCGGCGTGGAGGTCATGGTGGAGGAGGTCCGCAAGGCCAAAGAGCGCCTGCGCCCGCTGGGCGTGCCCATTATCGCCAGCATCTTCGCCAACTCCATCTACGACTTCGGCACCATGGCCCGCTACATCTCCGAGGCCCGGCCCGACCTGATTGAGGTGAATATCTCCTGCCCCAACCTGGATGCGCGTTTTGAGGAGATGTTCGCGGCCAGCCCCTATGTCTCGGCTCAGGTCACCCGCCGCGTCAAAGACAACACCGACATCCCCGTGCTGGTCAAGCTCTCGCCAAACGTGGAGAACATTGCCAAAGTGGCCGAGGAAGTCGCCAAAGCCGGGGCGGACGGTATCTCGGCGATCAACAGCCTGGGGCCGGGGCTGGTGCTGGATATTGAGACCGCCCAGCCGGTGCTGTATAACGGGGTGGGCGGGGTCAGCGGCCCGGCCATTCGCCCCATCGCCGTGCGCTGCGTGTATGACATCTGCCGGGCGGTGGACCTCCCCGTGCTGGCGATGGGGGGCGTCACCACCGGGCGCGATGTGATTGAGATGATCCTGGTAGGCGCGACCGCCGTCGCCATCGGCTCGGCGATCAATTATCGCGGCATCGGCGTCTTCGCCGAAGCCTGTGATGAGGTGGCCGCGTATATGCGCCGTCACGGTTACCGCTCGCTGGCCGACTTTCGCGGCCTGGCCCTGGGACAGCGGATGCGTAGTGGATGAACGGGGAGGGGACAGAGGAGAGGATGAAGGACGCAGGACAGAGGACAGAGGACGAAAAGCACAGGATTAGAATAGAGGACAGGGAAGCCCTCCCTCCCCGCCCGCACTCCCCTATCCCCCTCTCCCCAAACGTGGAGAGTGAGCGTGGAGAGGAGAAGGTGAGAGCGCTGCACCTGCCCCATTCGGTCCCCATTGTGGCCGTCATCCCAGAGAGCCGCACGGTCAAGACGTTCGTGCTGGATGATGCCATAGATGCCCAGCCAGGGCAGTTCATCATGGCCTGGCTGCCGGGCATAGACGAAAAGCCCTTTTCCATCGCCTGGGACAACCCCCTGACGATCACCGTGGCGGCGGTGGGGCCGTTTACCCGCGCCCTGCACGAGAAGCAGGTCGGCGACCGGGTGGGCTGGCGCGGCCCCTATGGCCGCCCCTACCGGCTGGACCCGACCCGTCCGGCGCTATTGGTCGGCGGCGGCTACGGCGCGGCCCCCCTGTACTATCTGGCCACACGGGCCTGCGCTCAGGGCCTTCCGGTGACCGTCGCTTTGGGTGCGCGCAAGGCCGACGATCTGATTTTCGTCAGGCGCTTTGAGGCCCTGGGCGTCCCGCTGATCCTGGCGACCGACGACGGTTCGCTCGGCTTCCAGGGCTACGTCACCGAGGCCGTCCGTGCCAGCGGGCTGCTGGAAGCCCAGCGTCCGGCGATCTACGCCTGCGGGCCGGAGGGGATGCTGGTGGCGCTCCACGCCCTCTGTATGGAATTGGGCCTGCCGGGCCAGCTCAGCGTGGAACGCTATATGAAGTGCGGCTTCGGCCTGTGCGGCCAGTGCGCCCTGGACGACCTGCTCGTGTGCACTGATGGGCCGGTCCTGACGGTGGAGCAACTGGCCGGTAAAGCCGACTTCGGCCACTTCCATCGCACGACGACGGGACGGAGGTTGCCATTGGGGCATTGAAGCACCTGCTGATCCAGGGCGCTACGCTGGCCGACGGCCGCCGCACCGACATCCTGATTGAGGGCGAGCGCATTGCGGCGGTCGGTCCGGGGTTATCCGCCCCGCCCGGCGCTGAAGTGGTGGAGGCGGCCGGCCTGCTCGCCCTGCCGGGGCTGATTGATGTTCACGTGCATCTGCGCGAGCCGGGAGGCGAGCACAAGGAGGACTTCACCACCGGCACGCGCGCGGCCCTGGCCGGGGGCGTGACCACCGTGCTGGGGATGCCCAACACCAGCCCGCCGCTGACCGATCGGGCTACTTTGACAGAAGCGCTGGCGTGGGCGTCGCGGAAAGCCGTGTGCGATTTCGGCCTGTTCGTGGGCGCCACGCCGGAGAACGCCGCCGAGGTGGCTGGCCTGGATGAGGCGGTGGGCCTGAAAGCCTACATTGGCTCCAGCACAGGCACGCTCCTGGTGGAGAGTTTCGCAGCGCAGATCGCGCATTTCTCCACCTATCCGAAGGCGCGCGTCCTGGCCGTCCACGCCGAGGACGAGGAAGCGGTGCGCTGGTTTGCGACCCAGGGCCAGCGTCGCCCGCCGCTCTGTGCAGCGCTGGCCGTCGCCCGCGTGCTGGCCCTGGCGGAACACCTGGGCCGCCGCCTGCACATTTGCCACGTCTCCACAGCGCAAGAGGTCGCCCTCATCCGGGCGGCCAAGGCCAGGGGCGTGCCGGTCACCTGCGAAGTCACGCCGCATCACCTCTTCCTCACCGCCGAGCAGGGGGACGCCCCCCTGTATCGCATGAACCCGCCCCTGCGCTCCCCTGACGATGTGCGGGCGCTATGGGCAAACCTGGACGTGTTTGACGCTATCGCTACGGACCACGCGCCGCATACGCTGGCGGAGAAATACGGCCCTGACCCGCCCGCCGGTGTGCCCGGCCTGGAGACGGCCTTGCCCTTGCTCCTGACCGCCGTCCGCGAAGGCCGCCTGACGCTTCCCGAGGTGGTCCGCCTGACGGCCAGTGGCCCGGCAAGGGCCTTTGGCCTGGCGCATAAAGGCCATCTGGCGCCCGGCTACGACGCCGATGTGACCCTGGTGGACCCGGAGGCCGCCTGGACGATCTCCAACGAGGGCCTGTTCACCAGGTGCGGCTGGACGCCCTTCGCCGGACGGCGCGTCTGGGGGCGCGTGGTGCGCGTGTTCCTGCGCGGGCGGCTCGTCTTCGCCGATGGGGAGGTGTTGGCCGAGCCGGGCACGGGGCGGCGCGTCACCCAGTTGAGCGGAGATCAGAAATCGGAGATTTAGTAGATTACCGAACTGGAACGTATTCCCCCTCCCCCATCGCGGGGGAGGGCTGGGGTGGGGGGGTAAATCTGCTGAGATTGGAGATTCAGTAGTCCGTTGACGATGGAGAGCGGAGGACGGGGGACGGAAGGCGGATTCGTTTTAGCCCAGCCAGGGACGCCACCGCGATGCCCAGGTCAATCACCTGATCCAGCCGCCAGGCGCCAACCAGCGGCGAGGGGTCGCCGCGTGTGAAGCCGATGACGAACAGCCCCAGGCTGAACAGGCCCAGGGCCAGCAGGAAGCGCCCGCCCTCCGGCAGCCGGGCCTGGCGCAGCAGCACGAGCAGCACCAGGACAGCCAGCGCCCAGCCCGCCGCGAACGCCTGCGAGACCAGGCGCGGCGCGACGATGCCGTAGATGTCGGGCAATTCGGCGGCCAGCCGCCGCCAGGGCGAGGTCGGGTCCAAAACCTCACGCCCATAATTGCAGCCCATCATCAGACACCCCGTCCAGCCCGCCGCCAGACCGACCAGCATCCCCGGTGCGGCGGCATCGGCCAGAGCGCCCAGGGGCAGACCGCGCCAGCGCGCCCAGACGATGAGCATGAGAACGCCAGCGAACAGCCCGCCGTGCCAGCTCAGCCCGCCCAGCCAGAGTTGCACCGCCTCGCCCAGGTGGTCATGGAAGTAGGCCCAGTTGACCAGGACGTAGCCCGCCCGTGCGCCGACCAGCCCGGCGATCACCGCCGCCAGCCCCGCGTTCAGCCAGCGCGACGCCTCCGCCCGATCCAGATGCCGGGCCGAGGCCATCAGCCAGACCAGCCCGGCGACGATGCCCACGTCCAGCAGGAGGGTGTAAGTGGAGAGCGTGACCGGCCCTAAATGGAGTGTGGGATACATATGCCAGCCCGATGCTCCTTGTGTATATGCCAAAGGCCCTGCTTTGTCAAGCATCCTGTGCCGGTGTATAATACCTCCCCCCCAAGAGGGGCTTCATATGCTGAGCGCTAAAAGCTGATGGTTCAACGTCTCCTGTCTATTGCGCTGGCTCTTCTCCTTATCGCCGCTTGTGGATCGGTCCCTGCAGCGCCTGGCCTGCTCAGCGGCGTGCAGCCGCTCCAGCCGCTCGTCCTCTGGCACGCGCTGCCGCCGCAGGCGACGGAGACCTTGTTGGAGCAGGTGGAACAATTCAACGCGCACAACCCCTGGGGCATCCGCCTGGCGGTGGAACGCCTGAGCACGCCCGCAGCATTGCGCGCCCAACTCAAGGCTGCCGCCGTGCGGGGCCGCCTGCCCGATCTGGCCTTGCTGGAGACTGCAGACCTAGGGGAGGTGCTCAACACGGGCGGTCTGGTGGACCTGCGCCCCTACGCGGACGATCCCCAGGAAGGGCTGGACAGGGCCGACCGGGACGACCTGTTGCCGCTGTTCTTCGGCGATGGCGCCACCCCCTGGGTGGGCGCTCCGGCCTATCTCCACCTGTTCGTCCTGTACTACAACGCGGATTGGCTGGCTCAACTGGGCGCGGCACCGCCCTCCAGTTGGGAGGACTTCAGGCAATTGTGTCTGAACGCCGTGGCCACAACCAACGCCCTGGACCACGTTGGTTACGTCTACGTGGAGGACGAGGCGCTTTTCCTCAGTTGGCTGTGGGGCCGCGGCGGCGACGCGCTCAGCGGCGACGGGCGGCATGTGGCCTTCCACAGCCAGGCCGGCCTGGACGCCCTCTATTTGCTCAACGAACTGGTGAAGAGCGGCTGCGCCTACGTGGGTGACGGGGCCACTGCGCGGGATGATTTCGCGCATGGGCGCGCCCTGTTCACATTCGCCTCCACCGCCGAACTGGAGGACTACAGAAAAGCGATCAAAGACGCGGCCATCCTCAACCGCTGGGCCATCGCCGCCCCGCCGCACACCACCGAGCAGCCGGTCGTCCTCGCTTCTGGCCCGTACTGGACGATCTGGCGCACCACGCCGGAGCGCCAGCGGGCTGCCTGGCGCGTCATCCGCTGGTTCACCAGCCCGACGATAGCAGCCGGTTGGGCCTACCGGCTGCACGCGCTGCCTGTGCGGGCTTCGGCAGCACGCGCCCTGAGCGCCACCCTGATAGATGACCGGCCCATGCAGGTAGCCCTGGACCTTTTGAGTGTGGCCCGCAGTGAGCCGGTCCTGCCAGGCTGGGGCGATGTGCGTCGCCTGATGGCCCAGGCGCTCACCCAGGCCGCGCACGGCGTCTCGCCGGATCAGGCCCTCAACGAGGCCGCCGACCTGGCCGAGCGTATCCTCTCCCCGCGCTAACAAGGAGATGAGAGATTGGGGATTCAGTAAATTACAGGGTTACCCCCCACCCCGGCCCTCCCCCACACAGGGGGGAGGGGGTAGCTTCCCTCCACCATCCAGGGGGAGGGGCAGGGAGGGGGTGACAGTTCGGCGACCTGCGGAGATTGGGGATGAACAGGATCAAGACATGACGAAGCCACAGAGATCAGCACACTCCATCCCGGTCGTTCGTCCTTCGCCCATCGTCCTGCGTCCTGGTCTGGCCGTTCTCCTGGCGCTGCTCCTGGCCGGTTGTCGGGCGGGGGCACCGCCTTCCACCCCGGCTGTGGATGCCGACTACCTGGCCTGCCGCACCGCGATTGAACGCGTGTATTACAGCCAGCGCGAGGAGGCGCCCCCATTTGAGCAGGTGTTCACGCCGGAGGTGATGCAGAAGCGTGTGGCGGAGGAACTGCTCAAAGAGCGCCTGCTGGCCGAGGTCTTTAATCAACGGATCAGTGATGATGAGTTGTCTATGGAATGGGATCGGATTCGCCAGACCACGCAGGCGCCGCAGGTGCTGGCCCAGTTGGAAGCCGCCCTGGGGAATGACCCCGCCCGCATCAAGGCCTGCCTGGTTAAACCCATCCTGGTAGACCGCTTCCTGCGCGATGCCTACGCCAACAATACCGCGCTCCACCAGGCCGAATACGATGAGGCCAACCGCCTGCGCCAGCGCGTGCTCGCTGGCGAGTCCATGCGGACTGTGGGCGGCGACCGCTACAGCGAGTTGATCTACGATGCCAACGCGAAGCCCGTAGCTGAGCCGCCCGAACCCGGCACCCCCCAGATCATCCCGCTGAGCGCGATGGAGCCGGAGATCAAACAGGTGATTGAGGAGCAATTGCAGCAGCCAGGCGACGTCAGCCAGGTGATCGTCGGGCGGGATGACTTCAAGCTGCTGCGCCTGGTTGAGCGCCAACCCGACCGGATTGCCCTGGAACTCATCCTCATCCCCAAGCGCCCCTTTGATGACTGGCTCAACCAGGAGCGGCAGAAGCGTGGGCAGGGCTAAAGGGTGACGTGTCGGCTGGACTGCGCCTGGCGCTCTTGCTTTCATTGCTGCTCAGCCTCCACCTGTCCTCTCCGCTATCTGGAGAAGGAGCGGGAGAGAAGTGGGCCGCCTCAGAGGGGGACTGGCCGCAACTGCGCCACGACCCCGCCCACAGCGGCTACAGCGATGATCCCGTCTTCGCCCACCCACCTGCCGGGAGGCTGTCACTGCGCTGGAAGGTCAGGCTGGGCGAGCGCGTGGAAAGCCCCGCCGAGCCGATCGTCGCCGCAGGCCGCGTCTTCGTGGGCGTCATGGACGGCCGCTTCCACGCCCTGGATGCCCTTACGGGCGAACCGCTCTGGAGCTACACGACGGGCGACGCCATCACCAGCGCCGCCGCCTATGCCGATGGCCGCGTTATCTTTGGCTCAACCGACGGCGCAGTGTACGCGTTAGACGCCGCCAGCGGCAGGCTGCTGTGGCGCTTCCAGACCGGCGGGCCGGTGTGGTCGTCGCCGTCCATCGTGGATGGGCGGGTGTATATCGGCAGCTTTGATGGGCGCCTGTACGCGCTGGACGCGGCCACCGGCGTAGAGGTCTGGCGCTACGACACCGGCAGCAAGGTGATCGCCTCGCCCGCTGTGGGGGGTGGGCACGTCTATTTCGGCGCGGAGAACGTGACCGCTTACGCGCTGGATGCGGCCAGCGGCAGATTGATCTGGTCGCGCCCGTTGTACGGCGTGAACATGCGCGGCGTGATCCCCGTGCTGCACCTGCCCTCAAACACCGTGATCTTTGAGACCATGCGGCCGGGCCTGGGGGTCTATCGCCCGGAGGATGGCCGGGAGGCGTTCGCTTCCCTGCCCGCGCCGCACCTGTGGAACAGCTATTACCAGCGCTACCCGGAGCGCCGCAGCCTGTACTTCCTGGATGCCACCACCGGCCAGGACAAGTGGGACCCGGCGAATGGCCGCTATATCCCCCTGCCCCTGCCCTACTGGAATTTCCTCTATCCACTCGTGGACCCGCAGGGGCGTGCTCTCATTGTCGCCTCTGGCGGCGGGGCCGGGCAGGACCTGCGCCTGTGGCAGGTCAACCTGTTTGACGGCAGCGTGACCCAACTGGCGGGCCAGGAGGCGTTCACGCACGCCCCAGGCGAGACCGGCCCGCATACGCTCGTTGGGGAGCAGTACTATACCACCTATGATGCCGATCTGGGCGTGTTTGACATCGCGCGCAAAACGAAGCGTGCCCTCTTCGGGCGGCTGGATGATGGCTTAACCTTTGGCGTCCCCTATAATCCTATGGACCCGCCGCCCTCGGTGCATCTCAGCCGCTACGGGTGCATCAGCATGGGCCACTGCGTCATGGCGGCAGGCCCCCTCGTTGTGGCCCAGGGCCTGGGCTACTACGTCTCCTACGGCTGGCTGTACGCCATTGGCCCGCAGGCAACGGCGGCACCAAAGGCCTGGGATGTGTCTGCTCCGTTAGACGGAGGACGGGGGACGGAGGACGCCGGAGGCTCCATCGTCCGTCCTCCGTCCTCCGTCCTATTTGACCCCTGGACCGAGCTTTCCAACCAGGTGGCGCAAATGCTCGCTGACGGCGACCTGACGCCGCAGGGCAAGTTCTACGGCGGGGCGCCGGAGAGCCTGTACGCCTTCTGGTTTGAGGGGGAGACGATCGCGGCCCTGGCCCAGGCGCTCCCCTATCTCCCGCCCGATCTGCGCGCCCGGACGCAGGCCTATTTGCGGCAAAAGATGCGCGATGTCATGCTGGACCCGGCGGAGTACGCTTACGAACGGCGCTGCCTGCGTTGGGGGGCCTCAGGCGTGATCCGCAACTGCGAATTGGAGCCGGGCGCGATCCAGGTCTGGTGGTTTGTGAACAACCCCAACCTGATCGCCCGGCGCCTGTACGCCACCTGGGCCTATGCCGCCTACAGCGGCGATTGGGAGTTCATCCGGCGGCACTGGCCGGTCTTCCGCAACGTCTTCAACAACCTGGGCCGGTACTATGATGCCTCGCTGGGCTTCTACAACTTCCCCGACTGGCTGGCGGGCTGGTTCTCGCTCAACGACCAGATGAACGCGGCCCTGGCGATCTCGCGCATGGCAGCGCAGGTGGGGGACACGCAGACCAAGGCAGACGCCGACGCCAAACTGGAGGCAATGAAAGCCGCCCGCCTACGTCACGGGCATTATGTTCAGGCCCAATACGATCAGGGCGCGTTCCGCCCCCTGCCGTCCCCGGTCACGCCCGATGGCCACGTTGACCCCTATGGCTACTATGCCATCGCTGTTGAAGCCTTCCTCCCCTGTGAAGGGCGCCTTGACCGTGACACTGACGTGCGCCAGGTGATCTACGAAGCGCCGGGCACGATTGAGATTGGGGGGACCTATGGCCGGGCCTATTCCGACCTGGTGGGCTACCGCCCCCTGGACCCGGAGATCGGCGCCTGGCTGCGCCAGAACCTGCTGGAGGAGACCCGGCGCTATGTGGCGGCAATAGAGTGCCTGAACCCCTGGTGGTACTGGAGCGACTTCGCGCCGGAGACGGTGGGGCATGGCCAGGAGCGCTACACCTCGCCCTTCCTCTCCTTCTCCATGTTCCAGGTGAAAGCCTATGTCCTGAACGCGCCGTACAGCGAACTGGTCCGGGAGTTGCCCTGGAGCTACGCGGAGACCGGCCACCGCGACCGTTACCGCCTGCTCAACCTGATCGCGCTGTTGCGGGCGCCGGGCGCGCCACCCGATTGGCGGGCTGTCGTCCGGCCGCCCCTGCCTTTCTACCTGCCCCTCTTGTATAAGGCCCCTCCATGAAGGAGTGACGAAGACCTGCCCTCGCCCCCATAAGAGGGGAGGGAACACACCCCCTCCCCCCTCTGTGGGGAAGGGCCGGGGTGGGGGGCAGAATCACCCCTTCCTCACCCCCCGTCCAGGGGGAGGGAAGGGAATAGGCTTCTGGCAGCCTCCTCACGGGCCGGTTATAATTGACCGCGATGGACATCGCTGAACTGGATGAAGCCCTGGCGTTCGCCTGCGCCCTGGCCGACGACGCGGCGCAACGGCTGCTCGGCTATTTCGGGCAGGTGGAGGGCGAACGCAAGGCCGACGGCTCGCTTGTGACCCTGGCCGACCTGGAGGTGGATCGGGCCTTGCAGGCGGCCATCCGCGCCCGTTTCCCCGATCACGGCATCATCTCCGAGGAAAATAGCGCGCTCTACAGCGGCGAGGCGCTCTGCTGGGTGCTTGATCCGCTGGATGGGACCGTCAATTTCGTCTGGGGCCTGCCTATCTGGGGCGTCTCCATTGCACTGGTGGAGCAGGGGCTGCCCGTCGTCGGCGTGGCCGACTTCCCCGTCTTGCGCCAGCGCTTCACTGCCCGGCGTGGCGGCGGCGCCTTCCTCAATGGCCGCCCCATTCGCGTCCGCCCCGATGTCCGCCCCGACTTCAATGCCCTGATCGGCCTGGACTCGCGGGCCTACCGCCGCGCCTTTGTGAACACCTCGCTGAAGGTGCGCATCCTGGGGTCCGCCGTGTACGATCTGCTTATGGTGGCCAGGGGGAGCGAGATGGCCTGCACACAGTCGGCGGTCAAGCTCTGGGATGTGGCGGCGGCCTGGCTGATCGCGGAGGAGGCGGGCGCGACGATTGCCAACGCCGAGGGGCCGCCCTTCTTCCCCCTCCAGCCCGGCAGCGACTATAAGCTGGTTCGGGCGCGCACTACCGCCGCTGCCAATCAGGCGCTCTGGCAGATGGTGGAGGCGGCCTGGCAGCCCCGCGCCCGGCCCAATGGATCCACGTAATATTGTCACCCCGTCCAAGGGGGATGTTGCCCCCGTTGTGGGGGAGGGTCGGGGTGGGGGGGGGAAGGCGCGAAGTGCTGAAGAAAGGGGATGAACGCCGATGAGCACGCTCAGTCTGGGGGACATCTACCTGGCGCAGGCCCGGCTGCGACCCTACATTGAGAGCACGCCGCTCGTGCCCGCTGGCGACCTGCCCGGCGTGCGGGCCTCTGCCGGGGTCTATCTCAAACTGGAGAACCTGCAACGCACGCGCTCCTTCAAGGTGCGCGGCGCGCTGAACAAGTTGCTCGCCCTCTCACAGGAGGCGCGGGCGCGTGGCGTCGTGGCGGCCTCGGCGGGCAACCATGCCCAGGGCGTGGCCTATGGCGCCCGCCTGCTGGGCGTGGCGGCGCTGATCGTCATGCCCCAGGGGACGCCCCAGGTCAAGATCAAGGCCACGCGGGCCTATGGCGCCGAGGTGCTCCTGGAAGGGGCCAGCTATGAGGAGGCCGAGGCGCGGGCACGGGCGCTGGCCGAGGAGCGCGGCCTGGTCTATGTCTCCCCTTACAATGACCCCGCCGTGATCGCCGGGCAGGGGACGATTGGGCTGGAGATCATCGCGGCCCTGCCCAACGTGGCTCAGGTGCTGATCCCGGTGGGGGGTGGCGGACTGGCAGCAGGCGTGGGCCTGGCCTTGCGCCGGCTCCGACCGGACGCCCGTCTGCTCGGTGTCAGTTCGCGGGCGACCCCGGCCATGTACAACCGGCTGAAGGGCACCGCCCTGCCGCAGTTGCCCACCCTGGCCGAGGGCCTGGCCGGTGAGATTGAGCCGGGCGCGATCACGGTGGACCTGGCCCGACAACTCCTGGATGACATCGTGCTGGTGGAGGAGGCCGACCTGGCGGCGGCCATGGTCTGGATGCTGCGCGAGCACGGCTGGGTGATTGAAGGCTCAGCCGCCGCGGGCATCGCCGCGCTCCTCAGCGGTCAGGTCCAGGCCGAGGGCCTGACCGTCGCTATTGTCACCGGCGGGAACGTGGACTTTGAGCGGCTGCATCAGGTCATCTGCGCCGCTCAACCGCCGTGACCCGTTGCTCCGTGTGGCCTGGTTAACCGGGCACGTGGCCGCGATAGTTTCACTTCTCTGAAGGCGGTGTGATTGCAGCAGGCTCTGCCCGGCCACCCAGGCGAAACCCGCCATGTAGATCAGCATCCAGGGCAAGAGCGCCCATTTTTGAGCGGCCAGCATCACCAGCGCGCTCAGCCCGGCGAAGGCGCTCAGCCCCAATTCCACCCAGGCCAGCGGGCTATGCCGCAGCGCATAACTGCTCTGCCGCCACTCCTCTCCCGGTGTGCGCACGTTGAACTTGGGCGTGCGCTCAAAACGGTTGGGTCGACCCAGCAGCGCCTCTATCACCGCCAGCGTGTTGACCAGGGACAGCCCCGCGCCCAGCAGCAGGAGCACAGGTAAGGCCCGCAGCCGCTGCATCGGGCAGGGCTGCTGGCCGAGTTGGCTGCTGACGATCAGCAGGAACGGCCCCAACGTCGCCAGCCAGGCCCAGGAGAGCGCCCGCGGCCCCATCCCCCCCGACCAGGCAATCAAGGGGGCCAGCAACAGGATCAACAGCGTCACAGGCTGCATGAAATACAGGGAGAGGTGCAGCAGGCCCTGCACCTTGACCCAGAGGGGCTGCCGGGAGCGCAGCAACGGCCTGCCGAGCTTGCGCAAGGTCTGGATGGCGCCTTTGGCCCAGCGGAACTGCTGGCGCTTGAACGCATCCATCTGCACGGGCAACTCGCCCGGCACAACCAGGTCGGGCATAAAGACCACGCGCCAGCCGGCCAGTTGGGCGCGGTAGGTGATGTCCAGGTCCTCGGTGATCGTGTCGGCGCTCCAGCCTACCTCCTCCAGGCAGCGCCGTCGCCAGATGCCGCCGGAGCCGTTGAAGCTGATGAAGGCGCCGGAGGCCTGGCGCGCGGGTTGCTCCACCACGAAATGCGCATCCAGGAGCACGGCCTGCGCCTGGGTCAGTAGGGAATAGTCCGGGTTCAGATGTCCCCAGCGGGCCTCCACGCAGCCGACGCGAGGGTCGGCGAAGGCGGGCAGGGTGCGCCGCAGGAAATCGGGCGGGGGGACGAAATCGGCATCAAAGATGGCGATGAACTCGCCCCGGGCCTGGGCCAGCCCGGCAGCCAGCGCCCCGGCCTTAAAGCCCTCGCGCCCGCTGCGACGGAGATGGACGACGTTCAGGCCACGCGCCCGGTACTGGGCCACCAGGCGCGCCGCCAATTCCACTGTAGCATCATCTGAATCGTCCAGGACCTGCACCTCCAGCCGGTCGCTGGGGTAATCCAGCGCGGTCACCGCCGTCAGCAGCCGCTCAATCGTGTGGACCTCGTTGTAAACAGGCAGTTGAACGGTGACCGATGGCAACGGGCCTTCATCCTTCGTCCTCCGTCCTGCGTCCTGCGTCCCCCGTCCCCCGAACCGGCTGAGCCAGTAGATCACGGTCAAGATCAGGCTGTTGCAGCCATATAGAGCCAAAAGGACGATCAAAGAGACATACAGTGCTTCCAGGAATGCATAATTCATAGGTCATCGGTGATGAGTTGGCTTGGTGCCCCGCTAGAGATGGGCCGTTGAGAGGAATAGGGTGAAAATCATCGTCTGAAACGCCAAAACGTCAAACGTCTGAACTCTCAGTATAATCGCAGGCGGGGCCGGTGTCAAATCCGGCATCCCTTCAGGATTGCCAGCAACGGCTGGCCGTCGGCCCGCAGTTTGCCTTGTGCTGCGCTGTGACCTGTGGGCTATTGACCCTCTATCTCCTTCCTTGTTAACTAAATCTTGACTGTGATAATACTATAGCAAGAGATGACATCTCAACTACCCCCCCACCCCAACCCTCCCCCGCCAGGGGAGAGAGAGCAACTTCCCTCCCCCGCCGTAGGGGAGGGTCAGGAAGGGAGTGAGATTATTTCCCCCACCCCGCTACCAGGCTGCAGCCTGGTGGCGAGGGGAGACAAACCCCCTCCCTGTCCATCTGTGCCTGCTGCGCTTCTTCCAGACGTTCTGGAGAACATCCCAGAGGCGGTGATCGGTGTTGATCATCGTGGACATATCTTCTACTGGAATCGCGGGGCGGAGGCCCTCCTCGGCTGGACGGCGGAGGAGGTGTTGGGGCGACGGCTGGATCGCCTGCATATGTATGCGGGGTATATTAAGAGCGACAGCTACCTGTCCAGGGGCAGATGGAAATCGCCGGGAAAGGAAACTGAATGGAAATGCCTCTCCAAATCGGGTCAGCGGCTGTCCTTGAAAGTGAAGGTCCTCCCCATGTCCGCTGAGCATCGGCCTGAGCCGGACGGACCGTCCGAAGCGGGCGGCTGGCTGATCATCGGCCAGGACGTGACGGAGACACGACTGGCGGAGCGCCGTGCGGCGCAGCTTGCGGTCATCCATGCCATCATGCGGCAGATCGGCACAACCCATGATCTGAACGCGGTCGCGCAGACAGTCGCTGAAGCCTTACATGAGCACCTGGGCTTCAGCCGGGCGACGGTCCTGTGGCTGGACCGGGATACGCAGGAACTTGTGCTGGCGGCCCACCAGGCCACGACCGATCTAACAGCGGCAGGTTACCGGCAGAAAATCACCGTCGGCGTGATGGGGCGGGCGGTGCGCACCGGCCAGGCGCAATTGGTCCGCGATACACGCCACGACCCGGATTACATCACCCCTGGCCGTCACAGGCGCTCCGAGCTGTGCGTACCTATCCAGCATGGCGACGAGGTGTTGGGGGTTATCAATCTGGAGGACGAGCGGCCGGGGGCATTTGACCAGGATGACCTGGAGAGCGTCCAGACGATCGCGAATGCGTTGGCCCTGGCGCTGGAAAACGCGTGGTGGCTGAAAGAAGGGCGTCGCGCTTCGGAGGAGCTAAAGCATAGGATACAGGCGCGCACACGCGAACTGAACGCCGTGCGCGAGACGCTGCTAGACATCACCGCCCAACTTGACCTACCCCAGGTGCTCCATGCCATCGCCAAACGCGCCGCCGACCTGGTCTCGGCCAAAGGCGGCCTCATCGAATTGCTGGATGCCGAGCGCGACGAACTGGTATACGTCGCCAGCTATGGCATTGAGCGCGACTACACCGGCTGGCGGCTGGCGCTGGGCGAGGGCTTGTCCGGGCGGGTAGCCGCCAGCGGGCAGCCTCTCATCGTGGATAACTATCAGACATGGGAGGGCCGTGCTGCGATCTATGCTGGAGAACCCTTTACCGCCCTGGCTGGTGTACCGCTGGAATGGCAGGGCCAGGTGATCGGCGTGCTCAGCGTCGTAGATGACATCGCCGAACGCACATTCACCCAAGAGGATGTGCGCCGCCTGATGCTGCTCGCGCCCCAGGCTGCCATCGCCATCGTCAGTGCCCGGCTATATGAGGAGGAGCGCCGCGCCCGCGCCCAGGCCGAGACCCTGCGGGAACTGGCCGAGGTGGTCAGCACCTCGCTGAACCTGCGCGACGTGCTGCGGGCCATCGTGGTCAAGGCTGCGGCGGCCTTGGGCGTCAAACGGGCCTCCCTCGCGCTGGTGGACAGCCGGCGCGGTGTATTACAGGGTATTGCCGCCACCCCTGTGCCTGAAGTGAGCCATTTATGGCCCCTGTGGAAACAGTTGGCTCTCCCTGTCGCCGATTTTTCCCTGATGGCCCCTGCAGTCGTGGCCGGCCAGCCGGTCGTCTATTCCGACGCCCTGGCCGATCCCCATATGCACGCTTTTGCTGAGACGTTCAATCTGCGCTCATTGCTGATCGCCCCCTTGTACAGCAAGGCGCAATTCCTGGGACTATTGGCCTTTGACCAGCCCGGCGAGTTGCATCACTTTAGCGACCAGGACATCGCCCTGGCGCAGGCGATCGCCCACCAGGCCGCCATCGCCGTGCGCAACGCCCAACTCTTTGCCGATGCCCAGGCCAAGGCCGAGCGCCTGGCGGTCATCAACACACTGGACCGCGCCATCCATCAGGGCAGCCTGGACCTGCGCCAGCTCTTTGAGACCTTCGCGGCCCAGACCAGTCGGCTGTTGCCCTACGACCGCATGTCGCTGGCACTGTTGGAAGGCGACCAATATCATCTTCTGGCGGTTGAGCCTGGCCTGTCCCCAGGCATAGGCCGTGAGCACTGGCTGCCGCGCCAGGGCACGTCTTTTGATTGGGCTATTGAACACAACCAGACGCTGGTGCGCCCCGACATCACCCAGCCGCCCCATTTCAGCACCGATGCCCTGCTCATCCCGGCGGGGATTCGCTCCACGGTGGTCGTGCCGCTGGTGGCGCGTGGACGAGCATTGGGGACGTGGAATATGGCCCGCCGCCAGCCCCATGCCTTCTCCCCCGAGGAGATTGAGATCTTTGAAACGGTCGCCGCGCAACTGGCTATCGCCCTGGACAACGTCCGCCTGCACCAGGACCTGGCCGCGCAGGCGGCGCGACTGCGGCAGGCCTACAGCCAACTGGAACAGGCCGACCGGCTCAAGGACGAGATGATCCAGAACATCTCCCACGAACTGCGTATGCCGCTGACGATTGTGCGCGGCTACCTGGAGCTTATCCTAGATGGCGCGTTGGGCGAGGTCCCGCCCGGCCTGGGTGAAGCTCTGCGCACGGCCAGCCGCCGCACGGATGAGATCGTGGAGGTCGTGGAGCGCATCACCACCCTGCACGGCCTGCGCCTGGGCGGGTTAGAGATGGAGCGCCTCTCCCTATCCGCTCTGGTGCGGCAGGCCGCCAGCATCGCCCAGCGGGCCGCCCAGAATGCCGGTATGACATTACAGGTGGCCCTGCCGGACGAGGAGCTATACGTGCAGGGGAACGCCGAACAGCTGTTGCAGGTGATCAGCAGCCTGCTGGACAACGCCATCAAGTTCAACCGGCCCGGCGGGCATATCCTTGTCACGGCGAGGGAGGATAATGGCCTGGTCGCGGTAGAGGTGACGGACACCGGCATCGGCATCCCGGCGGACAAGCTGGATCGGGTGTGGGACCCCTTCTACCAGGTGGACGGCTCCACCACGCGGCGCTACGGCGGGATGGGCGTGGGGCTGGCCCTGGTCAAGGAGGTCATTGAGGCGCACGGCGGCGCGGTTTGGGTGCGCAGCACCGAAGGGCAGGGCAGCACCTTTGGCTTTGGCCTGCGGAGGCATGGATGAGGGGAGCACTGGAGCTGATAGAACGATGGCTCCGTTGGGCTGTCCCGGCGACCGGCGATGAAGACAGGAGACAGCGTGGACGCCTGCTGTTCATCATCGTAAGCATGACCCTGGCGCTGAGCCTGCTGAACCTGGGGATTTTACTGGATTGGGGGCGCAGCGCGGTGCTGGCCGAGCACCGCGCCTTCATCCCCATGCTTCTGGCGTTGTTCCTGATCTTCCCGCTGTGTCTCCTGCTGCTGCGTTGGGGCCGGGTCAGGCTGGCGGGCACGTTATACCTGATAGACTTGCAGGCGATGGTCGCCTGGACGGTGGTCCTGGCGGGCGCTCCGTTTTGGGAGGCGCTTATCTTTTTCCTGCCGGTTATCGTTATTGCTTACCTGCTCCTGGGCCGGCGCGCCAGCCTGCTGTTCGCCGGCCTTTCGGCCGGGCTGCTGCTGACCCTGATCTGGGCTGGCGCCCAGGGCTGGATCGCCGCCCCGGCGCCCGGCTCCGCAGCGCTGCGTATCGCCTCTCTCGTCGGCCATTCCAACCTCACGGTGGTGGTTATCCTGGCCCTTGTTCTCCTGGCCGGTCAATTAGAGCGCGCGCTGCGAGAGGCACGCCAGCGCAATCGGGAACTTCTCCTGCTCAATCAGGAGTTGGCCCGCCTCAAGGCGTTCAACGAACGCATCGTGCAGACGCTGGAAGAAGGGATTGGGATCACGGACGCACAAGGCACGCTGACCTTCGTCAACCCGCGTTTGGAGGCCATGCTCGGCTATGCGCCGGGCGAACTGATCGGGCGCCATCGCAATGACATCGTGGCGGAGCGCGCGCGCCCGATAGTGGACGCCGAGGTCGCCAGGCGCCCGCAAGGCATCAGCAGCCGCTATGAAGCCCTGCTGCGCACCAAGGACGGGCGCGAATTGCCCGTGCTTATCTCCGCCGCGCCGTTGTTTAAGGAGGGGCGCTATGTGGGCACGCTGGCGGCGCTCACAGACATCAGCGCCCGCGTCCAATTGGAGGCGCTTCAGCGCGAGTTCATCGCCGTCGCCTCCCATGATTTGCGCAGCCCGCTCCAGTCCATCGTGGGGTATCTGGACCTGGTGCTGACGGATGAGAGCATGGATGCGGCCACGCAGCGGGAGTTCATCCAGATTGCGCGCAACGAGAGCGAACGGCTGATCCGTCTAGCCAACAACGTGCTAGACCTGACGCGCCTGCAGGCCGGGCAGATGCCCCTGAACCCGGAGCCTGCGAATGTGCGCTCACTGATTGAACAGGTCACCAGCGAAATCTGGCCGCTGGCCCAGCGGAAACAGATTGCGGTGGTGACCGAGGTTGCGCCCAATCTACCGCTGGCGATGGTAGATGGGGAGGCATTTAACCGCATCTTGAGGAATCTGATGACCAACGCGGTGAAGTTTGCGCCAGAAGGGGGAACGGTGCGGGTGGTGGCTGCGGGCCAGGGCGATCACGTGCTGATCCAGGTATGTGATAACGGGCCGGGGATCGCCGAGGAGGAGCTTCCCCGGATCTTTGAGCGATTCTACCGCGGGGCGAATGCGCGGGATCGGTTGGGAGCCGGGCTGGGGTTGGCGATTGCGCGCCAGCTTGTGGAGGCCCAGGGGGGCCATATCTGGGCGGAGAGCACACCCGGCCAGGGCAGCGTCTTCTCCTTTACCCTGCCTGCGGCTGCGCCCGCGACGGAGGGAGAAGAGAATCACACGATATAGTGGGAGCGGGGATGATGAGTGCACGTATCCTGGTCGTGGACGATGACCCGGAGATCGTGAATCTGTTTGCTTATGCGCTGCGGCGGGCAGGCTACCAGGTGGAGGGGGTGCTGGATGGCCGGGCGGCGCTAGAGCGTGCCCGCCAGGCGCCCCCCGATCTGATCCTCCTGGACGTGATGATGCCGGGGATGGATGGGTATGAAGTGGCGCGGCAACTGCGGGCCGAAGCCGCCACATCGTCAACCCCTATTGTGATGCTGACCGCACGGGCGCTGATCGCCGACCAGGTGGAAGGGCTTCAGGCGGGGGCAAACAGCTACCTGGTCAAGCCGGTCACGCCCTCGGTGCTGGTGAACAAGGTCAGGGAAATCCTCTCCATCCACTAGCCCTCCTCCTAGCTGGGGGAAGTTGCCCCCTCCCAACCGGGCTGAAGCCCGGTACTGGGTGGGGGCAA
>DAOUBF010000013.1:0-69561 GCA_034432795.1 Anaerolineae bacterium
GGGCGCAGGCCCATGTCGTACATGGCGTAGAGGATGCGGCGGTGAACGGGTTTGAGGCCGTCGCGGGCATCGGGGAGGGCGCGGGCCACGATCACGCTCATGGCGTAATCCAAGTACGAGCCGCGCATCTCCTGGTCAATATCTACCAGCTTAACCGTGCCGATTTCCACTGGCATCCTCCTGCAGAGGATTATACCACAGGCCGCCCTGAGGTTGAAATCCCCTCTCCGCTGATCCGTGTCCCCACAGGCAGGTCAGGGTTGAGCAGCACCTGGGTCAGCAGGCCGGGGTAGCGACCCGAAAAGATACGCACGGTCAGCCCTGGTTGCGCCTGGGCCAGGGCCAGCATCTGGGCCACCTTGCTGGCCATGCCGCCGGTGACATCTATGGCCTCGGACGCTCGCAGGGCGGCCTGGATAGCCGCGTAATTTGCCGGAGTGATCTCCGGGATGACGTCGCCGCCAAAGGTCGCATAGACGCCATCGGCCTCGCCCACCAGGAGCACGCATTCTCCGCCCAGGCGCGGCAACAGGTAGGCAAACAACTCCTCTGTGGAGGCAATCGTGCCGCCGCGCACCTCATCAAAAGCCACGTCGCCGTAGATGAGCGGCACCAGCCCGTGCGCCAGGGCTGCCTCAATTGGCCCGGTCTCCAGGTGGATGAGCACCCCATCACGGCAGCGGGCCGAGGCCGAGGGTTGCAGGCTGAGCACAGGCACGCCGGCCTCAAGCAGCGCGTCGGTGACAATCTGGTTCAGACGGGCGGCGGCGGCGCTGACAGCAGCGAAGCCACGCCAGGCCTCCGGCGAGGCGACGCCGGCCCGCGTGCCATACTTCTGGGCCTCCACGTGGCCAAACGAGCCGCTGCCATGACCGATGATCAGGCGCAAGTCGGGGCGGGCCGCCCGCGCCGCGACGATCTCCCCGGCCAGCCGGGCGAGCACATCGGCCCGCACAGTGGCCGGGCGGTGTTTGTCGGTGATCAGCGAGCCGCCGAGTTTGAGGTAAATCATTATCCTCAGAAACCCTCCTCAGAAGCCCGATTTTCTGGAGAAACCGGGCTTCTAACCCCCAATCTCCTGAAACAGGATGCGCGTGGCGCCAGCGGCCCGGAGCGCCTCGGCGACGGCGGCTTGCGTGGTTGGGGAGACCAGCGCGATCATGTTCCCCCCGCGCCCGCCGCCGCACAGCTTGGCGCCGCTCGCCCCGGCAGCCAGCGCCGCCGCGATCAGCCGCTCCAGTTCCGGCGAGGAGACCCCGATCTGGCGCAGCCGCTCCTGGTTCGCGTTCAGCAGCGGCCCCAGGCGGGCCGTGTCGCCGCTCTCCAGCGCGGCCCGCGCCGCCCGCACGATGGCGCCGATCTCGTCAAACAGCCGCTCATAGGTGGCCGGGTCGGCCTCCCAGGCGCGGCGCACATCGCCGACGGCCAGGCGTGTAAGCGAGGGGACGCCGGTATCGGCGATAAGCAGATGGAAACGCCCCCGGATGGTGAGCCGCTCAATGGGCTGGCCACGAACGAAGTACACCGGCTGCTCGTAGGCGATAACGGTGTTATCCACGCCGCTGGGGGTGCCGTGGTGGAGCTTTTCCACCTCGTAGACCAGGGCAGAGAGCGCCGCCCTCTCCAGGGACACCCCCAGATAGCGGGCCAGGGCGCGGGCCATCGCCGTAGAGACCGCTGCGCTGGAGCCCATGCCGCTGGCCACAGGGATGGTAGAGCGCACAGTGATCGTGGCATCCGGGGCCTCTACGCCCAGATGAGCCAGCGTCCCCCGCACAATCGCCGCCAAAGGCTGATCGGGAGGGGCCTCGTCCAGCCGGAGCACAAGGCCCATGTCGGGGGCGTGGAGCGTCAGGCCCGCGCCCGGCGCGGCAGGCTCTACGGTTGCGGTCGCCTGCACCTGGCTGATGGGGATAGCGATGGCTGGTCGCCCATAGACGACCGCGTGCTCGCCGCACAGGATAATCTTGCCAGGGGCGCTGGCGTGGACGATTGATGACGGATGACGGACGACGGATGGTCGTCTCTCATCTGCCATCTGCTCTCTGTCGTCCATCGCTATTATCCGCCGAAGAAGCGCTGGAGGATCGCCTTGATCTGTTCGGTGTAGAGGATCAGGAACGAGGAGAGACCCCACAGGACAAGCGTGATCTGGATGGGGCGGTCGCGCAGCACGACCTCGTCAGGTGCGTCGCCTTCCCCCTTCACATGGATCAGGTAGAGGTAGCGGAAAATGCCGTACAACACAAAGGGGATCGTCAGCATCATGGTGTGGTTTTTGGGCAGGTTCTCAGCGGAGAAGGTGTAGAGGGAATAGGCCACGACCGTTGTGGCGGTGACCACGCTGATCATCTCGTCCAGCAGGGGGAGGTTATACTCCTCCAGGCTGGCGCGGTGGCTGTTGGCGTCCTCTTTCAGCAGGAGCAGTTCGTGCCGCCGCTTGCCGAAGGAGAGGAACAGCGCCAACAGCGTTGTCAGCACATACAACCAGGGCGAGAAGCGCTCCGCCTCCACCAGGGCCGCCCCTGCCGCTACCCGCAGAACAAAGCCCGCCGAGACCGCCAGCACATCCAGGATGATGACATGCTTGAGTGAGAACGAATACAGCAGTTGCAGCCCGATGTAGCCAGCAACGATCATCCCAAAGGTGGGATGCAGCACAAAAGAGAGTGGCAGGGTGACCAGGAGGAGAACGGCGGCGGCAGCCAGCGCCACAACCGGTGAGAGTTGGCCGGAGGCCAGTGGCCGGTGGCGCTTCACCGGATGGCGGCGATCTTTCTCAATGTCCGCCAGATCGTTGATAATATAGATGGTGCTGGAGGCCAGGCACAACAGGGCAAAACCGGCCAGCGTCCGGCTGAGGTAGTACAGGTTCAGGATTTTGACATCAAACAGGAGCGGCAGGAAGACGAAGCCGTTTTTCAGCCATTGCTTCAGCCGCATGGTGCGGATCAGGCCGCGCAAGGCCGAGGCGTTGCGTGGGGTCGTCTTCTCTAACGTCGTTTCTCGCGTCACGCTGCTCTCCGTCGGCAACCCAATGCCCAGGGATCAGATGCATTGATCATACCAAAGGGGTCGTAAATGGGCAAGCGTACTTTTGGACGGTCAGCACCACACGGATTTGAACACGGATAGGTACTCAACGGATTATTTCACAATGTCACCTTCGGTGACACAGGTAACTATGGAACGCCGTAAGCGTCGCCTGGACACGCTCCTGGTGGAACGCGGGCTGGTGGAGACCCGCGAGAAAGGCCGCCGCCTGATCATGGCGGGTCAGGTCCGCGTGAATGGCCAGCTTGTGGACCGGCCTGGGGCAGGGGTGGCAGCGGATGCCGCCATTGAGATCACGGCGCCGCCGCGCTACGTCAGCCGGGGCGGGGAGAAGCTGGAGGCGGCTCTGCACACCTTTGGCCTGGACGTCACCGGCCTGGTGGCTGCCGATGTGGGCGCCTCTACCGGCGGTTTCACCGATTGCCTGCTCCAGCATGGCGCCAGCCGCGTCTATGCGATTGACGTGGGCTACGGCCAGCTTGACTACCGGCTGCGCACCGACCCGCGCGTGGTGGTCATGGAACGGACGAACGCCCGCACTCTAGAGGCGCTGCCAGAGCCGGTTGACCTGGTGACCATAGACGTTTCCTTCATCTCCCTGACGCTGATCCTGCCCGCTGCGCTGAAGTGGATGAAACCGGGGGGCCATATCATCGCGCTGATCAAACCCCAATTTGAGGCCGGGCGGGAGCACGTGAGTAAGGGGGGCGTGGTCAGGCGGCCCGAAGTCCACCGGGCTGTGCTGGCGCGGATACTGGGCTGGGCTGACCAGCGCGGCCTGGGGTTACACGGACTGATGCGTTCGCCCCTCCTGGGGCCGGCGGGCAACGTAGAGTTCCTGGCCTGGTGGCAGGTTCAGGCGCAGGCCACAGTTGCGTTGGAGACGGCAATAGAGGCAGCCCTGGCGGGGCAGAGCGTCTACCGCGAGCATCCCTGCGATGAACCGCCAGCAGGCATCCCGTAAGGGAAACCGCGCCCGTAGGAGCGCACGGCCATGCGCCCCACCGGTTAGGGCGCTGGGGGCGCCCGCGCCAGCCCCAAATCGCCCCTAAATTGAATTACACCCCCGGATCGCTATCTGGTTTTACGTTTCCGGTTTTACGTTTATAATGCATCTCTTATGGGAATGACAGGAGAACAGGTCACATCCAATCTCGCACGTGAAGGGGACGTAGCGTTGCTGCTGGCGGGCGACGGCAAGCGCTTTATCTGCCGCCTGTGCGCCGGGGAGCGGTTGGAGACGCACCGGGGGATCGTGGAGCATCGTGCGCTGATCGGCCTGCCCTACGGCAGCCTGGTCACCTCGCACCTCAACTATCCCTTTTACCTGCTGCGGCCCTCCACCAGCGACCTGATCCGCGAAATCAAACGGATCAGTCAGATCGTCTTTCCTAAGGACCTGGGCTATATCCTGCTCAAGCTGGCCATCCGCCCCGGCTGCACCGTGATTGAGGCCGGCACCGGCAGCGGCGGGCTGACGTTGGGCCTGGCCCAGGCGGTTATGCCTACGGGGCGCGTGATTTCCTACGATGTGCGCGCCGATATGCAGGCCCTGGCACACAAGAACCTGGCCCTGGTCGGGCTAAGCGATTATGTGACCTTTAAGCTGCATGACATCGCCCAGGGCTTTGAGGAGCGCGATGCAGATGCCCTGTTCCTGGACCTGCCCAATCCCTGGGACTATGTGGCGCAGGCCCACGCCGCGCTCAAGAGCGGCGGCTTCTTCGGCGCGCTGCTGCCCACCGCCAACCAAGTGATCACCTTGCTCTCGGCGCTGGAGGCCCAGCCGTTTATCGCGGTGGAGGTGGAGGAGTTGATCCTGCGCCCCTATAAACCGGTGTCCACGCGGCTGCGCCCGGTGGACCGCATCGTCGGCCATACCGGCTACCTGATCTTTGCGCGCACGCTGCTGCCGGGGGCCAGGGCGCCAGGGATGCAGCCCGAGGCGGGCGAAACGGAAGCCCATGATCACGAAGATGAGGAGGAAGAGGCATGAGGTTGGGGCGACGTTGGGGCGGTCCGATACGGCGGGCCTTGTTGGGCTTGCCCCCAACAGGCGGTGTCTGGGGCGCGGGGCGTCCCTGGCAGATGTTGCAGCAGGCCAATGCGCTCATGGCGGGCGGCCAGCCGCGCCAGGCTGCGGCGCTCTATGACGAACTGGCGCAGATGGCCGAGGCCCGCGCTATGCCCAGGCGGGCCGCGCTGCTCCACATCCAGGCGGCACGCGCCTGGCTGGCGGCGGGCGATGGACAGGCAGCAGTGGACCGCGCCAGACGCGGCTTCGGCGCGTTCATCGCGCTGGGCCAGGGCGCGCGCGTGGCCCGGCTGTTGCCGGAGGTGACCGCCCGCTTGCGCCAGCGCGGCTATGCCCAGGCCGCCGACGAACTTGAGCGCGATCTGGAAGCACAACTGGCACGCGCGGGGATTGACGCAGCGGCGTTCACGTCAATGGGGGCGGCTGTTCAGCGCGGCACCCTGCCCGCAAGCTGCCCCCATTGCGGCGCCCCCTTGCGCTCGGATGAGGTGGAGTGGGTGGATGCCGCCAGCGCCGAGTGCCCGTACTGCGGCATGATCGTGAAAGCCGAATGACCGGGGAGTCCTTTCCTGAGCGCGTCCGGGCCATCCTGATGCAGCACACGCCGAAGACCGTGGCCGAATGGGAGGCACGCCCGGCGGCGGTGCTCGTCCCCCTGTTCCTGAAAGATGGCCGGTGGCACCTGTTGTTCACCCAGCGCACCGAGACGGTGCAGGATCACAAGGGCCAGATTTCGTTTCCGGGCGGGCGCCGCGACCCGGATGACCCCTCGTTGCTGGCCACAGCGTTGCGCGAGGCCCAGGAGGAGATCGGCCTGGACCCCGCCGATGTGACCATCCTGGGGCAGCTTGATGAGATGTACACCGTGACGCAGTATCGCATCTCACCTTTCGTCGGCGTTATTCCTTACCCCTATCCCTTCCGTGTGAATTCTGCCGAGATCGCCGAGTTGATTGAGGCCCCTCTGGAGGCCTTCCTTGACCCGGCCAACCTGGAGCAGCGCGAACGGGCCGCCCTGGTCGGCCCACCGGTGCCGGTCTATTTCTACCACATCGGCCCATACACCATCTGGGGCGTCACGGCGCGCATCGTCAAGGATTTCCTGGAGAGGATCGCGCCTGCACTGAAAGGTACTTAACGAATGATGCCACAACCTCACTTCGGCGACAGGAACCTAAGGAAACTGATGATTCCCTCTGCGTCCCCCACCTCGTCCCTATAGGGTATGGGGTGTACCGACCCTATGTTGCGGAATCTTAATCAAATCACAACCAATACACAAACCTGGCGTGGTATAAAGATATATCGTATGAGCACGAACGATGGGCAGCTTGTAAGGTACTAACGGATGTGCCTTGTGGTTAAGGACTCTATTGAAACAGCAGGAGAAGGACCTATGCGTAAAATCGTGATCCCCCTCGTCATTCTGGCTATCCTGGTCGGTGGCCTGTATGTGGGCTACAACCGCTTTGTGGCGAACGCCGAAAGCGGGCCTACGTATCAGACCACGACCGTCCGGCGGGGCACGCTGGTCGCCACCGTGAGCGCCGCCGGGACGATCCAGGCCAGCGCCCAGACCGCGCTCTCCTTCCAGACGTCGGGCAAGGTCGTTGAGGTCCACGTGGCACCGGGTGACGTAGTGAAACAGGGCCAGGTGCTGATGAAGCTGGATGCGACCGAGCTTCAGCTCGCGGTGGCCCAGGCCCAGGTGGCGCTGGACATCGCCAAGATCAAGCTGGAGCAACTCAAGGCCGGGCCTACGCCGGAACAGATCGCCAGTGCCCAGGCAGCCCTGGAGAGCGCCAGGGCTAATCTGGCCAAGTTGCTCAAAGGCCCAGACCCCCACGACATCCGGGTAGCGGAGTTGAATGTGGAGGTCGCCAGGAACAACCTGTGGCAGGCCCAGGCCCAGCGCGACGCCGACCGCGGCAATCCCATGACCCCCGACTGGCAGCTTGACCTGGACGAGGCCCGCATCAATAACGCTCAGAACCAGTTAGACATCGCCTTGCAGAATTTAGAGAAGGCCAAAGCCGGGCCGACAGCCGACCAGATCGCTGCGGCCCGCGCCCAGGTCGCCCAGGCCGAGGCCAACCTCAAGGCCCTGCAGAATACCCCCAGTAGCTACGACGTGGCCATCGCCGAGGCTCAGGTGCGCCAGGCCGAGCTTTCGCTCCAGCAGGCCCAAAACAACCTGAGCAAGGCCGTGCTCACCGCGCCCTACGATGGCATCGTAGCGGCGGTGAATTACCGCGTGGGCGACCAGGCCGCGTCAGCGCAGCCGGCGGTTGTGCTCATAGACCAGTCGGCCCTGTCCATTCAGGTGAATCTGGCGGAGGTGGACATTCCCAAAATTCAGCTCGGCCAGCCGGTCAACATCACCCTGGATGCGCTGCCCGACCGCAGCTTCACCGGCCATGTGAGCTATGTGTCCCCCGCCGGGACAAATGTCCAGGGCGTGGTGAACTTCGCCGTGACGGTCACGCTGGATGACGCCGATAGCGCCGTCAAACCGGGGATGACCGCTACGGCCAACATCATCGTGGACCGCCGCGACAATGCCCTGCTTGTGCCCAACCGCGCTATTCGCTCGCAGGGTGGACAGCGCGTGGTCCAGGTGCTATACAACGGCCAGGTGATCGCTGTGCCGGTGCAGCTTGGCCTGAGCAACGACACGGCTACAGAGGTTTTGAGCGGTCTGCAAGAGGGCGACCAGGTCATCTTGAACACAACGACCACAGTCAGCCAGGGGTTCGGCCCAGGCGGCGGCTTCTTTATCGGCAGATAGAGGACGACGGAAGAGGTAAGACTGGGATTGTGGATCATAAAGAGGCGGAAGCGCGAACGATGATTGAGCTAGAGAATGTCACCAAGGTGTATCGCATGGGTGCGGTGGACGTGTATGCCCTGCGCGGTGTTAACATGAAAGTAGACGCCGGCGAGATGGTCGCCATTATGGGGCCGTCGGGATCGGGCAAGAGCACGCTGATGAATATCATCGGCTGCCTGGATCAGCCCACCGCTGGGACGTACCGGCTGGATGGCGTGGATGTGGGGAAGCTGGACGACGATGGCCTGGCGGCGATCCGCAACCGCAAGATCGGCTTTGTCTTCCAGAGCTTTAATCTGCTGCCGCGTATGTCGGCGCTGGATAACGTGGAGGTGCCGCTCATCTACGCGGGGGCACGCGACCGCAGGCAGCGGGCGCTGGCCGCGCTGGAGGCGGTGGGGCTGGCCGACCGCATCCACCACCGCCCCAGCGAACTCTCCGGCGGCCAGCAGCAGCGTGTGGCCATCGCCCGCGCCCTGGTCAACAACCCGGCCATCATCCTGGCCGATGAACCCACCGGCAACCTGGACTCCAAATCCGGCGCCGAGATCCTGGAGATCTTCAAGCGCCTGAACCGCGAACGCGGCCTGACGGTCGTCATCGTCACCCACGACCCCAACATCGCGGCGCAGGCGCAACGCATCATCCGGCTGTTGGATGGGCAGGTGGTGGACGACGGACGACGAACGACGAACGACGGGGATCACCTGTCGTCCGTCCCCCGTCCTTCGTCCCCCGTCTCTGTGGGAGGTGGGGCATGAAGCTGTGGGAGAGCATCCGGCTGGCCTGGCACAGCCTGGGCGCGAACAAACTGCGCTCGGCACTCACCACGCTGGGCATCATCATTGGCGTGGCGGCGGTCATCGCCCTGCTCTCGCTGGGGCGGGGCGTGCAGACCTCCATCACCAGCCAGATTCAGAGCATCGGCACGAACCTGCTGTATGTGCGCCCTGGGGCACAGACGCAAGGCGGCGTGCGCGCCGAGGTCGGGTCGGCGGTGACGCTGACACTGGATGACGCCCGCGCCCTGGCGGACCCGGCCAATGTGCCCTCGGCGGTGGCGGTCGCCCCACAGGTGAACAGCTTTGGCCAGGTGGTGGCTTTGGGGCAGAACGTGCGCACGCAGGTCCTCGGCGTGACACCCGAATACGCCCAGGTGCGCAATTACCAGGTCCTGAGCGGTGAGTTCATCCAGGCCAGCCATGTGACGGCCCGCTCTGCCGTCGCCGTGCTCGGCTATACGACCGCCGCCAACCTCTTTGGGGAGCCGGAGAGCGCAGTGGGCCAGTCTATTCGCATCAACGGCCAGCCGTTCCGCGTCATCGGTGTGCTGGCCTCCAAAGGCACGATCGGCCCCTTCAGCCAGGATGACCTGGTCATGGTGCCGCTGACGACAGTGCAAACCCGTCTGTTCCGCGGCGCGAACGTGCGCGGCTCGGACTCGGTCTCGCTGATCAGCGTCCAGGTAGCCGATGCCTCCCTGATCAATCAGGCGACGCAGGAGATCGCCGAGACGCTGCGCCAGCGCCACCGCGTGTTATACGAGGATGATTTCACCATCAGCAGCCAGCAGGACGTGCTTAACACGGCCCTGCAGATCACCGGTGCGCTGACGCTGTTCCTGGGCGGTATCGCTGCGATCTCGCTCCTGGTGGGAGGTATCGGCATCATGAACATTATGCTGGTGACCGTCACCGAGCGCACGCGGGAGATCGGCATCCGCAAGGCGGTAGGAGCGCGCCGCCGTGACATCCTGGCGCAGTTCCTGATTGAGGCGGTCATGCTCAGCGTGATGGGCGGTGTCCTGGGCATCGCTGTCGGCTGGGGTATCTCCCGCCTGCTGGGCAATATCCAACTGGGAACCACGGCGATCCAGCCGGAGGTGGGCTTAGATGCAGTGCTCATGGCAACGCTGTTCTCCATGGCCGTGGGCATCTTCTTCGGCATCTACCCGGCCAGCCGCGCCGCCGCGCTGAACCCAATTGAGGCGCTGCGCTATGAGTGAGGTTCCCCATCTCATGCACCCTAACCACAAGGCTAATCCGTCAGGTCCTTTTCACGGGAGGGGATAAGGCACATGGCACATAGAACGCTTTGGGGGATTGTCGGGCTTGTCCTGGTGATCGCTGTCGGGGCAGGTGGGTTTTTCCTGGGCGTGCGTTATGAAAGCGCGCAGGCCGCCGCTGCCGCCGCCGAACGCGCTCAGTTCCTACAGCAACGGCTTGGTGCGCAAGGACAGGGAGGAGGCTTCTTTGGCGGCGCCGCCGGGGGCAATTTTGGCGGTGGCGCTGGCGGAGGTAACTTCGGCGGCGCACGCGGCACGATAGAGAGCGTGAATGGGGATACCGTCGTCGTCAACGGCCCGCAAGGGCCTGTCACCATCCACCTTTCCGCAGAGGCGCGCATCTTCAAGTCGGTTGAGGGCAGCAAAGACGATCTGAAGGCAGGCGAGAATGTCACCATCACCGGCCAGCGTAACCCCGACGGCAGCATCAATGCGACGGCGGTGATCCTCCAGCCCAGTCTAGGGCGGTGATACGCCCTCTCCCCCGTGTTGGGGGAGGGCTGGGGAGGGGGTGATTCTGCCCCCCTTGTCTTGAGCCAGCATCCCTGCTATAGTTAGCGGTCAGCTTCAGCAGGCGACAGACGGCTGAAGCTGACCGCTATGTGCGCTATGCGTATCGGGATGCTCACGGACGCCTACAAACCGGTCACCAACGGCGTGACCAATTCCATCGCGCTGCACAAGCGCCAGTTGGAGACCGCCGGGCACACGGTGATAGTCTTCACCTGGGGCAGCCCCCAGCCAGAGGACGCCGCCGAAGGCATCATCCGTTCGCCCGCCCTGCCCATCTCAGACACGGGCTACCACATCAGCCTGCGCTATTCCGACGTGGCCCGGCAGCAATTACAGACGATGGACCTGCTCCACGTCCATCATCCCTTCGTCAGCGGGCGGCTGGCCCTGCGCTACGGCAAAGCCTGGGGTTTACCTATCGTTTACACCAACCATACGCGCTACGACCTGTATGCGCAGCACTACCTGCCGCCGCTCTCCGACGCCCTGGCCGAGATGCTCCTGCGCTCCTATATGCCTGGCTTTACCGCCCAATGCGACCTGGTCGTGGCCCCCTCCCCTGGCCTGGCGGCTGTCCTCCGCGATCTGGGTGTGACGACGCCTATCACCATCATCCCCAACGGGATCGATCTGGCCTCTTTCCGCACGCCGGCCCAACCGCGCTGGCGCACCGACTTCGGCTGGCCAGCGGAGGCCCGCGTGCTCATCTACACCGGGCGGCTCAGCCCGGAGAAAAACCTGGACCTCCTGCTGCGAGCCTTCGCCGCCGCGCAGACCGCTCTGCCGGAACTGCGCCTGCTCCTGGTGGGCGATGGGCCGGAGGCGCCCCGGCTGCGCCAACAGGTGGCCCAGATGGGCCTGCACCCGCTTGTCCACTTCGCCGGGCTGCGGCCCTACGAGGAGGTGCCGGGCTACCTGGCCGCTGCCGATGCCTTCATCACCGCCTCTGTCACCGAGGTCCATCCCCTCTCGGTGGTGGAGGCGTTGGCGGCGGGCCTGCCGGTGATCGGGGTGAATGCGCCCGGCGTCAATGACCTGATTGCGCATGGGTACAACGGGCTGTTGGCGCTGGAGGACGCGGCCTCGCTGGCGGCGCACATTGTCCGCCTGATGGCGGATGAGGGCCTGCGGGCGCGGCTGGCTGCCGGGGCGCGGGCCACCAGCGAACGCTATAGCATTGAGCGCACTACAGCGGAGTATCTGCGCCACTATGAAGCGCTGGTGGCGGTGCGGACGACGGACCCCCAGCGGTCGTCTGTTGTCCATCGTCCCTCGTCGCCAAAAGGCCCATGACCCACACGCGCCAACGCCTGGGCTGGCGCGGCGAGCGCCTGGCCGAACGTTATCTGGCCGGTCACGGCCTGACCATCCTGGAGCGCAACTACCGCTGCGCCGCCGGTGAAGCCGACCTGATTGCCCAGGATGGCGACACCCTCGTCTTTGTAGAGGTGCGCACGCGGCGTGGCCAGGACTACGGCTCGCCGGAAGAGTCCATCACCGCCCGCAAGCAGGCCCACCTGCTTGCCGTGGCCCAGGCTTACCTGGCCGAACGCGGCCTGAGCGACATCGCCTGGCGCATTGATGTCGTCGCTGTGGCCTTGTCGGTGCGGGGGGAACTGTTGCGTGTGGAGCACATTGAGAATGCCGTTGAGGGATGACGACGGACGGCAGACGGCAGGCGGCAGACGACAGCCCGTCGTGGCAATCGTGGGCCCCACCGCCGTGGGCAAGACCGCGCTGTCGTTGCGGCTGGCCGAGGCCCTGGGTGGGGAGATCATCTCCGCCGATTCGCGTCTGGTGTTCCGACGCCTGGACATCGGCACGGCCAAGCCGACGCCGGAGGAGCGGGCGCGCGTCCCCCATCACCTGATTGACATCCTGGACCCCGACGAAACGCTGGGCCTGGCGCAATACCAGGCCCTGGCGTATGCGGCCATAGAGGACATCCAGACGCGGGGAAAGCTGCCCATTCTCGTGGGTGGCACCGGCCAGTACGTGCGCGCCGTGCTGGAGGGCTGGCGCGTGCCAGAGGCGCCGCCCCACCCCAGGCTGCGCGCGCTCCTGACCGCCGCGATGACAGGCCAGATCGCGCTTGCCCCCGACCCCTGGCGCTGGCTGACGGCGCTTGACCCGGAGGCCGCCGGCTGGATTGACCCCCGCAACGTGCGCCGGGTGGTGCGCGCGCTGGAGGTCACGCTGACGACAGGCCGCCCCTTCTCCGCCCTGCGCCGCCGCCAGCCGCCGCCTTACGCTATTCTGCAGATCGGCCTGACCTTGCCCCGCGCTGTGCTCTACGCCCGCGCCGACGCCCGCATTGACGCCATGATCGCCGCCGGCTGGCCTGAGGAGGTGCGCCGCCTGTTGGCCCAGGGCTACAATCCCAGCCTGCCTTCCATGTCCAGCCTGGGCTACCGCGAGATGGCGCGCTACGTTCGGGGGGAGATTGACCTGGCCGAAGCCGTCCGGCTGATCCGCCGGGCCACGCGGCGCTTTATCCGCCACCAGGCCAACTGGTTCCGCCTCTCCGACCCGCGCATCCATTGGTTTGATATGCAGGAAGAGCGCACGGAGGAGATCATCCAGTTCGTGAGGGAGTGGCTGGCCTCTGTGTAGGAACGACGCGCCGTGTCGCCTCTACTGCAACCGACGCAGAGCGAAGCCGAAGGTGCTGCCCTGGCCTTCGCTGCTCTTCGCCCAAACCGTCCCCCCGTGGGCCTCAATCACGTCCTTGACCAGCGCCAGGCCCAGGCCCAGGCCGCCGTAGCGCCGTGTGGTGGAGCCATCCACCTGATAAAAACGCTCCCAGATACGCTCCAGCTTATCGGCGGGGATGCCGATACCGGTATCGGTGACCTCTACGGTGACCATATCTTCCTTGCGGTTGAGACGAACCGCGATGCGCCCGCCGGACAGGCTGAACTTGATCGCGTTGTCCAGCAAGCAATCCAGCGCCTGGGTCAATTGCTCGGCGTTTCCTTCCACCAGCACGTCCTCATCCGGCAAATCCAGCTCCAGCACCAGGCCCGCCTGCTTGGCCGCATCCAGGCGCAGGGCCACCGCCCGACGCACCAATTCGGATAGCGACAGGCGTTCAATCGGCAGCCCGCTCAGGCGCAGCCCATACAGCGTGGTGATCCGATCCACAATGGCGACAATCTCCTCGGTGCGGCGCTCCAGGGTCTTCAGGGCTTCGTAGACTGTGCCAGTCACTTCGCCCAGCGCTCCCTCCAACAGCAGGCCCAGATATCCTTTAATGATGGTCAGGGGCATACGCAACTCATGCGAAATATTCTGGATCATCTGGTCCTTGAGCCGGGCGACCTCCTCAAGCTGCATCCGGGCGCGCATCTGCTCGGTGATGTCACGCGCAATCCCCTCAATAGCCACAATGTTACCCGCCTCATCGCGTACAGGCACAATGCGATGGTCCGTCCAGAGCACCGTCCCGTCCTTGCGAATCCAGCGCAGAGTGAACGAGGTGTTGCCCCCCACCGGCGCCTGCATGAGGGCCTCCAGAAGTGGACGATCATCGGGGTGGACCAGCTTGAAGCTCAGGTCCGGATCGGCATAGTGCTCTTCGGGCGTGTAGCCGGTCATGGCTGTGGCAGCGGGGCTGACGTACTCAAAGCCCCGTGTGGGGACAAAGCGGTAACGGTAGATCAGGTCTACTGCGTTCTCGGCCAGGCGGCGAAAGCGCGCCTCGCTCTCGCGCAAAGCCGCCTCCGCCCGCCGCGCCTCCTCGCGCAACTGGCGTTGCTTGATGGCCTGCGTCACCGCCGGCCCCAGGCGGGCCAGCCGGTCCTTGAGCAGATAGTCGGCGGCGCCCTGCTTCATGCATTCCACTGCCACCTCCTCGCTGATGCTGCCGGTGATGACGATGAAGGGGATATCCAGACCGCACTTCTGCAGCAGGTGCAGGGCGCGCAGGGCATCAAACTGCGGCAGGGTATAATCTGCCAGGATGACATCCAGGGTTGGAACGAGATGGGCCAGATAGTCCTGTTCCGTCTCCACCCGCCACCAGCGGGGCTTGAACCCGGCCCGACGCAACTCATGCAGCATCAATTCAGCGTCGGCCTCCCGGTCCTCCAGGATCAGGACGGATAAAGGTGTGGCCATCAGGACCTCCCAGGTTAAGCGCGTCCAGGCCGAGGGCTTTATCTCCCGCCTACAACACTGGGGGCTGGTTAAGCAGCAGCCAATATAGCCCCAGGTGACGCACAGCTTCAGCGAACTGCTGGAAATCCACCGGTTTCACGATGTAGCTATTCGCTCCCAACTCATAGCTCCGGGCGATGTCTGGCTCCTCCCGTGAGGAGGTGAGCACGACCACCGGGATCGTGCGGGTGTGCGGGTCGCTCTTGATGCGCTCCAGAACCTCCAGCCCATCCACCAGTGGCAGCTTGAGGTCAAGCAGAATCACCTTGGGGTGGTCCTCCAACCGACGTCCGGCGTAAGCGCCGCTGCCGAAAATGAAATCCAATGCCTCGGCCCCATCGCGTACGACATGAATGCGGTTGGCCAGGTTGTGCTTCTTCAAGGCGTGTAGGGTCAATTCCACGTCGTTAGGATTGTCCTCCACCAGGAGGATCTCCACCGGCTGTTCTGTCATCGCTTACATCCTCCCCTAGCGTAAAATAGAAGGTGGCGCCTTTATCCACCTCCGCCTCGGCCCAGACGCGCCCGCCATGGCGGTGGATGATACGCTGCACAATCGCCAGGCCCACGCCTGTGCCCTCGTACTCCTCGGCGCGGTGCAACCGCTGGAACACGCCGAACAGCTTGTGCGCGTAGCGCATGTCAAAGCCCACGCCGTTGTCTTTGACGTAATAGATGACGGACGACGAACGACGGAGGACAGAGGCCAATTCATTGTCCGTCCTCCGGAGGGCCTCCGTCCCCACAATACAGCCGATCTCTATCACGGCGAAGGCCCGCTTGCGGGTGAACTTGAGTGCGTTGCTGAGCAGGTTGACGAAGACCCGTTTGAGCAGGGTCGGATCGGCCTGGCAAATAGGCAGGTCGCCAACGATGATCTCCACCTGACGCCCATCCTGGTCGGCGCGGAGTTCTTCCAGGGCCTGGCGGACAAGCTCGGCGGGCGCCACCGGCTGCTTCTTGAGGGGCTGACGGCTCAGGCGGGAGAAGGCCAGCAGGTCGTCCACCAGTTGGCCCATGTGTTGGGCATTAGAACGCACGATCTGGAGATAGCGACGGGCTTCGTCAGAGAGTTGCGCCCCATGCTCTTCCAGTAGAATGCGCGAGAAGCCATCCATCGCCCGCAGTGGGGCGCGCAGGTCATGGGAAACCGAATACGAGAAGGCCTCCAACTCCTTGTTGGCGGCTTCCAGTTGCGTGGTGCGTTCAATCACGCGCTGCTCCAGTTCTTCGTTGAGTCGTCGGATTTCCTCTTCAGCCCGCTTGCGCTCGGTGATGTCCAGCGCCAGGCCCAGGGTGCCTGTGATGACCCCATCCAGGTTGCGGAACGGCTCAACATATGACTGAAAGACCCGATCTTCCCATTGAAGCTCATAGCGAGAGGGGATGCCCTCCAGCGCCCGACGGTGTGCCGCGATCGGCGCGAACTCCGGGTCCTCCGTCCCGAAGTATTCAAACAAGCTCATCCCCACAACTTGATTCGGTTGTAAGTTTAACCTGGCCAAACCTGCACCCAGAGAGGAGGTGAAGCGGAGTTGGGTGTCTGTGGACCATAGCACGGCCGGCATCTGAGCGATAAGCAGCCGTAGATGGGCTTCCTTTCCGTGTAGCGCCTCGTGCAACGCCTCCTCCATCCGCTTGCGTTCGGTGATGTCGCGGATAATCGCTGTGACGACCAGGCCCTCCTCCGTCTCCAGCGGACTCAGGCTGATCTCCACCGGGAACTCGCTCCCGTCTTTACGCCGACCGTAGAGGTCTAGGCCGCTTCCCATCGGCCGGGCGCGAGGGTTAGCGAAATAGTCGGCCCGATGTTGGACGTGCACCTCTCTGAAGCGTTCCGGGATCACGACCTCAATCATCTCGCCGAGTAACTCCCGCCGCGTGTACCCGAACAGCGCCTCCGTCTGCGCGTTGACCAGCACGATGCGCCCGTCCTGGTTGACGCCCACAATGGCGTCCGGCGCCGCCTCCACCAGGCTGCGGAAGCGCGATGCGCTCTGGCGCAGTTGTTCGTTCAGGCTGCGTTGCTCGGCGAGCGCAGTGCTATGGCTGAGAGTGAGGGCAGTCGCTTCTGCGAGCAGCGTCAACAGGTCAAGATCATCCGACTCAAACAGCGGGGTCTGTTTGAGAAAGACCGCCAGTATGCCCCAGGCTCGCTCAGCCGCCGCAATGGGGACAGCCAACAGGGCGCCGGCGCCGACCCTGGCCGCCAGCCGGGCGTCATCCGGTCCGAAGTCCGCGGGAGTGCGGGCCACGATGGGTCGGCGCTCTCGCCAGGCATCCGCTATGCGGCCCGCCTGGATGCTCCCATCGCCATCCGGCCATGGCCCTGCGGAGGCCTGGACCTTGAGTTGTTGTGCGGCCTCATCCCGCATAGCGGCAATGGCAGCGAATCCGGCGGTTGCCTGTACTCCAGCCTGGCAGAGTGAGGTCAGCATCTCTGTCGTCTGTTCCCCCGTTGACCGGTCACCGGCCCGGTGCAGGAAGTGATACAACTCTGAGAGTTGCCAGGTCCGCCGCAGCCAGCGCGGTGTAGCGAAGCCCAGATAATAGCTGATTCCGCTGAGCAGTGCGGCCAATTGCACGGCGGGGGAGATTAGGCTAGCCGCAGCCGGAAAAACCGTCCCGATCCCCGCCAGGAGAATGAGCGCGGCGAGCAGGCCCGATCCCAGGGCAACCAGCCCCAGCCGCCGTTGCTTGACTCCGCTGCTGGTGCGCACGCTGCGGATAAAGGCCAGGGCCGCGTAGCCTTCAACCAGAGCAAAGAGGAGGACGATGAACTCCATCAGCGGCGTGGGGAGAGGCATTGGCAGGGCGATGACAATCGCCCAGGAGGCCAGCATCCCGCCGAGCGCGAGCCGCCAGATGGCCTTGGGAATGGGTTGGACATAGCGGGCCAGGCGGAGCAGGAGATAGGGATGAGCGAGGAGCAGCACCGAGGTCAGTGGGGTGGTCCAGCGCGAGGGCAGGCCCATGATCCGGGCGATTTCGCCGATCAGGATGATGCTGGCCAGCGCGATGAACAGCAGCGCCGTGTCGCCTCGCACCCTGTCGCGGTGGCGCAGAAAGTCCACCAGCGCCAGAACCGCGATCAGAAGATAGGTCCCGCGCGTGACCAGCGTCAGAAAATCATTCAGGGTCATACCGTGAACACCCCCTGTTGCCGGGTGACATTACTCTGGAACTGCCCAGATGGAGCTATGCATTTCAAGGCACTGCGGCGCGATCAGCGCCCTGCACGCGAACTGAGCGTACCACCAGCCACCAGGGGGTGCGACTCCTCCCATCGTGGGGAAAAGCGACAAATAAAATATATGCCGATCCAGGATAATATGCAACCAACGGAGGAGCTATGGAGCAGGGATAAACCCGTCCCCCGTCAATCCCCAATAAAGCCTTGCTCCTACTCTATGCCGGTGCATACTCTATACCAAGGCCGGCCTTCCAGGCGCCGTCACCCCCTCCCAACCGGGCTCCCCAGTACCGGGCTTCAGCCCGGTTGTACTGGGCGGGGGAGGGTTGGGGTGGGGGGAGTCACCCCCTCCCCCCTTGCGGGGGAGGGCAGGGGTGGGGGGCACCAGCCGGGCCATCTGCCCCGAATCTGACATGCACCCCAGCCCCAGCTTAAGGTTGACGCATCGCCCCAGGCGGAGTATACTTTCGCCATCATTCGTCCTTTGTCCTTCGTCGGTTTTATGCACCTGCGACGCCTGGAACTGCACGGCTACAAAACCTTCGCCAGCCGGACCGAATTCGTGTTCAACTCCGGCATCACAGCCATCGTCGGCCCCAATGGCAGCGGCAAAAGCAACCTGGCCGATGCCATTCGCTGGGTGCTCGGCGAGCAAAATTATGCCCTCCTGCGCGGCAAGCGCACCGAGGACATGATCTATGCCGGAAGCGAGCGCCGCGCCCAGGCAGGCATGGCCCAGGCCACGCTCGTCTTTGATAACAGCGATGGCTGGCTGCCCCTGGATTTCGCCGAGGTCAGCATCACCCGCCGCGCCTACCGCTCCGGCGAGAACGAGTACTTCCTGAATGGCAGCCGCGTCCGCCTGAAAGAGATCACGGAACTGCTCGCCACCAGCGGCCTGGCCGGGCGCACCTATGCCATCGTCGGCCAGGGGCTGATTGATACCGCCCTCAGCCTGCGCCCCGACGAGCGTCGCACGCTGATTGAAGAAGCCGCCGGCATCAGCCTGTATCGGGCCAAACGCGAGGAGGCCCTGCGCCGCCTGGACGAGGCCCAGCGCAATATGCAGCGCGTCCAGGACATCCTGACCGAGATCACCCCCCGCCTGCGCCAACTGGAGCGACAGGCCCAGCGGGCCAGCGAGCACGCCCAGGTCCGCGCTGAACTGGGCACACTGCTGCGCACCTGGTACGGCTACCAGATCGGCCAGGCCCAGGCGGCCTACAAGCTGGCCCAGGCGACCGCTGAGGAGGCCGCCACTGCGCTTGAGCAGGCCCGCCGTGCGACCGCCGACCTGGATGAGCGGCTGAGGACATTGCGCCGCGAGGCCGCCGACCTGCGCGCACAACTGGCAGACTGGTCACGCCAGGAGGGCCAGTTGCGCGCCGCCCGCGACCGGGCCGAGCGCGAACGTGCCGTCCAAAGCGAACGGTTGAAGATGCTCAAGGCACAGCGCGAGGAGGCCGCCGCCGAAGCCGAAGCCCTAGCCGCGCAACGCCAGGCCCAGGCCGAACGCCTGGCCGCCGCCGAAGCGGAACTCCAGCCGTTGCAGGCGCGGAGCGAAGCGGCCCAGGCCGCAGCTCAGGCCGCCCGTGCCGCGCTCGCCGCGCACCAGGCGGAACAACGCGCCGCCCAGAAGAAGCGCCAGGAGGCCGAGCGCCGCCTGGCTCAACTGGCCATCGCCCTGGCCGAACGCCAGGCGCAGATCGCCCATTTCACGGCCTATCGCGCCGACCTCGCCCGCCAGCTTCAGGACAACCGCGCACGCCTGGAGGAAACCGCTCAGGCGTTGGAGGCCATACAGGCGCAACTCAAGGGGGTTTCGCTGGCCGAGATGGAGGCCCAGGTGGCTGCGGCCCATGTGCGGCTGGCCTCCAGCGCCGCCGCCATCGGCCAGGCCGAGGCCGCGCTGGCCCAGGTCTCGGCGCAACTGGCCCAGGCCCAGGCCGAACTGGCCCGGCTGGCCGAGCGCCGCCGCCTGCTGGCCCGGCAGGCAGCCAGCCCCGGCGAGAGCCAGGCGGCCAGCGCCGTCATCGCCCGCGCCCGCGCCGGGCAGGTGCGCGGTATCTGGGGGCTGGCCGGACATCTGCTCCACCCCCGCGACGGCTTTGAGCATGCCATTAGCGCCGCCCTGGGCCTGGACTATGACGCCATCGTGGTCAACACCTGGCAGGACATCCGCGCTGTGCTGGCCATCGCCCCGCCGGGCAGCCGCCTGACCTTCCTGCCGTTGGCCGAGCTGCGCCCGCCTGTGCCGCTCACCGTGCTCCTGGGATGGGCATCTGACGGGCTGCCGCCGGGTGTGCTTGGGGTGGCTTCTCACTTTGTCCAGGTGGAACGCGCTTTGCGTCCGGTGGTGGATGCCCTGCTGGGGCGCACGTTGATCGTGGAGGACCTGGACACGGCGCGGCGTTGGCTGCCCCAACTCCCGCCGGGCGCGAGCGTTGTGACCCTGGCCGGTGAGGTGCTGCGGGCGGGCGGCGCGGCGACGCTGGGATCACCGCGCCAGGGCGACCAGGCCCCAGGCGGCCCTGAAGCCCAGGCGCTGGCCGAGGCCGAGGCGGAGGCACGTCGCCTGGCCGAGCACCACGAGGCGGCCCAACATGAGCAGGCTCTCCGCCTGGAGACCTTGCGCCAGGAGCACGCTCAGAATGAACGGAAGGTGGCCGAAGCGGAAGAGGCCCTCCGCCAGGCGCGCGCCCGTGATGCGGAACGCCAGCAGGCCGCACGCCTGGCCCAGGAGCAGGCCCGCATTCAAGAGCGCGTCCTCCAGCTTGAGAATGAGATCGCCACGCTGGATCGGCGCCTGGCCGGGCTGCAAAGCGAGGTGGAATCGCTGGAGGCGGAACGGGCAGCCGCGGAGGGCCTGCCTCCCCAGGCCCCTCCCCCGGAGGAGGAGGGGATGGAGGAGAGGTTTATTGAGCGTGCCTTGACCCTGGAGCAGGAGGCGGCTGCGGCACGCCAGGCTTACCAGAATCGCCTGCAAGAGGTCACGGCCCTGCGCCGTGCCCTGGGCGACCTGGACGCCCGATATGCCGCGCAGCGCAAGCGTGCCGAACGCCTGGCCGCCGAGGAACAGGCCAGCACCCAGGCCCTGGCGGCGGCGGAGAACGCCTGGGCGACGTCCAGGGCGCAGTGGGCCGCGTTACATGAGAAGACCCGGCCCGCCCGCGCCAGATTAGCGGAATTAGAGGCGATGCTGGCTGAAGTAGAAGCCAGTGAGGCGGCCGCCCGGCGCGCCCGTGCCGAGGCCGAGGATCGTTACACCAAAGCCCATCTGGAGGCCGCCCAGCGCCAGGCTGCGCTGGCCGCGCTCCAGCGCCAGGCGGAGGAGGAACTGCTAATGGAAGACGGCGGACGGCAGACGTCGGACGATGATCCGGCCCCCAGTCTTGGCTTGCCGTCCGTAGAGGCGCTTCCCCCCGGCATTGAAACAGCGCTGCAGGAGCGGCGGGCACGCCTGCGCCGCCTGGGCGCGGTCAACCCGGAGGCGCTCAGCGAGTATACCGAGGTGCAAAGCCGCCACGCTTTCCTGACCCGCGAACTGGCCGACCTGGAGGCGGCGTCCTCCCAACTCCAGCGTGTCATCGCCGAACTGGATGCCCTCATCCAGCGTGACTTCCGCCGCACCTTTCAGGCCGTCAACACCGAATTTAAGGCGCTCTTCACCCGTCTGTTCGGCGGCGGCTCCGCCCACCTGGTCTTGACCGATCCCCACGACATCGCCCGCAGCGGCATTGAGGTGATGGCCCGCCCGCCGGGCAAGAAGCAACAGCCCCTGGCGCTCCTCTCCGGCGGTGAGCGCGCCTTGACCGCCACCGCGCTGTTGTTCGCCATCCTCAAGGTCAGCCCCACCCCCTTCTGCGTCCTGGATGAGGTGGATGCCATGCTGGACGACGCCAACGTGGGCCGCTTCCGCCAGGTGCTTCAGGAATTGTCGCAGAGGGTGCAGTGCATCGTCATCACGCACAACCGGGGAACGGTGGAGGCCGCTGACACCGTTTACGGCATCAGCCTGACGCCTGAGGGCACCTCTCAAGTGATCTCCCTCAAGCTGGAAGGGCAGACCGCGTAGATCGCAGAGAACATTTATATAAAAATCTCTGCGCCCTTTGCGCTCTCTGCGGTGAAAATAAGGGTTGAATGCCGACCGCCTAAGGCGTCTGCTGGGGTAGCGGCGTAGGGAACTCCTGAGGGAGGGCCGGCTGCGCCGACTGGATCGCGTTCACCAGGTCCAGCGGGACGGCCGGGTCTTGCGGCACGCGGCTCTCCCAATAGTCCATGAACTGGACTTTCGTGCTGCGCTGGTCGTCCAGCCACTGCTGGAAGTGGTCATTTTGGCGCTGGCGCAACGTTTGCGGGTCCAGGTCGCGCTCCTCGTGGCCGGTGATGTTGAAGATATACCAGAGGTTGCCGCTGCCAGCAATGATATTCGTATGTTGGCCTGCGGCTGTGCTGGACACCGCCTGCTGCACCTCGTCGCCGAAGCGCGGCGCCAGATCCACCACCGGCGTCCAGGGCAGTTCGCCTGTCGTGGCGCTCACGATGGTGCGGGCGCGGACCTCCCCTGCCAGCTTGTCAAACGGCTCGCCCTGGCTCAGCCGGTCCAACACTGCCTTGGCGCCCTCCTCGGTCTCAAAGGCCATCCACGCGCCCATGATATGATCCTCGCGCGTGGGGACATCGCGATTGAAGACCTCGCGCAGGCGTTCATCGTAGAGTTCGGCTTCCACCAGCTTGCGGTAATCCGCCTCGGTGAAGTTGATGCTGCGCCAGAGTTCAAGCTGTTGGGCGAGCAGTTCCTTGAAGCCCTCCTCCGTCACCACGGTGGGCGTGGGGAAGGGGGTGAACGTGGGGAAGGGCGTAGCCGTCTGGGTGATCACGGCGGTTGGCGCCAGCGTCGCGGTGGGCGTCAGCGTGCCGGTGGGCGAGGGCAGGGGCGTAGGTGTGTGCGTGGGCGTGTTCGTCACCAGCGGCGTGGCCGTCGCCGTGGGTGTGATCGTGGCCGTTGCGGTGGCAGTCGGCGTGGGCGTGCCATGGCGGTAGAAGCCAAATTGCTGCTCCAGGCGCTCCTGCACCTCCTCAGCGCTGACGGTGATCCCTCGTCGGTTGGCTTCGTGGCGGATGAGCACCTCGTCAATCATCTGGTTCAGGACATCGCGCCCGATCTGGGTGGGGTCGTTTAACTGGTTCAGCAGGCTCTGCATGTAGCTCTGAAAGATGGCCTGAAGCTGCGGGTCTTGCGCCTGCTGATAGATATTGCGCAGTTGGGCGATCAGGTTCAGGCGGGCAAAGCGCACGCGGGCCTGGAATGCCGCCGTGCTGATCTCCTCACCGTCGGCAATCGCCACGGGCTGGCGCGGCTTGATCACCTGCTCGTTGAGCAGGCCGAAGCCCAGGACACCCACAACCAGCACGGTCACCACGACCGTGAAGAGCAGAATCAGCCGGCGCTGCTGGGCTTCACGCCGGCTGAGACGTATTTGCTTTTTAGTGGGGCCGACTACTTCCCGTCGCGCCTCGCGCCGCTTGGCCGCCTTGCTCATGCACGCTCCTGCCTAGCCGCGGGCGTATTCCGCCACGAAGGGGAGCAGGGCCAGATGGCGGGCACGTTTGATGGCCAGCGCCAGTCGCCGCTGATGCTTGGCGCACAGGCCGGTCTGGCGGCGGGGGCGGATCTTGCCGCGGTCGGTCAGGTAGCGGCGCAACTGCTCCGGCTGCTTGTAGTCAATGTCGCGGATGCCATCGGCACAGTAGGCGCAGACCTTAGACCGGCGCCCGATCCGGCGCACGCCTTTACCGGCACGTGCGGCGACTTCTTCGCCTTCTTCTATCAGTTCCTCGTCTTCAATGAACTCGTCTACCACGGATGCTCTTCCTCACTGCTTTCAGGATAAATCTCGCCGATGTCTGGGCCGCGCCGGTCACCCAGGATGATCATCTCGTTGGCGACCAGTTCGGTGCGGAAGTGCTTCTTGCCATCCAGGTCTTCCCAGCCGCGCGTTTGCAGGCGGCCCTCCACATAGACCTGCTGACCTTTGGTCAGGTGTTGCTTGCAGATTTCCGCCAGTGTGCCCCAGGCAACCACATTGAACCATTCGGTCTCCTCACGGCGCTCGCCATCTGCCGAGACCCAGGTGCGGCTGGTGTACACACTAAACGAGGTCACCGGCCGGCCACTGGGGGTATAGCGCATCTCCGGATCCCGGCCCACATGGCCGATGATCATGACCTTGTTCAGCCCTCTTACCATCGCTTGCTCCTTGACAATACGCAGACGATAGGCGACGATCTAGCGCCTATCGTCCAGGGTCACTTCTTGTCATCCACACGCACAATCAGATAGCGCAGAATATCCTCAGATAGCTCCAGGTTGCGCTCCAGTGTTTTCACGCTGGCCGGGTCCAACTGGACCTGCATGTAGACGTAGAAGCCTTCGCGTTGTTTCTCAATGGGGTAGGCCAGGCGGCGACGGCCCCACTGGTCCACTTTGATCACCTGGCCCTGGTCGGCGTTGATCCAGCCGCGGACTTTTTCTATGACGTTCTTGAGGCCCTCCTCCTCCGTCTGGGGACGGACGACGAAGGTGACCTCATAGTCGCGCTTCACGAAATAAAAGCCTCCTTTCCTCGGGATTGCCCCCGCACCGGGCGGGAGCGGAAAGCAGCACACACTGTGCTGGCGCAACGGGGGTAACTATAACATAAAGCCAGGATTTCGGCAAGTATTTGACTTGCCACCCCGCGCCTGATATAATGGAACTGGTGTTCTAAGAAGGCGAGGTGGACCATGATCCGGATCGGGACGAGCGGCTATTCATATGACGATTGGGTGGGGCCGGTTTACCCGCAGGGGTTGCCAAAGCGCGATTGGCTCTCGTACTACGCGCGCGAGTTTGACACCTGCGAGTTGAACACGACATTCTATCACATGCCTGCGCCCGCCATGCTGGAGCGTATCGCAGAGAAGGTGCCGCCGGGCTTTCTGTTCTCCGTTAAAGCCTTCCAGGGCATTACCCATGAGCGCGAAGACGGGCTGAAGCTCGCCCCGGAGTTCAGCGCAGCCCTGGCTCCCCTGCGCCAGGCCGACAAGCTGGGCGCGGTCCTGGTGCAGTTCCCATATTCCTTCCATCCCACTCAGGAGAACCGGGATTATCTGCTGCGGTTGCGTGAGGCGTTTGGGGATATACCTATTGTGGTGGAATTCCGCGATGCCCGGTGGGCGAACGAGGACACGTTTGACATCCTGGAGGAGATTGGGTTTGGCTATTGCTGCGTGGATGAGCCACCTCTGAAGGGGCTGATGCCTCCAATTGCTGTCGCCACCGGGCCGGTCGCCTACGTGCGCTTCCATGGGCGGAATGCTGCCAAGTGGTGGCAACACGAGGAAGCCTGGGAGCGCTACGACTACATGTATACGGCGGAAGAACTCCAGGAATGGGTGCCCAAACTCCACACGCTGGATCAGAAAGCGCCCTTGACGCTGGTCTACGCCAATAACCACTGGAGCGGCCAGGCGGTGGCGACGGCTCGCCTGTTGCGCACGCTGCTCCAGCAGGCGGCAGCGGCCCAATAAGGGTCGGTCAGCCTTATTGTGTGTACATCTGTGCCCAATATGGGCTATACTTGGGATAAGCGAATGCACTCAAACTAAGGGTGAAGGAGATGGCACTATGTTGAGGCGAGTCCTGTTTGCGAGTCTGGCGCTTCTTCTGATCGGCGCCGGTCTGGGGGTTGGCCTGGCCGGGGCGCAGGGCAACGACGTGCCAGAGCGCGCCTTGCCTTTGATCAATCCTACGACAGGATCGTTGACAGGGGACCGGGCTGGTGCCTTTGCCTACTATAGATTTGATTATCCCGGCAAGCACTGGGTGGCGAAGCTGACGCTCAGCTTCAGCCCGGACGATTCCGTCGTTCACCCTGCCATTGGTCTGAATATCTATGCCCCAGATGGCACAGCATATAATATCCGTACCATAGACACGTTGGGCCTCCAGCAGGTGCGCTTTGCCTCCGGCCTGGCGGGCAGCTATCTGGTGCAGGTCTACAATTATGCCCCAGGCCACACAATTCATTATACGCTCACACTCCAGGGCGTTCCGGTGCCCGCTGCCCCGACACCCACCCCGGCCCCCAATGCACTGATCCAGAGCCTGTCAGGCAGCCTTGTAGGGAACAGGGGCGGCGCGTTCGCCTATTACACCTTCTACTACCCTGGCGATGGCTCCACTGTGCGCCTGAGCGCCACTTTCTGGCCTGCGGATGAATGGCTCAATCAGGGGCAGGGCTTCAACGTGTATTGGGACGGCCGCCTGATTGCGCGGAGCCATCCGAAGCGCGATGACATCGCCCGTCAGACTGCTGAATTCTCCAGCGCTCTGGCAGGCACCTTTGTGATCCAGGTCTACAATTACAATCCGGGCGTGACCACGTACTATACGCTGAGCAGGGAATAGGGGGGCCTGGCGAGGTACCAGGAACTGCGCCGCAACCCAGCCGATCCGTCCCTGGGCATCACGTACTTCAACCCACTCTATATTGTTCACTGTTTCACGGCGATAGAGGATTTCAACGGGCGTGCCTTCGGGCAGCGCGGCGATAATTCTGCCGCCAGGCGCATCGCGCAGGAAGGCACCTAGGCCACCGGTGTTAGCGATAACCGCCGGGACAGGCGTTGGCGTTAGCGTCTCCGTCGGGGTTGGGCTGGGCGTAGCGGTCTGCGTGGGTGTGAGCGTCTCCGTCGGCGTAGGCGTCTGAGTCATCGTAGCGGTTGGTGTATTGGTCGCCGTCGCTGAAGGCGTTGGCGTCGGCGTCGCCGATGGGGTCAAGGTCGCCGTTGGCGTCGGCGTCGGCGTGAACGTCGGCGGCACCAGGGGATCCAATTGGGTCATGGGAATGACGACGAGTTGCAACGCCGTTGGGCGTTGTAACCGCGTGGCGATCGCGGCTTGCAGGGCTACCACCTGCTGATAGGCCGGCTGGCGCGAACTGCGAACGGTGATACGCAGGCGCAGCGTGTTGCTTTCAGAGCCTGTATTGATCTCAACCAGTTGCATATCGGGTAGGGAGGCAAGTTCGGCGGCGACAGCCGCATGGATGGCCGGTTCCTGTTTTGTCTCCCCCACGAAACGCAATGTCAGCACGACCAAGGGGATGGTCACAAGGAGGACCAGGCTGCCAGAAATATACAGGCTGCGCGGCGGGCCATTTCTGTGCATGTCCAGATACAGTGGGCGAAAGCCGAGCGCGGCAAAGACGACGATGCCGGCGAAGGAGATAGCGGCGAAGTTGGTTAAGAAGAGCAAGAGGGCGCCGAGCACAGTTGCCGGGCTGCGCACGGCAATGCCAATGCCGACGGTACACAACGGGGGCATGAGCGCGGTGGCAATGGCGACGCCGGGGAGGGCGGCGGAGAGGTGCGGCTGGGCGAGCGCGTAGGCCGCCGCCGCGCCACCCGCCAGCGCAATACCCAGGTCAAATGGCGTGGGCGGGTGCGGGCTAGTACTTCGCCGGGCAACTCCTCCAATGCACCGAACGGCAGCGCATGTCCCAGCCAGGCCAGCCCCGCCGAGAACAGGACAGCGAGCAGGCTGCCTTCTATCAGTGCGAGCAGCGCGTGACGGAAAACGCGCTGTTCACCTACGACCGAGGCGAGTGACAGCCCCAGGATAGGCGACATGAGTGGCGCGACCAGCATGGCGCCGATGATCACGGCGGCGGAGTTAACCAGCAGGCCAAAGGTGGCAATGCTGCAGGAGAGGATGATCAGCAGGAAAAAGTCAAAGCCGGGAGAGGAAGCTTGGGCCAGTTGCTCCAGGACCTCGGCCCGGCGTTCGTAAGAAAGCGGACGAACCAGACGATACTTCATTGCGCCGTATCGGGTGCCTCCGCCAGGCACAGCCGCCTGAAATCCTCACGCGCCTGGCCCTCAGCCACGGCCACCACCACATCGCCCGCCTGAAGCACGGTATTGCCGTTGGGGATGATCACCTGCCGCCCGCGCCGGATGGTTGTGATCACACAGTCGCGCGGCCAGGCCACGTCACGAATGCGGCGGCCCGCGCAAGGCGCGCCTGGCTGAACGGTGACCTCCTCAACACGGATGCCCTCATATGTGCTCAGGCGAATCTGGTGAGCGCGATGGCGCAGCGCAGCGCGGCGCGTCAGCGCAATATTGTAGGCCCGCACCAGGTCCGTGCGGCGCAGGATGCCGAGCAGTTTGCGCGGGTTATCGCGCGCCACCACCGGCAGACGTCCCACATCGCGTATGCTCATCCGGCGCAGCGCTGCCCCCATCGTCTCATCCGGATAGGCGACGAGCAACTCCCGCGTGCATACATCTCCTACGGTCAGGGCATTCTCCTCCGTTCCCTTTTGGCTCTCCTGGGCACGGTCCAGGTCCTGCACGGTAAATATGCCCACCAGTTCGCCTGCCTCATTCACCACCGGCAATCCGTGGTGGCGTGTGCGCATAAACACCTCGGCGGCGGTCGCCAGAGAATCGCTCTCGCGCAGCGTCACGACTTGCGTTTGCATGATCTCGCCGACGGTGATGGCTTCCAGCACATCCACATCGCGCCCGCGTTGCAGGCGAATGCCTTTGCGCGCCAGGCCGAGCGTATAGACCGAATCGCGCTGAATTGCCTGCGACAGGAGCAGGCTGATGGTCACCGCGAACATGAGTGGCAGGATGATGCGGTAGTCGTTGGTCATCTCAAACAACAGGATAACAGCGGTGAGGGGCGCGTGGGCAGCGCCGGCGAGGACGGCGGCCATGCCAACCATGGCGAAGGCGGGCGGGGCAGGGTTCAAGCCGGGGAAGAGTTGATCCACGACGAGGCCATAGGCTGCGCCGAGCGTCGCGCCCAGGAAGAGCGAGGGCGCGAACACACCACCGGGGAAGCCGCCGCCGATGCTCACCGCCGTCATCACCAGCTTGGCCACGAGCAAGGCCACAAGCAGCATGAGGGGCAGGGACTCGCCGTTGAGAATACGCTCAATGGTCTCATAGCCGACGCCAAAGATTTGGGGCAGGAAGATACCCGTCAGGCCAACGATAAGGCCGGCGGTGGCAGTCTTCAGCCAGCGCGGGGTACGCCAGGCGTGAAAGACATCCTGCGCAGCGTAGAGGGCGCGGATGTAGAGCGCAGCCACCGGCCCGGCCAATAGCCCCAGCCCCAGATACAGCGGCAACTCCAGCGCCGAGCGAAACGGATATGCCGGGACGCGGAAAGCGGGCTGCGTGCCGGAGACCGCCTGCGTAAAGACCGCCGAAATCACAGCGGCAAGCACGATGCCCCCTAAAGCCCCACCGCCGCCCAGTTCACCGAGGACGATCTCAATGGCGAAGAACACACCGGCAATGGGCGCATTGAACGCCGCCGCAATGCCGCCCGCGGCGCCTGCCGCCACCAGCGTCCGCACCCGCTCATCCGACAGGCGCAATCCCTGGCCAAAGAATGAGCCGAAGTTCGCGCCGATCTGCACGGAGGGGTCTTCGGGGCCGACTGACGCGCCGGAGCCGATGGCCAGCGCTGCCGCGACCGCTTTCAGGGGCGCACGCCGGTAGCGCAGGCGCCCACCCGCCAGGGCCACGGCCTCCATGATCCCGGCTACCCCGTGATGGCGCTCTTCGCCGATGAAGAAATGCACGATCAGGCCGACGACTAGCCCGCCGATCAGGGGGATGAGCGCAATGGCCCAGGTGCCCCAGGTGCTGAGCGCCATCCCCAGCCTGGCAAACATCACCGTGTGGACCAGGTCAATCAGGCGCTTAAACAGCCAGACGCCGATGCCGCTGGTAAGGCCGACGAGGAGCGCCGTCCCGCCGAGCACCACCCATTCCGAAGGCTGCCAGCGGTCCAGCCATCGCATGATCTTCTGGTGCAGGGCGAATCCCGCCATAGGCAACTCCAATCTACTCCGGCTTAACCGCCTGCGTCTTCGTTAGATTGGAGACAATGCGGATGTCACCGTTGGGCACAATGTACAGGTGCCCCTCGGCGTCGCGCAGGTATGTGGCGCGCAAGGTGATGCGCTCCACCCTGCCTTCCACTCCGCCAACGCGGATCGTATCGCCGATGACGTACTGGCCTTCAAACAGGATGATGATGCCACTGATGATGTCGCGGAACAGTATTTGGGCGCCAAGCGAAATCGCCAGCCCGGCGACGCCCGCACTCGCCAGCAGCGGGGTGACATTGATGCCCAGTGTATATAGGATCATCATCCCGGCGACAAGCACCATCAGCACCACCACCGTGCCACGCCCAACGCGCAGAAGCGTCTTTAACCGGGCCAGTTGTTCCGCCTCAGCCACCGTCGCCTCCAGGCGCTGGCCGATCTGGCGCGAGGCCAGGCGCAAAGCGCGTTCTGCCAGGAGAACGAGCAAGACGATCAGCCCAATGCGCAGCAGCGTGCCTATAGCCTCCGATACCGGGGGTGTAAGTGTGACAGGCATCAGAGTCTCTCCTTCTGCTGTTCTACCCCCTCTTCAATCTCCCCGCCAGCCTGCGTTTCGGCGCTCTCTGGGACCCCTATCCCTTCAAATGGGGGCGTCACTGCCGGCGTCTCACTTGCCAGTTCCGCGTCCACCTCCGCCGTCAAGCGTTCAAACACCTCATCCGAGATGAAACCGTCGTGGCGCAGGTCAAGCAGGGCCGCGCGTTAGATACGCAGCAACTCGCGACGAGCGGTATCAAGCTCCTCAGCTTCAAGGGTAGGGTTGGCGCGAAGCGCGTCACTGACCGCAGCGGCCAACGCCTGGACGCGCTTGGACAGTTCAGGCTTGAGCGCTGTCCAGGTGTGAGTTGAGAGCAGGCCCTCGCGGTGCAGGCGGTCCAGGTGGGCCTCGGCAGCGCGCAGTGCGACCATACGCGCATGGCGCATCTCATACTCTATTTGTGCCTCGGTGCGTGTCACAATATTCAGACGGCGCATAAGTACGCCCATGGTCGTGCCCTGGACGAGGAGGGTAAACAAGGCAACGCCGAAGGTCATGACGCGCAACAGCGCCCGGTCGTCGCCGAGCGTCGCTGGCAGGCTGAGGACGAGCGCCAGGCTGATTGCGCCGCGCAGCCCGCCCCACGTCAGGACGTGCTGCCAGCGCCAGGGTACAGGTTCGGCCAGGCGGTTGCCCACCCAGCTCAAGCCATATACGATGAGAACCCGAGCGATCAGCGCGGCCAGGATGGCCCATAGAACGGGCTGCCAGGCGGCCAAAAGCTCAGGGATGTTCACCTGGACGCCGATGAGCAGGAACACAAAGGAGTTGGCCAGGAAGGCGATATATTCCCAAAAGTTAAACAGGACAATGCGCGTTGTCGGACTCATGCCACGCGGGCCAATATTGCCGTTGACCACCCCGGCAGCGACGACCGCGAGCACGCCGCTGAAGTGCAACCGCTCGGCAACCACATAGGAGCCGAACGCCAGCACAGTGGTCAGCGTCGTCTCAATGAGGTAGTCGTCTACACGGGCGATCAGGCGCGAGGTGATCAAGCCGAAAATCAGGCCAACCGCCGCGCCCCCAACCGCTACCGCGATGAACTCGGTGACGCTTTCAAGCAGGTTGAACTGACCGGTGAGCACCGCTGCCAAGATGAGCCGAAACAGGACAATGGCCGTCCCGTCGTTGAACAGGCTCTCGCCTTCAAGCAGAATCTCCAGTTGCTTAGGGACGCCAAGTGTGCGGAAGAGCGCGACGACGGCCACCGGGTCGGTAGCGGCGATCAAGGCGCCAAAGACGAATGCGAGCGAGGGGCTAAGCGGCGTCGTCCAGGAAATGATCAGGCCGACGCTCAACATTGTAATGATCACGCCGGGAATGGCGAGGAGCAGGATGCGCGGCAGGTTGCGCACGAGTTCGCTCGCGTTAAGCTGGAAGGCGGCCTCAAAGACGAGCGGTGGGACGAAGAGCGCCAGGATGAGTTCAGGCGTCAGGCGGATGTCAATCGGGCTTTGAAAGGTGATCAGCAGGCCGACGACGACAAGCGCGACCGTATACGGGATACGGAAGCGACGCACGGCGATGGCTACCACTGAGGCGATCAGAAGCAGTTCAATTACCAGCGTTTCGGTGTTAATAAACTGTTCCATAGCCGCTACGCCTACTTTATCCTTAAAATGTGGGGATCGCAAGTTGCCTGCGGACTATGTGTCTTTTGTCACATTCTCCCAAATCGGGTATAGTAGGCCAATAAATGCGAATATTGGAAGGAGGCCGCTATGGGGTTTGTTCTAATGGTGCACTCCCTCGTGCGCTGGGTCATTGTCATCGTCGCCGTCATTGCCCTGGTCAGGCTGGCCCTGGGTTGGGTGCGCGGCAGCGCGTTTGGCCGCCTGGATCGCGGATTGGTGAGCGGCTTCACCGGGCTGATGGACCTCCAGGCGCTGTTAGGCCTGATCTATCTGTTCTGGTCGGGCCTCAGCGGGGATGGATTTCCGGCTTATCGCATCCTCCATGCGTTTATCATGATCGCTGCGGTGGCGGTCGCCCATCTGGGGGCACGCTCTCCCGGATCAGGCGACGCGGTCCGCTACCGCAACGCGCTCCTAAGCATCGTGGCAGCGCTGGCGCTGATCGTTGTTGGCGTGGCGATTCTGCCCCAAGGCTGGTTAGGGTAACGAAGAACGACAGTGAGGTATAAAGATGCGTGTGCTGATCACAGGAGGGACGGGTTTTATTGGCCGGGCGCTGGCGCGTAGCCTGCTGGCCGATGGTTATGAGGTTATCGCGCTCAGCCGCAGGCCAGAGCGGGCGCGAGGGCTGCCCCCAGGGGTTCAGGTGGTGCGTTGGGATGCGCGCACGGCGGAGGGCTGGGGGCATCTGGCGGAGGGCGCCGCTGCGATTGTGAACCTGGCAGGCGAGAGCATCGCGGGTGGCCCCTGGACCGCCGAGCGTAAACGCCGCATCCGCGACAGCCGCGTGAATGCCGGCCAGGCCGTGGTTGCCGCCGTGCAGGCGGTCACGGCCAGGCCAGGCGTCATCGTTCAGGCGTCTGCTGTGGGCTACTATGGCCCGCACGGCGATGAAGAGGTCACAGAAGAGACCCCGGCCGGCGGTGATTTTCTGGCCCGCGTGGCCGTAGAGTGGGAGGCTTCTACGGCGCCGGTGGAGGCCCTGGGGGTGCGCCGCGTCATCATCCGCACCGGCCTGCCGCTCAGCCGCGAGGGTGGGGTGTTCCCCTTCTTTCTACTCCCCTTCAGGTTCTTTGTGGGCGGGCCGCTGGGCAGTGGACGGCAATGGCTTCCCTGGATTCACATCGCCGATGAGATCGGCGCGATCCGCTTTCTGATGGAGAACGAGCAAGCGCACGGGCCGTTCAATCTCTCGGCCCCCAACCCGGTCACCAACGCGGAGTTCAGCCGCATCCTGGGGCGCGTGATGGGGCGGCCCAGCCTCATGCGCGTGCCCGCCTTCGCCCTGCGCCTGGCCCTGGGGGAACTGGCCACGCTCATGCTCAGCGGCCAGCGGCAAATCCCGCGCCGCCTGGTGGAGATGGGCTACCGCTTCCGCTTCCCTGATCTGGAAGCGGCCTTGCGAGACCTGCTCAGGTGAGGGGTCTGATACGCGCTCGCCGGGCCATCATGGGGTAGTCTCCCTTACGGTATGCTGGGCAATCGTCCGATATAAAATTAAGGGTGGAGATGGCAGAGGAAGCACACTTTGGGCCGGTTGTCCTGTTTGGCTCCGGGGAGACCTCGCCACGCGGCGGGCAGATTTGGGAGGCCATCGCGCGACGTTTGTCCGCGCCGCTACGGATCGCCATCCTGGAAACGCCCGCAGGCTTTGAGTTGAACTCGGCCCAGGTCGCCGGGCGCATCGCCGACTTCCTCCAGGTGCGCCTGCAAAATTATCGCCCTCATATCACAGTTGTCCCGGCGCGCAAGCGGGGTACGCCCTTCAGCCCGGATGACCCGGCCATCACCGCGCCCATCCTGGACGCCGATGTGATCTTTCTGGGGCCGGGCAGCCCGACCTACGCGGTGCGCCAGTTGCGCGATAGCCTGGCCTGGCAGCGGGTCATGGCCTGCCATCGCCTGGGGGGCGCCCTGGTCCTGGCCAGCGCCGCCGTGATCGCCATCAGCGCCCTGGCCCTGCCTGTCTATGAGATTTACAAGGTCGGTGAGGACCCTCATTGGCGTCCCGGCCTGGATTTCTTCGCACCCTATGGCCTCTCGCTCGTCTTCATCTCCCATTGGAACAATGCTGAAGGGGGCGCTGAGCTGGACACTAGCCGCTGCTTCATCGGCCAGGAACGCTTCGCTGCCCTGTTGGCGCTCCTGCCGCCGCAGACAACGGTGGTGGGGATTGACGAGCAGACCGCGCTGGTCATGGATATACAGGCCAGGAGGGGTCAGGTGCTGGGGTTGGGCGGCGTCACGCTGATTGGCTCAGGCCGGGAGCAACACTTCGGTTCAGGCACAGATTTCCCCTTGAGTGAGCTTGGCCCGTTCAGAACCCCCGATCCGGCCACAGGCCTCTCCCCGGCGGTGTGGGCAGAAGCGCAGGCTGCCCGCCGCCAGAGCGAGATCACAGCCCAGCCACCGGCAGAGGTCCTGGCACTGGTGGAGGCGCGTCAGGCCGCGCGCGCGGCCCAAGATTGGGCGACAGCAGACCGGTTGCGTGAGCGTATCGCCGGGTTGGGATGGCAGGTGATAGATACGCCGGAGGGGCCGCGGCTGAAACCGCTTTGAATGGAACTGGCCAGGTTAAGCCCAAGAGGCGAAGCCAGGTGACGCCCTGAGCAGTGTCGCCATGGGCTTCCTCATCGGCAGGCGCACGCCGGGGAGTGTCTGCCTACGATGACCTCCACCCTACGCTGCCGGGCTGCGCCTGGGATCACCCAACCAGAGCGCGATGGCGGAGACAAACAGCCATACTGCGGACAGGTCCCAGGCGCGTTGGAGCGACATGATGGCTGCCAGCCAGACTGTAACTACGGCGATGATGTCAGGAATCATGGCCGTAGTGTACGCAATTTAGCAGACGCGGGTCAATAGGAGAAAAGGGCCAAATTCACCTACCGACGCCTGACTCTATATGGGCGGCTGGCGCTATGTGCTCTCTGCGCTTTCTGTGCTGGTGGTTTCGCTGCCATCCACACTGCTCTCCATCAGGGGAGCGGCGGGTGACTCCTCCTCACCGCTACGCCGCCACGCCGGCGTCCTCGCCGGCTCGGCGCCGGAGGGCGAGGGGGCCTCGCGCATCATGGTGAAATCGCCGTTAAAGCGCGCCCCCTCCTCTATGATAAGGCTGGCCGCCGTCACCTTCCCCATAGCGCTGCCGGTCGGGGTGATGCGGAAGCGGCCCGAGCAGGTGACCTCGCCATCCAGTTCCCCGGCGACTTCAATCTCGCGGGCGGTGATCGTGGCTTTGACACGCGCCCCCTGGGCGATGATCAGCTTGCCTTCACAGGCGACCTCCCCCTCCACTGTGCCCTCAACCCGCAAATCCCGCGAGGTCCGGAAGCTGCCATTGAAGACGGAGTGGCGGTCCACCAGGCTATAGGTTTCCCCTGCCTGTGAGGCCCGCTCCTCGGCGTAGGCCTGGCGGGCCGGGGTATAGGTTGTTGTGCGGTCGTAAACCGAAGCCATAAGCTATCTATCTCCCTTTCCGGGTTTCATAGTGAAGTGACAATCCACGACCGCGCCCTCTTCCACCACAAGCACAGCCGTCTTGATGCGCCCCTTGGCGCGTGCCGTCGGCGCCAGGTGCAGGCGATTCTCGCACTCCACCTGCCCATCAAAGGCGCCGGCGATGACCACTTCGCTGGCCTTGAGTTGCGCGTTGGCGCGGGCGTTCTCGGCAATATAGATGGATTTGGCGGCCTCCAGTTCGCCGTCAAAGGCACCCTCTACCCGCACGCTGCCCTCCGACTTGAGCTTACCGCTAAAGCTGGAATCGCGGGCGATGATAGTCGCTGCCGCGGCGGTGGCGGCCATCTCTGCAGGCATGGCCGCCACCGGTGCCGGGGTGGAAGCGGCAGGGCTTGCCGGCGCGACGCGGCGCCAGGCCTGCTCATCCGCTGTGGCCGCTTCTTCAGATTCCTCCTCGCCAGCCGTTGAGCGGCGCAGGGCCTCTTGGGCGCGTCGGTAATCGTCCAAGGACTCTCTCGTTCGCCTAAACATGGTCATGGGGTATTCCTCCTCGCGGACCACCAAGGTAAAGGACGCCCTATCTTACCTGATCTGGCGGAATTGCGCAACCAGGGGAGTTTTTCAGCAGGCGCATCGGTTTTAAGCGACCTGGATGGCTCTATCCAAAAGCCGGATACCGGGATCAACAGGAACTTCTGGATTCAGTACCTGCTCTCTCCAGCCACCTGCACCTGTTCCCGCCTCTTCAGCTTCTCATCAATGCGCTGCTCCGAAGCCAGGCGCTCCAGGGGGTATGCATTCAGGTCCACGAACTTCATTCCGGCGGCCAGCGTCGGGTGGACGGCGTTGATCTGGCGGTAGATCTCCTGGGCGACGGCGCGGTAGCTGGGGTGGCCTTGCTGGGAACTGCGCAGTTCACACAGGTGGTAGGCTTCGCGCAGGTTGAGCTTGATACGCCAGCGGATACGGAAGGCCAGCGGCACGGCGTATTGGGCCGCGTCGGGCAGGTCGGCGCTGATGGCCTCCACTGTCTCGGCGGCCCGCTCTAACGCCTCCCGGAAAGGCCCCGCCAGCCCCGCCGCTTCAACCTCCTCAGGAATGACATAGCCGTGGCGCACGGTGTAGCGCTGGCGTTCCTGCGTGAGGATACGATGGCGGTGCAGGTCGCGGTACGCGCCCAGGTCCACCAGCAGGTCAAAAGTGTAATAAGGCTCTTCAAAAGCGCGGCCCGGCTTATGGAAGCGCGAGCCGCGCTCGCCGAGGAAAGCAGCGATGATGCGGGCGCGCTCCTCAGGCGTCAGTGTGGCCACATAGGCGCGCACCTGTTCCAGCGGCAGGTCGGTGTGCGGGTAGAGGATCGCGGCGACCGTCTTGGCCTCGGCGTCCGGGTCATACTCCACCAGTTTGACCATCGGCGCGTCCCCTTCCCATCCCCCACCCCCTTCGCCGCCTCTCTCCCCAGTACCGGGCTTCATCCCGGTTGGGGAGAGGGGGTTGGGAGCGAGGGCCAGAAGCCCAAGCTGGCGCACCAGGGCGGCCACGTTGTCGCGCCGGGCGGCAATATAGCGGGCGTATTGGGCGCCGCGCTCGGTCTTGGCCCGCTTGACAAAGGAGGGGATCAACTGGTCCAGCTCAGCCTGCATCGCCTGGGCCAGTTCGCGGACCTCGGTATGGGGCGAGGCGTAGAGCTTGGTCAGTAGATACTCAAAGGCGCGGCCATTGCCATACAGGCCCACATTGGTCAGCGTGGCCATGGGCAACAGACCGCGCAGCAGGTCCAGCGCCTTGGCACGGGTGGCGCTGTTGTAGGCCCGTTCCGAGATGGCCTCGTCGCGGGGGGTGCGCGCCCGCACCCAGGCCAGCATGGGGTCAATCAGGGCGGTGTAGGTGTCAAACAGGTGGTCCAGGGCAGCCTCGTAGCGGGCGGCGTAAGGCGAGGCCATGATGGAAGGCTCGCGGTAGTAGCGGTAGCGCCCACCGACCTTGCGGTTGAACACCACATAGCGGGTGGATTTCTCCAGCGGGTCAATCCCGATACGGCTATCCTCCAGCGCCTTGGCCGCAATGTTGCTGACGCTCTCACAGGCGATGTGCGCACCGCCCAACTCCGCCACCGAGTCATCGCCGTAGCCGATGAGCACGCGCTCGTAGAAGGCCTCGGCCTGCTGGATGGCCACAAGCTGGTCCAGGCCCGTCGCGGCGGCGGCGCTGACGATGCGCTCAAAACCTGCCTCCGGCGCCTTGATGAACTCGTCCAGGAGGATACGCCGCAGGCTTTTGTCGCTGCGGCTGTAGCGGGAGAACAGGGCGCCTTTGACTACCTCCGGCAGGTTGCGCAGGCCAAAAACCGGACGGTCCACATTGGTCACGAAGGGCGCGATCAGCGCCGCCTCGTCCTGGCTCAGGGGATCATCCCATACATCCATCATGGTACATCTCTCCTCCTCGTGAGAACGTGAAACGCGGTATTTACGTTTTACGTTTCACGTTTCAGCGTGGATACCGGTAGAGCCGAATCCACCGGCCCCGCGCATGGACTCGGACAACTCCTCTACCTCCTGGAAATCGGCGCGGAACACCGGGGCAAGCACCAGTTGGGCGATCTTCTGCCCCTTGTGGATCACATAAGGCGCTGCCCCCAGGTTGATCAGGATGACCTTGATCTCACCGCGATAGCCCGCATCCACCGTGCCGGGCGTGTTCAGGACAGTGACGCCGCTGTTCAGGGCGATGCCGCTCTTGGGGCGCACCTGAAGCTCAAAGCCGATGGGCACCTCCGCCGCCAGCCCGGTGGAGACGGCCCGGCGTTCGCCCGGCTGCAACACCACCTCCTCTGCCGCATACAGGTCCGCGCCGGAATCATCGGGGTAGGCGTATTGCGGAAGGCGCGCATCAGGCGTCAGGCGCTTGAGCCGGACGACCATAGGCGTATGCCGGTCGGTCATCTTGGTGTCTGTAGATAGTGCGTTACGTACCTCAGTCATACTCTCCTCACTGTACTCTGACTTGCCCTGCTTTACAAGGGCAACCGTACAGGATCATCTAAAAAAACGCAATGTTGCGGAACCTTAATCAAATCGCAACCAAGACACAAACTTTTTGAAGTATAGTAAGCAACGTGACTAAAGCAGCCTGGATAGGCGCCAGGTCAACCATCACACCCAGCTAAGGAGGGCCTGTGACCCGAAGACGAACACTTCCGAAGTGGGCGCTGATCGTAGCCGCACTGAGCATGGTCAGCATCCTGGTGGCCTGCGGCGGGGCGCCGCAAGGCAGTATCTCTACAACCACAGCCGTGCCCACGAACACACCTGCGCCATCTCAACCCATCGTAACACCGTTCACGCCTCCACCTACAACCCAGGCTACGCCACCCGCATCGGTAAACGCGGCGCCTTCCGATCCCAGCGCCCCGTCCGCCTCCGGCGACGCACCCATGCGCTTCACCCTTGTGCCGGAGGGCAGCGAGGCCCGCTACCGGGTGCGCGAGCAGCTTGCCCGGCTCTCGTTCCCCAGCGACGCGGTGGGTACAACTAAAGCCATCTCCGGGCAGATCGTGGTCAACCCCGATGGAACCATCCTGTCTGAGGAGTCCAAGATCGTCGTGGACTTGACCACGTTGCGCAGCGATGAGAGCCGACGCGACAACTACATTAAGAACAACACGCTTCAGACGAACCGCTTCCCCACCGCCGAATTCGTGCCGCGAGAGATCCGAGGCTTGCCCTCTCCCCTGCCAGCCTCAGGCGAAGGAACGTTTCAACTCATCGGCGACCTGACGCTTCACGGCGTGACGCGCCCGGTGACCTGGGAGGTGACGGCGCGGCTGGATGGGCAGACGCTCACAGGCAGCGCCACCACGAGCTTCACCTTCGCTGACTTCAACCTGACGGTGCCACAGGTCTTCGTGGTGCTCAGCGTTGACGAAACCATCCGATTGGAGGTGGATTTCCAGTTTGTCCGGAGCTGATCCCTACCCGGATGACGGGGGGAGGGGGTGACATGCCTCCCACCCCAACCCTCCCCTGCAATGGGGGGAGGGGCAGGAAGAGGGTAAGAACCGGGCGTAGGGCTGTGGGGTAGCATTTTTGAAATAGGTTCTACTCACAGGAAAGCAGGGGCACGGCATGCCGTGCCCCAACGGGGATTCCGATGAACAAGCATCTCTGGTTATGGCTAATTGTGTTGGTTCTATTTGCTGTGGGCTGCGCGGCACTGGGCCCGCAGGCGACTGCGCCTGTGCAGGGCATCACGCCTGCCGCGAGCACGTCGGCCCTGACAGCAGCGACCGAGGCTGAGATGCCATCCGGTACGCCGGTCGCCCAGGCGCCCACCCAGGTGGCGCCACCGGTGGCCACGCCCACAGCCACGCTCTTGCAGGTGCGCACGGCCACCTCTGGCCTCAGCCAGACGCTGACCGATGTGGAGGCCATTCTGGTAGATATTTACAAGCGCGTCAGCCCCGCTGTGGTCTACATTGAGACCGACAACGGCAGCGGATCGGGCTTTGTCTACGACAAAGAGGGCCATATCGTCACCAATAACCACGTGATCCAGGACGCCAACCGCATTGAGGTGGTGTTCGCCAACCGAAAGCGCGCCGAGGCCGAAGTGGTGGGGAGCGATGTGGATGCCGACATCGCCGTGTTGAAGGTGGACGTGCCCGCCGATGAGCTGGTCGTGGCCGATTTGGGCGACTCCGACGCGGTCCAGGTGGGCCAGTTCGCCATCGCCATCGGCAACCCCTTCGGATTGCAGAACACCATGACGGTGGGCATCGTCAGCGGGCTGGGGCGCACGCTGCAATCCGATCGGGTCGCGCCGGGCGGAAGCGGTGGGCGCTACTCCAACCCCAACGTGATCCAGACCGACGCGGCCATCAACCCCGGTAACTCCGGTGGGCCACTGCTGGACTCCCAGGGCCGGGTGATCGGCATCAACACCGCCATCCGCTCCACTGCCCAGGGCGTGACCGGCCAGCCGGTCAACACGGGCGTGGGCTTCGCCGTGCCCATCAACACGGTCAAGCGCATCATCCCTGCGCTGATCCGGGACGGTCACTACACCTACCCCTGGCTGGGCATCTCCGCCGCAGGTGAGCTTGACCTGGAGACCCAACGCGCCCTGGGGCTGCCCCAGAGCACGGGCGTGTATGTCACCGAGGTCACCCCAGGCGGCCCGGCGGACAAGGCCGGCATCCGCGCCGGGACGCGCAACGTGGGGCTGGGCCAGTTGCGCGCTGGCGGCGATCTGATCATCGCCATTGACGGGCACGAGGTGCGTGACTTCGCCGACCTGGTCGGTTACCTGGTGAGCCAGACCGAGGTCGGCCAGACGGTCACGTTGACCATCATCCGGAACGGCAGGCAGATGGACGTGCAGGTCACATTAGGGGCGCGGCCTTAACCAGCGGCAGCACCCACCTGTGATGAGGGTAAGGCTGTCTCCTCCTTCCTTCCTGGCCTCCTCCCACAGGGGGAAGGGAGCAAGTGATTTCCTTCCCCCTTGTGGGAGGCGAGGGGGTGTATATCAGATTTGGGGCAGATGACCCGGTTGGTTACCCCCCACCCCACCCCCCCCCGCCAGGGGGAGGGCAGGGAGGGGGTGACGGCTGACAGGTGCCCCAAAATTGAGATGCACCCGAGGCAAGGAGATGGGAGAATGTCATCCACCCTCACCCCCCTGGGGATGAGGGTCTCTTCTTCCCTCTCCAGGGGAGGGAATGCGCCCTGGACTTTTCGGGCACGGCGGAGAGGGCTATAATGAGGCCCCAGCTCTTCTTTCTTGAGGAGCCGGGCAATCAGAACGACCGCATCTTCAACCCAGACCTGCTGCTGGCGGTGCAAAACACCGCCGACGGCCAGGCGGGCACGTTCAACTTTGTCCTGAATGGCCGATAAGATACTGGTCGCTGGCCATACGTATAGGATGGTGCTCAGCGATGAGCTGGATAACGACTACTATCACCAGCTCCAGGACATGTTGCGCGCCTACAACCGGCGCACCGCCACCCGTATGGAGCCGCCGGAGGCCATGCCCCTGAACATCCGGGTGGAGGATGAGAACGGGCGACTTGTGGGCGGCCTGGCCGCCTTGACCTATTGGGGCTGGCTGGTGATCAGGTTGCTGGTCCTGAGCGATGACTTCCGGGGCAGCGGCCTGGGCCAGCGGCTGATTGACCTCGCCCATGCCGAAGCCCGGCAACGCGGCTGCCGCCACGCCCAGACGACGACCTATGACTTTCAGGCGCTGGACTTCTACCTGAAGCAGGGCTACCGTATCGTGGGCGAACTGAGCGACTACCCCGATGGCTACAATTACTACTGGCTGCGCAAGGATTTTGAGGCAGAGCCTGTAAACCAGGGACATACATACGACGTATCTGAAGAAGAGGATGCACAATGACATGGGGAGTCCACTGTCGCGCAGGGGCCGGATGAGGGCGCGCTCCATGGCGCCCCTCCTGGCGCTGGTGATCCTCGCCTTCGCCAGCGCCGGGCCACCCGCCGCGCCCGCGCAGACCGAGCGCCCATTTGGGCTGCCTTTTCGGCAGCCGCCGGGGCCGAGCACCTGGCTGCTGGGCCAGGTCTATGGAAATACGACCAGCGCCTATCGCTCACGCGACACCACCTATCGCGCCGGGCAGGGCCTGCACTTCGGCATTGACCTCTCCGCCCGCTGCGGCACGGAGGTCGTGGCTATTGGCGATGGCATCGTGCGCAAGATTGACGCTCCGGAGCACGGCGCGGCGCCCCACAACCTGATGATTGACCATCCCCAATTCGGTTACGCCTCGTTCTACGGCCACCTGCTTGAGCGGCCTCAGCTCCAGATCGGCCAGCAGGTGCGCCGGGGGCAGCCCATCGCCAAAACCGGCGACCCGGACGGCACCTGCACCTCGCGCCCGCATCTGCACCTGGAGATTCGCAACCTGAGCTACACGCGGGCCTATAACCCGATTGAGTTGATTGAGGCCGATTGGGACAGCCTGGCGCTGGTCGGCTCGTTTGGTCGGGGGTTTGAGCGCGATCTGGAGCAACCCCGCCGCTGGCAACACCTGAGCGACCAGCCGGAGACCGCCTTCGGCGGCCCCTTGCTCAACAACTACGCCAACCCCTGGCCGCCGGAATGGGGCAGCCGATGAACGCCCGCCGCCCCCTTTCCGTTGCGCTCCTCAGCCTGGGGCTGCTCCTGGCGGGATGCCAGGGGAACGGGCAGCCATCGCTTCCCCTGGCGATAACAGCCGTCTCCGGCGCCAACCCGATACAGCGGCCCAGCCCAACAGTGCTTGCCCCGACGGCCACAGCGCGACTGCCTGCTGCGACCCCTGAACTGCCTACAGCGACCCCCGATCCGCCGACGGCAACCCCCAACCCGCCAACAGCCACGCCCACCCCCACGCCTGTGCTGCGCCGCCTGACCGAGCCGGGGTGTTGCTCACAGCCGTTCTGGTCGCCCGATCCGATGCAAGTCTGGTACATTGACCGGCCCGACGAGCGCCCAGCAGGCATCTGGGGCGTTTCCGTGACAGGCGATCAGGCGCCTGTCCAGGTCCTGGCCCGGCCCGCCTTCTTTTCCCCGGATGGCGCGTTCATCTATTACCTGGAGAACGGACAGACGGTGATTGAGCGCCGTTCGGACGGGCAACGCTGGACACCGCCGACGGGGGGACGGCCTGTCCTGTTCTCACCCGATGACCGATCCATCCTCTGGCAGGTCTCGCCCGCCACCCAGGGCCTGGTGGACCGCCAGCCAACTGAAATCTGGATCGGCGGGCTGGACGGTAAGGACGCCCGGCCCGTGCTCACCGTATATGGCGGTGGGGTCTCCGGCTGGTTCCCCGATGGGCGGCGCCTGCTGGTGACCGGCAAACGCGACCGCAACGAGGCCGACCGCGCCGTGTTCATCTACGACCTGGGGAGCGGCGCGGTGACCGAGTTGATGCGTGCCCAAAGGCCGCGCAACGCGGCCCTCTCGCCGGACGGCAGTTGGGTGGTGGTGATGAACACCTTCTCGGATGACCCGGCCCAAGATGGTATCTGGCTGATCCGCACCGATGGTGGCGTGCGCCGTAAACTCCCGCCGGAGTTGTTCGGCGCGTTCACCTGGCGTGACGGGACACACCTCCTGGTCATCCCGATGGCGCGGGAACAGGGCAGCCATGTGGTCTGGGAGGTAGAGGCGAGCACCGGGGAGAGCCGCCGCCTGACCGATCCAGCAGTAACGCCCATCTCTATCGCCGATGGAGACTGGCGGCTGTCGCCCGACGGGAAATGGCTGGCCTTCGTGGCAGCACAAGACTGGGCCATCTGGGTGGTCAGCCTGCCGTCCGTCGCAGGGCAGCCGTAGTTAGTCGCCATAGGGCGGCTTTCCATAGCAGCTGTAGGGCGGCTTTCCATAGCCGCCATAGCCGTAGGGCGGCATGACAGGAATCCGGCTTCTGCGGAGAAACCGGATTTCCGGTTTGTAGCTAAAGGAGGAGAATCGTATGAGTGACTTGAAACAGTATCTGATTGATGAGTTTGTGGAAGATTACCAGGCGGGGCGGATGACGCGCCGCGAGGCCCTCAAGCGGCTGGCCGGGCTGACAGGCAGCCTGGCGTTGGCGAATGCTCTTCTGGCAGCCTGCGCGCCACCCGCCGCCGCGCCAACGGGAACTACGAGTATGCCGACCGCGGGTCCCCCGACGGCAGCGCCACCTACAGCCGCTCAAGCCACTGCCACGCCAGTGCCGCCCACGGAGGCCCCAGCCACGGCTGAACCACCGACCGAGGCACCCACGGCAACAACCGAGGCGACCGGCAGCGTAAACGTCAGCCCCGACGACCCGGCCATTCAGGCGGGGGCGGTGGAGTTTCCGGGGCAGGACGCCATGCTCAAGGGTTATCAGGCCAGGCCCAACAACAGCGAGGCCGTCCCCATCGTCCTGGTCTGCCATGAAAACCGGGGGCTGACCGAGCACATTCGGGACGTGACCCGGCGCCTGGCGAAAGCGGGCTATGCCGCGCTGGCGGTGGACCTGCTCTCGCGGCAGGGCGGGACGGACGCGCTTGATCCCGGCCAGGTCCCCGGCATCCTGGGAAACACGCCGCCGGAGCAATTCGTCCAGGACTTTCGCAGTGGGCTACGCTACATGCAGAGCCAGCCCAACGTCCGCCCGGACCGCGCCGGGATGATCGGCTTTTGCTTCGGAGGTGGCGTCACCTGGCGCTGCGCGACGCGGATCGCGGAACTGCGCGCTGCGGTGCCCTTCTACGGCCCGAATCCGCCGCTGGAGGATGTGCCCAACATCCAGGCAGCGGTGCTGGCCATCTACGGCGAACTGGACCAGCGCATCAACCAGGGCATCCCGGCGATTGAAGAGGCCATGCGGCAGAACAACAAGACGTTTGAGAAGATCATCTATCCCAATGCCAGCCACGCCTTCCACAATGACACAGGCGCCAACTACAATCCCGAAGCAGCGCGAGACGCCTGGGCGAAGACGCTGGCCTGGCTGGAGAAGTACCTGAAGGCGTGATCGGCGGCGGAGCAGAGGGCCGGGGACAGCCTGAGGCCAGCGCGCCGTAGAGGTGCTCAGGCCCGCCAGGTCTCGTGTGAGACCTGGCGGGCCTTTCTTTGTTGTGGTAACATACGCGCATTGAGTGGGATACATGCCAGCCACCGACTATGAGCATCTGATCACCCCGTTTCTTGAGCATATCCAGCCGCATCTGGAGGCGCTGGCTGCGATCAATGCGGTGGCGCGGTTGGAGGACGTGCGTATTCGGCTGTGGCCAATGGTGAGCACAGGCTGGCGCCGCCAGCTTGAGGAACTGTTGCGCCCCTCCCAGGCACGGCGCCAGCAGATAGAAACCCAGATATGGTTTGTCTACTGGCCCGAACCTTCCAGGTCATCCCCGGCGGAGGGCGCGGAGGAAGCGAACGCCTCCCCCACGATCTTCTGGGCGACCTCCTCGTTAGAGGCGGCGGTGCGCGTCATGCGCCAGCGTGGCCTGCAGCATTGCACCCCCTGGACACCCTTAAGCGAGATGGAAATGACCAGGGCGGCAATCGCCGCTGCCTATCTCTATGAGTACATAGACCCAGGCGAAGGCCGGGTGAAAGAGTTCACCCGTCGCGTGGTCATCCGCACAGCCGACTCCAAGACACCTCACCGATTGGTTATCCAGGGCGCCCGCCGCCGACGCGACCCGGCCCGGCCGGGGGACCCCGATCTATTGCTCAACGAGCGCGACACGGTCGTGGACCTCCATGCGCCCGACGCCCCGGCGCAGATTGACGCGGCCCTGGAGCGTATTGTGCGCAACGGCTGGGATCTCTACGAGGTCGTGTGGTAACTACCGCTCACTTGGGCATGGCCTTGAGCGCCTCATAGGCCGGGCGCGTCTTTGTCAGCGGATAGCTCGGCAGGGTGATCGCCCACCAGTACTGTTCCTGCTCCTCGGTCCAGTCGGGGTCGGCGATGTAGATCATGCTCATCAGGCCGATCCAGGGCGCCCAATGCTCCCTGGCCCACTCGTAGGCTTTGACCAGGTACTCGGCCTGCTGCTCCTCGGTGACCCTGAACCAGGAGTAGGCCGGGTGGATGGGGTCGGTCGTCCAGCCCATCTCCAGGATGGCGATCTGCTTGTCCCCCACGCCTTTCTCCACCATGATCTGGCGGATGTCCTCTACATGGCGGAAGGCGAAGAAGCGGTGACCGCCCCACTGGGGATTGGCGGCGACCTCGTCGGGGCTGACCCAGGGGGGCGCGGCGTAGCCCGGCGCGTTGAAGCCCAACAGGTCAAAGTAGCGCGCCGCGCCCGCGTCCAGCATCTCGCGGACGTAGCGGTCATCGGGGACGGCCACCGGCAGGTCTGTGCCGGTCGGCGCCAACCCGGCGGAGATAACCAGCGCGTTAGGGTCGGCCCGCTTGATATTCTCGTAGCACACCCGGAGCAGTTGCACGTACTCAGCAGCATTCGGGGGATAGCCTCCCCACTCGCGGCTCAAGTTCGGCTCGTTCCACACCTGATAGGCCTGGATATAGCCCCGGTAACGGTCGGCGATGGCGAAGCAGAAGTCCCCAAAGTCTTGCAGGTTTTGGGGCGGCCCCTGGACCACATCGCCACCCGCGTAGGCGCGCATGGCCCAGGGCGGCTCATGGTCAATGCGGGCCAGCAGCTTCAGCCCCTTCTCGGCCACCTGGCGCACGATCCGATCGGCGCGTGACCAGTCAAACACGCCCTTCCCGGCGCCCTCAATGTCGCGCCAGGCCATGCCCTGCTTGACCCAGGAGAAGCCCATCTCCTTGATGAGATTCAAGTCACGGTCGGCGACCTCTGGCCGCCACCACAGAAAAGCCTGGATGCCGTACTCCGGCGACTTGAGCGGCAGGGTGGCCACGACGGTGGGGAAAGGCGTGGCTGTGGGCGTGGGCGTCTTCGTCGGCTTGCGCGTGGGGCCCGGTGTTCCGCCAGTCGGCGGCGCTGTCGCGTTGGAGGGCGGGGACACCACAGGAGTATTGGTCGGCGGTCGCAAGACGGTGGGCTGCGTGGGAGACACAGGGCTGTCCGGGCCACAGGCAGCCAGGGCCAGCAGCCCGATCAGCCCGACCAGGGCCAGCAACCACACTCCCCTTCTGGAAAGCAGGCCCTCTTCCCCCTTGCGGGGGAAGGCTGGGGTGGGGGAGAGTTCCCTTCCCAGGTGGGAGAGCAGGAAGGGACGGGCGGGGAAGCGGTGATCCATTTGAGCCTTTATTCTGATTCCTCCTTTCCTTCACCAGCGAAGGATAGCATTGCTCAGCGCATAGTTGCCCCCTCGGGGCGGTATTTGAGAAATGTGACCTCAAGCAAACAGGCGCAGATTATAACACAGATCGGAGATTACAGGTGGGGTAAGTCTAAACCCTTACCTCATATCCACCCCTCACTTCAACCCTCCCCCCTGGCGGGGGAGGGCTGGGGTGGGGGGTAACCAATCGGGTCATCTGCCCCAAATCTGATACACACCCCCTGGCCTCCGGCGGTTGGCACGCGCCCAGGGGAAATGTTATAATGCACCTCAAGAAAATCCCGTTTCAAAGAAAGGCAGATGAGATGACCGATCCTCGGATTGAGAAGCTGGCCCAGGTGCTCGTCCAGTACTCTGCGCCGGTCCGCCCCGGTGACCTGGTGGCGATCCGCGCGAATGCGGTGGCCGCGCCGCTGATCCAGGCGCTGTACCGCGAGGTGCTCCGGGCAGGCGGCTATCCGCTCACCCAGATCACCGTCTCCGGCCTGAACGAAACCTTTTTCAAAGAGGCCAGCGACGCCCAGCTTGAGTTTGTCTCGCCTGTAGAGCGCCTGGTCACTGAGCAATACCAGGTGATCTACACCATCATGAGCGAGACGAATACCAAGGCGTTGACGAACATTGACCCGACGCGCCAGCGCCGCGCTCAGGTGGCCCGCCGTGCTCTGCGCGAGACATTCCTGCAACGTGCGGCCAGCGGTGAGCTGCGCTGGGCGTTGACACTCTACCCCACCGACGCTTATGCCCAGGATGCCGAGATGGCCCTGGACGAGTTCACCGAGTTTGTCTTCGGCGCCGGCCTGCTGGACGACCCCGACCCTGTGGCGCGCTGGCAGGAGATCTCCGCCCGGCAACAACGCCTGTGCGAGTGGCTGAAGGGCAAGCGCGAAATCCATGCCGTCGGCCCCCATGTGGACATGACCCTCTCCATTGAGGGCCGCACCTTCATCAACGCGGATGGCCGCCATAACTTCCCCGATGGCGAGATCTTCACCGGCCCGGTGGAGGATTCGGTCAACGGCTGGGTGGAGTTCACCTATCCGGCGATCCACGACGGGCGCGAAGTAGAGGGCATCCGCCTGCGTTTTGAAAATGGCAGGGTGGTAGAGGCCTCGGCCAGGAAGAACCAGGACTACCTGCTGAAGATGCTGGATGCAGATGAAGGCGCCCGGCGGCTGGGCGAATGGGCCATTGCTACAAACCCCATGATCCAGCGCTTTACCCGCAATATCTTGTTTGACGAGAAGATCGGTGGGACGATCCACATGGCGTTGGGCGCCAGCTACCCTGAAACCGGCGGGCGCAACCAATCCGCCATCCACTGGGACATGATCTGCGATATGCGCGAGGGCGGCGAGATCTACGTAGATGGCCAGCTCTTCTACCGGGCCGGCGAGTTCCTGGTCTAGAGGCTGCGCCAGACCTCCACCCCATCCGGCGCGACGGGCAGAAACCTGGCTGGTGAGGGGGTATGGGCGCTGGTGGGCGTCAGCGTTATGTTAACAGCCATCAGCAGCCTCACCTTCGCTGCTCGCCGCCCTTTGCCAGAGCTATAAGCACCTATGGATCATCGCCGGGTTTCACCCCCTTGCCTCTTGTGTCCCTTCGTGGTATAATAACCCTGGTTTGGGTCAGTTGGATAGTAGCGGTTGAAGAAAAGTGGGACGCCCCCACTTTTCTGCTATATGCGGATAGAGGATAGATGATGGAGAACGGAAGGCAGACCTTCGTCTATCCTCTTGTAAGGAGATTTGAGGATTCCATCACCCAATGAGGAGGGTGCCCGCGTGAGCGGGTGTGTGCGGCGATCGGCCTGGGCTGCCCGCCTCTTGTCACCGGCAAGAGGCCCGGTGGAGGCATGGGCGAGCACAGGCCGATCGGGGGGTAGAGGACCGGCACGGCGATGAAAAGCGAGTTCATGCTTGCCTTCAATGAAATCTGTGAATCGCGTCACCTGCCGAAGGACGTGGTCTTGGAGGCGCTACAACAAGCGCTCGTCTCCGCCTACAAGCGAAATATGAACATCGGCAATGCCCAGCGGGTGGAGGCGAAGATTGATCCGATCACCGGCCAGGCGCGCGTCTATGTGGAGAAGGAGGTCGTGGAGTCCGTCCACGACCCCAAAACCGAGGTCAGCCTGGCGGAGGCGCGCCGGATCGCAGGCCCCAACGTGGAGTTGGGCCAGATGATCATGGTGGAGAGCACACCGGCGGAGTTCGGGCGCATCGCGGCGCAGACGGCCAAGCAGGTGATCCTGCAAAAAGTCCGCGAAGCCGAGCGCGAAAAGCTGTTTGACGATTTCAGCGACCGTGTCGGTGAGATCGTCAACGGCACGGTGCAGAGCGTGACCGCGCAGGCGATCACCGTGAGCCTGGGGCGCACCGAGGCCATTCTACCGCGCAATCAGCAGGTGCCAGGCGAGCGCTACAAGCCGCACGATAAGATCCGGGTGTATATCCTGGAGGTGCGTAAGACCCCCAGGGGCCCGCAGATCATCGTGTCGCGCAGCCATCGCAACATGCTGCGCCGCCTGCTGGAATACGAGGTGCCGGAGATTTACAACGGCGCAGTGGAGATCCGGGCCATCGCGCGCGAGGCCGGGCAGCGTTCCAAGGTCGCCGTCGCCGCCCTTCAGGAAGGGGTGGACCCGGTGGGCGCCTGTGTGGGCCTGCGCGGGGTGCGCATCCAGTCCCTGGTCAAGGAGCTGAATGACGAAAAGATTGACGTCATTCCCTGGAGCCCCGACCAGGCCACATTCATCGCCAAGGCGCTCTCGCCGGCCAAGGTGAACAGCGTCTTCCTGGACGACGACCCGGTGGAGGGCAAGACAGCGCTGGTGGTCGTGCCCGATGACCAGTTGTCGCTGGCCATTGGCCGCGAAGGGCAGAATGCCCGCCTGGCGGCCAAGTTGACCGGTTGGCGCATTGACATCAAGAGCCTGTCCGAGGCGGCCAGTGAGGCCATCGCCCGCGCTCAACGCCCGGAATTCGCCTGGCTGATGCAGCAGCACGCGGACATCGTGGCCGCGGCGCAGCAGGCGCTGGCGAAGAAGGCCGCCGACCGGCCGCTGAGCGGTGAGGACTACCAGGCCATGAACCGCATCGTCAACCTGGTGGAGAACGCAGTGATCGCCGCGCGCGAAGCCGAACGCCAGCGCCGCAAGGAGGCCCGCGCCGCGGCTCGCGCCACCGTGCCGCCACCGGCCTTTGAGATGCCGCTGGAGGCCCTCCAACTCCCGCTGCGCCTGCACACCTCGCTCACCGAGGGAGGTATCACCACGGTCGGGGCGCTCATGGAACGGCTGGCTCTGGATGAGGCCGAGCTGTTGACGCTGGATGGCATCGGACCGGAAGAGTTGAGTGAGATCAAGGCCAGACTGGCTCAGGTCAAGCTCCCCTCCAGGCCAGAGGAGCCAGCGGAGACAGGTAAAGGCGAGGCGGCTGCGCCACCGCCCGCCGCAGAAGCGGTCGCGGTGACTGCTGAGCCGCCGGTGGAGGCCGTGGCTGAACCGCTGGCGGTGGCTCCGCTGGAGGCCATGCCATCCTTGGGCGAAGCGCAGGCTGAGGAAGAGCAGGTGCCTGAATTCGCCGAGGGGTATGCGTTTCAGGAGCTTGAGCCGGAGGAGCGCCTGGAGCATGTGCTCACCAAAAAAGGCAAGAAGGCCAAGAAGAAGGGCCGCCAGCTTATCTTTGATGAGGAACTGGGGCGCATGGTGGCCAAGCGTGAGCGCAGGCCCGGTCGCCGCGGCGAGTGGGACGACTTTGACGAGGAGTAAGGCAGGAAACGTAAAACGTGAAACGCCCTGACAGGTGACGTTTCACGTTTTACGCGCTGGAAGATGTCGCCGAAGCACATCCCGCTGCGTACCTGTATTGGCTGCGGCCAGGTAGAGCCGAAGCGGGCGATGGTGCGGATCGTCAGGACGCCGGACGCCGGAGTGCAGATCGATCCCACCGGCAAGCGTTCGGGGCGGGGCGCGTATCTCCATCCGCGTCTCGCCTGCTGGCAGAACGCCCTGAAGCGTGGCGCTGTCGAGCGAGCACTGGAAACGACGCTGACAACTGAAGAACGCAACCTACTGCAAGACTATATGGATCGGCTGGGGCAGTAGGCGGTGGTCGGTAGCCAGGGCGGTCTGACTGCTGACCACTGGAAAGGAGGGAGCGTATGGCAGAAGTGAAGGAACGCAAGGTCATTGAACTGCCCAGTTTCCTGACCGTGCGTGAGCTGGCAGCGCTCATGAAGGCCAGCCCGATTGACGTCATCAAGGAATTGATGGCCAACGGGATCATGGCCAATATCAACCAACAGATTGATTATGAGACGGCGGCGATTGTCGCCGAGGAGATGGGCTTTGAGGCCCGCCCCGAAGCGCCCCCGGAGGAGGAACAGGCCGCAGCCCCGGAGGTCCCCGCCTGGAAGCGCCTGGTACAAGACGAGGACCCCAAATCCCTGCGCCCTCGCCCCCCCGTCGTCACCGTCATGGGGCACGTGGATCACGGCAAGACCTCGCTGTTGGATGCCATCCGGCATACCAACGTGGTCGCCGCCGAGGTGGGCGGGATTACCCAACACATCGGCGCATATCAGGTGGAACATAACGGGCGCAAGATCACCTTCCTGGACACACCGGGCCATGAGGCGTTCACCGCCATGCGCGCCCGCGGCGCCCAGGTGACGGACATCGCTGTCCTGGTGGTCGCCGCCGACGACGGGGTCATGCCCCAAACCCGCGAAGCCATTGCACACGCACGGGCGGCGCACGTCCCCATCCTGGTCGCGCTGAACAAGATTGACAAGCCCACCGCCAACCCGGAGCGGGTCAAGCAGCAATTGGCCGACCTGGGCCTGGTGCCTGACGAGTGGGGCGGCGAGACGCTGGTGGTGCCCGTCTCGGCCAAGCAGAAGAAGGGCATTGAAGACCTGCTGGAGGCGATCCTGCTGATCGCCGACGAAATGGGGATCAAGGCCAACCCCAACCGCCCGGCAGTGGGCACGGTGATTGAGGCCGAACTGGACAGGACACGCGGGCCGATGGCCACGTTGCTGGTTCAGAACGGGACGCTGCACGTGGGGGACACCATTGTGGTGGGGAAGGCGTTTGGCCGCATCCGCGCCATGCTAGACGAACGCGGCAAGCCCATCAAAAGCGCCGGGCCATCCACGCCGGTCTCCGTGCTGGGCCTGAGCGCTGTGCCCGCCGCAGGCGAGGTGTTTGAGGTGGTCGCCGATGAGCGCACGGCGCGTGCCCTGGTGGCTGAACGCCTGGAGGCGCAACGCCAGATGGCAGAGGCCCCGCGCCCGCTGTCGTTGGAGGAGATTTACGCCCGCTTCAAGACCGGCCAGGCACGTGAACTGAACCTGATCATCAAAGCCGACGTGCAAGGTTCGCTGGAGCCGATCGTCAGTTCGCTGGAAAAGCTGGATCACGAAGGACTGAAGATCAACATCCTGCACCAGGAGATCGGCAACATCACCGAGTCGGATGTCATGCTGGCCTCAGCCTCACACGCTATCATCATCGGCTTCTCCGTCCAGGTGGATGAAGCGGCCCGCCGCATGGCCGAATCCGAGGGCGTAGATATCCGCGTGTACGACGTCATCTATAAGCTGGTTGAGGACGTGGATAAGGCCCTGGCGGGGCTGTTGGAGCCACAGTACGAAGAGGTCACAGTGGGCAAGGCCGAGGTGCGTCAACTCTTCCGCGTGCCCAAGGTGGGCATCGTGGCCGGCTGTTACGTCAGCGAGGGGACGGCCCAACGCAACGCCCAGGTGCGGGTCATCCGCAACGGCAAGGTCGTGCATACCGGCCCGGTGGCGTCGCTCAAGCGCTTTACAGAGGATGTGCGCGAGGTGCGTGCTGGCTACGAGTGTGGCCTGCATCTGGACGGTTTTGATGGCGTCCAGGTGGGCGATGTGCTGGAGTTCGTCGTCAAGCAGAAGGTGGAATGATGTCCAAGATCCGCCAGCAGCGCGTGGCCGAGGGGTTGCGCGCCGAGCTGATGGACCTGTTGCAGAACGAACTGCGCGACCCCCGACTGAATCTGGTGACGATCACCGATGTGACCATTGACCGCGAATTGCGGCACGCCTCGGTGTTCGTCAGCGCCCTGGCTGGCCCGGAGGAGCAGCGGCAGATCATGAAGGCGCTGGAAGGGGCTACCGGTTTCCTGCGCCGTGAGATCGCCCGTCGCATCCATCTGCGGGTCGTGCCAGAGTTGCGCTTCCGTTGGGACCCTAGCCTGGAGCGGGGGGAGCGCATCGGCCAGATTCTGGACCACCTAGAGATCCCACCTGAGGAGAACAGTGGGCACGGTACGGATTCAGGGCACGGATAGAGGCATTGAAGGCAGCATTGCATGAGGCCACCGCGCTGATCCGCGCGGCGCAACGCCCACTCCTGGTCACCCACGTGGACCCCGACGGCGATGCCATCGGGTCGCTGCTGGGGCTGGGGTGGGCGTTGCGGCGCTTGGGGAAGTCCCCCACCCTGTGTTCCACCAGTGGGGTGCCCTCACGGTACGCCTTTCTGCCGGGGGCCGAGGAGGTCGTCACGCAGCCGGATACGGGCGCGGACCTGCTGATCAGCGTGGATTGCGCTGACATGGGGCGGCTAGGGCTGTCGGCGGAGGCCCTGGATGCCCTGCGGACGAAGCCCTGGCTGAACCTGGACCACCACGTGACGAACACCACCTTCGCTACAGTGAACCTGATTGACACGGAAGCGGTGGCGACGGCGGAGGTAGTGCTGGACGTTGTGGATGCGTTGGGCGTGCCCCTGGATCAGGAGATCGTCACCTGCCTGCTGTGTGGCCTGGTCACCGATACCCTGGGCTTCCGCACGGCAAATGTCACGCCACGCGTGTTGGAGCGGGCGGCGCGGCTGATGCGGGCTGGAGCGCCATTAGCCCATATCATTGAGATGGCGCTCAACCGGCGTCCGTACTCCGGGCTGTGCATGTGGGCCGCCGGGCTGGGGACCATGCGGCTGGAGGACGGCATTATCTGGGCGCACCTGTCACGCCAGGCGCGGGCGACATGCGGCCCGGTGGCTGGCGCGGAGACCGGTCTGGTGAACTTCCTCCTGTCCGCTCAAGAGGCCGAGATCGCGGTCCTGTTCACCGAGCGCGAGGACGGAACGGTGGATGTGAGTATGCGCGCCAAGCCTGGGCATGACATCTCCGCTGTGGCCACAGCGCTGAACGGCGGTGGCCATCCCCTCGCCGCCGGCTGCTCGCTGCCGGGGCCGTTGCCTGAGGTGGAAGCGCGGGTTCTCGGCCTGCTTAGAGCCTATTTGGAGCAGAGGAGAAGCTTAAGCTCAGGTTCCTAATGTATAAGACGTGGATGGCATTATCGTCGTGAATAAGCCTGGTGGTGTGACCTCCCACGATGTGGTGGCGCGAGTGCGCCGCTGGAGTGGCATCCGCCGTGTGGGGCACGCCGGGACACTGGACCCACTGGCGACCGGCGTGCTGGTGCTGTGTCTGGGCCAGGCCACGCGGTTGAGCGAATATCTCATGGCCTCACCCAAGCAGTATCGGGCCACGATCCTGCTGGGCGTTGAGACAGACACGTATGACCGCGAGGGGAAGGTCGTGCGGCGTTCGCCGGTGAACGTCAGCCGCGCTCAGGTTGAGGCAGCTCTCGCGGAGTTCGTGGGCCGGATCGCCCAGGTGCCGCCCATGTACTCGGCCCTGAAGCGCCAGGGGACGCCGCTTTATCGGCTGGCGCGGCAGGGGCAGGAGGTGGAGCCCCAGGCACGGCCGGTGGAGATCTACACGCTCCAGCTTGTGGATTGGTCGCCGCCTCAACTCACAATAGAGGTCACCTGTTCGCCGGGGACGTATATCCGCTCGCTGGCGCACGACCTGGGCCAGCGGCTGGGGTGCGGCGCCCATTTGACCGCCCTCACCCGCCTGGCGAGCGGGGAGTTCCGCCTGGAGCAGGCCGTGACATTGGATGAATTGTCCACCGCCTTCGCCGAGGGGACCTGGCAACGCTATCTTTTGCCTATGGACACTGCGCTTCAGGGTCTGCCCGCGCTTCATTTGGATGCGAGCCAGGCAGCGCGCATCCGGCGGGGGATGTGGCTGCCTGCCGCGCCCGATCCGCCAGGCCCTCAGGCCCGCGCCTATGATCCCGACGGGCATCTATTGGCTATCCTCAAGCGAAGCGAGGACGGCAGCCGCTGGCAGCCGGAGAAGGTCTTCCACACCTCGCTCAAAAATATCCCCCTGAGCGAAGCGAAGGGTCTCACTGATGGCCCAACACGTTTATGACCTGACTCACGTCCACCTTGACCGGCCCGCGCACGTGACGATTGGCTCGTTTGACGGCGTGCACCGGGGGCACCAGGCCATCATCCGCCGGATGGTGGAGGCGGCGCGGGCCTCGGATGCATTGGCCGTTGTGCTCACTTTTTACCCCCACCCCAGTGTGGTGCTGGGCCGCCAGAAGCCCCCCTTCTACATCAACGCGCCTGAAGAGAAGGCCCAACTCCTGGCCGAGTTGGGCGTGGACCTGATTGTGACGCACCCTTTCAACGAAGAAGTGCGCCATATGCGGGCGCATGAATTTGTGGCCCTGCTGTGTCGCCACCTGCGCATGAGCGACCTGTGGATCGGCCACGATTTTGCCCTGGGCTATCAGCGCGAGGGCAACGCAGCGCGGCTGCGCGAATTGGGTGAAGAGAAGGGCTATCGCCTTCACGTGATTGACCAGCCGGTCACGTGGCGCGGTGAGATCGTCAGCAGTAGCCGGGTGCGCCGGGCGTTGGCGGCGGGCGATGTGGAAGAAGCTATGGGCTGCCTGGGGCGACCTTTCCGCCTGCCAGGCGTCGTCATTGAAGGGGTGCGTCGCGGTAAGCAACTCGGTATTCCCACGGCAAACCTGTCAATATGGGGTGAGCGGGCCATTCCGGCCAACGGCGTGTACGCCTGCTGGGCCATTCTCTCCCCCGACCCTTCCCCTGCTACGACTGGACAGAGCGCCCACAGGCATCCGGCTGTCGTCAACATCGGCGTCCGCCCGACAGTGGAGACCAGCGGCAAACAGACGGTGGAGGCCCACCTGCTGGATTTTGAGGGCGACCTCTACGGGCAGGTGTTGGCGCTGGATTTCATTGCGCGGCTGCGCGACGAGCAGCGCTTCGCCGGGGTGGACGCGCTGGTGGCGCAAATCCGGAAGGACATCGCCCAGGCGCGGGACATCCTGGCGCGGGCGCAAAGCCCCGACGACCCTGCCTGAGGGATGGACAGTTGGCCAGGGCACCGTATGAAGGTTAACAAAATGGCACCGTAACCGAGGCGACCTGAGGATGCGCCCCCCACCGCAACCGATGCGTGCTATAATAGTCTCTCGTTGGCCGACATGGTACACCAACCAGAGGAGCGGGGGACATGCGAACGAAGTTCGCTATAGAATATGGGAGAATATAGCGGTTTCGCTAACAAGAGGGTACACTGATGCCTGATCGGGGAGGGGGATAATCTATGAGACAGTTGACACGTATAACGTTTGATCCAGAAGTCATGGGAGGCAAGCCTTGTATTCGTGGGCTGCGCGTCACCGTGGGGACCATCGTTGGACTGGTTGCATCAGGGTATTCCACTGCCGATATTCTGAAGCTATATCCCTATCTTGAGGAAGAGGATATCCGTGAAGCCCTGGCTTATGCGGCTTGGCGGGTTGAAGAGATAGAGCTTCCGTTAACGCATACATGAAGCTCCTTATTGACATGAATCTCTCGCCCGACTGGGTTGAGGTGCTGCGGCGCCACGGCTGGGAGGCAGTGCACTGGTCAACTGTTGGTGACCCACGCGCACCAGATCACGTCATCATGGATTGGGCGCGGCACAACGTTCACGTCGTCTTTACCCATGATCTTGACTTCGGTGCCCTCCTGGCCGTCACCCGCGCTGAAGGGCCAAGCGTGATCCAGGTACGCACCCAAGATGTGACACCTGGACATCTTGAGAGCATAGTGGTTAAGGCGTTACGCCAGTACAGTCCACTGCTTGAAGCTGGAGCACTGCTTGTCGTTGATGAGAGCAGATCCAGAGTACGTGTTCTCCCCCTGGCCCGTTGAGGCATATTCCATGTTCCTTCGCTGCCACATGAGCGAATGGCGCTCAACGCAGGCGAGGCGTGTGCTCGTAGCCTGCCCCCTCTACGTGCTCGTCCTTAATCCCACCACCAACTCCTCCCCGTCAAACTGGAAGCGCTCCACCACCTGACCGGATGGCTCCGCGCTTTCGGAGAAAGTATCCGAGAGCGTTTCCGCCGCGATGGTCCCCGCCCATGTGGCCATAGCCGCAGCCAGGCGCGGGCTGGCCCGGTACGTCGTCACGATGTGGTCGGCGATGTTGAAACCCGCGCTCTTGCGTAGGTCCTGGATGCGGCGGATGACCTCGCGGGCCAGGCCCTCGGCCTCCAGTTCCGGCGTCAGCACCGTATCTAAGGCCACCGTCACGCCGCCCTCGCTGGCAATGGCGTAGCCCGCTTTCGGCTCGGTCTGGATCAGCACCTCATCCGGGGCCAACTCAACGCTGCCCCCATCCACACTCAGCGCCAGCCTCTGTCCGGCCCGCAGCGCCGCTACATAGCGCATAGCCTGGGCCTCATTGAGGCCCGCCAGCGCAGCGCGAACCTTGGGCGTCAGCGCCCCCAGCTTGGGGCCAAGCTTCTTCAGGTCGGGCAGGAGGCGGTAAGCCACCAACTCCGACTCCTGGGCGGCAGGCTCCAGCGACTTGACGTTCAACTCGTCCTCAATGATCTCCTCCAGATGCACCAGGGCCTGGCGCTGCTCATCTGTGGTGACCACGATGGCGCGGGCCAGGGGCTGGCGCACTTTCAGGCCAGCGGCGGCGCGGGCGGCATGGCCGGCGGCGACGACCTGGCGTGCCAGGGCCATCTCGCCCAGCAGCGTTGCCTCCTCTGCGGAGAGTGGGGTCGCCTGCGGCCAGTCACAGTGATGCACGCTCAACGGGGCCTCGGCAGCCACCTGGCGCACCAGGTTCTGGTACATGGCCTCGGTGACAAAGGGCACAAAGGGCGCCAGCAACCGCGCCAGCGTCACCAGAACGTAGTACAGCGTGCTGTAAGCAGCTTGCTTGTCGCTATCATGCTCCGACTTCCAGAAGCGCCGCCGCGAGCGCCGCACGTACCAGTTGGAGAGATCGTCCAGGAAGACCTCCACAGCCCGCGCCGCGCTGGCGGCATCATAGTCCTCCAGCCGCTCTGTCACCTCGGCAACCACCTGATTCAAGCGCGCCAGGATCCAGCGATCCAGGACGTTCAACTGATCTGGGAGGGCCGGGGCCGTCGCCCATTGCGCCTGCTCTTGCGGCTCCCAGCCGTCCAGGTTGGCGTAGGTCACAAAGAAGCTGTACACATTCCACAGCGGGATCAGAAAGCGGCGGCGAGTCTCGTCGGCCAGGCCATAGCCGAACCACAGGTCCTTTTCGGGCCGGTGGGCGCAGAACATCCAACGCATCACGTCCACGCCGATCTGCTCGGCGGCCTCGTGGAACTCAATGGCGTTGCCCCAGCTCTTGTGCATGGGGCGGCCATCCGCGCCCAGGAGCGTGGCGTAGCCCAGCACCGTCTTGAAGGGCGGGCGGTTCTCCAGCACCGTGCTCATGGCCAGCAGGCTGTAGAACCAGTTGCGGAACTGGCCAGGGAAGCTCTCCGTGATGAAGTCCGCCGGGAACCACTTCTCCCAGTAGGCGCGGTCGGTGCGATAGCGCAGTGTGGAGTAAGGCACAATGCCCGCGTCCAGCCAGGGGTTGCCCACATCGGCGATGCGGGAGACCAGCGCGCCGCAGTTAGCACAGCGGATCTTGACCGCGTCCACCCAGGGGCGGTGAGGGGTATGGCCCTGGAAAGTCTCCCACCCCTCCACGGCACGTTGCCGGAGTTCCTCCTCGGAACCGATCACCTCAAAATGGCCGCAGGTGTGGCACTCCCAGATGGGCAATGCCAGCCCCCAATAGCGCTTCTTGGAGATCATCCAGTCGTGCATGTTGCGCAGCCAGTCCATCTCGCGGTCCAGGCCGAACTCCGGAATCCAGCGGATCTGCTCGGTCACGTCCATCATCTGATAGCGCAGGCTGCGGGCCTTCTCTTCGGGGGTCAACTCCTCGCGGGGCTTGTCATACACCTCGCCCATAGAGATGAACCACTCATCCACCAGGCGGAAGACGAGCGGGGTCTGGCAGCGCCAGCATACCGGGTAGCGGTGGGTATAAGGCTCCAGGCGATAGAACAGGCCCTTGCGCTTCAGGTCCTCCACGATCGGCTCGGTCACCCGGCCGACGTCCATGCCAGTCAGCCAGGCGAAGCCCTCCCCATACACGCCGTTCTCATCCAGCGGCGCGATCACCGGCAGGTTGTAGCGCTTGCTTAGTTGGAAGTCCTCGGCGCCACAGCCGGGGGCGATATGCACAATGCCTGTGCCTTCCTCCTCGCCCACCTCCTCCCATAGCACAACACGGTGGGCCTCAATCGCACCCGACGCCTGCTGCGCGGGCAGGTCATCAAACGGGCCGGTATACGTCCAGCCTTCCATGTCGCTCCCGGAAAGCTCGCCGAGCACCTCATAGTCGCCGCTGAGCATGTGGGTTGTGCCTTTAGACAGATAGAGGACCTCATCGCCCTGGCGCACGCGGAGATAGGTCAGGTTGGGGCCGACGGCGGCGGCCACATTGCTGGTGAGCGTCCAGGGGGTGGTCGTCCAGACGAGCAGGCTCTCGCCGGGCCGTTCGCGCAAGGGGAAGCGCACCGTCAGGCCGGGGTCGGTGCGTTCCACGTAGCCCTCGGTGACGATCTCATGCTGGCTGATGCCGGTGCCACAACGCGGGCACCAGGGCATGACATCGTGGCCCTTGTAAATCCAGCCGCGCTCCCAGCAGCGCTTGAGGAAGCTCCAGATCTGGTAGTTGTTCTCATTAGAGAAGGTGTAATACGAGCCGCCCAGTTCCGGCAGGCCCAGCCGCCCCACGATCTGCTCCACCGTGTCGGTGACCGGGCCAAAGGGCCCCTGGACCGTGACGACCTGCATAGGGTTCTCGCCCAGCTTATCGCGCAGCCAGCGCAGCCTGTCTGGGTCGTCCCAGTCCATCCATTGCCCCAGGCGGATGGATTGCTCGGTGATGATGGCGGCGTAGGTGAGTACACGTTGCTTGCATAGTTTAACAAATTCAGCGATACCAAATGACTCAATATCGCGCTTGGACTTAAACCCCAGTTCGCGCTCCACGTTGACCTCCACCCACAGGCCCTGGCAGTCGTAGCCGTTTTGCCAGCGCTGGTCAAACCCCTGCATGGCCTTGAAGCGCTGCCACAGGTCCTTGTAGGTGCGCCCCCAGGCGTGATGCACACCCGCCGGGTTGTTGGCCGTAATCGGCCCGTCCAGGAAGGACCAGCGCGGGCCGCCTGCACGCAGTTCGCGCAGCCGCTGGAAGGCATTTGTCTCGCGCCAGAAGTCCAGGATGGCGTGCTCTTGAGCGATGAAGTCCACTGTGCTGGGAACGTCTTTGAATGGCATAATTCCTCCTGTTGACGACAGACGACGGATGGCAGACAACGGCGGTTGCCCGTCGTCCGTCATTCATCCAATTCCACCACAATGCGTTTATTGATTTTACCCTTGCTCATGTAATCCGCGATACGGATCGGGCCGACCTCGCGCGTGTTGGCGACGTGCGTGCCACCGTCCGCCTGCAGGTCCAGCCCCTCAATCTCCACCACGCGCACCTGCTGGATGCCCTCCGGCAACAGGTTGATCTTGGTGCGGATCAGGTCGGGGATCTGGAAGGCCGCTTCACGTGGCAGGGTGGTAACGCGCACCGGGCGGGCAGCAGCCACCTCGGCGTTGATCTTCTCCTCAATCTCGCGCACCAATTCCTGGCGCATGTGCTCAAACTCAAAATCCATGCGCCCACGCAACGGCTCCATATTGCCGCCGGTGACCGAGGCCCCGTAGTCGCGCCAGATGACGCCACACAGGATATGCATGGCAGTGTGCGTGCGCATCAGTTGGTAACGGCGTTTCCAATCAATCTGCCCCTGCACCTGGGCGCCCAGCGGCGGCGGTTCCCCCTCCACCTCATGCCAGATGGTCTCCCCGGCCCGGCGCACCCGCGTAACCGGCCAGACCCGGCCTCCTGCGCTGAGCGTGCCAACATCGCACGGCTGGCCGCCCCCGCCGGGGTAGAAGGCCGTCCGGTCCAGGGCCACGGCGTTGCCCTCCACAGCGATCACGGTCGCCTCAAATTCGCGCAAGTAGCTATCCGTCTGATACAACGCTTCGGTCATTCACCGCCTCCATTTAGGACGGAGGATGGAAGGCGGACGATAGAGTGTCCTCCGTCTTCCGTCCTTCGTCGTCCGTCCTGCCCTCAGCAGAGGGGACGGATAAAAGCCTGGAAACAAAACCGCTCTCGCCCCTCAGGGACGAGAGCGATCGCTCCCGCGGTACCACCCTTCTTGGCAGTTGCCCTCAGCCTCCCTGAGGATGGCTGCCCACTCTGTCGGGCACGTGTTCATGCCCGCGTCCCGCTAACGGGGGACGAATCCGGCGCACCTACTGAGCCATCAGCCCTCAGCGCTCAGCATTCAACGAATGACTGCACCTGCCAGAGCGGGCTGAAAGCTGATGGCTGTTCAGATTGCGGCTCCGGAAGGATTTTCGGCGGGAGTCACGCACCTGGCTTCCACCCTCCCAGGCTCGCTGGGCGCTACGCCCCGCCTACTCGTTTCCATCATCGCCTTTCGCTATGATAGCGCGATGTTACCATAGGCGCAGGCGGTTGTCAAGAGGCAGAGGCGAGTTCAGCAGGCAACGTCTTGCCAAAGGGCCTATGCCCTGGTATAATACAAAACAACACGCCACCCTAGCTCAATCGGCAGAGCAGTCGCTTCGTAAGCGACGGGTTAAGGGTTCAAGTCCCTTGGGTGGCTCTAAGGGAGAAGGCAAATGGGGCGACCGTTCAGGTCGCCTTTTTCATTTCCCTTCAGCGCTCTTGCCTGGGAGTGATTACATTCGTCAGCCATGAACGTGACTATTGACACTTCTTTTATCCGTTAAACTCAGGCTGAATTCAGGATGAAGGGTGCACGGAGTTCAGAGTGAGCCACCCATATATTACCTTCATCTTCTTCCTGTACGGCCTAGCCTTCTTCAGCATGGGGCTGGTCGTGGCGCTGGAGGGCGGGCGCGCCTCCGATGCCCGGCTGCGCCATGCGCTTCGGCCTCTGGCGGGCTTTGGGCTGATCCATGCCGCGCATGAGTGGCTGGAAATGTTCCAAATCCTGGAACTCCTGCCGCTCCAGAGCGCCGAGCCGCTCCTGTGGCAGAGCATCCGTCTCGCTATTCTCGCCTTCTCGTTCCTCTCCCTCGGCGCGTTCGGCGCCTCACTGCTGGCGCCGAACGAGCGCATTCGCCGCATCAGCCTGCTTTTCCCCCTGGTGCTGTCAGCGGTCTGGGGGTTCGGGCTGTTGAGCCTGCGCAGCCGCTTCACGTTGGAGTCCGGCCTGTGGGAGGTAGCCGATGCCTGGACGCGCTATGTCTTGGGGATTCCAGCCGCCCTGGCCGCCAGCGCCGGCCTGATCGCTCAGCAGCGCGTTTTCCGCCAGGCCGGGCTGGTTCGCTTTGGCCGGGATAGCCTGTGGGCGGCCATCGCCTTCGCCTGGTATGGCCTGGTCGGCCAGATGTTCGTTCGCCCCAGCCCACTGCCGCCCTCCGACACCATCAATCAGGAGTTGTTCTTCCGGCTATTTGGCTTCCCCGTCCAATTGGTGCGGGCCAGCGCCGCCATCGTGGCCGCCGTCTTCGTCATTCGCTTTCTGCGCGCCTTTGAGGTGGAGACCCAGCGCCAGATCGCCGAGTTGCAGGCGGCCCGGCTGGAAGAGGCCCAACGCCGTGAGGCCCTGCGCGGGGAACTGTTGCGCCGGGTGGTGGCCGCGCAAGAGGCCGAACGCCAGCGCATCGCCCGCGAATTGCACGACGAGACCGGTCAGGCCCTCACCGCGCTGGGCCTGGGCCTGCGCGCTGTGGCCACCCGCCTGCGCCAGGACGTGGATCAGGCCGAGCGCCACCTGCACCAGCTTGAAGCGCTGGCCACCCACGCGCTCAACGAACTCCGCCACCTGATCGCCGACCTGCGACCATCCCACCTGGATGATCTCGGCCTGCCCGCCGCCTTGCGCTGGTATGCCAAAGAGGTCCAATCCCGCGTGCCCCTGGATATTCAGGTGGAGATCAGCGGGGAGCAACGCCCCCTGAACCCCACGCAGACCACCGCGCTCTTCCGCGTGGCGCAGGAGGCGCTGACCAACGTGATCAAGCACAGCGGCGCCCAACACGCCTGGGTGCGCCTGCACTACGGCGAACGCGAGGTCACGCTGGAGGTGGAGGACGATGGCCAGGGGTTTGAGGTATCGCCCCACGCCATCCCGCCCCGTCCCTCCTGGGGCCTGCTGGGCATGCAAGAACGGGCCACCTTGCTGGGCGGGCGCTTCTATATCACCTCCAATTGTGGGCACGGCACCCGCGTATGCGTGGCCATCCCGTATGAAGTGAGGGAGGAGGCCAGATGACGATCCGCGTGCTGCTGGTAGATGATCATGCTGTAGTGCGCACCGGCCTGCGCATGTTGCTGGAGAGCGAGCCTGAGATGGAGATCGCCGGCGAGGCCGGCACCGCCCAGGAGGCCCTGGCGTTGGTGACCCAACTGACGCCGGATGTGGTCCTCATGGACATCGGCCTGCCTGATCTCTCCGGGATTGAGGCCACGCAGGAGATTAAGCGGCGTGCCCCTCAGGTCGCCGTCGTCGCCCTGACCATCCACGAAGACGAAGAATACTTCTTCAAGATGCTTCAGGCCGGGGCCAGCGGATACGTACCCAAGCGGGCCGCGCCGGAGGAGCTATTGACCGCCATCCGCACAGCGGCGGCAGGTGAGGTCTACCTGTACCCCTCGCTGGCCAAGCTCCTGGTCCAGGACTACCTCACGCGCAAGCGGGAAACGGCGGCGCCTGCGGCCAGCGAGTTGACTGAGCGTGAGGAGGAAATCCTGGCTTACCTGGCCGATGGGGCCAGCAACCAGGAGATCGCCGAGATCCTCATGATCAGCCCCAAGACCGTCGCCCGCCACCGCGAGAACATCATGCGCAAACTCAACCTGCACTCGCGGGCGGAACTGGTCAAGTACGCCATCCGCAAGGGCATTATTCAGCCATAAAGACCCTCGCCCCCAACCCGATGCCGTAAGCACCCCATCCGGCATGGGGCAAATCCCCCATCACTCCCCGTCCCTCATGGGGTCAACCATACATATAAAAAATCGGTCAGCCATCGGATTTACAGCGCCAGCCGCCAGAGGTACAGTGGTAATGGCCGGAGAAGAGGCCGGCCCAGGAGGCTACCATGGACGCTGTACTCGCGATTGTGATTCTGACGCTGATCAGGCTGGTGCTGCCGGTGGGCCTGCTGCTGATCATCGGGACACTGTTGCAGCGTCGCAAGCTGGCCGCCGCATAGGGACCGCCATGGACGCGCTGCCTGAGCTGATCGCTGTTCTCATCGGCTTCCTGGTGCGCCTGGGCATTCCCATCGGCCTGACCGCGTTGCTCGCCTGGCTGCTGCGCCGGCTGGATGCGCGCTGGCAACGGGAGGCCCAGGCCCGTGCCCGCGAGGCCGCCCCTTCCCGATTGGCTGGGCCAGGGGGGGGGGCCGGCCTGGACGGACGCCGCCCCTGCTGGGAAGTGCGCCATTGCCCGGCGGAGCGGCGGGCATCCTGCCCGGCCTACCTGCACCCTGAACTCCCGTGCTGGCAAATTTTCCGCACGCCGGCCGGACAGCTTCAGGAAACCTGCCTGGGCTGCCCAGTCTTCCGGAGTGCGCCGCTGCCTTTAGCCACATGACACCTCTCACTCTGGACCATAAGGAGGATAATCGGTGATGAGGACATTCGGGTTTCGGTTGCTCATCGGCTGCGTTTGCGCCGGGGCGATGATGTTGCTTTCGCTCGCACTGGCACAGAGCGCAGCGTCCAGCCCGTCGCCTCAGGACGTCGCGGTGAGCCTGGTGCTCCAGGAAGGCCCCACCACGCAACTCAACTGCTATCTCTGCCACGCGGATTTCCAGGCCGCCTGGGAGAAAGGCGCCCACGGGCGGACGACCTCCGACCCCAAATTCAAGGAGGCCTGGGAGGCGCAGGGCAGCCCACGCCAGTGCCTGACCTGCCACACCACCGGCTATGACGGCACAACCGACACTTATAAATCCGAGGGGGTCACCTGTGAAGCCTGCCACAGCCCTATCCCCGCCGATCACCCCGCCCAGCCGATGCCCTCCGACCGTTCCGGCAAGCTGTGCGGGAGTTGCCACGCGGAGACCTTCTTTGAGTGGCAGGCCAGCAAGCACCGCGAGACCAACCTGGCCTGTGTCTCCTGCCACGACCCCCACGCCACCGATCTCAAGGGGAAAACCCCCTCCAACCTGTGCATGAGCTGCCACCGCGACCGCGCCTCCAACTTCGCCCACTCGCCACATAGCCAGATGGGCCTGACCTGCGCCGATTGCCACCTCGGCCTGCTGGACCAGACGGGCGAGGGGCACGCCCGGCGCGACCATAGCTTCAATGTCCGCCTGAGCACGTGCAACCGCTGCCATGCCTACCAGATGCATGACCCGGTGGAGGTCCACCCGGACCGATCAACGCCGACGCCCACGCCCCCACCCGATGCGCTGGTCTCGGTGGAAAAGCTCTCAGTGAGCACCGAACCCAGCCCGGTCAGCCCCTTTGGCTTCGCTGTGCTCTCTGCGCTGGTCGGCCTGGCCGCTGGCATGATCCTGGCCCCCTGGCTGGAACGCTGGTATCGTCGCATGAACCAGGACAATGAGCAGAAGTGAGGTGGAGTAGGATGGAGAGCCAAAAGATCGGACGGCGTGAGTTCCTCAAAGGGCTGGCGGCGGGCACGGTGGCCCTGGCCGGATTGGGCGTGGTGCGCCGGCCCGCGCCGGCCTCCGAGGAGACGCCAGCCAGTTCCTATAAATGGGTGATGGTGATTGACCAGGCCAAATGCACCGGCTGCGGCTACTGCACGCTGGCCTGCCGGGCGCACAACGATGTCCCCCCCGACATCTCCTGGAACCGCGTGATTGAGACCGGGCAGGTCGGCGAGAAGAAGGTCTTTCTGCCGCGCCCGTGCATGCATTGCGAGCACCCGCCCTGCGTGGAGGTGTGCCCGGTACGCGCCACCTACCGGCGGGCCGACGGCATCGTGATGATGGACTACAGCCGCTGCATCGGCTGCCGCTATTGCGAGGTGGCCTGCCCCTATGGCGCCCGCGCCTTCAACTGGGATGAGTTCACCGGGCCGAACCCGGCGGTGCCCACCTGGGGCCAGCCGGAGGTCCCGCGCCGACCGCGTGGCGTGGTGGAAAAGTGCTCGTTCTGCTTCCAGCGCATTGACCGGGGGCTGGCACGCGGCCTGACGCCCGGCGTGGACCCCGAAGCCACGCCCGCCTGTGTGGTAGCCTGCCCGGTGAAGGCGCGTATCTTCGGCAACCTGAACGACCCCGATTCCGAGGTCAGTCAACTCCTGGCCCGCTACCCCTCCTATCGGCTGCGCGAGGACCTGGGCACGGCGCCGCGCGTCTATTACCTGCCCGCCCGTGAAGAGACGGTCAGCACCGTGAGCAGCAGGCCGGCTCCGCTGGCCCGCCAGGAGGTGACACGATGAGCATCCGAAAGCACATTCCCCGCTTCACGCTCTTCCACGCCTGGCTGCTCGGCCTGGCGACCGTCCTGGTCGCCGGCGTTGTCGCCGCTGGCATCGTGTTCAGGCGCGGCCTGGTGGTCACCAACCTGACCGATCTGGTGCCCTGGGGCCTGTGGATCACGATTGATCTCTCCTCTATTGCGCTGAGCGCCGGGGCCTTCCTGCTGTGCGCTGCCGTCTATCTCATGGGCCTCACACGCTTCCAGCCGGTGGCCCGCACCGCCACCTTCATCGGCCTGATCGGCTACAGCATGGCCGTGCTCACCCTGCTTTTGGATATCGGTCGGCCCGACCGCTTCTGGCACGCCCTGGTGTTTTGGAATCCCCACTCGGTGCTGTGGGAAATCACCATGTGCGTGACGCTGTACCTGGCGGTGCTCCTGTTGGAGACCGCACCCATCCTGGGCCAGGCCGGGTGGATGCAGCGACGCTGGCCAGGGCTGGCCGCCCGCCTGACCGGGGTCCATCGCCTCGCCCCGGTCCTGGCTGTGGCCGGCCTGGGGCTGTCGCTGCTGCACCAATCGTCCCTGGGCGCGGCCTACGGCGTCCTCAAGGCCAGGCCGCTGTGGTACAAACCCGATCTCTCGGTGCTGTTCACCGCCTCGGCAGTGGTCGGCGGGCCATCGCTCACCGTGCTCATCTCCATGATCGCAGCGCGCCTGTCGCCGCGTGTCCACGTGGATGATGAGTTGCTGGATCGGCTGGCGCACCTCATCGGCTGGGGCCTGATCATTTACCTGTACATGCGCTTCTGGGATGCGCTCGCCATGAGCTACACCTACCAGCCGGGGCGCACCGAGGGGCTGGGGCTGCTTACTTCTGGCCCGCTCTCCTTCAACTTCTGGGTGGGCGAGATGCTCCTGGGCGCAGCCATCCCCATCGTTATCCTGCTCAAGGCCAGCCTGCGGCGCAACTGGCTGCTGCGGGCAGCGGCGCTGGCGATGGTCGTCGGGGGCGTCATCGCCTTCCGCTGGGACACGAACCTGGCGGGGCAATTGGTCGTGCTGAGCTACCTGCCTCAGGATATGGGCGTCCGCTACACGGCCTACGTGCCCTCGCTGATTGAGGTCATCAGCGGGGCGGGCGTGATCGCCTATGGCCTGCTGGCCCTCACGCTGGGCATCCGCTACCTGAACGTGATTGACCATCGTATGCCGCATGAGGCGGAAGCGGGCCACGAGGCCCGGCCTGTCCCCTCCACGACCTCAGAGCAAGCCCTGAGCGGCGCGGAATAAGGAATAAGCAGCCCTGCGATTGAAATCGCGCCTGGGGTAGGGGGTGACATTGCCCCCCACCCCAGCCCTCCCCCACAGAGGGGGGGGTGAGGGCCGATTGACACAGCCTCCTATCAAGGATAAAATAGCCTGCAGGCGGTGGCCGGCCACCGCCTGCAAATCATGTACAACCTGCCGGTAAATTCATGATGAGTGGCTGATCTTATGGTGCCTCCAACCCGCTTCCCACGCCAGCGCGGACGCGACCCGCACATCGTCGCCATCGGCGGCGGCACGGGCCTCTCCACGCTCCTGCGCGGCCTCAAAGCCTATACCAGCGCCATCTCCGCCATCGTCACCGTCGCCGATGACGGCGGCTCATCGGGGCGGCTGCGGCGCGAGTTGGGTGTCTTGCCCCCAGGCGACCTGCGCCAGTGTATCGCGGCGCTGGCCGAGGATGAGGCCCTCATGACCCAACTCTTCCAATATCGCTTCCCAGAGGGCGGGCTGGAGGGCCATAGCTTCGGCAACCTGTTCATCGCCGCCATGGCCGCGATCACCGGCAGCTTTGAGAAGGGCATCCTGGAATCGGGCCATATCCTGGCCATCAAGGGGCGCATCCTGCCCGCCACCTTGCAGGATGTGACCCTGTACGCCGACCTGCGCGAGGAGCGCCAGGGGCGGCTGAGCCGGATCGCCGGTGAGTCCCAAATCCCCAAGGCGAACGGGACGATTGAGCGGGTCTATCTGCAACCTGACCGCGTGCGCGCTTACCCCGTCGCCGTGCAGGCCATCCTGGACGCCGATCTGATCGTGATCGGCCCTGGCAGCCTGTACACGAGCATCCTGCCCAACCTGCTGATTGAGGACATCACGCAGGCGGTGCGTGCCAGCCGCGCCTTTAAAGTGTACGTGTGCAACGTCGCCACCCAGCGCGGCGAGACCGAGGGCTATACCGTATATGACCATGTGGCTGCGCTGGTGCGCCATGTCGGGCCGGGGCTGGTCAACGCGGTCCTGGCCAACGAGAATACGAGCTTTCCCCTGCCCTCTCAGAGCGGTGTGGAATTTGTGCAACTGGGGCCGCCGCTCGGTGAAGGCGTTCAGCTTGTGACCGCCGACCTGGTGGACCCGGCGCGTCCCTGGCGCCATGACAGCGCCCGGCTGGCCCAGGCCTTGATGCGCCTCTACGCGCCTATCGCAGAAAACGATCAGAAACCGGGTTTCTAAAAACAATCTAGGGCGTGTCCGCAAAATCACAACCACAGGAGGATAGAGGCAAGCATCAGCATGGCTTTGTAGTTCTCAGCGCGCTTCTCATAGCGAGTAGCGATCC
>DAOUBF010000014.1:0-38763 GCA_034432795.1 Anaerolineae bacterium
GCCTGCATGCCCTCCAGGCGCATCCGCTGTTCCTCCATAGCGGCCTGCATGCCCTCCAGGCGCATCCGCTGTTCCTCCATAGCGGCCTGCATCTCCTCTAACGTCTGCGCTATCAGGGTGTTGAACTCAGACTGCTGCGCCGCCAGAGGCAGGACATACCAGCGCGTTGAGACGCTGTTCCATAAGGCGCGAAAGCGCCCGATCAGCGGCCCAATGACCGGCACATGGGAGACAAAGACGTGTTCGCGTAGCGTGGCGCGCGCGTAGAGCGCGTCTATCAGCGCCTCTATAGGCCGGGAGGCGCCCAAAGCCGCCAGGTGATATAATCCCTGGCGTATGCGCTCAATCGTCGCCGGATGTATCTCCGTCCTCCGTCCTCCGCCCTTCGTCCTGTGTGAGAGGATGGCATCCAGGTCCCTTGCTGTTTCACGATACGCCTGGCGCAGTGGTTCGCGCTCGGCGGCGGCGATACCCTCCGGCCAACGCGCCTGCTCGGCGGGCAGGAAGTCCTCCAGGACCTGCTGCGGCGTGTAATGCTTAAGCACAAAGCGCAGACGCCCGCGATGGAACAAGGCGTAGTAAGAGGGGCTATCCCGCACTGCTGTGGCCGACTCCAGATGGACCGCCACCGCCTGCGGCACAACCACCACGCGCCAGCCGGCGGCGCGGGCGCGAAAGCAAAGATCTGTATCCTCAAAGTAGAAATAGAAGCCCTCGTCAAAGGCGCCGAGCCGGTCCAGCAGTTCGCGGCGCGCCACGAACGCCGCACCCGTGACATAGTCCACATCCCTGATTTCGTCAAACTGACCTGTGTCCGGCTGGCGGAACCCGTAGTGATCCGGCAGCGCCAGAGGATAACGCAGGATGCCGCCGGCATGTTGGATCAGGTTGCTTTCGGGGTAGAGCAGCTTGCAACCGGCCACGCCGATGCGCCCGTCGTCGGCCATGACCTCGGCCAGCCGGCGCAACCAATCGGGCCGCAAAATCACATCGTTGTTCAGGAAGGCGATCAACTCCCCCTGTGCCACGCGCAGACCCGCGTTCATCCCCCCGGCATAGCCCAGATTGCGCCCCTGGAGGAGAAGACGAACCTGGGGGTAGGTCGCGGCGACCCATTCCGGGGAGCCATCGGTGGAGCCATTGTCCACCACGAGCACCTCGGCATCGGGGTAATCCTGGGCCAGGACCGAGGGCAGGCAGCGAGCCAGCAACTCCCGGCCATTCCAGTTTAAAACGATGAGCGAAGCTTGAGGAAGGTGGACAGTGCTCTCAGGCATCAGGCAGGCTCACTGACGTGATGGCGCCATGTGCTAGGGATGTAGATCGTGCCCTCCCGCTCTTTCAAGCGCCCCTGCTGCACGCGGAAGCTGTACATGCGGTGCTGGTGATCATAGGGATGGCGCGAGTAGTAGTCGTAGATCGCGGCTGTGAACTCATATGTCCCGGCCAAAAGCGGCAGGCTGGGGATCGTGTACTCCACGACGCCATCGCCCTCAATATAAGGAATATCGTAACCGGAGGTCGTGGTATTGGGGCCGTTGATATGGGTGCCATCGTCGCGGTAAATCGCCACCCCAAAGGCGGGCCATTCAATACGCTGAGAAGCGTGATAATAGATACGGGCTGTAAATGGCTCGCCGGTGGTGAATACCCCCTGCTCTTGCCCCTGGGCGTCGTAGAAGCGGACATCCACGATCTGCGCCTCGCCCGACCCCCAGCGCCGGGCAGCGGCCCCAGTCGTTCCTCTGCCATCGGCGTGCCCGAAGACGCCGTGCCAGGTCTGGCCCAGATAGCGGCCCACGACATCGTCCACCGTGCCCTGGGCGCGGACCTCGCCGTTCTCCAGCCAGACGGCCGATTTACAGAACTGCTGCACGGTGTGGAGATCATGGGAGACCAGCAGAATGGTCACACCCTGCCGCTGCAGTTCACGAATACGCTCCAGGCATTGGGCCTGGAAAACCTGATCGCCTACGGCCAGCACTTCGTCAATCAGCAGGATGTCGGCATCCACGCTGGTGGCCACAGCGAAGCCCAGGCGCATGTACATGCCGGAGGAATAATGGCGCACGGGCATATCCAGGAAGGGGCCAATGCCAGAAAAGTCCACGATCTCGTTAAAGCGGCTGACCAGCTCGCCGCGCCGCAGCCCCAGGAGCGAGCCATACAGGTAGATGTTTTCGCGCCCGCTGAGATCGGGATGGAAGCCCGTGCCGATCTCCAACAGCCCGGCCACCCGCCCATAGGTGCGCACCCGCCCCTGCGTCGGCTCCAGGATGCGCCCCACCAGCTTTAGCAGGGTGCTCTTGCCTGCGCCATTCGGGCCGATGATCCCTATTGTCTCACCCGCCGGAATGGTCAGATTCACATCCCGCAGCACCCACAACTCATAGCTGGGGGAGCGCTGGCGATGAAAGGCGCGGATCAAGGCCTCCTGGAAGGAACGGGGGCGTTCATCGCGCAGTCGGAACAATTTGGAGACATGGTCAAATTCTACGGCTGGGTTCATGGTGCCGCTGAGCGTGAGCCTCAAGGCATATCCCGATATTTCATGGGGTCAGCCATCCTATGAGTCGGCAGCTATTATAGCCTAGATGACCTGGCTGCACAAGGGAGAGGGGGTGGCTCTGCCCCCCACCCCAACCCTCCCCCGCAATGGGGGGAGGGGGCAGTAGGGGCAGGGAGGGGGTGATGGCTGGCAGCGGCAGCAAGCACGTCTTAGCTTCCTGTGCTAAAATCAGGCTTATACCTGAACAGATTAAGGAGGCGATAAACCCAGAGGCGTCCCATGAGTCCTTTCTTGCAGTTTCTGCTGGCCCTTGGCGTCATCATCACCGCCGCAAAGGTTGGCGGCCTGATCAGCGCCCGCTGGGGGCAGCCCTCGGTGCTAGGCGAACTGTTGGCCGGATTGGTACTTGGGCCAACCGCCATGAACCTGTTCGGCCTGCCGGTCTTCTCCGATAGCCACCTGCCGGAGACGATCAAGCACCTGGCCGAGGTCGGCGTAATCCTGCTCATGTTCGTCGCCGGCATGGAGATTGACCTGGGCGAGATGGCGCGGGCCGGGCGGGTGGCGACGTTCGCCGGGACGCTCGGCGTGCTTGCGCCCATCTCCCTCGGCGCCATCGCTACACTCCCCTTTGGCTTCTCCCCGCTGCAAGCGTTGTTTGTTGGCGTGATCCTCTCGGCCACAAGCGTGAGCATTTCGGCCCAGACCCTGATTGAGCTGGGCGTGCTGCGCCGCCGCGAGGGCATCGCGCTCCTGGGCGCCGCCGTGATTGACGACGTGCTGGTCATCCTGGTGCTCTCGCTGTTCCTGGCGCTCACCAGCGGTTCGGGGGGGAGCGGGGTCATCGCCCTGTTGGGGCTGGTGCTGCGCATGGCGCTCTACCTGGGCGGGGCACTGGCCCTGGGGCTATGGGTGTTGCCCTGGCTGACACGCGCCGTCTCACGGTTGCCGGTGAGCGAGGGCATCACCACCCTGGCAGTGGTCCTGACCTTCTTCCTGGCCTGGTCTGCCGAGGTCGTGGGCGGCGTCGCGGCCATCACCGGCGCCTTCATCGCCGGCCTGGGCTTTGGCCGTAGCGCCCTGCGCGAGGAGATTGAGCGCGGCATGCACACGCTGGCCTACGCCCTGTTCGTACCGGTCTTCTTCGTGAGCATCGGGCTGGAGGCGAACGCGCGTGCGCTCACTGTGGACCTGGTGGCCTTCACCCTGGTGATCTGCCTGGTCGCGGTAGCTTCCAAGATCGTTGGCGCCGGGCTGGGGGCGCGCTTGGCCGGGTTCGCCGCTGATGAGGCCCTGCGCGTCGGCGTGGGCATGGTCTCACGGGGCGAGGTCGGGCTGATCGTGGCCACCGTTGGCCTGGATCAGGGGCTGGTGACGCCGGAGATATTTACAGCGACGGTGATTATGGTGTTGTTCACCACGCTGGTGACACCGCTTCTGCTGCGTCTGGTATTTGCCGAGGTAGTAGAGGCGCTGCCAAAACCGCGCCCAAAGGAGGCAACAGAGATTGACGATGGCTAAATTACTGGTCGCAGTGCTGTTTCAGGTGGACGAAGGTTGGAGCGTCTTGCGCGCCTGGGAGGAAGCGGGGGTGCGTGAAGCGACGATCATTGACAGCGCCGGGATGCGCCACGTGCTTCGGCGCAACCTGCGCGATGATGCCCCTATCTTCCCCAGCCTGCGCTCGCTGATGGTCGGCCACCAGGAACGTCATTATACCCTGTTTGCAGTGCTGGAGGATAGCGTGGACGTGGAAGCCATCGTGCGCGCCACGGAAGCGATCATTGGCCCGCTGTCTCAGCCCAACACCGGGATCATCTTCACCCTGCCGGTCCTCCAGGTTTGGGGGCTGGAAAAAGCGACCGTATAATCGTATCATAGACCTGGCAGGTTTCGGAAACCTGCCAGGTCTAGCTGCCTACTGACAAGACCTCGCTCTCGGTGAACTTCTCCACCTGGTAGGTGAACACCTGCAGGCCGGGGCGCAGGTAGTCATCCGCCGGTAAGCCCGCCTTGAGGCAGAGATGGGCCATGAAGGTGGCAGCGTCGGGCAACCGCTCCCACACCTGGGGCAGGAAAGTCGCCCGGTGCACCCCCCGCTGGATCAGCACCCCCGGTTTGGTCTCGTCCAGGATGCGCAGTAGCTCCTCCGGTGAGGTGTACTCCAGCGGCTGTGGCTCGGTGAGGACGGAGATCTCAATCTCCAACTCCGGCAACTCCTCTGCGCTCACCGGCGGGAAGCGGTAATCGTACAGCGCCGTCTGGACTGCACAATAGCATACATTGATGGCCAGCGGCTCGGTCGCCTCCATGGAGCCGGTGCAGCCGCGCAATTCCCCATCGCTGCGTGTCGTCAGGGTGACGAAGCTGGCACCGGGCTGGAGCAACCGCTCCGGTAGCGTGCTCTCATCCGGCAGGACAATGACGTGATCGCTGACAGCGGCCTCAATCGCGCGTCGCGCCAGCGTGAGCAGCAGCCGCCGCTCCTCCAGCGTAAGCGGGGCGGGGCGGGGAGGCGAGGCGCCTCCCTCTTCTGTCCCTGTTTTTTCTTGTGGAGGTTCAGACATAGGCGACGCTGGCATAGCCCACCACCCTGTGTTTGTCGCCAGCGGTATCGCCGGAATTGCGATAGTCCAGCAACACCGGTCGCCAGCCGCGCGACTGCGCCAGATGCATCAGCGTCAGAATCGGCAGCAGGCCGCACGCCTGCCCCCGCGCCACAGCCCCGATGTCCCCCGCCAGCAGGTCGGCGAGCAGGCGTTGGTCAAGCCGTCGCGCCGTCTCATAGTCATAATAGTGGCTCAGATCCGAGCTGACCACGATCAGGCTGTCCTCATCCAGCCGCCCGCCCAGGTCCTGGGCGACCTCCGCCGGATTTACATCGCCGAAGAGCATGGGCACGATGCGGAAATCGCCCAGGGTCAGTTGCAAGAAGGGCAACTCCACCTCCAGCGAATGTTCCGGCGCGTGAGCGACCGCCGCCTCCTCATACAACCGGGTGTTTTGCAACATGGCAGCGACCCGCTCCGTAGCGACGGGCACCTCCCCCAGCGGCGTCTGAAACGCCCTGAACCGGCCCAGCGCCACGCCCGCGATGGGGACGAAATGCGCCGGACCCATCAAATAGACTGTCCAGGTGCGGCGCTGGACATTCTCCAGGGCCTTAAACGCATAAGCCGCTACAGGGCCGGAGTAGATATAGCCTGCATGGGGGGCGATAACGGCACGCGGAACAACGTCGGGCGGTTGGGCCTCGTCCAGATAGGTCAGAACCGCCCGCTTCAGCGCAGCGGCTGCGCCGGGATAGAAGGCCCCAGCGACCGCCGCCGGCCGGATCGGTAAGGGCGGAGCATGAACAGACATCTTCCTCACCCCCTCTCCCGTAAAAAAACCGGGAACCGAGGACCGAGGCGTCTGACATCAAGTGTCAAACGTCAGATCATGGATGGGATTATAGCACACAAATGGAATCTTACAAGGCCAGACGGCGATAGTTGCCCTGATAATAGACCAACGGCGGGGCCTGGCGTTGGACACCTGCCGCCTCCACCAGGCCCACATAGATGGTGTGATCGCCGCCCGGATATGCCGCATAGACAGTGCAATCCAGATAGGCGATACAGCGTTCCAGGATGGGCGCGCCGGTGACGGCGGTAGAATAGTTTAAGCTGGCAAAGCGATCGGTGATCCCCGGGATGCGCCCGGCGAAGCGGTCAGACAGGTCGGCATCGTCCTGGCTGAGGAAATTCACTGCGAAGCACCTGCCGCGCTCTATCAGTTGGTGACTGTAAAGATCGGTGCCGATGCACACCAGCACCAGCGGCGGCTCCAGCGAGACGGAGCAGAAGGCCGAGACCGTCAGGCCATGGATTTCCTCGCCGGCACGCAGGGTCACGACGGTAATGCCACTGGGAAAGTGGCGCATGACTTGTTTGTAGAGATCAGCAGCTATGGGCATGGCGGATTGATGTTACAGGCAATTCGCTTATCAGGCAAACACAGACAGGATCAGGGGGGCAATCTGGGTCAGATCAAAGGGGGTGGATGAAGGATGGAGGACGGAAGACGGAAGACGGGAAGCCCCGGCCCCCCGTGCTCCGTCCCCTGTCTTCCATCCCTCCCCCACCAGGATCGTGGGCACGGGATTGCGCGTATGGTGCCGGTGGGAGAGGTCCTCCAGGTTGCCGTGATCGCTGGTGATGATGAGGAGATCATGGGCATCATCCCAGGCATCCAGCAGGCCACCGAGGACCGCGTCAAATTGCTCCAGTGCAGCCACCGCCTCCTCCATCGTGCCGCGATGGCCGAGGACATCGGGCGGCCAGTGCTCAAAGAAGCTGAAGTCGTAGGCGCGGGCCAGTTGGGCCAGGCGTTGCCCCGCCTGGAAGGGTGTGAGCACGGGCACATCCGCATACCCCAGGCGGTCGCGCCAGCCAGCGGCGGTGAAATCCGCCGGGAGCGCCCGCCCGGCGTACAGGTCTTCGGCAGTGAACAGGGGCAACCCGGCGGCAGTGGCGGCCAGAGGCACAGCGGAGAGCAGTCGCCGCCCCCCTTCCAGGGCAGCGAAGTAGCGCTGAGGGTACGCGTCCAGGAGGGCAGCGGTGCGGCCCGCCGCCACTGCCCTATGGAACAGCGACTCGCGCTCCAGGAGTGGGCGCAGCCGCCCATCCGGCTTGGGACCCCAATGCTCGCCCAACAGCGCCGCCGCATTGACACCCGTCAGGATGGCCGCCTGGCCGGTGGCGCTCTGGGGCCGGCCCGGAACGCCCAGGGTGGCGTCGGTGGGGATGAACAGCGCCCGCTCTGTCTGCAGCGGCGGCGTGTCCCGAAGCAGGCGCCGCCCCCCCAGCAGGCCGGTCAGAACGGGCATCTCCGCCCGCGCAAACGGGTTCGTGTCCGGGTCGCCCTCCCCCAGCCCAACGCCATCCAGGAACAGCAACAGCACAGACATCAGGCAGTCCGCTCAAAACAGTACCAGCCCGATGGGGCGCCACGTTCACTTCCCTGGCGTTCCCAGCGCAGCCGGAAACCCTCCCCCAGGCTCTCCCGCACCTGCTCCGAGGTCAGCCCTACCATGCGCTTCCCCATCGGCCTCGGCCCGAAGGCGTAGAGCAGATACAGGCCGCCGAGGCGCAACAGGCGGCGCAGCCCGGCGACGTAGCGAGCGCGCTCCTCTGGCCCGAAGTTATGCAGGCAGCCGATGTCCAGGCAAAAGTCAAACGGCTGGCGCAGGGCCGGATCGGGATGCTGCTCCAGGGCCAGGACGCTGGCCCGGATAAAGCGTGCCCGGACGCCGGTGGCTTTGGCTTTGCGCCGCGCCCGCCAGAGCGCCAGCCAGGCCACATCCACCCCCACCGCCTCAAACCCGTGTTGCGCCAGATAGATGACGTTCGTGCCCGTGCCACAGCCCAGGTCAAGCGCCCGCCCCGGCGGTAAAGCCCCGCCCTCCACCAGTTCCACCAACTCCGGCGGCGTGATGCCGGTGTCCCAAGGCGCATGGAAGAGATAAGCCAGGTCCCACTTGCTCAACGTCAATCCTGCGAAGCCACAGCGGGCACGAGATAGCCGTAAAGCCAGCGGGCCGGGAAGCGGAACACCCAACCGTTGGAGATGGCCACGTCAAGCGTGCCGGTCTGGGCCTGGAAGGCGGCGGCATCGGCGCGGCCATCGCCGTTGAAATCGGCGGCGAACTGATCGCTCATGCCCACGCCCAACCGGGTCAGCCACTGTGTGGGCGGCAGCAGGCGGCGGCCATCGGAGAGCGCCACCCACCAATCCCCATAGTAGCCCGCGAAGGTGGCTGCATCGGCCCGGCCATCGCCGTTGAAATCGCCCACAAGCTGGGCCGAGGAGCCATTGCCGAACTGCGTGATCCAGCGCGTTGGGGGCGCGAAGCGCGTGCCCTCAGAGAGAGCCACCTCCCAATCGCCGCTCTCGGCGGAATAGGCCACCAGGTCAGCCCGGCCATCCCCATTCATATCGGCAGCGAACCAGCGGCTCCGATCGCCCTCACTCCCGACCTCTCTCCTGCGCTGCAGAAGAGGGGAATCAGGAGCAAAAGCAGGCGGGTCAAAGTGCGTCTCGGTGGAGGGGGCTATCGCCCAGGTGCCATCTGGCTGTGGCAGGGCCAGGTCCGCCCGCCGGTCGCCGTTGAAATCGCCCACCAGCGGCGGGCCGGCGCGCCCGGCGTCGGGGTCCGCCAGCCACAGCGTGTAGCCTGTGAAGCCCTGTCCGGTGGAACGGGCTACGAAGGCCGTCCCGCTCCCCACGTAGAACAGCCCCACGTCTGTGCGGCCATCGCCATCAAAGTCACCCGCCAGCGATGCCGACCTCTCCCCCGGCCCCTCCCCTGAAAGGGGAGGGGAGCCAGGAAGGCCGCCGAGCCAGCCGCGATAGGCGCTCAGCCCCTCCCCCGCCGAGGCCGCCACGTACCAGGAGTTGGACGCTTCCATGAAGACGGCCAGGTCGGCGCGGCCATCGCCGTTGAAGTCACCTGTGACCGGTCGGCCATAGGGCGCGGCCAGCGAGCGCAGCGCCAGCACGTTCGTGGAGGTGTAGACCTGCCAGGAAAGGATGTCATCGGCGACCTCCACGAAGCGTGGGCGGATGCGGGCGTCCTGGCGGCGCACCTCAAAGTGCAAATGCGGGCCGCAGCCCTCGCCGACCAGGCTACAGGTATAGCCCACTGCGCCGCTCAGCGCGATCAGTGTCCCGCGCTCCACAAAACTGCCCTCGCGCAGGTCGGGCGGAACGCTGTTTGTGGCGATGTGCAGATAATAGGACCTCTCGCCGTCGCCATGATCAATCACGACATAGTTGTTGTACAGGGCGAACAGGGGGCTACAGCCACACAGGTCATTCCCCTGCACGATCTGCTCAATCCTGCCGCTACGGGCGGCCAGGACGGGGGTGCCGGTGGGCATGGAGAAATCAATGGCGTTGTCGTGGGCCACGCCAGCCCGGACGGTGAGCGCGCCGGTCCCGGCAAGATAAGGCAGGGCATATTCGCCCTGCGAGGGATCGGCGGGGGCCGCTGGATGGGCGGTGACCGCTTTCATTGTTTGGGGCAGAAGATCACGGGGGATGGCGTTGAGCCATTCAATATAGTACAGCGTCTCAGGGAAGGCGATCGCCCAGGTTCCACCGGCACGATAGGCCAGCGCCAGTTCGTCCTGGCTGGCTCCACGCGCGTCCAGCGTCCGCAGGGCGATCAGCGCCCATTCGCCCCGTCCCCAGGCGCGGGCCACGCACATCGTCGCAGCGGGTTGGGGGAGCGCGGCATTCTGCTGGCGGGCGGCCAGCGCCGGGCCAAGCGCGTTCATCAGGGTGAACAGATCAGAGGCAGGCAATTCGGGCAGGCCGTCGTTGGGGGGAACAAGTGTGCCGCAGAAATTGGGGAGCGCGGCCATCAGGCGGGCCGATGTCGGTCGGACAATGCCCAAAAGAAAAGCCAGGCCCAAGAGAAGCGCCCCCTGGGCTGCCAGGACCACCTTCGCACGTATCAACCGCAAACCACCCCCACTGCTCGCCTCTGTGATCGCCTCAATTCCCCTGATTCCCTCCCCTTGGGAGGAGAAGGGAAGGAAGCGCCAAGGACTCCCAATTATAGCGAAAGCGGATCAGGCGGCAAGCCCCAGGCGCTTCACGGGTGCATGTCGGATTTGGGGCAGGCGGCCCGGCTGGTTGCCCCTACCCCAACCCTCCCCCACAGAGGGAGGAGGGGGCAGCTTTCCTTCCCCTGAATGGGGGAGGGGCAGGGAGGGGGTGATAGGGTATGATTGGCATTTTACTCCTCAGCCAGTTCCACAGCACGCTGCGCCCCGGCCTGCAGCAAGGCTTCGGCGATGCTCAGCGCCCGTCGCCCGGTGGCGTGGGCGATTTGCTGGCGGCAGGAGATGCCAGGGGCAACGATAACCGTCTCCCTGCTCGCCGCCTCCACCGCCGGGAACAGGCGGTCCGCGCCGATAGCCAGCGAAAGATCGTAGTGCTCCGCCTCAAAGCCGAAGGCCCCTGCCATGCCACAGCAGCCCGCATCCACTTCATCCACCGTGTACCCGGCCAGCACCAGCGCGGCCCGCGCCGGGGCGCTGCCGATGAGCGCCTTCTCGTGACAGTGGGTGTGCAGCAGCGCCTGCTGCCCGTGCTCGGCAAAGGCCAGCTTCAATCGGCCCGCCAGGTGCTCCTGAACAGTGAACTCTTCCAACGTGTAACTGCGTTCAGCCAGGGCCTGCACCTCCGGCCCATCCAGCAAGTCTGGGTATTCATCGCGGAAGCTCAGGATACAACTCGGCTCGCAACCGACAATGGGGATGCCGCGCTCAGCGTAAGGCGCCAGCGCCGCCACGTTGGCGGCGGCCACCCGGCGCGCCTCGTCCAGCAGCCCCTTAGAGATCATCGGCCTGCCGCAGCACGGGTGCTCCACCACCAGCACTTCATATCCCGCCGCCTCCAACACCGCCACCGCCGCCTCGCCCACCTCCGGGACGTTGTAGCGCATGAAGGTATCGTCGTACAAGACAACTTTCCGCCCTCCGTCCTCCGTCCTCCGTCGCGCACGATAGCGTGCGGTAAAGGTAGGGCGGGCGAAGGGGGGCAGCGGGCGGCGCGCCTCCACGCCGAGAAAGCGGTGCAGCGCCCAGCGGGCCGGGCGGCTGCGCACCACCCAGTTGGATAGCGGCGCGAAGGCGCTGCCGATACGGTTGAGCCTGGCGATATGGGCAAAGGCGCGGTCGCGCAGCGGCGTGCCATGCGCGGCGTGATAGGCCGCCAGGAACTCGGCCTTGAGCTTCGCCATGTCCACATTAGAGGGACATTCCGCCTTGCACGCCTTGCACGCCAGGCACAGGTCCAGGACCTGATACATCTGCTGGCTGGTGAGCGCCCCTGGCGGCAGCACGCCATAGATGGCCGCCCGCAGCGCGTTAGCCCGCCCTCGCGTGGTGTGCGCCTCCTCGCGTGTCGCCATGTACGAAGGGCACATGCTCCCGCTGCCCAGCTTGAGGCAGGCGCCGTTGCCATTGCACAGCTCAATCGCCCGCACGAACCCGCCCTCGGCCGTGAAGCGAAAGTGCGTCGCGCCTGGCCCGGCCCGCTCCACCGCTGGCGCCGGGCCGGGCAGGTCAAGCGGCCCAGCCTGTGTGCGCAAATGGGCCTCCATCGGCGGCGCATCCACTTTCTTGCCGGGGTTGAGCAGGCCCTGGGGGTCAAAGGCTGCCTTGAGCTGGCGAAAGGCCTGATACAGGGTCGGGCCGAACAGCTTCTCATTATAGCAGGAACGCGCCAGCCCATCGCCGTGCTCGCCGCTCATCGCCCCGCCGAAACTGAGCACCAGATCACTGACCGCCTGGCTGATCGCCCGCATCCGGGCCACATCCTCAGGCCGTTTCAGGTCAAGCACGGGGCGGATGTGCAGGCAGCCGACGCTGGCATGGCCATAGTACGCCGCCGTCGTGCCGTGCTCACGCACAATCGCGTCAAAGGCGCGAATGTAGTCCGGCAGGCGTTCCGGCGCCACCGCCGTATCTTCCACAAAGGAGACCGGCTTGCGGTCGCCTTTCATCCCCAGGAGCAGCCCCAGCCCGGCCTTGCGCACCGCCCAGACGTTCGCCTGCGCTGCCGGGTCACGCAGACGAACGCATGGCCAGCGCAGGCGGGCCTCCAATGCCTCCGCCCGCGCAGCCAGATCGGCCTCGGCCTCGCCGCTGAACTCCACGATAAGCACCGCCGCCGGGTCGCCCTGGATGAATCCGGCCCGCCGCGCCGTCCCCAGGTTCCCCAGCGCCAGGCGCAGGATGGCGCGATCCAGCAACTCAATCGCCGAGAGCGCAGGATCGGCCATGGCCAGGATGGCGGGGACAGCCTCCAGTGCCGCAAATAGATCGTCAAAATGGAAGATGTCCAGCAGCGTGTATTTCGGGCGCGGCACCAGGTTCAGCTTGGCTTCGGTGATCACCGCCAGCGTGCCCTCCGAGCCGACGATGAGCTTCGCCAGGTTCCAGGGCCGCTCGCCTGTGAACGCGTCCAGGTTGTAGCCGCCCACGCGCCGCATGATCCGGGGGTAACGGGCGTGAATCTCGTCGGCGTGGGCCTCCACCAGCGCTTTGACCGTGCGGTAAATCTGGCCCTCGCGCCCCGGCGCCCGCAGTTTGGCTGCCAGGCCATTGGCGTCCAGCGGGCCGAAAGTGACCTCTGTGCCATCCGCCAGCAGCGCCCGCACCTCCAGGACATGGTCCACCGTCTTGCCGTACACCAATGAGCGTGCGCCGCAGGCGTTATTGCCGATCATGCCGCCGATCACGCAGCGGTTGGCTGTGGCGGGATCGGGCGCGAACATCAGGCCGTAGGCCCGAAGCGCCGCGTTGAGCGCGTCCAGCACGACGCCCGGCTGGACGCGGGCCCAGTGCTCCTCGGCGTTGATCTCCAGGACCTGCGTCAGCCGCCTGGACATATCTATGTGCACGGCCTGGCCCACGGCCTGCCCCGCCAGGCTGGTGCCGGCGCCGCGCGGCAACAGGGGGATGCCATGCCGCGCCGCGACCTCCACCGTCGCCCGCACATCGTCCACGTGGTTGGGAATGACCACGCCCATCGGCGCGATCTGGTAGATGCTGGCGTCGGTGCTATAGAGCACGCGGGTCAGCGCGTCAAAGCGTACATCACCCGCGACGCGAGCGCGAAGCTCATGTTCCAGGTCATCCATTTCGCCGCTCACCGCGATCTATGCTATACTTTACCCCCTCCCTGCCCCTCCCCCTGGACGGGGGAGGGTAGACCCTCCTCCCAACCGGGCTGAAGCCCGGTACTGGGTGGGGGAGAGCTGGAGTGGGGGCCAAAAATCTCTATTGCATACGACCTTATCTTCCTAAGGAGGTGTCATGACGCTACAATCTGCGCTGGCCTATGCTTATGAGCATCAAGACCGGTTCCTGGAGGAACTCAAAGCCCTGCTGCGTATCCCTTCTATCAGCACCCTGCCTGACCACGCCGACGACATCCGGCGGGCGGCGGAGTGGCTGGCCGACCATATGCGCACCATCGGCCTGGAGCACGTCCGCGTGGACCCCACCGCCGGTCACCCGGTCGTCGTCGCCGACTGGCTGCACGCGCCCGGTCGCCCGACCGTGCTGATCTATGGCCATTATGACGTCCAGCCGATTGACCCCCTGGACCTATGGATCAGCGACCCCTTTGATCCACAGGTGCGCGACGGCAACCTCTACGCACGCGGCGCCTCCGACGACAAAGGCCCGTTCTTCGCTCATCTCAAGGCCCTTGAAGCCTATCTACGCGCCGCAGGCACGCTCCCCCTCAATGTGAAGGTCCTGTGCGAAGGCGAGGAGGAGATCGGCAGCGCCCACCTGGACGCCTATGTTTATACGCACGCCGCCGACCTGGCCGCCGATGTCGTCCTCATCTCCGACACAACCATCCTTGGCCCCAATCAGCCCTCCATCGTCTATGGCCTGCGCGGCCTGTGCTATATGGAGGTGGAGGTCACCGGCCCCGACCACGATTTGCACTCCGGCCAGTACGGCGGCGCGGTGCACAACCCCCTCCAGGCACTCTGCGAGATGATCGCCGCGCTCCACGATGCGCAGGGGCGGGTGACCATCCCCGGATTCTACGACAAGGTGCGTCCTCTGTCCAATGAGGAGCGGGCCGAGATCGCCCGGCTGCCCTTTGATGAGGAGCGCCTGAAGCGGGAGACAGGCGTCCCCAAAGGCTGGGGCGAGGCCGGCTACACCATTGCCGAGCGCATCGGCGCCCGGCCTACCCTGGAGGTCAATGGCGTGATCGGCGGCTGGACCGGCCCCGGCTCCAAGACCGTGATCCCCGCACGGGCCTTGGCCAAAATCTCTATGCGCCTGGTCGCCGACCAGGACCCCGACGAGATTGACCGGCTGTTTCGGGAACACATCCAGCGTATTGCGCCGGACACGGTTCGGGTGGAGGTGCGCAGCCTGGCGCACGGCGCGCCCGCGCTGGTGGACCGCCATCACCCGGCGATGGAGACGGCAGCGCGGGCGTATGAGGCTGGCTTTGGTGCCCGCCCGGTGTTCACCCGCGAGGGCGGTTCCATCCCCATTGTGGCCACTTTTCAGAAGGCGCTCGGTGCCCCCAGCGTCCTCATGGGCCTGGGCCTGCCCGACGACCGCTTCCACAGCCCCAATGAGAAGTTTGCCCTGGCGAACTTCTACCGGGGCATCGCCACGATCATTCACTTCCACAGCCTGCTGGCCGAGGGGGGATAAGGCTTCAGGTGTTCACAGATACCCCCTCACCCCCCCCTCTCCCGAAGCTTCGGGAGAGGGGGCGAAGAGGGTGAGGGGATAAGGCCCTTTGCTACTGCGCAGGGTGACAGTTCTGTGATCGGCTGGGGCTAGCGGCGGGCCTGCCGCAGCGCGACACCGGCCAGCCCAAGCAATACCACCGCCAGGCCCACGCCCGCCACCGCCGGCCACCACTCGCCTGTGGACACGGGCGAGGCAGGACGCGCGTCCGGCGTCTGTTGTCCATCGTCCATCGTCGGCGGATGAAGTACACCCCCCTGAACGTCCGGCAGGGCGGGGAGCGATTCGCCCCCTGTGCTGCTCGCCAGCGCAATCCGGCTGGCCGTGGCCGAATCAAGCGGGACACCATCGGCGGGGACCCCGTGGGCGGCGAGCAGAAAAGCGGTGAGCGCCCAATACTCGTCCTGAGTTAACGAGCCTGGCGCATGCATGGGCATCGTCGTGCTGATGAAGGTGAACAGGTCTTGCGCGGTGCGAAAGCGGGTCAGCGTCCCCGGCCCGATGACCGCCGGGGCGTAGTTGTCCTTGATCTCAAAGCCATCGGGCGGATGTTGCCGGCCATGGCATTTGGGAGTGGAGCAATTCTGGTGCGTCTCCGGCCAGGTCTGCCGCCACTCCAGGGTCAGCCCCTGGCCCTTATCCCCGTGACAGGTGGAGCAGCGGCGTATGTACACCTGCGCGCCAACGTCACGTTGCGCAGGTGTATACGCCTGGACTGCTGGAAGGTTGATCTGGGAGAGAACAGCAGCGCCTGCCAGAAGGATCAGGCCCAACCAGAGATAGGAACGCATCGCCTGACCGACGGAGGACGAAGGGCGGAGGCTACCGGTCATCCGTCCTCCGTCTTCCGTCCCCCGTCCTACTGTGTTCCGCGCAGGCGCGGGTCTAGTGCATCACGCAGGCCATCCCCCAGGAAGTTGAAGGCAAACATGGTGATCGCCAGGGCCAGCGCCGGGAAGACGGCCTCATGCGGATACGAGCGGATACCTTGTGCGCCGTCCGCGATCATGGAGCCCCAACTGGGCGTAGGCCGGTTCACGCCCAGCCCGATGAAGCTCAGGAAGGCCTCGGTGCTGATGTAGCTGGGGATCGCCAGGGTTTCGGCCACGACCAGCGGGCCGATAATGTTGGGCAGGATATGGCGGAACATGATCCGACTGGGCTTGGCGCCAATGGTGCGGGCGGCCTCAATGAACTCCTTCTCCTTCACCGAGAGGATCTGGCCGCGCGCCAGGCGGGCCATGTTCTCCCAGGCCGTCAGGCCAATGCCGATGAAGATGAAGAACAGACCACCGAAGCGTCGGTCAATCTGCGATAGCGTGAAGCGGAAATGCTCCCACGTCGTCTGGGGGTTCTCCGGCGGGTTGCGGAAGAAAGCCATCAACAGGATGATGAACAGCAAGCTGGGGAAGGCGTACAGCACGTCCACCAGCCGCATCATGATGTTGTCGGTGCGCCCCCCAATGTAGCCGGAGATCGTGCCATAGGTCGTGCCCACCAGCAGGCTGATCAGCGGGCCGACGAAAGCCACCGCCAACGACACCTGCGCCCCATAGATGATCCGGACAAGGAGATCGCGCCCATGCGTATCCGCTCCCAGGGGATACTGGTCGGCAATGGTGGCGTAGCCCCCCTGATCTTTAGGCTTCATGAAGGGGAAGACATACGTCAGCCAGCGTGGCACCGCGTGATTGTCCTTCAGGTGCTGGTCGTCATAGCCCTGGGGCGCCAGCACCGGCGCGAAGATCGCCATCAGAATGAGGACAATGACAATCATCCCGCCGAGGACAGCTGCCCGGTTGCGCACCAGCCGGTAGAAGGCATCGGCCCACAGGCTGCCGGTGCTGCGTCGTCGCGGGACGGGAATAGTTGCGGGGGTTGCGGTTGCAGTTGCCATAGAATCGTTCTCCTATATCGGACAGAAGGCGGAGGACGAAGGACAGACGACAGACAGGGATTGTCTACCGTCCCCCGTCTTCCGTCCCCCGTCATGTATAGCGGATGCGCGGGTCCAGGAACGCATAGGTAATATCCACCAGCAGGTTCGCCACGACCAGGAAGATAGCGTAGAGCAAAATCGTGCCCATGATCACGGGGTAGTCGCGGTTGGTGATGCTGGTGACGAAATAGCGCCCCATGCCGGGGATGCCGAAGATCGTCTCGGTGACAAATGTGCCAGTGACCAGCGCGGCAAACAAGGGGCCCAGGATGGTAACCACCGGGATGAGCGAGTTCTTGAGCGCATGGCGGATGATCACGATGCGCTCGCTCAACCCTTTGGCACGGGCCGTGCGGATGTAATCCTCACGGATCACCTGGAGCAGGCTGGCCCGCGTCAGCCGGGCGATCAGCGCCGAGCTGGCCAATCCCAGTACAATGGAGGGCATGATGGCCTTACGGATGAACTCTACCACATTAAACGGCTGGCCTTCGCGCGCGATCTCCCAACCGGTGGGCGGCAACCAGCGCAAGGAGACGGCGAAGATGGTCACCATGACCGGCCCCAGCACGATCGGCGGCACCGAGACGCCGAAAATGGCGATGCTCATCCCGATGTAGTCAAAGATGCTGTTCTGCTTGAGCGCCGCCAGGATGCCCGACGGCAGGCCGATTATCAGGGCTACTGCCAGCGCCAGAACGCCCAATTGCATAGAAACGGGCAGGTTATCCCGGAAGATGTCGTTCACCGTGCGGGTGCGCGAACTGAAGGTCGGCCCAAAGTTCATCCATTGCAAATAGCCATTGCCGATCTTGATATTGATCAGATAATCACTCTGTTGCGTTACTTGCAGTTCCCCAGGTGAATAGATCGGGATCAAGATATCCTTGATGTAGTTGAGGTACTGGATATGCAGCGGGTCATCCAGGTGATACTTGCGGTTAAGGTTGGCGATGATCTCTGGAGGCAGCTTCTTCTCCCGATCAAATGGCCCGCCGGGCACCGAGCGCATGAGCACAAAGGTGATCACGGAGACCACGAACAGGACCACGAACATCCAGAGCACGCGGCGAACAATGAATTGTAGCATACAGTCCTACTCCTCTTACGTTGGATTGACTCTCCTACTCACTTATTGCGTCTCCAAGCAGATACGGCGGGTATGGAAACCCGCCCGCCTGAGCGTTGCCCAGGCGTGTAGGGCAGGTTTCTATACCTGCCGCTAGAGCAGGTTTCTATACCTGCCTACGGTGCGTACGGCAGATACGGCGGGTATGGAAACCCGCCCGACGAAAGCCATTCCCTAACAGCTTGCTTGGTCAAGCATTATGTACTGTTGATCTGCGCATTTGGTTCAGCGCCAGACGTATGAAACTACGCGGGCATCACCCATGCCCCCTGTCACCTTGATCGCAGCGAGGGGCCCCACTCCCTTCGCTCCCTCTCCCGCAGCTGCGGGAGAGGGGATTAGGAGTATAGGGTAATTGAGATGCTTCGCTGCGCTCAGCATGACAGGGCAAAGCAGCCTGGTTAGTTATAAATGCAGAGACCGGGGACGGAGCCCCCGCATCTGGGGGCTCCGTCCACACAGCCTAACTTACTTGGTGATGTCCCACTTCTCAATGTGCTCCAGACCACCTAGGATGGAGAAGGTCCGCTGCACATACGGCTTGGTCACGGTGACGCGTGTGTACCAGTAGATGGGGATGATGGCCGCGTCCTTCGCCACCAGGATGTCCTCAGCCTGGGCGTACAGTTCGCGCCGCTTGGCCTCATCCTTCTCCTTGGCCGCCTCGTCCACCAGCCGGTCAAACTCCGGGTTCGCCCACTTGGTGTGGTTCTGCTGCGAGTCGGAGCGGAAGACTTCCTTCAGGAAGTTGTTGGCATCCGGGTAGTCCTGGCACCAGCCGAGACGCCAGATCTGCGGCGGATCATCGGTCAGCGTCTTCAAGTAGACGCGCCACTCCTGGGTCTGGATAGTCACCTTCACGCCCAGCACGTCCTCCCACATCTTGGCGATGGCCTCGCCGATCTTGATGTGGCCCTCCACCTGGTTCATCATCAGGGTGATGGGCGGCATCTTGGAGCGGTCCGGGTAGACCTCATCCAGGAGTTGCTTGGCCCGCTCTGGGTCGTACTTGACGCCCAGGTTGGGGTGCGTCTCCATGGTCGGGGCCGCCGTCAGGCCGGGGCGCGAGAACCACTGCGCCGGCTCCTGGCCACCCTTGAGCACGTTGTCAATCAGCGACTGGCGATCCACCGCCAGCGAGAAAGCCAGGCGCACCTTGGGGTTGTCAAACGGCGGCTTGGTCGTGTTGAAGCCGTAGTAGTAGGTGCACAGCACCGGGCCGATCTTTAGCTCCTTGGAGAGCGTGGGGTCGGCCTTGACGCGGTCAATCTCCGACAGCGGCACGCCAGCCACGTCCAGCTCGCCGGCCTCGTAGGCGGCGAAGGCCGGGCTTTCGTCCAGCATCGTCCAGGTGATCTCCTCAATCTTGGCCTGCGGGACGCTGGGGATGCCGGGCCAGAACGGGTTCTTGATCAGCGTGATGTCCGCGTCATGGTTCCAGGCCTTGAGCGTGTAGGGGCCATACCCCTGGAAGAAGCCGGTCTCGGTCCAGCGGTCACCGCGCTCCTCAATCAGCCAGCGCGGCTGGGCGTGGGCCACCCACATGCCCAGGATGTTGGGCACGAAGGCCGCGCCCGCAGCGTCATCCACGAGCGTGACCTCCAGGGTCCAGTCATCCAGGGCCTTCACGCCGACCTTGGTCGTGTCGGTGATCGTGCCGCTGTTGAAGTCGGCGGCGCCCTCAATGATCGTAGTCAGCACGTAGGCATAGTCCGAGGCCGTCTTGGGATCCAGCGTGCGCAGGATGCCGTACTCAAAGTCCTTGGCCGTGACGATGCGGTCCTTGCCCTCCTCGTCCACGACCTTCTCCACCTGCTTGGTCAGGGGGTTGTAGCGCACCCAGGGCACGCCCTGCCTCACCTTGAAGGTGATCTTCTTGCCGTCCGGTGAGAACTCCCAGCTCTCGGCCATGCCCGGCTCCAGGGAGGCGGTCTCCTCGTTCTGGCGGGTCAGGCCGACCGTCGTCTCCTCCACGATCTGCACCGAGCTGGTGTCTGTGGAGAGCGCCGGGTCAATCGTGGGGATGTCGCCGGGGCCCATGTTCAGGCGCAGGGTCTTAGGGCCCGCGGGCGGCGCCGCCGTCACCACCACCGTCTGCACAGCGGGCGGCGCAGTCACCACAGCCGTCTGCACTTGAGGTGGGGCGGTTTGAACGATGACCTGGGGTGTCGGCGCTGGGCCCCCACAGGCCGTGACCACCAGGCTCAGCAGGGTCAACACGCTCAGCACCCACACAGTAGTCTTGCGACTCATTGTTCTCCTCCTTCTAAATCTCCTCATGGATTGAGTTAGCCTACACCGTCAGCGGTGTGGCTTGCTTATCGTCGGGCCTTTGCCCGATTGCACGCTGCCCTGCCAGGGCACTACGCTGTGAAGGGGTGCGTTCCACTCTCCCTTCAGCGAAGCATCTATGGCCGTGACCACCTCCTTTCGTCAAACGTCGCGCGTGAAACGCGTTAGGCGTTTGACAGTTTACCCATATATTATACAACCTACCGTACTACGCTACCCGATGGCAGGCCACCCAATGGTCCGGCGTGACCTCGCGTAGCTCCGGGTCTACCTCATAGCAGATGTCAAAGGCCACCGGGCAGCGCGTGTTAAAGTGACAGCCCTTGGGTGGGTTGGCCGGGCTGGGCAGGTCCCCCTGCAGCAGGATGCGCTGCCGCCTGCGCTCTACCTTGGGATCGGGCACGGGCACAGCGGAAAGCAGCGCCTGGGTGTAGGGATGCCAGGGGTTCTCATATACCTCGTTGCGCGAGGCCAGTTCCACGATCTTGCCCAGATACATCACTGCCACCCGGTCGCTGATGTGGCGCACCATGCTCAGGTCATGCGCGATGAACAGATACGTCAGGCCAAACTGATCTTGCAGGTCCTCCAACAGGTTGACGACCTGGGCCTGAATGGAGACATCCAGGGCCGAGATCGGCTCGTCGCAGACAATGAAGCTGGGGTTAGAGGCCAGGGCGCGGGCGACGCCAATGCGCTGACGCTGGCCGCCGGAGAACTCATGCGGGTAGCGGTTGGCGAAGTAGGGGTTAAGGCCCACCAGTTGGAGCAGCTCCTGTACGCGCTCCTTGGCCGCCTTGCCGGTGGCAATGCCGTGAATCTCCAGCGGCTCGGCGATGATGCTGCCCACCGTCATGCGCGGGTTGAGCGAAGCATAGGGGTCCTGGAAGATCATCTGCATGTCGCGCCGCTTGCGCCGCAAGGCCTCACCCTTCAGTTCCACCAGGTTCTCGCCTTTGAAATAGACGGCCCCCTCCGTGGGGCGATACAGTTGCAGGATGGTGCGGCCTGTGGTGGACTTGCCGCAGCCGCTCTCCCCCACCAGCCCTAAGGTCTCTCCGCGCTTGATGTCAAACGAGACGCCATCCACGGCTTTGACCGCGCCGACCTGGCGCTGAAAGATGATCCCCCGCATGATGGGGAAGTACTTTTTCAGGTTGACAACGCGCACCAGGACGTTGTCTTCGCGTCCGTCGGTTTTCTGTGTCACAGGCGATGTCTCTACTTTAGTGCTCATAGCGCGGCCTTCCTGTGCGAACGTCTACCCAGCAGGCGATCTCATGCCCCGGCTCTACAAACTCCAGCGGTGGGTTCTCTTTCCAACAGCGATCATACGCATAGGGGCAGCGGGGCGCAAATGGACAATGGTCGGGCAATTCCAGCAGGTCCGGCGGCAGGCCCTCAATGGAGGTCAGGCGGCGATGCTCCACTTCGTCCAGGCGCGGCAACGACCCCAACAGGCCCTTGGTGTAGGGATGACGCGGGTCACTATACAGGTCTTCCACCGGCGCCCGTTCCACGATGAAGCCGGCGTACATGACCATGACCTTGTCGGCCAGCCCGGCCACCACCCCCAGGTCATGCGTGATCCAGATCACCGCCATGCCCATTTTTTCTTTCAGGCGCTTGACCAGGTCAATGATCTGCGCCTGGATGGTCACATCCAGCGCGGTAGTCGGCTCATCGGCAATGAGGATCTGGGGAGTGCAGGAGAGCGCCATAGCGATCATGGCGCGCTGGCGCATGCCGCCGGAGAACTGGTGCGGGTAGTCGTTGATGCGGTTGGCGGCCTCTGGGATGCCCACCATGCGCAACAGCTCAATGGCGCGTTCCTTAGCCTGCTCGCTGCTCATCCCCAGATGGGTCTCCAGGGCCTCGGTGATCTGCCGCCCGATGGTCAACACCGGGTTGAGCGAGGTCATGGGGTCCTGGAAGATCATGGCGATCTGTGCCCCGCGCACCGAGCGGATCTCCTCATCGTTCATCTTGAGCAGGTCGCGGCCATTGAACAGGGCCTGGCCTGCAGTGACCTTGCCCGGTGGCGTGGGGATCAGCTTCATAACGGAGAGCACGCTGACGCTTTTGCCGCAGCCGCTCTCCCCCACGACGCCCAAGGTCTCGCCCTCATTCAGCTCAAACGAAATGCCATTGACAGCATACACAACGCCGTCTTGGGTGAAAAAACGCGTGGTGAGATCACGCACTTCAAGAAGTGGTGGCATGGAATTCAGGATATGCTCCTCTACCAGGGATAAATGCTCACGTACGCGCATTATTTTACATGAAGATCGGGGGGAAATGCAACTTCACCCCCTTCGCCCTCCGTCTTCCGTCTGCGCAATCGTCTCCTCGGCCAGGTCCACCAGGAAGTTGCGGTCGGCCTCGCTCAGGTCGGCGCTCAACAACAGGTCGGGGCGGCGCTGCCAGGTGCGCCGCAGGGCCTCGCGCCGCCGCCAGCGTTCCACTGCCGCGTGGTCGCCGGAAAGCAGCACCTCCGGCACGGCCATGCCGCGAAAGACCGGCGGGCGCGTATAGTGCGGATACTCTAACAGCCCCGTTGCATAGGAATCTTTCGCCGCTGCCTCCGGGTCGCCAAGCACGCCGGGCAAGAGCCGCGCCACCGCATCAATGATCACCATCGCCGCCAGTTCACCCCCGGTCAGCACATAGTCGCCGATGGAGATCTCATCCGTCGCCAACCCGAGGCGCACGCGCTCGTCCACCCCCTCATAATGGCCGCAGATCAGCGCCAGCCAGGGCTGTTGGGCCAGTTCCTCGGCCACGCGCTGGGTGAACAGGCGCCCCTGGGGAGAGAGCAAAATGATGGGGACGCCCTGCTCCCTCAGGCCGGGGACGGCCTCCACCGCCCGGAAGATCGGCTCTGCCTTCAGCACCATGCCACCCCCGCCCCCATAGGGGGGTTCATCGGTCACACGATGCCTGTCTGTGGCATAGTCCCGGATATTGTGGATGACCACCGTCAACCGCCCCATGTCCTGGGCGCGTTTCAAGATGCTCTCTTGTAGCGGCCCGGCAAACATGCCGGGGAACAGCGTGAACACATCAATGCGCATGGGTAAGGAAACTTCGCCGATTCGCCTGTTTGCGCTATAATCCAGGCAATATGCGCATCTTTATCACCGGGTTTTCAGGCCAATTGGGCCAGGCCCTGGCCACCGCCCTGGCCGGCGAGACCCTGTATGGCCCAGGCCATCGGACGCTGGACATCACCGATCTCGCCGCCACGAAACGGGCCATCGCTGACTTCGCCCCGGACATTGTCATCCACGCTGCGGCGATGACCCACGTGGACGAATGCGCCCTCCACCCGGAACAGGCCTATCGCGTCAACGCGCTGGGCACCCGGAATGTGGCCCTGGCCTGCCAGGCCACAGGTGCAACTCTCGCCTATATATCTACTAACGAAGTGTTCAATGGGTTCAAAACCGAGCCTTATTGGGAGTATGATCTTCCCGACCCGATTAACGCCTATGGCCGCTCCAAGCTCGCCGGCGAATGGTTCACCCAGACGTTGCTCCAGCGCTTCTACATCATCCGCACGGCCTGGCTGTACAGCCGCAGCGGCGCCAACTTCCTGCATAAAATCCTCCGCCTGGCCGACGAACGTGGCGCCCTGCAGGTGGTGACCGACGAGGTGAGTTCGCCGACCTATGCGCCGGACCTGGCGCAGGCCATCGCCCAGCTTATCCGCACGGAGTGCTATGGCATCTACCACCTGGTTAACGAAGGGGCCTGCTCGCGCTTCGCCCTGGCCCGCCGCGCCCTGGAATTGACGGGCCGCCAGCACGTGACCATCCAGCCCATCAGCCGCTTTCAATACCGCCGCCCCTCCACGCCGCCCGCCTATACTGCGCTGCGCAACTTCGCCGGGGCGGAACTGGGCATCCGCCTGCGCCCCTGGGAGGAAGCGCTATCTGACTTCCTGAAGCGTGAAACGTGAAACGTCAAACGTCAAATGTGAGAGCACCCTTTACGTTTGACGCAGACCATCCATGACCGCACCCCGCATCTCTATTATCATCCCCAACTGGAACGGCGCCCGGCACCTGCCCACGTGCCTGGAGGCGCTGCGCCGCCAGACCTACCGCAATTTTGAGGTCATCGTGGCGGATAACGCTTCCACAGATGGATCGCAGGAATTGCTCCGACGGGACTACCCGGAGGTGCGCCTGATCGCCCTGCCGGAGAATCGTGGTTTCACCGGCGCGTGCAACGCCGGCCTGCGAGCCGCGCGCGGCGACATCCTGATCCTGCTCAACAACGATACCGAGGCCGATCCGCGCTGGCTGGCGGCTATTGCCGACGCGTTTGAGCGCCACCCAGAGGTCGGCCTGATCGCCTCTAAGATGCTGCTGTTTGACCGGCGCAACGTGTTCCACACGGCGGGCGACTTCTACCGCGTGGACGGCCTGCCCGGCAATCGCGGGGTGTGGCAGGCCGACACGGGGCAATACGAGCACGAAGAGTACGTCTTCAGCGCCTGCGGCGGCGCGGCGGCCTACCGGCGGGCCATGCTGGACGAGATCGGGCTGTTAGATGAGGACTTCTTTTACTCGTGCGAGGATGTGGACCTGGCCTGGCGCGCCCAGTTGGCCGGCTGGCGTTGCCTGTATGTACCCCAGGCGGTCGTTTATCACCGGCTGGCGGCGACTGGCGGCGGCGTGACCGCCAGCTTCTACGATGGGCGCAACTTCCTCTACGTTATCGTTAAAAATTACCCCGGCTCGCTTCTGCGTCGGTATTGGCCCCAGATTGTCAAGGCGCAACTTCGCCTGGCGCTGGAGAGCCTGCGGGCCTGGCGGGGCGCGGCGGCGCGGGCGCGGCTGCGCGGCCAGATCGCCGGCCTGCTGGCCCTCCCCCGGCTCGTGTGCAAGCGGCGCGAGGTGCAGCGACTGCGGCGCGTCTCTGACGAGTATCTGCTCTCCATGTTGACACCGGTGGACCGGGCCAGGGATAGATCATAAGATAGGGCAGCCCCTCTCGGTAGCACAGTTTGAGGTCACTTATCAGGCACGGTGGCCTGCGCTGCTGCCTGTCCCGACGCTCCGTGTGCAGGGCGATACGGAGCGCGGCGTGCCAGTTGCGAGCACCAGGTAGCCTGCCCCCACTGTCTTCGTCAACTGCTTACGGTTTCTTCCCACGCACATAGATATAAAAGATGGCTTCGCCTAATCCGAAGTTCGGGTCATCAAGGAGATATGCAAAACCCTTGTGTCCTTTCGCTATTGAAGTGCTTTTGCGTCTTTGTTCCCAGACCTGACGCACAATAGGGGTCAAATCCAGCACCTCAACATCTGTCAAACCCGCCTCTCCCATCCAGCGACGAAAATCGTCCTGCGTGCCTTCACACAGATAATCCAAACCAATCGCCTGAAATTCCGCTCGTACATCTTGCGGTATGGGTTTGGTAACAATCACGTCTGTTAGCACCATCACTCCGCCCGATTTGAGCACACGTGCCATTTCGGGTTGTCCTATTTCTGTAGGAGTGGGGGTGGGAAAAACGACAAACTCACTCACCAAAGCGTCAAAGGCCTCATCAGGGAGTGGTATACGTGTCTTCTCGGCCTGGCGAAACTCCACAACATCTTCCAATCCTTGTTCTTTTGCCAGATAACGGGCACTTTCTAACAGCCGTAGATCGAGTTCCAAGCCAGTGACTTTTCCTAGCTTCAGCGTTTTTGCCAGCCAAAGTGCACCTTCACCGCCAGCGCTACATAGGACAAGGATGTTTTGGCCACCCAATAGCTCCAAATCCCTGCGGATTTGCTCCAAAATGGGTGATAGCATTTCAATCTCGTTTTCTGCCCACTTCATCTTGGTCTCTAACAAAATGGAACACGGTTTATAACGCGCTGACGGGATGGGGGACTTCTAATACACCCATTCGTACGCCGGGCGCTACTTCTCCCCGCGGACATAGGGCACGCCCAGCGCGGCGGGTGCGCCCAGGCGCTTGCGCAGCGCCTCGCGTGAGCCGATGATCAGGACGACGATGGTGAAAATATAGGGCAGCATGTCCAGGAAGCGGCCCAAGGTGGGATTATTGGCTGTGGAGATCAGCGGCACGAGTGGGTTTTGCAGGTCCAACGGCAACCGCCGCAACACGCCGAACAGGTAGGCCCCGAAAGCCCCGCGAATCGGGTCCCAGGCCGCAAAGATGACCAGGCCGACGGCGATCCAGCCCTGACCGGCGGTTTTGCCCTCCAGCCAGCCCGGATCAATGGCGATGCTCAGCGCTCCGCCCCCCAGCCCGGCCAGCAGCCCGCCGAGGAAGACATACAGATAGCGCAGGGCGATGACATTGATGCCCAGGGCGTCGGCGGCAGCCGGATACTCGCCCACAGCGCGCAGGTGCAGCCCCGGACGGGTATGGTGGATCAGAAACCACAGGAGCGGAACGAGGATAAAGCCCAAGTAGACCACCAGGTTCTGTTGGAAGAGGATCGGCCCGATGACCGGGATGGAACTGAGCACGGGGATGGGGAGGGCAGGGATACGGGCGACCGCCTCGCGCACGATCACCAGCGGCGCGCCAATCACCGCCGATAGCCCCGTGCCCAAAAAGGTCAGCGCCAGGCCGCTGACCACCTGATCGGCGCGCAGGCTGATGGCCACGAAGGCATGGACCAGGCTGAGCGCTCCCGCCGCCAGCATCCCCGCCAGTAGCGCCAGTCCCACATTGCCGGTGGCGTGGGAGACGCCGAACGCCGAGACCGCCCCCATCAGCATCATGCCTTCCACGCCCAGGTTGAGCACCCCCGACCGCTCGGCCAGGATTTCGCCCAGCATGGCGAACAGGATGGGCGTGCCGGTGGCAATGCCGGCGGCCAGGATGTTGATCAGGAATTGGAGCAGGTCCATGTCACCCCTCCCCCCGTGTGGGCGGGTCTGTGGGGGTGGCCTCCAGCCTGGCGGGGGCTTCCAGCCCGCCGAGAACGGCCTGATGGCGGGCGATGACCAGGCGGTAGCGCGTCAACATCTCCGCGCCGATGACCACAAACAGGATCACCCCCTGCAGCATAAAGGCGATGCCCGCTGGCTGGAGTTGTTTCGCGCCTACGAGCAACCCGCCAAACAAGATAGAGGTCAGAAGGATGGCCCAGGGGTTCAACTTGGCCAGCCAGGCGGCGATGATGCCGCTGAAGCCATAGCCCGGCGAGAAGCGGTCTTGCAGGCGGTGGACCACCCCGGCGACTTCGCTCATGCCCGCTAGCCCGGACAGCGCGCCGCTGATGAACATGACCAGGAGGATGTTGCGCGCCAGATTCATCCCGGCATAGCGCGCCGCCTGGGGGTTATCGCCGATCACGCGGATCTCATAGCCCCAGCGGCTGCGGTACAGGATCAGCCACAGGGCCGCTGCCGCGACCAGGCCGAAGACAAAGCCCAGATGGGCCGTCAACCCGGCGAAGGCCGGGACCTGGTGGGCGTAGTCGGTGAGGCGCGGCAGCCAGGCCGACTCTGGAAACTGGGGGGAAAGCTGGAAGCCACGCTCACTCCACGGCCCGGCCACCACAAAGAAGCTGATCCACTGGAAGGCCACATAGTTCAACATAAGCGTGGTGATGATCTCGTTGACCCCTAGCCAGGCTTTGAGCACGCCAGGGATGAGCGCCCACAGGCCCCCGGCCAGCATCCCGGCCAGCGCCATGGTGGTCAGCATCAGCGGTTTGGGCGTGTCTTTGGGCAGGACGAAGAGGGCCATACCCGTGGCGGCCCAGGCGCCCATGAAGAGCTGCCCCTCCGCGCCGATGTTCCACAGCCGCATTTTGAAGCCAAGGAGTACCCCCAGGCCGGTGAGCAGGATGGGGGTGGCCCGCACGATGGTGTCGGAGAGGCCGTAGAAGCGGCCGGCGGCCCAATCGTTGGGCGTGCCGAAAGCTTCGCGCAGGATTGCACCATAGGCAGCCAGCGGGTCCGCGCCGGCAGCCCGAAGCAGGGCTGCGCCGATGAGCAGGGCCAACACCAGCCCGCCCACCGAGGCGATGACCGAGGCCAGCCGCGTAGTCTCCAGGCGTGGCTCAATTCTGATTACGCGATCCGCCATAGCTACTCGCTCTCCATCGCCGCTGACGACATCCTCGTCCCGGCCATCATCAGGCCAATGGTGTTGACATCGGCCCCCTCTGCGGCCACCTCGCCCATGATCTGGCCCTCGTAGATGACCAGGATGCGGTCGGCCAGCGCCAGGATTTCGTCCAGGTCCTCGGAGATGAGCAGGATGGCCTTGCCACTTTCGCGCTGGGCCAGGAGCAGCCGGTGCACGGCCTCGGTGGCGCCCACGTCCAGGCCCCGCGTTGGGTCCACCGCTACCAGCAGGCGCGGCTGCGCCGAGACCTCCCGCGCCAGGATCAGCCGCTGCAGGTTGCCGCCCGACAACAGGCGCGCTGGCGCGTCCAGGCGGGGGGTGACAATGTTGAACTCCCTGACCAGGCGGCTGGCGTGACGTTCAACGGCGCCCGTGTCCAGGAACGGGCCGTTGGCGATAGGCGGCTCACGATAAGCCTTCAAGATTAGGTTCTCATCCACGCCCAGGTCGGGCACCGAGCCGACCGCGCTGCGATCCTCCGGCACGTGGCCCACACCGTGCTCAATGACCACGCGCGCCGGGCGGTTGGTCACATCTTGGCCGCCAATGAGGATACGGCCCCCGCTCGCTGGACGCAGGCCGGTGATCACCTGGGCCAGTTCGCTTTGGCCGTTTCCGGCGACGCCAGCAATGCCCACGATCTCGCCGGAGCGCACCTGGAAGGAGACGCCGCGCAGCGCGGGCAGGCCCTTGTCGCTCTCCGCCCACAGTTCCTCCACCGCGAGCACCACCGGGCCGGGCTGGAGCGGCGCTTTGCTGAGGCGGAAGAGCACCTCGCGCCCCACCATCAACCGCGCCAGTTCAGGCTTGGTCACGCTCTGCGCCGGAAGCCCCGCTGCCGTCACCCGCCCCCGCCGCAGCACCGTGATGCGGTCGGCGATGGCCAGCACTTCGTCCAGCTTATGGCTGATGAAGATGATTGTGTGTCCACCCCGCGCCATCTCACGCAGCGTGTGGAACAGGGCCTCAACCTCCTGCGGCGTGAGCACGGCGGTAGGCTCATCCATGATCAGAATCTGGGCGCCGCGATAGAGCATTTTGAGGACCTCAACGCGCTGCTGTTCGCCCACCGAGAGTTGCCAGATTTTGGCGCGTGGGTGCACAAGGAGCTTGTATTGCTCGGCCAGCCGGGCCACCTCCGCCTCAATGTGCGGCAGGTTCAGCAGAAAACGTGGCCTGTCCAGCCCCAGGATGATGTTCTCAGCCACCGTCTGCGAGGGCACCAGCATGAAATGCTGATGCACCATGCCGATCCCCCTGGCGATGGCGTCGCGGGGCGAGTGAAACACACAGCGCTCGCCCCGCACGCGGATCTCGCCTTCGTCGGGCCGGTACAGCCCGCTGAGGATGTTCATCAGCGTGCTTTTGCCGGCGCCGTTCTCGCCCAGAAGCGCGTGGATTTCACCGCGACGCACGGCGAAGTCTATATGGTCATTCGCCAAGACGCCGGGGAAGCGCCTGACGATCCCTTGCATGGAGACGATGATCTCGTCGTCGCTCATGTTGAAGACGGAGGACGGACGACGGAGGACAGAGGACATGAGGAGGTCGTCTTCCGTCCTCCGTCGGGCGCGAAGCGCCTATTCCGTCATCTGTCACCCACCCGGCATGGGCGGGATCTCGCCGACCGTACCCTCGGCCAGCCAGTTCATGCAGATGGTGCAGCCTTCCAGCCCCTCCAGGTCCGCCTGGGTCAGCTTGACGCCCTCCGGCACGACGATATTCCCCTTGTTGTCCTTGATCGGGCCGGAGAAGATGTCAAAGCGGGTGAACCTGCCGGCGCGCATGTCGGCCAGCTTCTGCCGGACCAGCGGGATCACATCGGCGGGGACGCCCTCAGGCGGGGTCTGCCCCTCCTCAAAGCCGTACAGGCCCACCACGCCAGTGTCGGCATCGCCGTACCAGGCCGAAGGCTTCCAGGTGCCTGCCTGGATCTCCTTGACGACTTGCGCATAGAGCACGCCCCAGTTCCAGTACGGCGTTGTCAGGCAGTGCTTGGGGTCGGAGATCTCACAGGCGTTAATGCTGTCATAGCCGATACCCCACTTGCCCCGCTCGCCGGCCGCCTTGACCGGCCCAGGCGTGTCCGCACCGGTGATGACCACATCCACGCCAGCATCCAGCAGCGACAACGCTGCCTCGCGCTCCTTGGTGGGGTCAAACCAGGTGAAGATCCAGCGCACCTCCATGGTGCACTCCGGGCAGGTCTGCTTCATGCCCAGGGCGATAGCGTTGCCCAGGCGGATGACCTCGGCGATGGGCCAGGGGGCGATGTAGCCGATCTTGGGATTGCCGTCGGCCTTGGCGCGGGCCCCGGCGATCATCCCGGCCAGGTATTTCATGTCCTCCATGGCGCCGAAGGCGTTGCCGAAGTTCGTGTCATTCTTCTTGAAGCCCGAAATGTGCAGGAACTTCACATTGGGGAACTCCTTGGCAACGGTCTCGGTTGGGTCCATGAAGCCGAAGCTGGTCGTCACGATCAGATCAAAGCCCTTGCGGGCCAGGCTGCGGATGACCTGCTCGCTTTCGGCGCCCTCGGCAACGCTCTCAATGTAGGCAGTATGGACGTTGGGGACGTTCTGTTCCAGGTACTTGCGCCCCAGGTCGTGCGCATAGGTCCAGCCCCCGTCGCCGATTGGGCCGACGTAGACGAAAGCGACGTTTGTCTTGCCCGGCACAATATCGGGGATCTGGTACTTACCTTCAGCGGGCGGCGCCTGGGTCGCAGGGGCTTGCGTGGCGGGCGCGGTGGTCGGCGCCGGTGCGACGGGTTGGGGGCCACAGGCGGCCAGCCAGAGTGCCGCAATGGTCGCCAGGGCTATCAGATTCCACGCTCTGTTGCATCGCATCGTCTCATCTCCTCCTTCTAGAATGCTTCGCACTCCAGTCGGGCGGCTGGATATCACCGCCCACATCCCTTAATAAAGCCACCAGACACCCATCCTCTCCACGCCTCACCCCCTTTCAACTGGTCTGACTCACTGAATGTGCATCCACATGGCTCAGGCGTCCGCCTGCCATGCCTCCGGGTCGTAAGCGGGCAACTCACAGCGCAAGGGCCGGTCCTGGCGATAGCCTAATGCGTATTGCGCCTGCATGAGCGTGTGAATCTGGCTGGTGCCCTCATAGATAACTGCGCCTTTGGCATTACGCAAATAACGCTCCACGTCATACTCATCTGAGTAGCCATAGGCGCCGTGCACCTGGATGGCATCCAGGGCGGCCTGGACCGAGGCATCGGTAGCGAACCACTTGGCCAGCGAGGTCTGGCGCGTGTTGCGGATGCCCTGGTTCTTCAGCCAGCCGGCCTGAAGGTACAGCAGCCGCGCGGCCTCGTAGGATTGGGCCATTTTAGCGATCATCTCTTGCACCAGTTGGTGCTCGCCGATGCGCTGGCCGAAGGTGGTGCGCTCGTTGGCGTATTTCACTGAGGCCTCCAGACAGGCGCGGATGAGACCGGTGGCGCCCGCAGCGACAGTATAGCGCCCATTGTCCAGTGCGGTCATGGCGATGGTGAAGCCCTCGCCCTCTTCACCCAGGCGGTTCTCCACCGGCACTTCCGCGTCCTGCAGTGCGATCCAGCCGGTGTTACCGGCGCGCACGCCCAGCTTGCCGTGAATCGTGCCGGTGCGCACGCCAGGGAAGCCTCGCTCCACAATGAAGGCGGTCATGCCCCGATGGCGCTTCTCCGGGTCGGTCTTGGCAATGATGAGGAAGTGGTCGGCGACGTCGGCCAGCGAAATCCACATCTTCTCGCCGTTCAGGATATAGCGGTCGCCCTTACGCACAGCCCGTGTCTGGATGCCGGCGGCATCACTGCCCGCGCCTGGCTCGGTCAGCGCATAGGTGGCGATTTTCACGCCCTGCGCCTGGGGCACCAGGTACTTTTGCTTTTGCTCCTCGGTGGCCCATTGGAACAGCGCCAGGCTGTTCAAGCCCACATGAACGGACATGATCACGCGAAGCGATGTATCCACGCGCTCCAGTTCTTCACAGGCCAGGCCGAGGGAGATGTAATCCATGCCCGCACCGCCGTAGCGCACCGGGATGCAAATGCCCAGCAGGCCCAATTCCCCCATGCGCTTGAACACCCAGGGGATGTGCTGGTGTTTACGGTCGTGCTCTTTGATCACGGGGCGGACTTCGCGCTCGGCCCAGTCACGCACCATCTGCCGGACGCGCTCGTGCTCTTCCGAGAGGGAGAAATCCATGCTCTAACCTCCTGCGAGGCCCATTATACCCGCCCTTTGGTCTGACGCAAAAACGCAGGGGGAATAGAAACACAGAGCGCCCACCGTATATGGCGGGCGCTTCTGCATTGCTCTGGCGCAGGCGCTCGCTTTTCAGGGGATGGCGATGTGCGAACGCCTGCGCTCTAATGAGCAATGATCAATATCTTCCGCCCCTGTCCGCCGCCCGCCTGGGCGAGCGCCTGGACTGAAAGGGCAGCGGCAGATGGCATGGGCCTTTGAGAGCACCTGGACCCAGGCCCAGGCGAGGCTGTCCATCTGAGCACCAGCGGGAGGAACCGGGCCAGGGACAGCAAATAATAAATCCGCATTTGGCCCGGCCCAGGCCAAACGCGGTCATCAGCGATTTACTCGCTCCAGGTATAGCCGGCTTCCATGAAGCCGCCCCACTCCCAACCAGCAGCCATGGCTTGTGTCTCCTTTCCCGTCATGGGAATCTGCGGCAACCGTCGCGGGTTGCCATGTGCCATCCCCTGCGAATGGCATAAAGTCAGGAATAATGTTATAATCCAGTTGGGCCTGATTTGCAACCCGACGATATTTAACCACAGGATGCAGTGATAGACCTGTTGAATTCTTGTTGAAAATCTGTTGGGCGTCGCACTGCAATGCCCCTCACATGGTGAGGGGACGAGGGGGGACACCCTCAGGCGGCAACTGGAATCCCCACGCAGGGAGAGAGGGTGGGCAGATTGACAGACCCATTTTCACCCCAGAACCTGAAAGAGGCGCTTGACGCTATCGCCGATCGCAACCTGGCCGCGTTGGGCAATTCGCCCCTCGCCCGGCTGGATATGGTCCTGGCGCGTCTCTCCAGTGAGCACCTGCCCGATACCCCCATGGGTCGGGGCAAGGCCCTGGTCCTGATTTTCCGCGAGGCCCTGGAACGTCTGCGGCCCGCAGACCCCCATGACGACATCCTCTCCCGGCCCTATCGCATCATTAAGGCGCGCATGGAAGGCAAGTCGCCGGTGATAGCCGCGCAAGAGGTCAACCTGTCGGTGGATCGCTGGTGGGCGGTGCAGCGCGAACGGGCGCTCCCGGCGTTGGCCAGCGTGCTGTGGGAGATGGAAGAGGCGGCCCGGAGCCAGCAACGCCATCGCTACCTCACCCGCCATCTACCCGCGCCCACCTACGATGTGCTCTTCGGCGTTGAGGATCGCCTGGCAGAGTTGCGCCGGGCGCTGCAACCCGGTACCAGCCGCCCCATCATCAGCATTGATGGGCTGGGCGGCATGGGCAAGACCGCCCTGGCCCACGCCATCGCCACCTGGGCAGCGGAGCAGGGCACGCTCTTCCATGATATTGTCTGGGAGACGGCGGCCCAGGAGACCTTGACCTGGCAGGGGATTGAGCGTCGCCAGACGCCGGCGCTGACCTTTGAACGGCTGCTGGACACCATCGCCCTCCAACTGGGCTATCGTGAAATCCCGCGTATGCGCCTGAGCGAGAAGACCGCCTCCCTGCGCACACTGTTGAAGGAGCGGCCCTACCTGATCGTGGTGGATAACCTGGAAACGGCGGAGGACTATCAAACGCTGGCAGCCCGACTGGCCGATTTCGCCAACCCCTCCAAATTCCTGCTCACCAGCCGCTTCTACGTCGGTGACGACAGCCATGTCTATCGCCTGCATGCCGATCAGCTCAGCGAAGAGGCAGCGTTGGCGCTGATCCGCCACGAGGCGCAGGCCCGTAGCCTGGCCGAGGTCGCCGCCGCGCCGGACGAAAGCCTGGTGGAGATTGTCCGAGCCGTAGGGGGCAACCCGCTGGCGATCAAGCTCGTCGTGGGCCAGTTGACCCGGCTGCCGCTCTCCAAAGTGCTGGACGACTCGCGGGGCATCCACGACGACCAGTTTTATCTGTACCTGTACCGCCACTCCTGGAATCTGCTCTCGCCCCAGGCGCAACGCCTGCTTGTCCTCATGCCTATCCTGCCCACAGGCGGCGGAACCTGGGACGACTTATTGGCGTTGACCGGCTACGATGAGACAGTGCTGACCTCGGCGGTGACGGAACTGGTGGAGAAGTCGCTACTCAATGTGGGTGGCTTCCCAGAGAAAGTGTACAGCATCCACCGCCTGACCCAGCATTTTGTCATGTCCGAACTGGTCAGGTTGGAGGAGCACCGGCCTGACACCGGGAGTCAATAGTCTGTAGGGCGGCTTTCCATAGCCGCAGTCACACACACTGGGCGATGAGATTCTCCGGCTGGACAGCGGTCTACGAGCAGGGCGCGATAGAAGCGTCCCGCCATTACCTGCGCTATTTCGCGGCGCATCAGGATGATTTTGAGGCGCTATCGTGCAAGCGCAGCCATATGCTCCAGGCAATGAGTGCCTGCGCCCAGTTGCCCCCGGCCTGGCCCTTCGTGGCCGAATGCGCCCGCGCTGCCCATGATTACATGCGTCGTAGCGGGCAATGCAGCCTGTGGCAGCCTTATCTCCAACTCGCGGTAGAGGTGGCCCGGCGCATGGGCGATGCCCGCACAGAGGCCGAGATGCGGGCGCTGCTGGCCAGCGTGCAGCATGAGTTGGGGCAATGGGCGCAGGCCGCTGAGGAATATGGCCGGGCGCAGGCGTTCTATGAAAACGACGGGCGCGAAGCGCCTGACGTGGCCCAGCTTGTGCGCGTTCTGGTGGGGCGCGCTCAGGCGGAACGCATGATCGGCAACACCAGGCACGCGCTGGAGCTAGGCCGGAAAGCGCTCAGCCTGAGCGATCAATTAGATGATAAAGCCCTGTTGGGGCTGATGTACAGCACCCTGGGCACGCTGGAGTTGGATGAGGGCCGCCCCCAGCCTGCGCTTGAATATCTAAAGAAGGCGCAGACGTATTTGACGCCCTTGGGGCCTTCCGAGGCCCTGGCGCGCAGCTACAATACTACGGCTCGCCTGTACTATGCGCAGGGGCATTGGACGGCAGCAATTCACTATTTGCAACTCTCCCTCCAGGTCCAGGAAGCCCTCCAGGATGCCTGGATGGAGGCGCAAACGAACGCCAACCTGGGCATCCTGCACCATGCGCTGGGGCACTGGCGCCAGGCAGAGAGTCACCTGCGCCGTGCCATCGCCATCGCCGAGGAGATCGGCGCCGCCGAGGCCCTGGCGAACTCGCATGGGAACCTGGGGCTGGTGTTGCGCGATCAGGGGCGTTGGGCCGAGGCCATGGACCATCTGATTGAGGCCCTGAATAAAGGGACGGAGTTGGGGCACTGGCGGCTGATCGGCAACTGCTACGCCAATCTCGCCCGTCTGGCGAGCGACGAACGCGCCTGGGATCGGGCGCTCTACTGTACCACCAAGGCCCGCGAGGTCGCCAACCAGATCGGGGATGTGATGCTGGGCTGCGAAGCCGACCTGTGGACGGCTATAGCCTACCGGGGCAAGGGACAACTGGATCAGGCTGAAGCCATGTGCCAGCAGGTGCTGGCGGAAATAGTCGCGCAGTCGTTGGACAACCGCCAGCTTCAGGCAGATGCCCTGGAGGTCTTGGCGGCGATTAGGCTGGACCGCGGCCAGCCGGAAGAGGCGCTCAAATGGCTTGATCAGGCCCTTGACCTGCGCATCAGGCGCAGCGATGGCGTGGGGCTGCTGTCCACTATCGTGGCTATTGCCCAGGCGGAATACGCCCTGGGGAGCGGGAACAGAACCGCTTTCCGTGTGGCCCTCTCCTGCGCGGAGGAACTGGCCACGCGCTATGAACGGCCCGATCTGATCGCTCGCCTGTATATGCTCTGGGGGGATATGGCCCTGCACCCGGCCTCGCCTTCCGGACAGGACCTGGAGGCCGCTTACCGCGCCTACAATTACGCCTTGAAGCTGGCAGCCTCCGGCCACAATGAGCGGATGCGCCTGACGTACCGCGATGTGCGTCAACACCTGCGGGCCTCGCTGGACCGTCTGATGGAAAGCGGGGTAGTGAACAGGCACACAGCCTCCAGGTTGCATTATCGCTTGCTCCGCGTGGTGCACAGCGAGCAGAGAGAGCGTGGCGGCACTGGCATCAAACTTGAATCGGAGGGAATCAGTTAGTCATCAGAGGTCCGTCTGACGACTGACCATTCCTATGCGTTGCCCTACCTGTCAGGCGGAGAATCCACCCGGCGCCCCGTATTGCGTCCAATGTGCAGCCGAACTCGGTCGGCTTTGCCCTGCTTGCGGCTTCCTGAACCCCCTCAATCATCGTTTCTGCGGCCAATGCGGCACTCGCCTTGAAGGGGAGGCTTCTGCCCCCACCTCCATCCCCCTTGCCCAAAGCTCTGTGAGGGTAGGGCGGGTTTCTATACCCGCCGTATCTGGGGAGGGAGGGGCTACTCCCCCCCCACCGGACCAACGGCGCGACGTCACCATCCTCATCGCCGATCTGAGCAATTACACCGCGACCATCCACGATCTGGACCCAGAGGATGCCTATAGCCTGGTGGCGGACTATTTGACCATCCTGGGCCAGACGGTGCTGGAATATGGCGGCACGGTGCATAAATACACGGGCGATGGGGTGATTGCGCTGTTTGGGGCACCGGAGGCGCACGAGGACGACCCGGAACGGGCCTTGCGGGCGGCGCTGGCCATGCAAGAGGGCATCGCCAGCTATCGTCCCCGGCTGAGCAATGGGGCCACCGGTGTCCTGCGGATGCGCGTCGGCGTGCATATGGGCACCGTGATCCTGGGGGCCCTCGGCCCGGACGGGGCGCAAGAGTACACCGTCGTGGGCGAGGCGGTTAATCTGGCTGCGCGCCTGGAGCAGGCCGCCGAGCCGGGGACGATATTGGTCAGCGCGCCGGTGTATCAGCGCACCTGGCCGCTGTTCACCTTTGAGCCGCAGCCCCCGTTGCAGCTCAAGGGTCTGCCGGAGGCAGTAGAGGCCTATCGCCTGCTCGGCCCGCGCCTCCAGCCGGGACGATTGCGCGGTGTGCCCGGCCTGCACGCCCCGATCATTGGCCGTGATCAGCAGCTTGAGCAGCTTCAGACGACCCTGACCAGGCTGATTCGGGATAAGCGTGGGCAGGTGGTGCTGATCAGCGGCGAGGCCGGCGTGGGCAAGACGCGCCTGGTGAGCGAGTTGCATGCGCTCGTCACGGGGGACCGGAACCAGGCGAAAGCCCTCTCAGATGATGGACGGGGCTGGAGGGAAGGCATCCTCTGGCTTGAGGGGCGTTGCACAGATATTAAGCGCACGCAGGCGTATACGCCCTTCGTTCAGGCATTGAGTACCGCCCTGGGCCTGAGCACTGCCGATAGCGAAGAGGAGCGCCTGGCGAAGATTGAGGCTGCGCTGGAGCGCAGCGGTGGCGCAGCGGGGCAGGCGCTGGTACCGTACTTCACCTTCCTCCTTTCCGCCGGGCCTAGCAGCGGGGCATTGCCTGAGAACATCAGCCATTTGGGGCCGCTGGCGGTCCAGCAGCAAACGTTCATCGCTGTACGCCAGTTTCTCCAATGGGAAGCGGCCAGACAGCCCGTCGTCCTGCTCCTGGATGACCTGCACTGGGCGGATGAACTCTCACGCGAACTGTTGATTTCACTCCTTGACCTCAGCGAGCGACTGCCTATCCTCTTTCTGTGCATCAGCCGCGAGGAGAATGAAAGCGGCACGCTCTCACTCATCCGCCGTGCCGCGCAGATGCGTGTCCCTGAGCACACCACCAGCATGGTTCTGGAGCCGCTCTCCGATGAGGATTGTGGCCGCCTGATTGACCATCTATTGAGTAACCCGGCATTGCCATCGGTCCTGCGGCAGGGGATTATCAGCCGGGCGCGGGGCAATCCCTTCTTTGTGGAAGAGATTCTGCGTATGCTCATTGACCGGGGGCAGTTGGTCCGAAGTCCAGTACCAACTGGGCTGAGAGCACCGGTTACTGGGAGCCCGATGAGAGCAGACGTGGCCTGGGTGCTCGCGCCGGGTGCTTCGGAGACAGTGGATGGGGTGCCGGGGACGATCAGCGCTCTGATTTTGACCCGTTTTGACCGCCTGGCCCAACCGCTTCAGGCCACCCTCCAGGCCGCCGCCGTCCTGGGCAGTCCGTTCACCTACGCCGAATTGAACGCCATGGGGCGGCTGCCGGAACCAGAACTGCGCCGGCATCTCAATGAACTCATCGCCCGCGAGTTCTTGATCAGAGCCACAGCCACGCCGGACGAAGAGACCTATGCCTTCAAGCACCCCCTGACCCAGGAGGCCATCTACAGCACGCTGCTGAAGCGCCAGCGGCGCGAGTTGCACCGTGCGGCAGGCGAGGCATTGGA
>DAOUBF010000015.1:0-68502 GCA_034432795.1 Anaerolineae bacterium
GCGAAGGATCATGGCTTTGTGGGGTGAGCGGGGGAGCTTCTGGGAGGCTTTGCTGGCCTAAAACTGGTAATTTCCACAGGCGACAGGGGGCTGAAGTTGTGATACGCTGGAAGTGCCAGCGGGGAGGCTGGTGAGTCTCTCCGTTGTGAGGAGGATCATCTCATGATCAAGAGGCTGGTTCGTATCTCATTGGTGAGCTGGATAGCGCTTATGCCATTAGGCGTTGCGCTTGCTCAAGAAGAGGCATCGGCATGGGGGCCGGAGAGCATGGCTATTCCCAGGGCTGTGCTTCAGAGGGTAGGGACCGGTCAGCGTGTTGAGTTGCCGGTTGAGGTCCAGGTGGACTACCTGGGCAACGGTAATTATCTTGCCAGCTATACTATACGTGTTCCGCAACGACACCTCGTGCCTGCTCTCGTGGATTCCAGGCAGAAATGGGACGCTACCTTTTCAGTCTTGGTCTCTATAGAGCAGCATTACTCTGCGTACGATGTGCCGGGTGGTCGAGCGGTATCCATTGACAAATATCGCGCAAGGTGGGATAAGTACGACAATACAGTCGGCTGGCAAAATGCAAAGATAATAGCCGCTTGCTTGGGTGACTTCGTGGACGGGGGGTCCTGCAACTTCCGGGAGGAGCGGGCAGTTGGTACGCCTTCTTCTGGTCAATGGTATGACCAATATCCAAGTTGGAGAGGGCGATATGTGATCACCCACGAATCAGCACACCAGGCGGGGAGAGCGGATATTACCCTCTTTCGCGGGGGCTCCACCTGGGCACTCAGGGTATGCATCAGCCAGGGAGGCGGTTCTTTTCAGGATTGCTGAGAGAATATCTGGGTATTGGACACCAGGCAGGTATGCCTGGTTACCAAATGAGGAGCCAGGACATGAACAGACTTATCGTAGGAATGGGGATGATCTGTGTGTTGGTCATCGCTTATGCCTCCGACCGTGTGCGTGATTTACTTCGTAGGATAGCAGGAGAGACCTTTTCTTCATCTGTGATCCTTCAGTCGTTGTGGATAGCGGCGGCTGCGAACCTGATCCTGGCCGCGTGTATCCTGGCGCTGGCATGGTTGGTGTGCATCAAGAGCCCCAGAAACGGATGGGTCGTAACGCTCTTCCTGGCCGTGGGTTTATTCCTCCTGCTCTCCCCAATCTTTTCCATACTCCTTGCCCCTATCATCCGCTGGCCCCTTCCCTTTGGTTTTCCGCCTCCGGACACCCTGTTGTTTCATGCGGCTGCTTTTGTGGTAGTAATCGGAATAGCGAATCTGATACTCCGACGGTGAAGTTCCAATGGGCCTGGGTGCGGGAGCATCGGCTATGGGGGTGAGGGTGGGGGTGCTGTGAGTGTCCTGGGGAGATGTGCGGGGAAAAACTGTGGATTTCCACAGTGACAGGGAGTTGAAGTTGTGGTACGCTGGACGTGCCGGCCACGAGGCTGGTGAGCAGTTTAGTGATGAAGTAGGAGGCACACCATGGAGCACGAGCAGAACTGTTCTTAGAGATGCAGCCGAGATCAAGGAGCTAATACTCATGAGAAAACTCTTATGGAATTCTGTCATGCTCCTGAGCGGAGTTATCCTCCTGGCGGCCTTGGCCCTGATCCTCAGCCTACTCATGTCCGGGCCACACCAGAGCCAGGCGAACCCGCCCGCGATGTCTAGCACAGGGCCGACCCCGGTGGTTACTCCACGCTCCTACCCTGACCTTGATCCAGAGTTAGTGTCTGCATTAACAACGGACTGGCCGGTATTCAAGCATCGGGAATTTGGCCTCCAGATCAGGTACCCGCCTACCTACTTTACAAAGGAATGGCAGGTCAGTGGCGACCGCCTGTTCTATGTCAGTTTCGTGGATCAGAAGTGGCGGGGCATTGAGGGGGAGATACCGGACATCGGTCTTGTGATCTACGGCAACCCACAGGGATTGTTACTTGATGAATGGTTCCACAAGCATTCGGGCCACTTCACCCCCTCAGGTCTGCCAGAGGGGGTCCTCTTCGTGGACCCAACGCAGATAGAACCGGTTCTGGTACGGGGACACACGGCGCTGAGGTTCATAGACGGTGGCCTGGGGCCAGCTCCAAGCATACTTATAGATCGAGGACCCCAGATAGTCAGGCTCTACTTCACTCCTGTTGGCCCAGATAACCTTGAGCCTATCTATGAATTAATGCTCTCCACCCTTGAGTTTATCAAATGAGCGTGAGGCCAGAGGATAGGATGATGGATCACAGGATTTTCCCTGGTGCCGGGCAACCCGGCAAGGTACTGTCTCTAATAAATAGTGGCTGTCGTCTCTATCTGGCTTGCTCCCGCGATAGGAACGCGTTCACTGCAGCGAATTAATGAATCTGTCTGCAGTGCCGGCCCTGCTAATACCGGCACTAAGCTACCCTGGCAATATTGTCGGTGGAAGCAAGTGACCCAGGGTTGGGGTGGGGCTTTTTCTCACAATAACACTCAAATGTGGTATGCTTATGATTTTGGTATGGCTGAAGGGACCGGCGTGCGAGCTACAAGGGGAGGCACCGTTGCCTTTACCAGGTCTAATAGCAATGTGTGTGGGGGATATGAACTTCGCAACGAAGCTAACTACATCACTATCAACCATAACGATGGGACGGCAATACTTTATCTACACCTCAAATACAACAGCGTATATGTAGGTGTCGGCCAAGGAGTATCACAAGGGCAGACCATCGGCCTGAGCGGTAATACAGGCTGGACCGGCTGTAGTGCTCACTTGCATTTTCAGCGTCAAGCACAGGGGAATTGGATTACCAACGCGATGCCTGTTTACTTTGATGAGTATCCAGGTGAGCAATTGCTGGCAGGAGGTTTGTACAGGTCGTTGAACTACTGGCCTGGGGATAACTGCCCACAATGGCCCTCACCATGATATGAGCAATCTATGGGGCAAGCTGGGGCTAAGTTCACAGGTGCAGGCGGCGGCCTGGGTGCAGGAGCATCGGCTATGGGGGTGAGGGCGGGGGCGTGGTGGGTGTCCTGGGGAGATGTGCGGGGAAAAACTGTGGATTTCTGGTGCGTGCTCTCCCCGAAGAGGTCAGCCTGCCGTTCTTCCTGATAGGGCTTTGGCCCACCCTGGCTGTTATCGCTGTTCCTGTTGCTGCCAGTATGGTGCGAGTCGTGCAGACGCGCAGCCGACGCGCTGTGATCAGCCTGGCTCTGAGCGTGCTGGCCGCCGGCCTGTTCTATCTCAATAGCGCCACCCCATGGCTCTGGCCGTATCGGACGCCCTAGACGTCCCCTGCTTGCAATCTGGCGCATTTGTGTTAGAATGCCCCCGTCTTAGCCGGGCGGCTTTGCCCGGCGGGCCTGGAAGCGGTACTTCCCAACACTTTCAGGCACACCTTGCAGGAGGCGGAATCGCTCATGGACGAACGCTCTCAACGGTCCAAGGTATCCGAGTCCAGTTCGCTCACCTTCAGCCTGTCCAACCCGCTCCTCTACGTCGTCATCGTGCTGCTTCTCATCGCCGTGTTGCTCCTGCCCCCTATCTCGTTGGTGACCCGCCTGCAGGAGCGCGGCTACACCCGCATCGGGCCGGGCGCAGCCGAGATGGCCCACCCGGATGGGTTGACATTGGCGCTGAAGGGCGCGAGCGAGATGGCCGTTAAAGTCAATGCCATTCCGCGCCAGGCGGTGCAGGAGGCCCAGGCAGGCGACGGCTGGAGCCGGGCGCTCCAGGCGCTGCCGGACACCCTCACCCTGGTCAGCCCGATCTATGAGATCGCCGCACGCGGCTCGGCCGACAGTGGGGTGCAGGTCCGCGTTGCCCTCCCCAAAGATGTTACAGCAGTGCAAACGCTTGATCTATACACCTGGGACGGGGCGGCCTGGCGCTGGTTGCCCGGCCATGTGGACCAGGCCACAGGCGTGATCGTGTCCGACGCGGAGCAGGTGCCCGCTAACCTGGCCATTATGCAGGTGAGCGCGCCCGGCGCAGTCGCCGCTGCCGAAGCCAGCGCCGATCAGCCCCTTACCGAGGGCGCGGAGGCCACGCTGACCGAGATCTATCCGGCGGGCCTGCGGCTGACGGCGGATGGTGCGTTGCAGGGCCAGGTGGAAGACATCGCCTGGACGGGCAAGGCGAACCTGCTGCCCATCGTGCGCAACTATGGCCCAGGCACAACCGGGGACGCGCTGACCGCTGTGCTGACCGATCCGGCGGCACGCCAACGCCACGTGGCTGCCCTGGCGCAGGCGGCTATCGGCTATACCGGCCTGGTCCTGGACTACCAGGGGCTGGACCCCAGCCTGCGTGCAGCATTCACCGACCTGGTGCGTGAGGTGGCTAATGCCCTGCACGCGCAGGGTTTCCAACTCGGCGTCGTCGTCGGCCCGGCAACACGGTCAGGCACGGCCTGGGACACCGGCGGTTACGACTGGCGCGCCCTGGGCGCGGTGGCCGACTTTCTCCTTATCCCCGGTCCGGACGATCCGACGGCCTACGATGTGGATGGGCCAGCCTCGGCGCTTATCGCCTGGGCGGTGGGCGAAGTGAACCGGGCCAGGATCATGCTGCTCGTCTCCGCAGCCAGCGTGGAGCAGATCGGGAGCGCTTTCGTCCCCCTTTCCGATGATGTCGCCCTGCGCGCTTTCGGCCAGGTCGCTGCCGAGGCCACACAGGGCCAGGTGATAGCCGGTACACCGCTGCCTGTGGTCATCCAGAGCACCGCGAAGGAGTTTGCCTTTGACGAGGCGGCCATGACCTACCGCTATGTCACCGACAGCGGCGGGCAACCCCGCACGGTCTGGCTGAGCACGCCCTCTGCCCTGGCGCAACGGCTGCGCTGGGCCGGGGTGTATGCCTTGCGCGGTGTGGCGCTGCGCGACTTGCTGCGCCAGCCGGGGGCGTCTGAGCGCGTGGCGGCGGTGGCGACGCTGTTGAAGAGCGCGCAGATGCCTGGCGCACAGGCCCCCGCTGTCGTCTGGACGATCCGCGACCCCTCTGGCCGTGTCATTACGCAGACCACCACGCTGGACCAGACGCGCCTGGAGGTGGTCGCCGAGTTGCCCGGCGTGTATAGCATTGAGGCCTCGGTGGGCGATGCCCCGCTGGGTCATGTCAGCGTTGAGGTCGCGGCCCAACCGACGGCCACACCCCAGGCGACGGCCACGCCGACGGGCACGGCGACCTATACGCCCTCGCCCACGAACACGCCCCGGCCCACGAACACACCTGGCCCCTCGCCCACGCCCGGCCCCACGAACACGCCCGGCCCGACTCAAGCTGCCCCTCCGCCCCCGCCTCCCAGCGGCGGCGGTGCCTTTCAGCTTGGCGGGCACGTGGATAGCTTCGCTTACCCGGATCAGATGAGATACGCCGGGATGTGGTGGGTAAAGCGCCAGGTGCGTTACCGCCTGGGGGACGATCCCAGCAACGTGGCCTGGATGATCGATCAGGCGCATAACCTAGGCTTCAAAATCCTGCTGGGCATTGTGGGCCACGCTGACCAGATGGGCGCCTCTGATTACTTTGACCAGTACGCCAGCTATGTCGCCGGGGTGGCCGCGCGCGGCGCCGACGCTATTGAGGTCTGGAACGAAATGAACCTGGACCGCGAGTGGCCCAACGGGCAGATCAACCCGGCCAGCTATGTGGAGTTGCTGCGCCGGGCCTATACGGCCATTAAGAACGCCAACCCCGGCACGCTGGTGATCAGCGGCGCGCTCTCCCCCACCGGCTACTTTGGCGGCTGCTTCCCGCATGGCTGCGATGACGCCCCTTATCTCGCCGGTATGGTGGCGGCGGGCTTCACCCGCTACGCGGATTGCGTGGGCATTCACTACAATGAGGGTATCCTGCCGCCCGATGCTACCAGCGGCGACCCGCGAGGGAACAGTTCGTTCTACACCCGCTATTACTGGGGGATGGTCAACACCTACTGGAACATCATCGGCGGTGCGCGCCGCCTGTGCTTCACCGAACTGGGCTACCTCACCGATGAGGGCTACGACCCGCCGCTGGAGGTGATCGCGCCAGGCTTTGCCTGGGCGCGGGATGTCACCGTGCAGCAGCAGGCGGAGTGGCTGGCGCGGGCGGCGCAGTTGTCGCGGGACAGCGGCAAAGTGCGTATCATGATCATCTGGAACGTGGACTTCACCTACTACGGCAGCGACCCCATGGCCGGCTATGCTATCTTCCGCCCTGGCGGCGGGTGCCCGGCCTGCGAAACGCTGCATAATGTCCTGGGAGGGCGTTAGCCTGGAAGGACGACAGACGACAAAGGAGGGACGACGGGGGACGGATGATGGATTTGCCTCCGTCCCCCATCGTCCGTCCCTCGTCCCCTGGTGGTCGCTGGCGCTGAGCCATGCGGCAGTAGGGATGTATCTGACCGCCCGCCTGGGCTTCTACCCCGCGCTGAGCGCGGCGTTCCACCTGAACTATCAGCAACTCGGCCTGATCACCACCGTCACCACGCTGGTGGCCTCGCTGGGGCAGCCGGCCTTCGGCGCCCTGGGTGACCGCTTGGGGCCGCGCCTGCTGCTCCCCTGGGGACTGGCCCTGCTGGGCCTGGGCACCGGGCTGATCGGCCTGATGCCGGGCTACCCCGCTGTTGTGGGGCTGGCCGGGGTGAGCGTCCTGGGCGTGGCCGCCTTCTGGCCAATTGGCGCGGCTGTCGTCACCGCCATTGCGCCCCCGGCGCAGCGCGGCACGGCCTTCGCCATTTTCCAGGCCAGCGGCAGCCTGGGCGCGGTCATCGGGCCGCTTGTGGCCAATGATGTGCTCGCGGTGGCCGGGCTGCGGGGCACGGTGTTGCTGATCCCCATTGGCCTGGCTGCGGCCCTGCTCTTGTGGAGTACATTGTGCCCTGCGGTCATCCATGCTGAGGGCCTTCCTAATGGCCTGCCCGTGCGCCGCTCGCTTCTCGCCGGCCTGGGTCTCCCGCTTCTCATCATGGTCGCCGCCGCGCTCGTGTTGACCTGCTACAATTCGTATCTCACTGTGCTGGAGACAGGGCGGGGAGTGCCTCAGGAGGTCGCCAACCGGGAACTGTCGTTGCTGTTCGTTGCCGGTGTGCTGGGGCCGTTTCTGGCCGGGCCGCTCTCCGATCGCCTGGGGCGTTCGCCGATCATTGCGGCCTGTCTGGCCGGGAGCGTGGGGACGCACCTGGCCTTTCTCTTCGCTCCCCTCCCCTGGCGTCTGTTGGCGCTGGCCTTGACCGGGATGCTCCTGCCTGGCGCGGCCACCCTGGCGGTGCTCCTGGCGCAAGAGATGCGGCCAGAGGCGCGGGCCACCGCCGCCGGGGTGGTGCAGGGGCTGGGCTACACCGGGGCCGCGCTGGGTACCTGGCTGGTCGGCGCCCTGGCCGATGCCTGGGGGCCTGTCTCCGCGCTGTCCACGCTGGCGCCGGTGGCCGCTTCCGGCGCACTCATGGCGCTGGCGCTACGCTCGTTCCCCCTTCTCCGCAGTTCTGGTAGAGGGGGGTGATTCTACCCCCCACCCCAACCCTCCCCCGCAAGGGGGGAGAAGGTAGGGCTGAGTCCCTCCCCTTGGATGGGGGAGGGCAAGGGAGGGGGGTGGCTTGTAACATCCCTCGCTCGCTGAAGCTCAGGCGGTCAGCGGCGCCTGCCGGTAGGCCCGGTCCAGGACCTCCAGCGTGTGCAGCACCGGGAGCGGCTGGCCTAACCGCTCCAGGTGCGCCCGGACCTGCACCATGCAGCCGATGTTGCCCATCGCCACCGCCGCCGCGCCTGTGCCCACGATGTTCCTGGCTTTGCGCTGGCCCAGCGCGGCGGCGATCTCCGGCTGCTCCAGGTTATACACGCCCGCCGAGCCACAGCACAGTTCGCTTTCGGGGATGTCCACCACCACCAGGTTGGGGATCTGTCGCAGGAGTTGGCGCGGGGGCAGGGCGGCGCCTTGCGCGTGGGCCAGGTGGCAGGCATCGTGGTAAGCCAGGTGAACCGGCTGTGGCAGCGGCGGGGGTGGGTTGAGGCCCAGGTCGGCCAGGAATTCGCTCACATCGCGCACGCGGCGGGCAAAGGCGCGCGCCTGATCCTCTTCGGCCTGGCCTTTGAACAGCAGGCCATACTCCTTCATGGCCGAGCCGCAGCCCGCCGTGTTCGTGAGAATGGCGTCCACGCCATCCAGCGGGAAGGCGCGCAGATTGCGGCGGGCCAGGGCGCGGGCCACATCGGCCTCGCCGGTGTGCATCATCAGCGCGCCGCAGCAGCCCTGCCCGTCGGGGATGACCACCTCCACGCCGTTTTTGGCCAACACGCGCAGCGTGGCCCAGTTGATCTCCGGCGCCAGGGCCTGCTGCACGCACCCGGCCAGCAGGGCTACCCGTGCCCGGCGCTGGCCCTCCGCCGGAAATACGCGCGGCAGGGGGTGGGATTCCGGCAATGCCTCAGGCAGCAGGGCCAGCATGGCGGCCAGTGGCGCGGGCAGCCGTGCGCTCAAGGGGCGGGCCAGCTTCCCGGCGCGCGCCGCCAGCCGGAAGCGGGCGGGATGGGGCAATGTCTGGCGCACCAATACACGGGCCAGCCTCTCCGACAGAGGACGCGCCCGCTGCCGTTCGGCCAGCGCCCGGTAGGGGGTGAGCAATTCGCCATAACGCACGCCCGAAGGGCAGGCCGTCACGCAGGCCATGCACCCCAGACAGCGGTCTATATAAGGCAGGGTGTCCGCCACCGTGATCGTGCCCTCCAGGGCGGACTTCATCAGGAAGATGCGGCCACGGGGCGAATCCATCTCTTCGCCCAGGGTGAGGTAGGTGGGGCAGGTGGGCAGACAGAAGCCGCAGTGCACGCACGTCTCCACTGCGCGCGCCATCTCCACGCCTGCCGGCCCAATCGCTTCAATCGGAATCGTGTGCTGCATCGGAATGACGGAGAATGGGGGACGGAGGACCAAGGGCGGAGGTGGCCATCTTCCGTCCTTCGTCCTCCATCCAGAAGCGGTGATGGGGATCGAGCACAGCCTTGACCCGCCGTTCAAAGGATTCGCCCAGGCGCACGCCCAGACGGGCCTGGCCCGGCGGGCCGAACACAGTAAGGCCGGACAGCCCCAGCTCCATAAGAGGGGCGTGCAGCGTCACAGGCGGTTCGGGCAGGGCCAGCCAGGCCACATTGCCGCCGCTGGAATAGCGGCGCAGGGGGGCTTTCCCGGCCAGGGCGCTCTCCAGTTCCACAATGCGCCTGGGCGTCAGGGGGACTTTGACCAGCGCCCAGCCGGGGGGCACCCAGGCGAACTCGCGGGCGTCGCGCCATAGGGCGGCCTCCTCCGTGCCCTGCACGATGTCGCCTCCGCCCAGCAGAGCGCGCACCCGTTCGGCGCGGGCAGGCAGGGCAGCGGCCAGCCCGCCGATGCGTACCTGGAGGGTGGCCGCGCCATCACCGGACAGGAGGTCAAGTGCGTCAATGTCCATCCTGGCGGTGTACAGGCGGTACAGCGAGGCGACCGCCTCGGCCAGCGTGGCGCAGTGCAGGCTCACCGTGAGGTAGGCCGGGGGTTGCGGGAAGACCTTGAAGGTGAGTTCAACCAGCACGCCCAGTTGGCCCAGGCTGCCCACCATCATCTTGGGGAAATCAAAGCCCGCGGCGTTCTTCACCACCTTGCCACCGCCGCGAATGACCTCGCCGTGGCCGTCCACGAAGCGCACGCCCAGGATAAAATCGCGCACGCCGCCGTAGCGGTAGCGCCCCGGCCCGCTCAGCCCGGCGGCCACCGTGCCGCCCAGCGTGGCGCCTTTTTCCACCAGCGGCGGGTCAAAGGGCAGGTACTGCCCGTGCTCGCGCAACAGAGCCTGCACCTCGGCCAGGCGCGTCCCGGCCAGCGCGGTGAAAGTGAACTCACCCGGATCGTATTCCAATACGCCCGCCAGGCCCGACACGTCCAGCGAGGCCATGCCCTCGGTGGGCGTGGACAGGCCGGGTTTGCTGCCACCGCCGCGCGGCAGGAGCTGTGCGCCTTCCCGAACGGCGCTGCGGATGTCTTCAATCGTGGTCATATGGGAGGCCTGAACTCATTCGCGCGAGATGACGCCCGCACGTTCTAGCGGATGCAGGCCGATGGCGCGCAAGGCCGGGGCATCGCCACCGGGGAACATCTTACCCCGATTGGCGACCTGGGCCGGGTCCATCGCGCAGCGCAGCCGCCACATGGCCTCCACATCGGCCTCGGTGAACATCTCCGGCAGGTAGTCGCGCTTCTCCATGCCCACCCCGTGCTCGCCGGTGATGGAGCCGCCCAACCGGATGCAGATGCGCAGGATCTCACCCGCCAGGGCCTCGGCCTGCTCGTATGCGCCTGGCTCGCGGCCATTGTAGAGGATCAACGGGTGCAGGTTGCCGTCGCCGGCGTGGAACACGTTGGCCACGCGAATGCCATAGGCCGCGCTCAGGCGCTCAATCTCGGCCAGCACCTCCCCCAGGCGACTGCGCGGCACGACACCGTCCTGGACGATGAAGTCGGGGCTGAGGCGGCCCACTGCCGAGAACGCGCTCTTGCGCCCCTTCCAGATGCGCTGGCGGTCGGCCTCGTCCTGGGCCACACGCACGGCGTAGGCGGCGGAGTTTTGGATGACCTGGGAGAGGCGTTTATATTCCTCCTCCACCTGCTCGGCATCGCCTTCCAGTTCCACGATGAGTATGGCCTCGGCCCCCTCCGGGTAATTGGGGTGCACGGCGGCCTCTACGGCCTGGATCGCCAGCCGGTCCATCATCTCAATCGCCCCCGGCAGCAGGCCGGAAGCCACGATGCTGGCCACCGCGTGACCCGCAGCCTCCAGGCTGTGGTAGGCGGCCAACACCGTGCGATAGGTCTCTGGCCGGGGCAGCAGGCGCAGGGTGATCTCCAGAGCGATCCCAAACAGGCCCTCCGATCCGACGAACAACCCCACCCAATCCGGCCCGACTCCCTCGGTGCTCTCGCTGCCCAGGTGCACCACCTCGCCGTCAGGCAGGACAGCCTTGATCGCCAGGATGTGGTTGCTAGTCATGCCGTACTTCAGGCAGTGGGCGCCGCCGGAATTGAAGGCCACGTTCCCCCCAATTGTGCACACCTGCTGGCTGGCCGGATCGGGGGCGTAATACAGGCCGTAGGGCGCGGCGGCCTTGGACACGTCCAGGTTGATCACGCCCGGCTCCACCACCGCGATGCGTTCCTGCGGGTCAAGGCGCAGGATGTGGTTGAGGCGGTTCAGGGCGATGACGATCCCCTCTTTCACCGGCAGCGAGCCACCGGACAGGCTGGTGCCGCTGCCGCGCGCCACAAAGGGCACCTCGTGCTTATGGCACAGCCGCACGGTTTCAATAACCTCTTCCTGAGTTTCGGGGATGACAACGGCCACCGGGCGGCTGCGATAGGCTGTCAGCCCATCGGATTCATAGGGGGTGAGTTCACCGGGCTGGCGGAGCAGCCGGTCGGGCGGGTAAAGCTGGGCCAGGGAGGCAAGCAACCCTTCTATGTTCATTCCCTAATCTCCCTACTGGGAGTATAGCACAACTCCGAGTCCAGCGCGAATGGTGTTCACCCCCTCCCTGGTCCTCCCCCGCGAGGGGGGAGGGAAAGTTGCCCCCTCCTAATCGGGCTAAAGCCCGGTACTGGGTGGGGGAGAGCTGGGGTGGGGGGATATTGCCGCCTTCTCTGTCCCCAGCGCGGCTCGCACCGCTGTCAGGTTCGGTTCAATGCGCCGGGCTTCTCCTGCCGCCTGCATGGCGCTGCGCACGTCCTTCAATCCATTGCCGGTCACCACCACCACCACGCGGTCCCCTGACCCGACCAGCCCTTCGCGCGCCGCTTTGACCAGCCCGGCGTAGCCGGTGGCGCCGGCAGGCTCGGCGAAGACCGCCGCCTGCCGCGCCAGGACGCGTATGGCGTCCAGGATCTCCTCGTCGGTCACGGTGATGAACGCGCCGCCTGTGCCCCGCACGGCCCGCAACGCCTTGATGCCGTCACGTGGGCGACCCACCGAAATGCTATCGGCCAGCGTCTGGGGGACGACAGGGTGGATGTCTTCGTCACCGCGCTGCCAGGCGGTGGCCAGGGCCGCGGCGCCTGCCGCCTGTACGCCAAACAGCCGGGGCATCCGCTCCAGCCAGCCTAGGGCTTCCAGGTCGCGCAGCCCCTTCCACAGCCCGCCGATGATGCAGCCATCGCCGACGGCGACGAAGATGGCATCCGGTGCGCGCCAGCCAAGTTGCTCCACGATCTCCAGGCTGGCGGTCTTCTTGCCTTCAGACATATAGGGGTTGTAGGCCGTGTTGCGGCAATACCAGCCGAATTCCCTGGAGGCCGCCAGGCACAGGTCAAACGCCTGGTCGTAGCTGCCTTTGACCAGGAGGACGGTGGCGCCGAAGATGAGCAATTGGGCCACTTTCGCCTGGGGAGCGGTCTCCGGCACGAAGATGACGGTCTTCAGCCCCACCGCCGCCGCCATCCCGGCCAACGCCGCCGCGGCGTTGCCGGAACTGGCCGTCGTCACCACATCACGCCCGCCCTCCAGCGCCTTGAGGACGGCGACCGCACTGGCCCGGTCCTTGAACGAGGCGGTGGGGTTGCGTCCATCGTCCTTGAGGTAGAGTTCGCGCAGCCCCAGTTCACCCGCCAGTCGGTCCGCCCGGTAGAGCGGGGTCCCGCCCACCGACGCCAGGGGGGAGGAGGCGATAGAAACCGGGTTTCTAATGGGGAGCAGTGGCGCATAGCGCCACATGGAGGGGTCCGGGTTGTTCGCCAGCTTCTCGCGGGTGAAATCGCGCCTGAGCGCATTGTAGTCGTAGAGGACGTCCAGGATGCCTTCATCGCCGTGCCTGGGGCAGACATACTCCACCTCTGTGGGCGCGTATTCCGCGCCGCAGAGGACACAGCGGAGTCCGATAACATATGTCCTCTGAGTTGCTGGCGCCATAATTTCCTCCGTACCCCCTTACGCCCTGGCAGTCTGCTAAGCCGCCCAACGACAGACGTCAGCCGCACCGCGAAGCGCAGCGGAGCGGCGTCGGGTGCAACTCTCCCTGGCCGGCATGGCCGGCCTTCCAACCGGATGAACGAGTAGGATGCACGTTCTTAGCAACCCGTTGTTAGCCCGCTGCTTTTGTATAAGTGAACTTTGCCAGAACTTCATCAAAAGACTTTTTGTCGGATAGAACTAGTAGCGTGTCGCCGCCCTGCAAAACCGTTCCTCCGCTCGGCACCACAAAGCCATTATCTCTGGCGATGAGGACTACCAAAAAATCGTTAGGAAGTCCTAATTCGACGATGGCTTTCCCTACCATGCTTGAGTCAGATGGTATAAACAATTCCTTGAGTTCACTTTTCAACCCATCCACAGGCGTGTACTCGATAGGATACAATCGCTTGGATATTGCTGGCGCATCAGTCCTTAACCATCGTGCAATCAGGGAAATAGAAGTTCCTTGCAGCAACACCGAAGTCAGCACGACGAAAAAAACCACGTTGAAGATGAAGTCGGCATGTGGCACCCCGGCTAGCAGGGGGAAGGTTGCCAATACAATGGGCACCGCTCCGCGCAACCCGACCCAAGATATGAAAGTCTTTTCTCGCCAGTTCAAAGCACTTGGTAGTAAACACAGGAAAACGCTAACAGGGCGGGCGATAAACATGAGACATCCTGCAATAAGCAAGCCAATGCCTATTATAGGGACAAGGCGTGAAGGGAAAACAAGCAAGCCCAGGGTCAGGAACATGGCGATTTGCATGAGCCAGGCTAGACCGTCGTGAAACCGCAAGAGGCTTCTCTTATGGATGAAATCATGACGGCCCAAAGTTATACCTGCCATGTAGACGGCCAGGAAACCACTACCGCCAATTAAAACGGTCAATCCAAACGTAAGGAATACTAAGGATAGCGTCAAAACGGGGTAGAGACCTTCATAACCTAGCTTCAGACGATTGACTAGAAACAGCATCACCCTGCCCATGCCATAACCCAGAACTGCGCCGACGAGCATTTGCAGGACAAATAAACCAAGTAGATTTACAGGCGACAAGTCAGGCTGTGTAATCAACTGGATCAGGCCAACGGTAAGGAATATCGCCATGGGGTCATTGCTGCCCGACTCTAGTTCCAGCAACGGTTTTAGATAGCCCTTGAGACTGACACCCTTAGAGCGCAGTACGGAAAACACTGCTGCCGCGTCCGTTGATGAGACTATCGAACCAAGCAGCAGACCTTCAACCAGCGAGAAGCCGAGAAGTACGCTTACGAAAAGACCAACGACCAGCGCAGTAATGAATACTCCGAGAGTAGAAAGAAGCAGGCCTTCTTTGACAATAGGACGGACGCGGTTCCATTCTGTATCGAGTCCACCAGAGAATAGAATCAGAACCAGCGCGATAACGCCGATAAATTGTGCTAGGGCAGGGTCGTCGAAATAGATGCCGCCAGGCCCATCAGACCCTGCCAGCATCCCCAATATCAAGAATAACAAGAGCGCAGGTATACCGAATCGGTCAGAGATTTTGCTGACAAGAACACTTATGAGCAACAGAATGGAAGCGCCAATGAGGATATATTCATTCATGACCTGTAATCATATCACCTGACCTATTGCACACGCGATGGTTTGACTCATTGGCGGGCTAACTACGGTTCAGATTGCACCTCTCCATATAACCGCCTGTGTCTTGCCGTTGTCAGAAGCTGTGTGATAATTATGCACCGACCCGCCTAAACCGCAAGAATCAGTTTGTCAACTCCGCGAAGCCCTGTGTTTCACTATTGCTGAAGCCATGCTCCAGCAATCCAAAGCACTCATAATGGTACAGCGCTGGTTCTACCGGATCAGCAGGCGCTCGGCCTTCCCCGAATAGTTAATGAAGACCGTCTTCAGCTCGGTGAAGAAGTTCAGGCCCTCCTCGGCCATCTCGCGCTCGCCGACGCCGGTCGCCTTGGTGCCGCCAAAGGGCAGTTGCGCCTCGCCGCCAATCGTCGGCTCGTTGACGTGCACCATGCCGGTCTCCACCTCTTCAATAAAGCGCATGACCCAGTCCACGTTCTGGGTGAAGATGGAGGCGGTCAGGCCGTACTCCACCGCGTTGGCGAAGCGGATGGCCTCCTCCAGGCTGTTGGCTGTGGCTACAGACAGGACTGGCCCGAAGATCTCCTCGCGGAAGATGCGCATGTCCGGCGTGACGTTATCAAAGATCGTCGGCTCCACGAAATAGCCGTTGCGCAGATGCTCCGGTGCCTTCCCCCCCAAGACGAGACGTGCGCCTTCGCGCTTGCCGATCTCAATGTAGGAGAGATCGGTCTTCCACTGCTTCTCGTCCACCGCCGGGCCCATGTCCACGCCCTCTTCCAGGCCCGGCCCGACGCGAATCTTCCGGGCATGCTCCACCAGGCGTTCCAGCAGGGCCTCTTTGATCGGTGCCAGGGCGATCACGCGGGAGGTGGCGGTGCAGCGCTGGCCGGTGGAGCCGAAGGCGCCGCCGTGAATCGCCACCGCCGCCTTGTCTAGGTCAGCATCGGGCATGACGACTACGGCGTTCTTGCCACCCATCTCACAGGTCACTTTCGCCCCCCGCGCCGCCGCTTTGACGTACAGGGCGCTGCCAACGGCGTTGGAGCCGGTGAAGGAGACGGCGCGGATGGTGGGCGCGTTGACGATGGCTTCACCCACCGTCCCGCCGGGACCCACGACCATGTTGAACACACCCGGCGGCAGGCCGGCCTCTTCGTAGATTCCGGCCAGGAGCGCCGCCGTCGCGGGCGTCAACTCGGCCGGCTTGAAAACCACCGTGTTGCCAGCGACGATGGCCGGGGCGCTCTTCCAGATGGGGATGGACCAGGGGAAGTTCCAGGGCGAGATCAGGCCGACGACCCCCAGCGGGCGGCGGATGGTGTAGGTGAAGGTGTCGCGTGCCTCGGAGGGCAGCGTCTTGCCGTGCATCCGGAAGCCCTCGCCGGCGTAGAACTCCAGAAGGGAGATGCCCTTGAGCACCTCGCCTTTGGCCTCCTTGAGGATTTTGCCCTCCTCGCGGGTCATGGTGCGGGCGATCTCGTCGGCGCGTTGCCGGGCGATGTCCGCGGCGCGCCAGATGACGCGCCCCCGCTCCGGGCCGGGGGTGTTCTTCCACATGGGGAAGGCGGCCTGTGCCGCTTCAATCGCCTGCTGCACCTCCGCCGGGGTGGCCGCGGGGAACTCCGCGATCACGTCGTGGATGTCCGCCGGGTTGATGTTGCGCACGATGCGATCCGAGCGCGGGTGAATCCACCTGCCGTTGATATATGAGCCGGTATGCATGGCGTCCTCCTTTGTCGTTGCGGCGGGAAAGCTTGAGTTGTAGTATAATATAGCGAACCCTGCATTTGCGCCAGTCCCTTTCGCCTGGAATCAGGCCAGCTTTGACCGGAACAGGATACGGGATTATACTGGATGTTCAACATCACCCGACCCACTCGCGCAAGCAAGGGCGCCACTGGAGGAGAGACCAGGTCATGCGTAAGTTTGTTCTACCGATGGTCATATTTACGCTCAGCCGTCAGAGTGGTAGCCACAGAATCTATGTAGATGCATCAGGTAAGCGGGTAACCCTGCCGTTTCATGGATAAATCTCTGCGCCCGCAGCGCTCTCTGCGGTTAATCAGGATGCATGAATGAAAGTAGCGATCAACACAGGCAGCCTTTCCCTCAACGCCTTTGAAGCCCTTGAGCGCGCCCAGGCGTTGGGCTTTGACGCGGTTGAGGTGGATTTGCACCAGGCCGAGTTGCGCTACGATGGGCAGCGCAAAGCGGACCTGAGCTTCTATCAGCGCCTGGGGGAGGCCATCCGCGAGCGCGGGATGAGCGCGGTCTCGGCCCATCATCCGGTCCTGACCGGCGAGCAGGTGTTTTCGCAGCGGGTGCGCGCCGGGCTATTGCACCTCGCCATCCGAGCCACGGCTTTGCTGGACGCACCTATCCTCGTCGTCCATCCCGCCGACATCTTCACCAGCGCCGAGGACCTAGAGACGTATTTCCTGGAACACAACGCCCCACCGGTGATCGCCGGGTTTGACGAAGCCTGGGCGCAGCTCGCCAATCGCGGGCTGCGGCTGGCGATCAAAAATGTCAGCTTTGGGCGCGGCCTCACCCTGACCAACCACGCCACGCGCCTGGCGCAGGTCGCGGATGACCTGGCCGTGCACGCGGTGCTGGATGTGTGGCGGGGAGCAGATAAGCCCAATATCCCGGCCTGGGTGGAGAAGGCGGGCAGGCGCATTGTGCTCCTGCACCTGCGGGAGGCGCTGGACGAGCGCGATCACCTCCCTCCCCTGTCGGAGAAATGGGCGGACTGGCTGCCTCTGCTCCAGGGGACGGCGGCTCAGGCCTGTGTCATCCGGGCTGCAGAAACTGAGGAGGTGCGGCGCGCACGCGACTATATCCTGTCACTGGTGAATGGGGAGCGGCAGAGGACTGGGCCGGGCCTGTCGCCTGCCGCGCCCGGTCTGTCATCTATCTAACGTGCTTCAAAAGCAGCGGTCATTGCCCGTCCACCCCACCCGCTGCTCTTGAAGTTCGGCATATCAAAATGACGAGGGAGGAAAGGAGATCTAAGGATGCGCAAGAGTTCTCTTCTCTGGCGACTGGCGGGGCTGGTGGTGCTCCTCAGCCTGCTGGTCACATCGGCGACGTCGGCGGCGCCGGTCAAGGCCGACCCCCGCGACAAAGTGGACCCCCAGGTTCTGGCCGCCACTGCGAACGGTCAGACGGCGGAATTTCTCGTCGTCATGGCGGAACAGGCGGACGTGAGCGCGGCCTATCAGCTCCCCACCAAACTGGAAAAGGGCCGCTATGTCTATCACACGCTGTCCAGCCTGGCCGAGCGCACTCAGGCGGGCATCAAAGCCTATCTGGAGAGCCGGGGTATCCCCTACAAGAGCTTCTTCAGCATCAATATGCTCTGGGTGCAGGGCGGGCAGGACCTGGTCCTGGAGTTGGCGGCGCGGCCGGAGGTGGGCCGCATTGCCGCCAACCCGCGCGTGCGTGTGCAACTGCCTACCCCTGAGGAACCGGCACCGCCATCCCCCAATCCGGTGGAGTGGAACGTCCAGCGCGTGAACGCCGACGATGTGTGGGCGCTGGGCTATACCGGCCAGGGCATGGTGGTGGGCACGGCGGACACCGGCGTGCAATGGGACCACCCTGCGATCCAGCCCAACTATCGCGGCTGGAATGGCACCACCGCCGATCATAACTACAACTGGTGGGACGCGGTGGCTCAGGTCACGGCCCCGATTGACCCCAATGGCCATGGCACACACGTCACCGGCACCCAGGTGGGCGGCGATGGGCCGGGGCCATTTACCAACGACATCGGCGTGGCGCCGGGCGCAAAGTGGATCGCCTGCCGCAACATGGAGCCTAGCGGCTTCGGCACGCCCGCCCGTTACACCGAGTGCATGGACTTCATGATCGCGCCTTGGGACCTCAACCGCCAGAACCCCAACCCGGACCTGGCGCCGGACGCGATCAATAACTCCTGGAGTTGCCCGACCTCGGAAGGGTGCACCGACCCGAATATCTTGCTGACGCCGGTGAACAACGTGCGGGCAGCGGGCATTGTCTTCGCGGCGGCGGCCCAGAACAGCGGCCCCCAGTGCAGCACCATCACCGACCCGCCGGGGATTTATGACCCGGCGACCACCGTCGGCGCCACGACCAACACCGACGCGCTGGCCAGCTTCAGCAGCAAGGGGCCGATCACCCGCGATGGCAGCAATCGCCTCAAGCCGGACATTTCCGCGCCCGGCGCCGGCGTGCGCTCCAGCTACCCGACCAACACCTATGCCACGTTGAGCGGCACCTCTATGGCCACGCCGCACGTGGCCGGGGGCGTGGCGCTCCTGCTGAGCGCCCGGCCTCAGTTGCGCGGCAACGTGGACGCCATTGAATCCGTGCTGTTTGCCAGCGCCTACCGTAACCTGCCTGCCCCACCTCCGCCTACGACGTGCGGCGGCACGCCCTATGATGTCTATCCCAACAACATCTACGGCTATGGGCGTCTGGACCTGCTGGCAGCCGTCAACGTTCCGACGGCGGTGGAACTGGCGCAGTTCAGCGGAGCGGCACAGCCCGCTTCGTCCCACTGGCTGATCGCTTTGGGGCTGGTGACGCTCATGGCGGCCAGCTTCCTGGGCCTGGCGCTCTTCATCCGGCGCGGGCGCGTCGCCTAGAACAGACGGAGGACGGCCCCCTCCCCCTCTCCTCCCCTTATAGGGGAGGAGAGGGAGGGGAGAGGTTCATCCGTCCTCCGTCGTCCGTCTCCGTCAACATGAAATACGTCGTCAGCGTCAGCCTGGGCAGTTCAACCCGCGATAAGACCGTTGAGGTGGAACTGTGCGGCGAGGTGGTGCACATTGAGCGCCGCGGCACCGACGGTGATGTTGAGAAGGCCATCCGCCTGTTCACCGAGCTGGATGGGCAGGTGGATGCCCTGGGCGTGGGCGGGATTGACCTGTGGGTGGTGGTGGGGGAGCGCGTTTACCCGCTGTATGATGCCCTGCGCCTCGTCCAAAATGTCAAGAAGACGCCCTATGTGGATGGGAGCGGGCTGAAAGAGACCCTGGAACGGCGGGTGATGCAGGTCGTTGAACCCCAGGTCGGCCACAAAATCCAGCCCAAGCGGGCGCTCCTGACGGCAGCGGTGGCCCGCTACGGGATGACCCTCTCCTTTGAGCAGGCGGGCTATGACTGCCGCTACGGGGATTTCATGTTCAGCCTGGGCATCCCCATCGCCCTGCGCGGCCTGCGCACCTTGCATGTCCTCTCGGCGCTGCTTCTGCCCCTCATCGGTCGCCTGCCCATGAAGATGCTCTATCCGACGGGGGAGAAGCAGGAGGAGAATGTCCCCAGGTACGAATCGTGGTATCATTGGGCCGGCGTGGTGGCGGGGGACTTTCTGTACATCAAGCGCCACCTGCCGCTGGACATGCGCGGGCGGACGATTGTGACGAATACCACCACGCCGGAGGATGTGCAGATGCTGCGTGAGCGCGGCGTGCGTTTGCTGGTGACCACGACGCCGGTGCTGGAGGGGCGTTCGTTCGGCACGAACGTGATGGAAGCGGCGATCACGGCGCTGGCGGGTAAGGGGCGCCGTCTCAGCTTTGCCGAACTGGACGAATGGATTGAACGGCTGGACTTGAAGCCGCAGATTCAGGAGCTGAATTAGGGGGTTAACTGCAAAGAACGCCAGGGGATCGCAAAGGTTCTATATGGCTCTTTCTCTGTGGGGGCCTTTGCGTCCTTTGTGCTCTTTGCGGTTGGTCATCCGACCTCTTCATATGGACGTGATTGTCACCGCCGGGGGGGTGCCTGCCCCTGGCGAGCCGCTCTATCCTGTCACCCAGGGCAAGCCCAAGGCGCTGATCCCTATCCTGGGGCGGCCCATGATCGCCTACGTGCTGGATGCCCTGCTCGGCTCAAAGCAGGTCGGGCGGGTTGTGATCGCGGGCCTGCCGCCAGAAGCCATCGCGGGTCTGCCCGGCCCGCTGATCTCCCTGCCCTCGCAGGGGGGGATGCTGGAGAATATTGAGGCCGGGCTGGAGTGCCTGCGCCGCTCGGAGGCCCCCTCTGAATATGTGCTGATCTGTAGCTCCGATGTTCCCCTGATCACGCCGGAGGTCGTCAATTTTGTGATCAACGCCTGCCTGCGCCAGCCGGGCTATGACCTGTATTACACGGTGGTGGAGAAGTCGGTGATGGAGGCGCGCTTCCCCGGCTCGCGGCGCACCTACGCGCGGATCAAAGAGGGCGCCTTCACCGGGGGCGACCTGACCCTGTTGCGGCTCAACCCGCCGGATACGCCGCGTGATCTATGGCAGAAGCTGATCGCGGCGCGCAAAAGCCCCTGGCGCCAGGCCGAACTCATCGGTTTCTGGCCGCTGATCAAGTTCATCACGCGGCGCTTTACCATCGCCGACGCCGAACGGCTGGCCGTGAAGGTCGGCAGGATGCGCGGGCGGGTGGTGATCTCGCCCTATCCCGAACTGGCCATGGACGTGGACAAGCCCGGTCAGTTGGCGATCATTGAGCAGGAACTGGCCAGGCGAGCACAGTCGGTGGCCAGCAGCCGCTAGTCGGATGGCTGCAGAGGAAAGGGTCGCGTGGACACAGAGACGCGGATAGGAAGTGCGAAGGGGATAGAACAGTTGCTCCTGCGTGATGAGGCGGCGTCGGCACGGCTGGCGGGCTGGCTGCAACGGTCGGGGTTGAGGCCGGTGGCCTGGGCCATCGCCCACTCCGGCGACAGCGTGCTCTGGTTTCTGGCCGGGCTGGCCGCGTTTTTCCTGGGCAGCGGTGAGGTGCGCCGGGCGGGGGCAGTGGTGGCCGTGCTTGTGCCGGTGTTGGCCGTGCTGGCCTTCGGGCTGAAGGCCCTGTTTCGGCGAGCGCGCCCGCCGGGGGAGCGGGGCACGCTCTACGTCCACTTTGATGTCCACGCCTTTCCTTCCAGCCACGCTGTGCGCATGGGGGGGCTGGCGGCGGCGCTGGCCTTCCTGGCACCCCCCTGGGCCACCGGCGTGCTTGTCCTCTGGGCGGTGCTCGTCAGCCTGGCGCGGGTGGGGCTGGGAATTCACTATCTGCTGGATGTGAGCGCCGGGCTGGTGCTCGGCGCGGTGTTGGGGGGCCTCCTGGGTCAGGTTGTGCTCCGCCTGGTTTAGGGTGGGGAGCGATATGAGTCAGGTGAGATTAGCGCGGCGGGCAGAGGCCGACATGGGCGAAGTATTGGATGTGCTCGCCGCCGTGTTCGCAGAGACCCAACGGGCGTGGTTTGAGGCGGGCCTGTGCGATCCCCCTTATCCCCAAAGCGTCGGCTTTATCGCCCGCGCAGAGGGGCGCATCGTCAGCCATGTGGAGCTTCTGGATATGCCCGTGCGCTATGGCGACACGATCATCCACGTGGCGGCGATCAGCGGAGTGGCCACCCTGCCCGCATGGCGCGGGCGCGGGCTGGCCAGCGCGCTCATGGAGCAGGCCATGGCCGAGATGGCGGCGCGGGACATGCCGCTGGCGGTCCTGCTCACGGGCAGCCAGGCGTTCTACGAGCGGCTGGGCTGGAGCGATTGGCCGCCACCGGGGTGCGCTATCGGTTGGGCGGACGCTCAAGAGATGGCCGCTCATTTGAGCACGCCCGCGCAGGTCTCCGTGGCGGCCTACCGGCCGGGCGATCTGGCCGAGATGATGGCGCTATACGCGCGCTTTAACGCTGGCAGGCCGGGGGCGCTGGTTCGACCAGAGCGCTATTGGCGCAGCCTGCTTGTGCGCTGGTTAGAAGCGACGGAGTATCCAGGGCAGCGCAATGCGGTCTATGTGGCGCGGCGAGAGGGGCGACTGGTCGGTTATGGTTTCGCCTTCTCAGAAGAAGATGCCCTGGTAATCTCAGAGGTGGCCTATGACGACACAGATGCCGTGGGTCCGCTGCTGAGGGCGCTGGTGGCCGGCATGGGCGAGGCCGGACGGCGTCGGCTGGTCGCCATCTTGCCCTGGGACAATGCCGCGCTGGGGCTTCTCCAGGCCACCGGGCGGAGTGCTCCGGCAGGGCCGATGGGCATCCTGTGGCGGATCAACGACCTGGCGGGGCTGTTACGGCAGGTGAAGCCGGTGTTGGAGCAGCGCTTACAATCCTCACCCCTTCCCCTGGTGGAGGGCGGCGGGGGCATCGTCCTGGCTTATGAGCGCGGCGAAGTGAGATTGGAGGTGCATCAGGGCCGATTGGAGATGCGCCAGGCGGGCAATCACACAAGGCCGCCTTATTGCCGCCTCTCTCAGACGGATATGGTCAACCTGCTGTTGGGGAGCTACGCTTCACCGGACTGGCTGGACAGGCTGGGGCTGCCGGAGGAAGCGCGACCGCTGTTGGAGACGCTCTTCCCGCCAGCAGGCGGCATATTCTGGCTGACAGATAACTTCTAGGGGCACATCCTTCTCATAAATCGCGGTGCTGGAAGAGCAGCATCGCCAGGCCCAGCATCACCGCCGTGTAAATGAGCGCGTAGATGACCATCGCCGGGCTGGGGAGGGAGAGCGCCGCGAAGGGACTCATGCCCAGGTCGCGGGTCAGCGGCGATTGCATCTGATAGGACGCCAGCCGCCACAGCGCCTCGCTGGGCATGATCAGGCTGGAGACAATGCCGATATCAATGACCGTCTCGTTGTGCATGACTGCACCGATCTGCTCCACCCAGCCCCCCACGAATGCCAGCCCGTACAGCCCGAAGACGAGCACCCCATTGGCCAGCGTGGACAGACGCGTCCCGCCCAGGATGGAGAGCGTCAGCACCAGCGCGCCCTCCAGCACCATGAGCGCCAGCCCGGACACGATATTGGGCGTGGTATAGCCGCCGAGGATGCGCACGGCCAGGATCACGCCGCCCGCCATGAGCACCAAATAGAGTGAGATCATGGCGAGAAACCCCAGCCACTTGCCCAGGACGACCTGCCAGCGGCGCAGCGGCTTGGTGACGATCGTCTGGATCGTGCCGGAGGCGATCTCGCCGGAGAGGGTGTCCACCGAGATCAGCGCGGCCATCATAATGATGAGGAAGTTGACCACATACAGCCCGGCCATGCTGAGGAAACCGTAGACCTCGCGCATCAGGCGCTCATCGGCGATGCTCCCGCTGCGGAGGATGTCGCGCTGGATAAAGTACACGCCGATACTGAACAGCGCCAGGAAGGCCAGGCCCAGGACGAACCCCAGCACCAGGATGCGCCGCCGCCGGGCCTCGTGAAAGGTCAGGCGGGTGATGATCAGGATCGGGCCTAACCCCCCAGCCCCCTGCCCAATGAGGGCAGGGGCAGCCTTATGCTTCTCCCCTATCAGAGAAGCGGCCGGGGGAGGGGGCGTCAGGGCGTCTTCGCGCAGATCACTCTCTAACATCGCTTCCAATCACCTGGAGGAAGAGGTCTTCAAGCGAGGGGCGTTGCGGCGCCAGGGCATACAGCCGCGCCCCCTGGCTCAGCACCCATTGGGAGATGGCAGGGAGCACTTCTTCGTCGTCCACGACCAGGTGGATGCGGTCGCCGTCGGCGCGCAGGCTGCCCGGCCTGGCGAAGCGGGCCAGCCCGGCCACGAGATCGGGGGTAATGCCACCGACACGCACATCCACCGCCGTCAGGCCCTCTACCAGCGTATCCAGCGCGGCCAGGTGCACTACCCGCCCGGCCTTGATGAAGGCCACGCGGTCGCAGGTGATCTCCACCTCGGAGAGCAGGTGCGAGTTCAGGAACACGGTCGTGCCCTGGTCGCGCAGTGAGCGGATGATGTCGCGCACCAGTCGCCTGCCCAGCGGGTCCAGGCCGGAGGTGGGTTCATCCAGGAAGACGAGCCGGGGCCGGTTGAGCAGGGCCTGGGCCAGGCCGATGCGCTGGAGCATGCCTTTAGAGAAGCCCCGCAGGCGGCGGTGGGCGGCCTCGCTCAGGCCAACCAGGTCCAATAGCTCTGGGATGCGCTTGCGGCGCTCTGCGGGGTCTAGCCCGTAGAGCGCGGCGTGCAGGTCCAGGAACTCTACAGCAGTGAGCCACTCGTGGAAGCGGAAGTGCTCCGGCAGAAAGCCAATCGCCGCGCGGGTCTGGGGGTCGCCGATGGGCGCACCCAGCAGCCGGGCCTGGCCTGCGGTGGGCGCGACCAGCCCCAGGAGCATCTTGATCGCGGTGGTCTTGCCGGCGCCGTTGGGGCCGAGGAAGCCGAAGACCTCCCCCTGCGACACGTCCAGGGTGAGGTCTTCAACAGCCACTTTGTCGCCGTACACCTTGCGCAAGCCGCGCGTTTGGATCGCCAGTGAATGGTTCATCTCGTCAAACGTCAGGCGTCAAACGTCTCTCCAATCCCTCACAGATTGACCTCCACTTATATTCACCGCAGAGCACGCAGAGAACGCAGAGATTGATAAATAAAAATTCCCTGCGCGCTCAGCGCTCTCTGCGGTAAATTCCTGTGGCGGGTGGGGGCGCATGGCTGTGCGCCCCCACTGAATCTCCCATCGCTACTCCCTGTATATCCCCCTACTGGAGCGAGTTTGCCACCGCCAGTATGTCCTCGGCATTGCCCTGCCCGGCGAGCGAATAGACGACGCCGTTCTTCTGCCAGAGCAGGATGTAGTGAGGGGCGTAGCCGCGCTCCGGTGTGCTGCGCTCGGTGATCAGCACGCCGCTGACCCCATCTACGCTCACGTCGCGGAAGGCAGTGATGTCCGTCGGCAGGGGGATGACCAGGGTGGACGACCAGTCAATGCTGCGGCTGAACTGGCGCGCTTCCTCCGGCGACAGGCCCAGCAGGCGCAAGCCGGCCTCGCCCAACTGCGCCAGATTCACACCCGGCGGCAGGTTCACCGTGGGGCTGCGCAGTTGCGTCAGGACGAACGCGCCACCAGACCTGATCTGGGGCCTTCCATACTGTGCAATAACTACGGGCGGCACCTCAATCGTGACGGTGGCGCCGTCCAGCGCCTGGGGCAACTGGACGTCGCTGAGACCGGCCAGGTCAAGCAGCGCCTGAGCGCGGGCGCGGTCCACCACGATCTGCGCTGCCATCCCGTCCTCCACGCGGATGTCGGGCTGTGTACTCGCCCCGTCGGGGAGGGTGGCCGGTAGGCGCACCGGGATACCGGCCAGCGCGGAGGCTTCAGCGGCGCTGGCCACGCTCTGTGGCGGGCCGGGTTCCTTCAGCACCGTCACGCTATCGGAGAGGAGTTGGTTGATATTGGCGCTGAACGCCTCGCCGTTGAACTGAACCTGATTCGGGTCAAATGAGACGACGGCGAACTTGCGCACACGGAAAATGCCCAGGATCTCCCCGGCGGCAGCGCGCACTGGCTCCAGGCTGAATAGGAAAGCGAAGATCAACAGCGCCGCCAGGCTTCCCCAGAGCAGGCGATGCGATGTCCACAGCGATTTGAGGCGTGAATTCATCTTTTCCCTCCACTGATAAGCAGGTGATGTGGAATGTGCGATACGTGAAGCACTGAAACGCGCCAGGGCGACAGAGGCAGGCGTTGGTGCCTCGTTCGCCAGCGGCGTAAGCACTGCCAGGTGACGCGCCACCCGTTCAGCGCGGCTGGCGAGCGCCTCCACACGGGCCTGGCAATCTGCGCAGGCGTTCAGATGGGCAGCGATGGCCCTGTGGACGTCAGGGCTGACCTCGCCATCCAGATAAGCACGGAGCATTCCATCCTCATAGTGCATGGTCTTCTTCTCCTTCAGCGCCCGCGCTCCCCTGAGAGGGGGGCAGCCAGGCGCGATAACGGGCCTCAAAGGCCTGCTCGGCGCGGGCCAGAAGCGTCCCGACCGAACTGGGGGCCACGTCCAGGGCGGCGGCCAGTTCCTTATAGGACAGGCCCAGATGGCGCAGGAGCAGGAGCTGGGCCTGGCGTTCGGGCAGTTCGGCCAGGACTGCTCTCACCCGTTGGCGCTCCTCCGCCAGCGCCGCCACATCGGCCAGGTCCGTCGGGTCGCCTGCCCGTTCGGCCAGGGCTGTCTGGGCCAGGGCCTGTTCATGCTGCAGGCGACGGCGGCGTGAGCGCAGGGCGTTGTAGCCCAGGCGGGTGGCGACGCGGTAGAGCCAGCCGCCCAGATTATGCTCCTGTCCGGCGGGGAAGCGGCTGCGGTACAGGCGCAAGAAGGTCTCCTGGGTCAGGTCTTCGGCCTCTTCGCGGTTGCCCAGAAGGCGGATGAGGACCCCGTACACCTGGTCGTAGTGCTCCAGAAAGAGCGCCTCAAACGGGGCCGCATCGGCGCTTGCTGATCGGTTCAGTAGAAAACCATTCACCAGCGTCACAGGTTCACCGCGTACTTCGCCACTGCGCTGCCGCGAGCGCAGGCTCCGTATCGCCTCCTATGATACTATAACACCGGCCAAAGCGGGAATATGACACCGGGCGGGGGCATTCGGTTTCTGGGATAACCTCCCGGCGCTGGACGAAGGCGCGGCCTGGATGGGCCTCTTTCAAGCTGAAGGCCCGGCTTTATTCTCAGGGGTTGACTAACACTGCTTTACTCTTACTTTTCGCTCCCCTCTCGTAGGAAAAAGGCTTTTTGACCACTTGGTTCAACCCAGTCACCAATACAGAACTCATCAAAACGGAACTTTGATCCCTCTAAGTACTCTTGAACAATATCTATAGCTATCCAGCGCCGCCTGAGGCGCTCGCAGACTTCCCCTGTAACATTCGATCCAGCGAACGGATCAACGACGAGATCGCCCTCATCGGTTAACAATTTGATGAAGAACTCAGGAAGCCCCGCTGGGTACCTGGCCGGATGCGGCTTAATGCCGGCCTGCCGACATGCTCTTAGATAGCGACTGTTGCTCTCCGTGTTTGCGATTTGAAGTAAATTGGAGGGAATTGCGCCCGCATTTCTTTTGTTGAACTTGGTGGATATTTGATGTCCACTAGGGCGAGCTTTGGCTCTATATCCGTTTTTCAGCAATTGCTCCATACTTTCGCTATATGGCTGCAAGACTTTTAGATTGCTTGCTTTAGGATGTGGGTCTTTTGAGAGCCACCATACACAATCCACTGCATCTTTAACTCGTTCTCGGCGGACTGTAACCCATTCAGCAGGGGTCGGGAGCTTTGCAGGATTGTACCAGAAGAATTCCTGGGCGAGATAAAACTTATAGCCAGGCATTCTGCAAAGCTCTATTAAAAGTTCATAATGATAGAGGCTTCTAGTCGGTTGGCCGTGATTCCAACTACCGCCTATATCAATCACAAGACTGCCTTTCGGCTTAAGTATCCTATGGAAAATGCGTGCGAATTCCAGGAACCATGCCACATATTCAGCTGCGTCAACATTGCCATACTCCTTTTTGCGGCGCAATGCAAAGGGCGGAGATGTCATGATGAGATCAACTGTGCCTTCCAGAGATTGATCTGAAAGAATCTCCCTGGCATCACCTAAGTAAGCTGCCCCGTAGTGGGTCTCGTAATAGGGAGCAATGCCGCTTAGCATATTTCCTCCCTACAAATCTAACTTCTTTATCTCCATTGCATGTCTGGCCTCTCTATTTAGGGCGTCAGCTATAAAAGTAGGGTTATGTGCGATTTTCTGAAGATCGTTTGAATCAAATAGGACAATGTTCAAGTTAGTCATGCTCATTACCTGTTGAGCATATTTTCTCGCCTCAGCACTGATATTACCGGTCGAGACAATCATAACAACATTGGACTTAAGTTGAAATGTAAGTCCAATCTCTTTGGCGACATCATCAAGAGAGGTGGTTTGAGTATTTTTGCATTGTATTTGCCAACGAGAGAAGATCAAGCGAGCTCCTTCAAAAATGAGATCGACCTCTGCTCCACCCGTGACCTGACCGCGGAGCCGAGTTGCCACATACTTGAGGTCGATCAACCTCATAAGGTAGAAGGCAAGCGCTTCCAAAGCTAACCCTTTGATATGCCTATCAGCCGACGATAGCTCCTCCAGTATTTCAGCAAAAGACTTCCTTAGCATAGGGCGGAGATCAGAATGCGTCTGGCTTTCGAGTGCTTCAATAATGGGAGCAACTAGCTCAGCTCTCATCTTCTCAGTGAGCCTAATCTGAAATGGTTTAGCACCCCGACCTGTAGCCTTAGTTCCTCTTTCGAGGGTGATATAGCCTGCCTTTTCAAGTGGATAAAGCACAGTCTTAGGCAGATTCTTTTCATCAAATTTTACACCATATAAGGTGGTTGCTAGTTTCTCCACCTCGTTAGACCAGTAAGGCCCAGTTCCCCCTATATTTGCCAGAGTTTTCAGAAAAGCCTTTTGCTCCTTAGTAAACATAGAAAGTTCATCTATAGTGTCCACAGACACACCAATTACTTCATTGAGACGATTAATATCTATCTGCCAATCATCAGAAGTAACTACCCCTGCTTTCTCAAGCCACAAGCGCATGATACTCGGATGCTTCCCACCCCGTGGGAAGAAGATACCTCGCTCTGCAAGCCACTCACGTAGTTTTCGCAGATCAACTTTCTCACCACGCGCCTGCATATCTTGAACTGTTTGTATAACTATTAGGCCTTTGAGGTTCAGAAGGATATGCCGCGCAAAGAGCTCATACATCTTGTCGGGTGTCTCTTTGAGCGACAATAACTGCTTACCGACATCAGTCAGCGTTCCGTCCCGGTGAAGAACGCCATAAGCGATCATTCCCAACTTACAGTTGTTTGCCAATTTTCTGCGGTTATATTCGCTGGTGGGATGAGAGTCAAAATATTCTCGTCGTATGGCATCTTCAAGTGCACGCCAATCTCCACTGTGCTCTCGCGCTAGTTCTAAGACGCGGATGAGATCTATTTGGTTCGGTGAAAATTCACTTCCGAAAGGAAGGTCACTTTTTATCACAGTTAAGCCTCTATAATGGGCTATTATATCGGTAATCCAAAGAACTCTCCGATTAGCAAACCGGGGGCGAGCAAGAGTTCGCCCGCCCCCTGAGTCTCAAGCCATTTAACCAGGGTCAGCACTTTGCTCAGCACTCCGTGAACCCACACGTGTAGCATCTGCGGCAGCCTTCTTCGCTCACCAGGGTGGCCTGGCCGCACTCCGGGCACAGGTCGCCGATCTCAAAGGCGAGTTGCACCGGCTGTGGCGCCTCCGGCATGGCGGTGGGTGCCACCTCGCCCTCGCCCTCTTTGTCGCTCAGGTAGTCGGCCAGAGCCTGGGCCACGCCGTCGGGCAGCGAGCGCACGCGCTGCGCCCCAAAGCCCATGGGGCGCCCGCCGCCGATGCCGCTCAACTGGTCAATCACCTGGCGCAGCCGGGTCATCGCCGACATGGGAGAGGGCAGGCGCAGGACGAGCGAGATCAGGCGGCCCATGGCCTCGGCCACCGCCGCGGTGTCCGAGCCGGCCTTGCCCACGTTCATGAACACCTCAAAGGGCTGGCCGCCGCCGTTCTCGTTGATGGTGATAAAGGCCGTGCCCAGGGGCGTGGGCACGCGATAGGTGCGGCCCGGCAGCCAGCGCGGACGCGGCTTCATGATCACCGGCAAGGGCTGCGCCGGTTGCACGGCGGGCGGCGGCGCGGGCGCAGCAGGCGCGGTGGGCGCGGCTGTGGGCGGCGGTGCGGCAGCGGCCTTCTTCTCTTTCGTCTCCAATGTCTCCAGAACTACCTTCTCCCGCGAGCCGGTCACGTAAACCGTCAGGCCCTTGCAGCCCAGCTTCCAGGCCAGGAAGTAGGCATCGGCCACGTCCTTCTCGGTCGCGGTGGCGGGGAAGTTGATCGTTTTGGAGATAGAGTTATCCACGAAGGCCTGGAGCGCGGCCTGCATATACACGTGCTCCTCCGCTGTGATGTCCTGCGACACGACGAAGGTGTGGCGGATGTGCTCCGGCAGTTCGGTGATATGCTGGCAGGTGCCCTTGCGGATGACCTCGTCAACGATGCGCCTGCGGGTCTCCTCGTCCAGCCCGGCCTTGATCAGCGCCTGCTCAAACAGTGGGCTGGTGTAGCGCAACTCCAGGTCGCGGCCATTGTCGTTAACGTGGCGGATGTAGGCCAGCGCGAAGACAGGCTCGCAGCCGTAGGCTTCGCAGCCCGCGACGGTGGCAATGGTGCCGGTGGGGGCAATGGTCGTCTGAGCGGCGTTGCGGATGCCGTACTGCTTGATGCCCTCCACGATCTCGTCCCAGTTCACCGGTGGGCGGCCGAAGTCATGGGTGTAAGGCTTCAGCGGCTTGGGTGGCGTCCACTTGAGATCCTCCGGGTCGTAGATGCTGCCCTTGATGGCCGGGAAGGGGCCGCGCTCCTTGGCCAGCTCAATGGAGGTCTTCATGGCGTGGTAGCGCACGAACTCCATGACCTGGGCGGCGAACTCTTGCGCCTCCTCCGAGCCGTAGCGGATGCCCATGTGGTACATAAGGTCGCCCAGGGCCATGATGCCCAGGCCGATGCGCCGGGCGCGCAGGGCGGCCTCTTTAAGCTGGGGCACCGCCGGGACGTACTTGTTGGCGCTGACGACGTTGTCCAGGAAGCGGGTGGAAAGCACGACCGTCTCGCGCAGCTTCTCCCAGTCCACCTTGCCCTCAGGCGTGACGTGCTTGGCCAGGTTGATGGACCCCAGGCAGCAATTCTCGTAAGGTCCTAGCCACTGCTCGCCACATGGATTTGTCGCTTCAAGCTGATAAAGATGCGGTAGTGGATTGCTGCGGTTGGCGGTGTCAATGAAGAGCGCGCCCGGCTCGCCGTTATGGTGGGCGTGCTTGATGATCTTGTCAAACAGGTCGCGTGCCCGCACGGTCTTCCACACTTTGCCGTCGCGGGGGTTGATCAGGTCAAAAGGCTCGTCGTTCTCCACCGCGCGCATGAAGGCGTCAGTGATGGCCACGCTGATGTTGAAGTTGGTGATCTGGTTCTCGTCTTCCTTGCAGCCAATGAACTCCTCAATGTCGGGGTGGTCCACCCGCAGCACGGCCATATTGGCCCCACGCCGGGTTCCGCCCTGGGCCACCTCGCCGAAGGCTTTGTCATAGACCCTGAGGAAGCCCACCGGCCCGGTGGCGCGGCCCGCGCTGGTCCTGACGATGTCGCCCTTGGGCCGCAGCCGCGAGAAGGAGAAGCCGTTGCCGCCGCCGGTCTGCTGGATAAGGGCGGCGTCGCGCAACGTTTGGAAGATACCGTCGCTGGCCCGACCCAGGTCGTCGGAGATAGGGAGCACGAAGCAATTGTGGACAACGATGCCCTCTGTGACGTAAGAGTGGTCTTCATCCACTTCACAGTTATAGACGATGCCCGCGTAGTCTTCAGCCTCAATGCTCTGAACCTCAAAGTAGACGACGTCTCCCTGCCGTGTTACAGAGTTGCGAATATAGCGCATATCCGGCTCAGGTAGGTCAACGCCGAAGGCTTCCTGAACGAGATCGCGGGATTGGAGCGGGGGCAGGCTGATTTGAGCTGTCGCATGCGCATTTTCGGTAACGTAAGTCGTATCCACTGGCCGGATAGCTGCATCGTAACCCAGACGCAGGCACATCTGCCAGACTTGCTGGACTAGCCCAGGGTTGCTGAGCGTCACACGTAGTGCTCGCATGATTCGTGGCGATTTCCGATCAGTGGCCTTATAAACAGTTTCCCAGTACAGACCGTCACCGCGCATGAGGCCAACCAGGAACGCCCGCTGGATCTCCATTGGCGCGTACTGTAACCAGGTGGGTATCCGCTTCCCATAGGAGTGGTGACCGAAGTGGTTGCGGAACCAACTGGCCACTGCCCGACTATAAACGTTGATGTTTGTCCAACTGCCCCGATTGGAGTGTGACCGAGTGGGTGCAACATTAAAAATCTGCTCAACCAGACGGCAGATGTCGTCTTGATATGCGACCTCATGCCGCCCCAGGGTAAAGCGGATATATTGCTCATCTGGGCCAATCGTCCCCTCCGCGACATAATAGCCGCACAGCCGGGCGAGGTCTGGCGTGAGTTCAATGAAACGATTGACCCAGGTAGCCTGACGCCCGGAGTTCTGATAGGCGCTGGGACGGCGCACACGCACGGCGGCTTCTGCGACTTGCATCTCCAACTCATCCGCGTACACGGATTCGGCCAGGTCAAAGTGGGGGATAAGGCGGACGCCCTGGGGTATACCGACAGCGACCTTATTGCCGACACGCAGTTCGCCTGCCCGGACCCAACCGGCGGGCGTCATGATAGGATGCTCTGGCGTCACTTCCAGTGTCGTGCCGATGAGCTTGACCTTGATGCGTAGTAACGTGCCATTGTAGGCGCGCTGATGGAGTTCGGTGACTGGCCGATAGCGACCCAAGTGGGTCAAGACGCGGTCGCCGATCTGCAGATCGGCGATACGCTTCACACCCTGCTCGGTCGTGACGCGCATATCTGCGGTGAAGCACGCCGCAAGCTGGCCCAGCGGTGTACCTGCGCCGGTGAAGGTGGGCGAGTTGGGGAAGAAGCGCAGGCTGGTCAACAGTTCGTAAAACGCCTCGCTAGTGGCGTAGGCGTCCTTACCGTATTCGGCATCGGGTGCGGCGACGTTGCTGGCGACGCGCCAGAACATCTCCGGGATGGTCTCAATGGGCTTGCCGTCCTCGCCGCGCCGCAGATAGCGCTTCTCCAGAACGATGCGCGCGTTCTCCGTTAATGGGATCTCAGTCAACGGCGGGCGTCCGCCGTTGGCGCCATGTGCCTGATCCAGGGTACGTTCTGTCATGGTCCTCCTCCTTAACAAATCTCCCAGGTGGTTTATTCCTTACGTGGCTTTCCAGATGACTCTGACTGCTCCAGCAGCCGATCGATCTCCCGCCGCACCGTCTCCAGGTCGGACATCTCCAGATAGACGATGGCGTAGCGGATATAGGCCAGCGCGTCCAGTTCGCGCAGGCCCTCCATCACCATGTCCCCGACGACACGGGACTCCACCTCGGCCTTGCCCATGGCCTGGAGCTTGGCCTCAATCTCGCCCACCAACCGCTCAATGTCGGCCTGGGCCACCGGGCGTTTGCCGATGGCGACGCGGATGCCGCGCATCAGCTTCTCGCGGTCAAATTCCTCCCGCCGTCCATCGCGCTTGATGAGCGCGGGTGTGGCCAGCACCGCGCGCTCATAGCTGGAGAAGCGCCGACCACAGTTCTTACACACGCGCCGCCGCCGGATGCCGCCCCGCGCATCGTGGGTGGTATCAATGACCTGCGTCTTGGCACTGCTGCAGTATGGACACTTCACCGTTCATCGCGGGCGTTTCGCCCCTCCTCATCATGACACGTCTCTGAGAGACCACAACAGCGCCCGTCTCTGTTCACGTTCCGCTTCCGTCGCGGGAAGGGCACAGGGCGGGCGCGCAGGTTCGCGCCGGGCTTAAGGGTATATTTCCAGATTCAGGCGTGGCAGAGCAGAAGGTCCGGTGACGCTGCCCCCTGGGGAGCGCCGGGTCAGCACAAGAAGTGAGGTGAACACGCCGTCAACCATGCCTGGAGAGACCTATCTCTATCCCCCATATCTTGGAGAGCAATTGCATTATAGCACAAGATATGCCAGTGTCAAGGGCCGGAATGGAAACGATATCTTAAAAAATCGGCCAGCCGTCAGGGGCCGGGGATCAGGTCTCTGACCCCTGGCGGCTGGCGGCTGGCCGGTGAACTCCTGGCGGCTGAGGACCCCGCACCTAGCGTGTGCGGCGGCGGAGGAAGGCCGGAATATCCAGGTCGTTCTTATCAAAGTCGGCATCGCGCCGAGGGCGCTCCGGCGGCGCAACCAGGTCCTCCTCATACAGCGGCGATTCGCGCCGGGGTGGAGGCTCCTGCCGCGTAGGCTCCCCGCCGCGCCCAGGGGAGAGGTTCGCCCCGGCCGTGATGCGCGTGTCGCTCTGCGTGGCAGGCCGGGACGGCTCTGGCGCGGGGCGTTCACGTGTGCCCGGCGCCTGGGCGGGCGTGGAGGCCAGCACCACCGGGCGCAGCGGCCCATTCGTGCGCTCAAAGCCGGTGGCGATCACCGTCACGCGGATCTGGTCGCGCATGCTCTCGTCCACCACCGCGCCGAAGATCATGTTGGCGTCGGGATGCGCTGTGCCCTTGATGATCTCGGCGGCTTCGTACACCTCAAACAGGGTCATGTCTGGGCCGCCGGTGACGTTGAACAGGATGCCCCGTGCGCCGTCAATGGTCACATCCAGCAGGTGGCTGGAGATAGCGGCCTCGGCGGCCTTGCGCGCCCGGTCGTCGCCTATGCCTGTGCCTACAGCCATCAGCGCTGCCCCGCCCTCCGACATGATCGTGCGCACATCGGCGAAGTCCAGGTTGATCAGCCCCGGCACGGTGATCAGCTCGGAGATGCCCTGGATGCCCTGGCGCAGCACATCATCGGCCACGCGGAAAGCCGACTGCAGCGAGGCTTTCTTGTCCACGATCTGGAGCAGGCGGTCATTGGGGATGACGATCAGGGTGTCCACATGCTCCTTCAACCGCTCAATGCCTGCTTCGGCAATCTCCGCCCGACGTTTTCCCTCAAAGCTGAAGGGCCGGGTGACCACGCCGATCGTCAGGGCGTTGACCTCCCTGGCGATGCGGGCGATCACCGGGGCCGCACCGCTGCCCGTGCCTCCGCCCATACCGCAGGTGATAAAGATCATGTCGGCCCCTTTGCAGATCTCATAGAGATCGTCCGCCGACTCCTCGGCGGCCTTCTCGCCGATCTCCGGGTTGCCGCCCGCGCCGAGGCCGCGCGTGAGCTTATCGCCAATGCGCACCTTCTTGGGTGCCTGGGAGAGCATCAACGCCTGGCCATCCGTGTTAACCGCGATGAACTCAATGCCGTTCAGGCCCTCCTCTAACATACGATTGACAGCGTTCTGGCCTCCGCCGCCTACCCCGATCACTTTGATCTGGGCAAAGTTTTCAATGTCCTGTGTCCGCTGCATGGCTTTCCTCCTTCCCTTGTCTTTATAGTGAAGATGTCAGTCGTCAGGAGTCAGCAGCCAGCCGTCCGGCCTCTGACAGTCTGACTGCTGACTCCTGGCGACCGGGTTACCCCGGCAAGAGGGCTTTAAGCACCCCCTTAATCCGGTTGCTAAACAGGCCGCGCCGCACCCGCTCACGCTCGTGTGGGCGGAGCACAAGGGTGTCTTCGCGCATGCCCCAGCGCAGCAACCCAACGCTGGTGGCATAGGCCGGGCTGGAGAGCGTATCGGTCAGTCCGCTCAGGTCGCCGGGGGTGGCGATGCGCACCGGCAGCCCTAAGACCTCACGCCCCAGTTCGCGTATCCCCGGTAGCAGGCTTGTCCCCCCGCACAGGACGACACCCGCCGGCAGCATACTGTCGTAGCCGGAGCGTTTGATCTCACGCAGGATCAGCTCAAAGATTTCCTCCACCCGCGCTGAGATGATCACGGCCAGGTCGCGGCGGCTGATCGTCTGGGCGCCATTGTCGCCAAACGCCTTAACACTGAACGTCGCCCCGGAGGGCACAGCGTCGGGGAGGGCATGGCCGTGCTCAATCTTGATGGCTTCGGCGGTGTCAAAAGGCAGGCGTAGCCCCATGGCGATGTCGTTGGTCACCTGGTTGCCCCCCACCGGCAGGATGGCCGTGTGCCAGAGCGTGCCGTCAATGAAGATGCCGATGTCGGTCGTGCCGCCGCCGATGTCGGCGAGCACCACGCCCATGTTGCGCTCGCTGGGGCTGAGCACGGCTTCGCCGGAGGCCAGCGGGTTGATCACGAACTCGTCCACCTCCACCCCGGCACCGCGCACGCACTGGGCCAGGTTCTGTACGGAGGCCGCCGACGCCGTGATGATGTGCGCTTCCACCTCCAGCTTGAAGCCGTACATGCCCGTCGGGCTGTGCACCCCCTCCTGGCCGTCCAGCGTGTAGCCGCGCGGGATGATGTGAATCACCTGGCGGTTGTGGGGGATGGCGATGGCCTGGGCGTCGGCCAGCGCGCGCTCCACGTGCTCCTGGTCAATGGCGTGATCGCTGCGCGTGATGGCCACGACCCCCCGGCTGTTCAACGCGCTGACGTGCTCCCCCGCCAGGCTGACATAAGCCCGACCGATCTCATAGCCGGAGATGCGCTCGGCCCGCTCCACCGCGGCGGCAATGGCCGCGACCGTCTCGGCCACGTTGACGACGTTGCCCTTGCGCAGGCCCCGCGAAGGGGAAACGCCCACGCCGACGATCTGCAATGCCCCGCCCTCGCCCACCTCGCCGATGAGCGCGCAGACTTTGGTTGTGCCTACATCTATTCCGACCAGTGCATGAGGTGTGCTCATAGACTTCTCCTCCCACATGTCGCTCGTCAAACGTCCGCCCTTACGCCGCACCGTTTACGTATGGTTCTCGCGGATACGCGTTTGACGTGTGACGTTTTACGGTCCCGGTGTCGGCGTCGGCGTCGGCAGCCGGTAATAAGGGTGGCGGACATCGTCCACCACCAGTGCCAGCGGGCGCAGGCCGCGCGCCTCCAGGCTGGCGACGAGCGCGTTGTAAATCACCAGCTTCTGGGCCATGTCGTTCCCCACGCCGAAATAAGCCGTCCAGCCGCGAGCGTCTTCAAAGGCCAGCCCGCCGGATGGGGCATAGCGCAATTCCCCGGCCTGAGGGACGAGCGCGTGCAAGGCCAGCGCCCCGACGATCAGGGCCTCCGGTAGCTGCTCTGTCGTCTGGCCAGCGATCGCGCCGTCCTCGGCCACCACCGTCAACAGCCCCTCTATCTGGCCACGCACAGGCATCAGATGGCCCGTCGCGTCGGCCCACTGCGCCGTCTGGCCGTCCATCCAGAGCAGCACCGGTTCGCGCTCGGTGACCTCAATGGTGACGCGGTTGGGCCAGGCAGCGCGCACTCTGACGTCGGCCACGTTGGGCACCTGGCGGACAGCCGCCTCAATCTGGGTCGGGTCCACCCAAAAGGCATGCAGGCCGCTCACTGCGGCGGCGCTGGCAATTTCCTCCGGGGGCACGAATCGCGTCCCGCTGATCTCCGGTGACACGACATAATACTCGTCCCCTTGTACAATGACCCCCATGAAGCCCAGGCACAGGGCCAGCAGCAGCAGGCTGAGGGCATGTGCCCAGGTCAGGCGGCGGCCCACAGTTTCCCTGATCCCTGTAGAGAATCCGTTGAATGCCGTATTCTGTCTGATGGCAGGCAGCGCCAGGCGCGGCACGGCCAGGCCAAAGCGCTGCATCCGCGCCTGGCGGCGGCGACTGCGCTTACGCACCATAGCGCTATCCGCCATCGGCCTCCGCCTTGTCATCCGTGCGCGACCGCTGCTTCTGCGCGTGCCGCTCCAGCGCCAGTTGAATCAGGCGGTCAATCAGTTCGCTGTAGGGGATGCCGCTGGCCTCCCACAGCTTCGGGTACATGCTGATGGCGGTGAAGCCCGGAATCGTGTTGATCTCGCCCACGTATAGCTCCCCCGTCGTGCGCTCCAGCAAAAAGTCCACCCGCGCCATGCCCGCGCCGTCCACAGCCCGGTACACTCGCAGCGCCAGTTCACGTGCCCGCTCCGCTGTCTCCGGTGGGATGGGGGCCGGGATGAGCAACTCCGAGGCGTTGTCCAGGTACTTGGCGGCGTAGTCGTAGAACTCGCGGCTGGGGATGATCTCGCCAGGGACGGAGGCGATGGGGTCCTCATTGCCCAGCACGCTGACCTCAATCTCGCGGGCATCCAGGCCGCGCTCCACCAGCAGCCGCCGGTCGTATTGTGCCGCCTCGGCCAGTCCGACGGCCAGTTCGGCACGGTTGTGCGCTTTGGTCACGCCCACGCTGGAGCCCAGGTTGGCCGGTTTGACGAACATGGGGTAGGGGAAAGCCGCCTCCAGTTCGTCCATGACCGCTTCCGGCTCGCGCTCCCAGCGCGAGCGCAACACCAGCCGGTAGTCTGCCACCGGGATATTGTGTGCGCGCATCAGGTCCTTAAACAGCACCTTGTCCATGCCCACCGCCGAGGCCAGCACGCCTGCGCCCACATAGGGGATGTCGGCCAGTTCCAACAGCCCCTGGATCGTGCCGTCTTCCCCGTACGGCCCATGCAGCACCGGAAAGATGACATCTATCTCGCTGATGGGCGAAGGCCGGGCCGGCGACGAGGCCCCCGCAATCGCCACCAGCGCCTCCGACTTCGGCGCCCCGTCCGGTGCTTCAGGGGTGGCCACCTCCTGGGGGAGTGGCGGCGTTTCCGCTGCCGCGCTGCCTGCCGTCAACTGGAGCATGGGGTCACCGCTTGTCAGCCAGCGCCCCGTTTTGGTGATGCCGATGGGGATGATCTCATACTTCGTCTTGTCCATCGCGGCCATCACCGAGCGCGCGGACATGAGCGAGACCTCATGCTCGCTGCTGCGGCCACCGAAAATGACCCCAACGCGGATCTTTCGCTTCATGAGATGACCTCTTATATTCATCGCAGAGCGCGCAGGGAACGCAGAGATTGATAAATAAAAATTCTCTACGCGCTCAGTGCTCTCTGCGGTAAATCCCTGTCACCACTCGCCGACCAGCCAAATCTCCAGTTCCAACTCCACGCCGAACACCTCGCGCACCCGCGTTCGCGCCAGGTCAATCAGCGCCTTGACATCGCTGGCGCGGGCCTGGCCATGATTGATGAAAAAGTTGGCGTGGACGGGCGAGATCTCGGCATCGCCTATGCGTGTGCCTTTCAGCCCGGCGGCGTCAATCAGGCGGCCCGCGTAATCACCTGGCGGGTTCTTGAACATAGAGCCGATGCTCGCGCCTGGCGGCTGGGTGCGCTTACGGTGCTCCACGAAGGCGTTGACCCGTGCTTCCAGGGCCTCAACCGGCTGGGGGGTGAGCGCGAATTCGGCGGCGAGCACGACGCGCGGCTCCTTGCCCGCCCGCAGTTCGCGGGCCAGCAGACTGTTCCGGTACTCGTATTGCAGATCGTCCACCATCCAGGTGTGGATGCGCCCATCGGGGTCCAGGATCGTGGCCGTGCGCAGGCAACCGGCGATGTCGCCGCCATGTGCGCCGGCGTTGCCGAACACCGCGCCGCCGACCGTCCCCGGCACGTTTACAGCCCATTCCAGCCCGGCCAGGCCTCGGGAGACGCATTGTCGCGCCAGCATGCTCAGGGTCGCGCCCGACTCGGCCCGCAGGGTCACCCAGGCCCCACTGTGGCGGAATTGCACACCTTTAGCGCGGTTCAGGATGACCAGCCCGCGCACGCCCCGGTCGGAGACGAGCACATTGGAGCCGCCGCCCAGAATGAGATAGGGCAGGCGATGCGCTCGCGCCAGCTTCACTGCGCGTACCAGGTCCTCCACGTTCTGGGCGTTGACGAAGTACTCCGCCGGGCCGCCGATGCGCGCCGAGGTGTAGCGGGCCAGAGGTTCATTCTTGGCGAAGCGGTCCTCAAACACCTCCTGAAAGACGCGCTCCATGGCTTCCAGGATGGTCAGGTGGAGCGGGGGCAGCCGGTTGTTGCCCTGGAGCCGCTCCAGCAGCCAGCGGCCCACCTGGTTGGCATCGCCTGCGCTCAGCGTGATGACCACGTCGCCGGGCCGGACGCGCCGGGCGAGTTCGTCCGTGACCTTCGCCAGCGTAGGGATGTAGCGGGCGCTGCGGTGCTTCATGCGCGCCACCAGGTCCTTGGCGGTGATGCCCAGAATGGGCTGCTCGCGGGCGGCGTAAATATCGGTCACGATCACGTGGTCGGCGTCGTCAAAGCTCCGGGCGAAGTCCTCCATCAGGGCGCGCGTGCGCGTAAAGGTGTGCGGCTGGAACACGGCCCAGATCGTCGCCTGAGGGTAGCGTTGCCGCGCCGCCGCCAGCGTGGCGCGGACCTCGGTGGGGTGATGGGCGTAGTCGTCCACGACGGTCACGCCGCCGGCCTCGCCGATGACCTCAAAGCGACGGCCCATGCCGTGAAAGCCGGTGAGCGCCTCGCGGGCCACCGGGAAGGGGACACCCATCTCGGCGGCCACAGCCAGCGCCGCCAGCGCATTGCGCACGTTGTGCAGGCCCGGTACGCGTAGCCGCACCAGCCCCAGCATCTCCCCTTCGCGCTCTACCAGGAAGTCGCTGCCGCCCGCCTGGTTGGGGCGGATGTCCAGCGCCCGCCAGGCCGCGCCCTCCCCCAGGCCGTAGAAGGCCACGCGCCCCCACTTGGCATGCAGCAGGCCCAACTCCCTGGCCCCAGGGTCGTCCCAGCAGGCCACCAGCAGACCCTCCGCCGGGACCAGGTTGGTGAATTCGTGGAAGGCCGCCTTCACATCGTCCAGGGTGGGGTAGATGTCCGGGTGGTCGTGCTCTATATTCGTGACCACAGCGATGGTTGGCTTCAGCCCCAGGAACATGCGGTCATACTCATCGGCCTCAATGACGAAGGGCTTGCCCTGCCCGGCCCGTGCGTTGGTGCCCAGTTCGTTCAGCACGCCACCCAGGACAAAGGTCGGGTCTTGCCCGGCCTCCATCAGGATCAGCGCGATCATGCCGGTGGTGGTGGTCTTGCCGTGCGTCCCGGCCACGCAGATACCGATCCGCCCCGCCATGAGTTCGCCCAGGAAGTCGGCGCGTTTGACCACCGGGATGCCCTGGGCCTGAGCTGCCTCCACCTCCGGGTTGTCGGGGCGCACCGCCGAGGAGATGACCACAGCGTCGGCGCGGCCCACGTTCCCGGCGCGGTGCCCCTGGTAGATGCGCGCGCCCAGAAGCGCCAGCGCGTCGGTCAATGCGTTGGTTGCCACATCAGAACCGGACACGGTATATCCCTCTTCCAGCAACACTCTGGCGATCGCCGAAAGCCCGGCGCCGCCGATGCCCACGAAATGGATGTGCGCCCCAGGGCGCAGCCGGATGGCTTTCACCCCTGGCGCTCCCTCCCCACCCTGCCCCCGTTGCGAGGGCGGGGCGTGAACGGATCGTTCCTGTCCCCCGGTCACACCATCGCCACGATAACGAAGATAAACAGGACGATCAGCGCCGGTGGCAGGTACGGCTTAAGCAGCGCAGGTGGCAGCCAGGCCACCAGGTCCGCCGCCGGGGAATCCGTCGCCGGCGGCAGCATGATGTTCGCCGGAAACGGATACCCCTGCTGGTGCAGGTAATACCAGAGCGTCCCCGCCACAAGATAGCCGTTGGCCAGGCCCACCAATAGCCCCAGCAGGGCGTCGCGGACGCCCTCGCTGGCACGCGGGCTGGCGCTCCCCCGTGAGGCCAGGCGCACCAGTGCCGGTCCCTGATAGGCCGCGAACACAAAGGCCAGGAACAGGACCGACTGGATATAGAAGCGCTGCGCCGCATTGGGCTGAGCGGCCAGGAGGCGTTGGATCGGGTCGTTGAACGTCTCAATGGCGAACAGGGCCAGCACTATCCCCGCTGTGGCCACGACCTCTTTCGCCCAGCCGCGCATGATGCCGATCAGCCCGAACATCAGCACGAAAATCCAGAAGACCGTTTGTATGGCTAACATAATGCCCTCAATGCGCCAGCCAGCCGCTCGGCGGCATCTGGCACGGCCAACGCCCGCGCCCGTGCGGCCATCTGCGCCCGTGCTGCGTCGTCGCGGAGCAATTGCTGCACCGTCGGCAGGAGCTTTTGGCGCAGGTCGGCGTCGTCCAGCCGGATGGCTGCGCCCTGGGCCGCCAGTGTATCAGCGTTGACGCGCTGGTAGCGCCAGGCGTGCGGGTAAGGCACCAAGATGCTGGGGAGGCCAAACAACGGAAACTCCCCCAGCACCGAGGCGCCCGCCCGCGAGACGGCCAGGTCTGCCGCCGCCAGTGCTGCCCCCATCTCCTCATGGAGGTAGGGGTAGGCGTGGTAGCGCGCCTTGAGCGCCGCGGGCAATGTCTCGCGGCGCGCCGCCACCTGCTCCCAATCCAGTGTCCCACTGATATGGATCACCTGGCACTCCGCCAACACGTCCTCCAGAATGGCCATAATGGCCTGGTTGATGCTCCGGGCGCCGCGACTGCCGCCCAGGACGAGCAGGGTCTTCAGCGCCGGGTCCAGCCCGAATGTGCGTTGCGCCGTTTCGCGGGCCACGCCGCGCAGCGTTGGCCGCACCGGATAGCCGGTGACGATGACCTTTTGCGGCGGCAGGTAGGCCCGCGAGGCTTCCGTAGTCACCGCCACCCGCGTCGCCAGCCGCGCCAGCGTCTTGATCGCCAGGCCCGGCTCCACGTCGGGCAGATAGATCAAGATGGGCACGCGCCTGAGCCAGCAGGCCAGCGCCACCGGCGCACTGACGTAGCCCCCGGTCAGGAAGAGCGCATCCGGCTGGAAGCGCCCGACGATGCCCCAGGCCTGCACGAAGCCGCGCACGAGCTTTACGGCGTTCCGCAGCATAAGCCCCAGCCCCACGCCGTGCAGCCCGCCGCCGGGGATCGCCACGAACGGCAACCCCGCCCGCCGCACCAGCCCCTCCTCCAGGCCGCCGATAGTGCCGATCCACAGGAACTCCGCCTCCGCTGCCCTGCCTCCCTCTCCTGAACCAGTACCGGGCTTTAACCCGGTTGTTCGGGAGAGGGGTTGGGGGGAGGGTCTAAGTGCCTGGACGACGGCCAGGGCCGGGTAAACGTGCCCGCCGGTCCCACCGGCGGCGATCAGAACCCGCACGGTCCTCCGGAGGTGATGGCAGCGCGGCCCGTTTTGAGATGCTCAGCAGCAGGCCAACGCCGATCAACGACACCAACATGGACGAGCCGCCATAGCTGATGAACGGCAACGGCAGCCCGGTGAAAGGCACCAGCGCTGTCATCACCGCAATGTTAATGAGCGCCTCATATAGCAAGGCACAGGTGATCCCTACCGCCAGCACCGAGCCGAAGCCATCACGGGCTTGCAGCGCGATGCGAAAGCCGCGGTAAGCTAACAGGGCGAATAAGACCACCACAATCACACATCCCAATAGGCCCAACTCTTCGCCGATGACCGCGAAAACGCTGTCCGTGTGGGGCGTGGGCAGGATGCCGAACTTCTGGATGCCCTGGCCCAACCCCTTGCCGAACAGCCCGCCCGACCCCAGGGCGATCAACACCTGCTGGATATGCCAGCCTGCCTGGGTGGGGTCGTTGAGCGCTGCCAGGTAAGCGTTCAGCCGCCCCGCCGAGTGCGGATAATATTTAATAAGCGTGGCGAAGGCCGCTGCAGCCAAGACCAGGCCAATACCCAGATGCACCAGGTTCGCCCCGGCATAGAAGAACATGGTCACGGCGACGAGCACGATCAGGATGGCCATGCTCAGGTCGGGCTGGAGCGTGATCAGGCCGGCCACCAGGCCGATGACGATGGCGAAGGGCACCAGCCCCAGGCCGAAGCGCCGCAGTCGCTCGCCTTTGGACGACAGCCAGTCGGCCAGGTAGAGGATCGTCACCAGCTTGGCCAGCTCACCCGGCTGGATAGAGGCGCCGGCCAGCGTGCGTTGCGCGCCGAACACCGTCTTGCCGATGAGAAGCACGCCGACCAGTCCCACCAGCACCAGGCCCATGAGCGGCACACTGAAGCGGCGCAGGTTGTCATAACCGATGCGATAGACTACTGTGGCCGCCGCCAGCCCGATAGCCACCCAGGCCGCCTGGCGCAGGAAGATGGCGTAGGGCGAGCCGTAGTCTTGCAGGCTCCAGTCAAAGGTGGTGCTGTAAACCATCATCAGGCCGAGGATGAGCAGGGCAGCCACCACCAGCGCCAGCCCATAGTCAAAGCCGAGCGCCAGCCCGCGCATCCGCCGTTTCGGTTCCACCGTTGCCGTCGTGAGTGCCATACCGTTTTCTTCACTGCGCCTTTTTCACCGCAGAGGCGCGGAGGAGGCAGAAGGGCGCAGAGGGTATAATAATTTTTCCCCCGCGCATCCCCTGCGCCCTCTGCGTCTCTGCGGTGAAAAGAGGTCGCGTTATAGCCCGCGAACGTACTCCTTGAACTTATCCCCGCGCTCGGCGAAATCGCGGAACGCGTCAAAGCTGGTGCCGCCGGGGGAGAGCAGGACGACATCGCCGGGGCGGGCCAGGCGGGCGGCGATATGCACCGCATCCGCCAGGTCCACCGCACGGTGGATGCCCCGCAGCACCTGAGCGCCATTAGGGTCCCTGGCCTCGCTCTCGCGGATGGCCTGCACGATCTTGTCGGCAGCCTCGCCGAAGACGATCAGGTGGCGCACCTTGCGCCGGGTCAGCGCGGCCATCTCGTCCCAGGGCAGGTTCTTGTCGCGCCCGCCTGCCAGCAGGATGATCGGCGCGTTAAACGCTTTGAGCGCCGCCACCGTGCGCTCCGGCGCGGTGGCAATGGAATCGTCGTACCAGCGCACGCCTTTGTGGGTGCGCACCAACTCCAGCCGGTGCTCCACGCCGCTGAAGGTGCGGGCAACTTGCTGCATGGCCTGGAGGGGCACCTCTGCGGCATAGGCGATGGCGCAGGCGGCCAGCACGTTCTGCAGGTTGTGATCGCCCAGCAGGCGCACCTGGCTGGTGCGGCAGATCACCCGCTCCTGGCCGTCCACGCGCAGAACCAGGTCGCCGTTGCGCCGGAAGGCCCCCTCGCCCAGCCCCTGCCCCAGGCTGAAAAACAGCACCCGCCCACGCGCTTCCCAGGCCAGCGCCCGTGCCCAGGCGTTGTCGTAGCCCAGCACGGCCACATCCTCCGGCGTCTGGTACAACAGGATACGCGCCTTGGCTGCCACGTATTCCGCCATGTTGGTGTGGCGGTCCAGGTGGTTGGGCGTGATGTTCAAGACCACAGCGATGTGCGGGCTGCGCGTCATCAGTTCCAGTTGGAATGAGGAGAGTTCCATCACCACCTTGTCCGTCGGCTGGATCTGGCGTACGTCCTTAATGAGCGGGGTGCCGATGTTGCCGCCCACCCAGGTAGTGAAGCCCGCCGCCTTGCACATCTCACCCACCAGCGTCGTCGTGGTGGTCTTGCCCGCCGAGCCGGTAATGCCGATGACCGGCGCCGGGCACTTCTCCAGGAAGACCTGCGCCTCGTTGGTCAGAGGGATGCCGCGCCGCATGGCCTCGCGCACCAGGGGCTGCGTCCTGGGCACCCCGCCGCTCAGAGCCAGCATATCGGCCTGATCCAGTAGCGTATGGGGATGTTCGCCGAGCACGAAACTGACCTCCAATCCGCTCAGGGCCTGTATATTTGCCTGAAGCGCCTCCGGCCCGCGGAGGTCGCTCACCGTCACCTGCGCGCCTTCTTCCGCCAGGTAGCGGGCCAGCGCCGTTCCCTCGCGCGCCAGGCCCAGAATGACGACGCGCTTGCCTGCATAACTACCAGCCATACCTGCGACGGACGGCGGACGATTGTCCTCTGTCCTCCCATTTTTATTTTTCACCGCAGAGCGCGCAGAGGACGCAGAGATTTATAAATAAAAATTCCCTGCGCGCTCAGCGCTCTCTGCGGTAAATCCCTGTCCTCCGTCAGATCAGCGCCAGCGCAATCCCGACCATGCCCGAAACCAGGGCGATCAGCCAGAAGCGTTGTACGACCTGGGTCTCGCTCCAGCCCAATAGCTCAAAGTGGTGGTGGAGCGGGGCCATCTTGAACAGCCGCTCACCGTTCCCCTTGAGCCGCTTGGTCAGCTTGAAGTAGGCCACCTGCAGCATCACCGAGAGCGTCTCGGCCACCGGGATAAAGGCAATTACCGGCAACAGCGGCCATTGCTCAGTCATCAGGGCCACCGCGCCGATGGCCGCGCCCAGCGCCTGCGAGCCGGTATCGCCCATGAACAACTCGGCGGGGTGGGCGTTGTACCACAGGAAGGCCAGACATGCGCCCACCACAGTGAAACTGAAGCGCAACAGGTACACCTGCTGCTGCAGGTAGGCGATGATGCCGTAGCCCACAAAGATGGTGGCCAGAATGATCCCTGCCAGGCCATCCAGCCCATCGGTGAAGTTGGCCGCGTTGGACATGCCCACGATCACAAAGATGGCGATCGGGATGAAAAACAGGCCGAGATCAAGGCGCAGCGGCACGCCGGGGATACGCACATGGTGCGTGCCCGTCACATACAGGACGATGGCGGCGGCCCCGGCCAACAGCACCTGGATGAGGAACTTCTGCCGCGCCAGTAATCCCACGCCCGGTCGCCCACGTATCCCTTCCCAATCGTCCACTGCCCCCAGTATGGCGAAGCCGTCCATCACGATGAGCGGCAACAGGATGGACGCACCGATGATCTGCCGCTGGCGGAAGACAATATCCGCTTCTGGCACCTGGATCAACCCGGCCACGCTGAGCAGGTTGACGGCATTCAGCGCCAGCGTGATCAGCGTGATGGGGATGACGATCATCAGCCCGCCCATCGTCGGCGTGCCCATCTTGATCTGGTGTGACTGCGGCCCGTCAATGCGGATTTGCTTCCCGATGCGTTTATTACGCAACAGGCGAATGAGCGGGCCGCCCCAGATCACCGCCATCAGAAATGATGCCCCACCCAACAACAGCGCAACGGCCATTAATCACTCTTTCCCAGGGCGGCGACGATCCGCTCCATGTGCAACGCCCGTGATCCCTTGATCAACACAACGTCACCCGCGCCCACCAGCGGGCGCAACACTTCAATCGCCTCCGCCACATCATCCAGCACGATCAGGCGCTCCAGCGGCATACCCACATCCCGCGCTGCCTCCGCCATCATGCGGGCGCGTTGGCCCACGGTGATCAGAATGTGGGCGACATCGCGTGCCCGCCGCCCGACGAGCTTGTGCCCCTCCTGTTCATAGCTCCCCAGTTCCAGCATGTCGCCCAGCACCGCGATCTTGCGCCCGTCCAGTTCGTCCAGCAGGTTGAGCGCCGCGATCATGGACGCGGGGCTGGCGTTATACGTGTCATCCAGGATAGTGGCACCGCCTGGCCCCGGCACGGCCACCAGGCGCACCTGCGCCGGGCCGGTCGCCTGCAAGCCACGAACGATCTCCTCCCAGGTCAGCCCCTCCACTAGGCCAACGGCGGTGGCCCGCAGTGCGGTGTGCACGCTATGCTGGCCCAGCAGGGGCACGCGCACATTGAGCGCCTCGTTGCGGAAGTGCAGGCGGAAGCGGATACCCTGCAATCCCTGGCTCTCAATCTCGTTGGCCCACAGGTCGGCGGCAGGGTCCAGCCCATAGAAGAACACGTGCGCGTGCGTGGCGGCAGCCATGCCACGCACGTGCTCGTCGTCGTAGTTCAGGATGGCGATGCCCTCCGGCGCGGGCGGCAGCGCCTCCACCAACTCAGTCTTGGCTTTGATAATGGCCTCCATAGAACCGGCGCGCTCCAGATGCACCGGCCCGATGTTCGTGACCACGCCCACATGCGGTTTGGCGATGGCGGCCAGGTGGGCGATCTCGCCCCTGGTGTACATGCCCATCTCCACCACCACCCGCTGATCGGCGGGCGTCAGGCGCAAGAGCGTCAGCGGCAGGCCGATCTCGTTATTGTGGCTGGCCTCGCTTTTGAGCGTGCGATAGCGCTGTGCCAACACCTCTGCCACCAACTCCTTCGTGGTCGTCTTGCCCACGCTGCCGGTGATGCCGATCACGCGGGGGTTAAACCGCGCCCGCCAGAAGGCCGCCGCCTGTTGCAACGCCGCCAGCGGGTCCGCGACGATCAGGCAGACGGGCAACGTCACCTGCTCCTCCGGCTCTAGATGCGCACCCCCGTCGCGCAGGTCCAGCGATGTGCATGTCACCCCTTCCGGCAGCCGCGCCACCAGCGCGGCGATTGCGCCCCGGCTGAAGGCATCGCCGACGAAGGCATGCCCATCGGCCTTCTCCCCCGGCAGGGCTACGAATAGCGCCCCCGCCGTGGCCTGACGGGAGTCAATCACCACCTGCGAGATCGGCTGGGCCAGGGCCTTCACTTCCTGGCCGGTCAAAGCTTCCAGAATATGCCCCAGCGTCAACATCGTACAACCGAGGGCGGAGGACCGCCTAGTCCCTCTCCGATCTCAGTAGATCATAGATTTGCCCCTCACCCCGGCCCTCCCCCACAAGGGGGGAGGGGGTGACTCTGTTCCCTCCCCCATCCAGGGGGAGGGACAGGGAGGGGGTGACAGTTAATTTCCACTACCGCCTTCCGCCACCTTCCTCACCTCGTCCGGTGGGATCTCCAGGATGACCGCGATACGTTCAGCCAGGGCCTTGAACACGGGCGCAGCGGTCAGCGAGCCCCATTCTGAACTGGTCGGCTCATCCAGCTTGACCAGGATGATCACCTGTGGCTCATCCACCGGGAAGAAGCCGATGAACGAGGCGATGGTCTTCTCCGGGTCGTAGAAGCCGCCGGGGCGGGCGATCTGGGCCGTGCCCGTCTTGCCCGCGATGGCGTAGCCCGGCACCTGCGCCCGGCGGATCTCGCGCTTGACCGCCTCGGCCAGCATGGCCTTGAGCTGATCGGCGGCCTGGGGCGAGATCACCTGGCCCTGCGGCGCGTAGGGCGACGGCCTGGGCACATTGACATGGTGCACCCCGTCCTGGACCGTTTCCTTGACGATGTGCGGCTGCATCATCACGCCGTGATTGGCGACCGCAGCCACCGCCGTGATCATCTGGAGCGGGGTCACCGCCACGCCCTGGCCGAAGGCGTTGGTGGCCAGGTCGGCCTCATGCCAGTCCTCATCGCCCGGCAGGCGCAGGATGCCGCTGGCCTCGTTGGCCAGGTCCACGCCGGTGGGCTGGCCGATGCCGAAGCGTTGCAACCCGGCGTAGAACCGGTCCGGGCCGATCCAGTTCGCCACCAGCGCGGCCCCCACATTGAGCGAGTGCGCCAGTAGGCCGGTCATATCCTGCTCGCCGTAAACGCGACCGTCCCAGTTGCGGATGACCGCCCCGCCGATCTCCACAAAGCCCAGGTCGGTGTAGGTCGTCTCCGGCGTGACCACGCCCTGATCTAGCGCGATAGCCATCGTCAGAATCTTGAACACCGAGCCTGGCTCATACTGGTCGCTGATGGCCGGGTTGCGGCGTACGTCCTCGTCGGCGCGGGTAGGCGGCACGTTCGGGTCGTAATCGGGCAGGCTGGCCATCGCCAGGATGGCGCCTGTGCGCGGGTCCATGACGATCACCGTGCCGCTCTTGGCGCCGGTGTCTTGCAACGCCTGCGCCAGCGTGGTCTCCGCCACGTATTGAATGTCCAGGTCCAGCGTCAGGATCAGGTCCAGGCCCGGCTTCGGGCGCGGGCCGAGCGACTGGCCCAGCGGGTCATGGCGCGTGGGCGAGAGCGCGGGTTCCCCGGCCAACTCGCGCTGATAATAGGCCTCCACGCCGCCATACCCTTGCCGGTCCAGGCCGACGAAGCCCAGCAGATGCGAGGCCAGACGACCGTGTGGGTAGGTGCGCCGCACCAGCGGCTCCAGTTGGATACCGCTCAGGTCCAGGGCCTCAATCGCCCGCCCCACCTGGCTTTGGACGGGCACGGCCAGCAAGACGTAGGGGGCCTCCCGGCGCTTCAGGCTGGCGGCCAGGTCCTCCACCGGGCGATCCAGTAACTGCGCCAGTTCCTGAGCCGCCCGATCTGCATCGGCGATCAGGCGAGGGGAGGCGCCCACGCGGTAATCGGTGATGTTGCCCGCCAGCAGGTTGCCGTTGCGGTCAAAGATGCGCCCCCGATCCGGCCAGACATCCCGATAGATGACCTGAACGCCCTGGGCCAGCCGCTCAAACTCGGCATGTTGGGCCACCTGGAGCATGACCAGGCGGCCCAGGACGAAGAGCGCAGCAGCGGCGAGGCCGGCGACAATGACAACCAGGCGGCCACGAGGGGTCTGATTCATCGGATCGGCACCGGTAAATACTCTACCTGCTCGCCCGTGGCCGGGACAAAGCCCAGTTCACGGGCGCGTTGCTCCAGCCGCCTGGGGTCGCGCAGCCGGGTCAACTCGGCCTCCAACTCGGCGTTCTGGCGGGCCAACTGTTCCTGGCGGGCCTTCAACTGCTCAATCTCGCGTCCGGCGCGGGCGGCCTGGCTGGCCTGGATGAGCTGGGCCGCGCCCACGAAGGCCGCCACCAGGAGCACTACCGCCCAGCCGCGCAAGGAGCGCATCCGCAGGCGCAGCCTGGCACGGCTCCAACTATGGCTGATGCGGGGCTTCTGCTGGGCCATGTGCGCTATCCTCCGATCTTCTCCGCCACCCGGAGTTTGGCGCTGCGGCTGCGCGGGTTGGCCTGCACCTCCTCGGCAGAGGGGGTGATCGGCTTGCGCGTGATCAGGCGCAGGCTGGCCGTGTGGCCGCAGACACAGACCGGCAGCCCCGGCTCGCAAATGCAGTCACGACTCTCGCGCCGCATGAACTCCTTCACGATCCGGTCCTCCAGCGAGTGAAAGGTGATCACCGCCAGCCGGCCACCCGGCCTGAGCAAGGCGACTGCCTGGGGCAGGGCGGCCTGGAGTTGGGCCAGTTCGTCATTAACCGCGATGCGCAGCGCCTGAAAGGTGCGCGTGGCCGGGTGAAGGCGCCCGCGCCTGCCGCCGACGGCCCTGGCGACGACCTCGGCAAGCTGGCGCGTGGTGTGGATGGGCCGCGCCTGAACGATAGCGCGGGCAATGCGGCGGCTTTCGCGCTCCTCCCCATATTGGTATAATAGCTCCGCCAGGTCGTCCACAGGCAACTCGTTGACCAGGTCGGCGGCGGTCAGGTCTTGTGTCGGCTCAAAGCGCATGTCCAGCGGCCCCTCCGCCTGGAAGGAAAAGCCCCGGCTGGGATCGGCCAGTTGCAGCGACGACAGGCCCAGATCAAACAAGATGCCGTCCACCGCGACAAAGCCCTGCGTGCGGGCGATGGCTGCCAGGTCAGCGAAGCTGGCCTGCACCAGGCGCACCCGCTCGCCGTAGGTGCTGAGGCGCTCACGGGCGACCGCCAGCGCCGCCGGGTCGCGATCCAGGCCGAGCAACTGCCCGTGGGGGGCGGTGGCGGCGAGCACGCCGGCGGCGTGGCCGCCCGCGCCCACGGTGGCGTCAATGAAGCGCCCCCCCGGCTGGGGCGCCAGGGCGCTCAACACGGCCTGGAAAAGAACAGGGATGTGGGCCGGGCCGGCCCACGCCGATGGCTCAGAGACCAAACTCGGCCCAGGTTTGCGGGTCAATGCTGCCGTCGCGGAAGGCGCGCAGTTGGCTGTGCCAGCGGTCCGCGTTCCAGACTTCCAGATAAGGCCCGTTGCCCGCAATGACGACTTCACCGTTAAGCTGTGCATAGTCACGCAGGAAAGCGGGGATCAGGATGCGCCCGGCGCTATCGGGCACGTCGTCCACAGCGCCTGAAAGGATCAGGCGGCGAAACTGGCGGGCTTTGGCGTCCGCCACCTGGAGCGCACCCAGCCTGCGGGCGAACTCCGCCCAGGTTGCGATGGGATAAATGGCCAGGCATCCATCAAACCAGCGTGTGATCACCACTCCCGGCGCCAGCGCATCGCGGTATCGGGCCGGGAGCGTGAGACGGCCCTTGTCGTCCAGCGTGTGGACGAACTCGGACATAAAGCCGATCTCAGCGGCAGGGCGGTCCGGTTCACTCAATCGCGGCTCTCCCACTTTGCCCCACTTTCCCCCACATACTCTCCGATTCTACAACAACACTTGGGCTTTGTCTAGTAGTGGGAGCGCAATTTTAAGGCTGGCCTGATAACTTTAAGGTATTACGAGGTTCGTGCGCGAGGGGCTAAACATGGGGGCTATTTGGGGAGCAACCCCTATATATTCCGAAAATATGTTAAATCTCGCCACAGGTGACTTGCTGTGAAGTTATCCACATCCCAGGGTGTCGCAAGGAGGATTGTATGACAGCGCTGTATTCTGTGCAAACCGGTGATAACCTGGAGCGCATTCGCGCCCGCATCGTGGGCATTGATCGGCAGGTGCCGCTCCTGGATGGCAGCCAGCGCACGTACATTAACTTTGATAACACCGCCAGCACCCCTATCCTGCGCGATGTCAAAGAGACGGTGGACCGCTTCCTGGAGTGGTATGCCAGCGTGCATCGGGGCGCGGGGTTCAAATCCCATGTCGCCACCCGCGCCTATGAGGACGCCCGCCGCATTGTCGCTGAGTTTGTGGGCGCCAATCTCCAGGAGCACACGGTGATCTTCGGCAAGAACACAACCGAGGCGCTGAACAAGCTGGCCCGTCGTTTCCCCTTCGCCCCAGGCGATGTTGTCCTGGTCTCGTTGATGGAGCACCATTCTAACGACCTGCCCTGGCGGGCGGTCGCCAATGTCGTCCACGTCGGCCTGGATGCGCGTGGAGCGTTGGACGAGGCCGACTTTGACCGCAAGCTGGCCCAGTATCAGGGGCGAGTTAAGCTGGTGGCGATCAGCGGCGCGAGTAACGTGACCGGCTACATCAACCCGATCCACCGCCTGGCGGCCAAAGCACATGCGGCGGGCGCCCAGATCGCGGTGGACTGCGCCCAGCTTGCCCCCCACCGCCGGATTGATATGCGCCCCCTTGACGATCCGGAGCACCTGGACTACATCGCCCTGTCGGCGCATAAGATGTATGCCCCCCTGGGCACGGGCGCGCTCATCGGGCGGCGCGACACCTTTGAACGGGGCGAGCCGGACTACCGCGGCGGCGGCACGATTGAGATCGTGACCACCGACTGGGTGGAGTGGGCCGATCCACCCGACCGGGACGAGGCAGGCAGCCCCAATGTCGTCGGTGCGGTGGCCCTGGCCGCCGCCATGCAGGCGCTCAACGCCATCGGGATGGAGGCCATCGCTGCACACGAGGCCGAACTGACCGCCTATGCCCTGGAGCGCATGGCCCGCATCCCCGGCATCCGCCTGTACGGGGACCCCGACCCGGCCCATGCTGCCCACCGGCTGGGGGTGATCCCCTTCAATCTGGAAAACGCCTCCCACTTCCTGGTCGCGGCCATCCTGGGGACGGAGTATGGCATCGGCGTGCGTAATGGCTGCTTTTGCGCCCATCCTTACGTCTTGCATCTGTTGAAGGTAGATAAGGCAGAGGCGGAGCGCGTGCGTCAAGACATGCTTCGGCGCGACCGCCGCACGATGCCGGGGTTGGTGCGGGCCAGCTTCGGCATGTACAATACCCTAGAGGAGGTGGATGTGCTCGTTGGGGCGCTGGAGGACATCGCCGCCGGGCGCTATCGCGGCACATATGTCCAGGACCCGGCCTCCGGCGATTACACGGCGGTCGGCTGGGCGCCGGATTTCAGCCGCTATTTCACTTTATAACCATGCCCATCTACGACATCTCGCTGCCTGTTTCAACCCATCTGGTCACCTGGCCGGGCGACCCCCGGCCTGAGGTGGAGCGGATAGCCACACTTGAGGCCCAGGGCGTCAACCTGACGCGCCTGGCCTGTAGCGCCCACGCAGGCACCCATGTGGACGCGCCCGATCATGTGATCGCAGGTGGGGCCACTGTGGAGGCCTTGCCGTTGGAGGTGCTGATCGGCCCGGCCTATGTCATCGCCCTCCCTGGCGTGCGCCAGATTACCCCGGCGGACCTGGCCGCGCTGGACTGGCCCGCCGAGGCTCAACGCGTGTTGTTCAAGACGGACAATTCGCGCCTGTGGAGTGGACCAAAAGCGGGCGAGTTCCAGCCGGACTTCGTGGCCTTCACGCCGGAGGCCGCCTGCTGGCTGGTGGAGCGAGGCGTCCGTCTGGTCGGCGTGGACTACCTCTCGGTGGACCCCTACGAGGCGCAGGGGGCGGAGCCTTACCCGGCCCACCGCATTCTCCTCAGCGCGGGCGTGGTGATTGTGGAGGGCCTGAACCTGGCCGAGGTGCCACCCGGCCCGTATGAACTCATGTGCCTGCCGCTCAAGCTGGTGGGCGCGGACGGCGCGCCCGCACGTGTTATTTTAAGAGGGTAGCCATGCGCCGCACGAAGATCGTCGCCACTATCGGCCCGGCCACCGAGAGCGAGGAACGGTTGGAGGCGCTCATCCGCGCCGGTGTGGATGTCATCCGCCTGAATTTCTCGCATGGCACGCATGAGAGCCACGCCCAGGTGATTGAGCGCGTCCGGCGGATCGCCGCCGGGCTGCACCTGCCTGTCGCCATCCTCCAGGACTTGCAAGGGCCGAAGATACGCACGGGGGCGCTGGCAGGCGGCGCCCCGGTCCTGCTCGCCGACGGCGCGACATTCACGCTGACGACGCGCCCGGTGGAAGGCACTGCCAGCGCGGTCTCCACGACCTATGCCGGTCTGCCCCAGGACGTGCGCCCCGGCGACCGTATCCTGCTGGATGACGGGCTGATTGAGTTGCGCGTAGAGGCTGTGCAGGGCCAGGACGTGATCACACGGGTGGTGCACGGTGGCCTGCTGGGAGAGCACAAGGGCATCAACCTGCCCGGTATCGCCACCCAGGCCCCGGCGCTGACCGAGAAGGACCGCGAGGACCTGGCCTTCGGCCTGGCGCAGGGCGTGGACTACGTGGCGCTCAGCTTCGTTCGCCGCGCTGAGGATGTGCTGGCGTTGCGCCAGGCCATTGCTGAACTGTTGCCCTTGTCCCGCTCCCCTCAAGGTTGGGAGATAAGAAGTGAAGGCCCCGGCATCATCGCCAAGCTGGAGAAGCCCCAGGCGCTGGACAACCTGGAGGCCATCCTGGAGGCCTGCGACGGCGTGATGGTGGCGCGGGGCGACCTGGGCGTGGAGCTTTCGCCGCAGCAGGTGCCCATCGCCCAGAAAACCATCATTGAAGCCGCCAATCGCACACAACGCTTTGTCATTACCGCCACCCAGATGCTGGAGAGCATGATCACCCACCCGCGCCCGACGCGGGCCGAGGCCTCCGACGTGGCTAACGCCATCTTTGACGGCACGGACGCGGTTATGCTGAGCGGCGAGACCGCCGTGGGCGCCTATCCGGTGGAGGCGGTGAGGATGATGGCGGCCATCGCCGAGGAAGCGGAGGCCCATCTGGCGCGTTGGGGCAGCCCTGTGCTGCACCGGGGCGCCACCCAGGACGATGCCCTGGCGATCGTGCGGGCGGCCCGCGAACTGGCGGAGGACCGGGGCGTGCGTGCCATCTGCGCCTTCACGCGCACCGGCCGGACGGCGCGGCTGATGTCCAAGGAACGCCCCCATGTGCCTATCCTGGCCTTCACGCCCTTTGAGAGCGTGCGGCGCTATCTGGCGCTGGCCTGGGGGGTGGTGCCCTGCCTGCTGGAGCACCGGGCCAGCGTTGAGGAGATGCTCGCTGGCGTGGAGGAGGCCCTCAAGGCGCGGGGATTAGTTCAGCCTGGGGATCAGGTGGTGGTGACCGGCGGGTTGCCTGTGGACGTGCAGACGCCAACCAACTTTATCAAGCTGCACACGGTGGGCGGATAGCCCGGTGGGTAGATGAGACCATGAGACGGATCGCTGTATTAACCAGTGGTGGAGATGCACCGGGCATGAACGCGGCGATTCGCGCCGTGACCCGCTGCGCCCTGGGCGAGGGCTGGGAAGTCTTCGGCGTGCGCCGGGGCTATGTTGGCCTGATCCAGGGCCAGTTTGAGCCTTTGAATGCCCGCTCGGTAGGGGGCATCATCCAGCAGGGCGGCACGATCCTGGGCAGCGCGCGCTCCCCGGAGTTCCAGACCGAGGAGGGCCGCCTCCAGGCGGTGCGCGCCCTGCACCAGCAGGACATTGATGCCCTGGTCGTCATCGGCGGCAATGGCTCGCAGGCCGGTGCCCTGGCCCTCTGGCAGATGGGCTTCCCGGTCGTGGGCGTGGCTTCCACCATTGACAATGACCTGGCAGGCAGCGACATCACCATTGGCGTAGATACCGCGCTCAACATCGCGCTGGAGGCAATTGACCGCCTCAAGACGACCGCCTCCTCGCACCAACGTGCCTTCCTGGTGGAGGTCATGGGGCGGAAGTGCGGCTATCTGGCGTTGATGACCGGCATCGCCGGGGGCGCGGAGATGATTGTTATTCCGGAGATAGAGACCACGCCGGAGGAGGTGGCCCAGGGGCTGCGTGCGGCCTATGAGCGCGGCAAGGCCCACGCCATTGCGGTCGTCGCGGAGGGCGCCAAATACGACGCCGAGGCGCTGGCCGCCTACTTCCGCCAGCATCGGGCGCGCATTGGGTTTGAGTTGCGCACCACCACCCTCGGCCATGTCCAGCGGGGGGGCGCCCCCACAGCCTATGACCGGCTGCTGGCGACACGGCTGGGGGCGGGCGCGGTGGCGGCACTGGCGCGGGGCGAGGCGGGCGTGCTGGTGGGCATGGTGCGCGGTCGGGTAGCGACGACGCCCTTAACCGAGGTCGTCGGCGTGCAGAAGTCTATTGACCCGGAGTTGTTTGCCCTGGCCAGGGTGTTGGAGAGCTAGGGGGATCTATCCTCCACAGAGGGGGACAGGCCCTCACCCCCGGCCCCGTTCCCAACCGGGCTGAAGCCCGGTACCGGGGGAGGGCGGGGAGAGGCGCTTAAGGACGTTGGGCCAGCGCCCCGCCGATTACACGCGGGCCGGTGGGGCCGGGGCTGCCTGTGGCTGGCTCGGTGGTGATGCCGATCTGCTGGTAACTTTGCAGGGGCCGGGGGGCGCGGATGAGTACGGTGGCGTGGCCGTCGGGGCGCACGGTGAAGAGGCCACCGCTATCCCGTTGCCCGTCGCGGATCAGCCAGACCTGATAGGCTTTGTCCGGGGGCAGGGTGGCGAGGCGGTAAACCACCAGGAGGGCCGTGGATGACCCCGGCTGCATATAGACCACGGCCCGCGCCTCTGGCGCCTGTTGCGCGGCCTCCAGGCTGACGCTCATGTGATCCGGCGCGCTTAAAATCCGGCCCATCTCCAGCGCGTCGGCCAGGGCCGCATAGCGCGCCCGCTCGCTGAGCGCCAGGCCGCCAAGCGCCAGCAGCGCCAGCAAAGCACCCAGTGCGGCCCAGCGTGGCAGCACAATCGTCCCCTCCCAAAAGCGCCGCCAGCCTGAGCGACTGGCGACCTGGGGGTGGGCCGCCGGATGCACCGCAGGCTGCGCCCGCAGGCGCGCCAGGAGTTTCGCCCTCAGCGCAGGGGGCGGCTCCAGCGCCGGCACCTGGTAGAGCAATTCCTCTGCCACGATCTGATAGTCTCTAAGCGTCTCCTGGCATATCGGGCAGGTTTCCAGGTGTTGCCGTGCCGCCTCGGCTTCGGCTGGCTCCAACGCGCCGATGGCGTAGAGCGGGATCAATTCATCGTACTCCGCCGGATGCATCGTTAGATAGCCCTTATCCTAATATTACGCTTGCCAGTCCCGTTCCGATCAGGCTGAACGCCCCTGTGTCCTGGTACTTTTAACCACAAGGCTAATCCGTTAGTACCTTTGTCCCCCAGGTCCGGTTTAGAGGCTGCTTTAGTGTAGCGCAAGACACGTGATTTGTCACATTGACCCCCCCTTGGGTGTATTTCACATTGGGGGCCGTCCTGCGGTTGAAACCGCGCCTGACAGGCCGGTGGCCGGGCGGCCCGCGAGGCGGGATAGAATAGCCTGTAGGGCGGCTTTCCATAGCCGCCGAAAGGCTTTCCATAGCCGCCGCAGCAGCGCAGAAGAGCGGCAGGTATAGAAACCTGCCCTACGCCTTTAATGTAGGGCAAGACGCGCGATTTGTCACATTGACCCTCCCCCATCCAGAGGGAGGGAACCCACCCCCTCCCCCGATGGCGTGGCGGATACCGGCCCCGACGACGCTCAGGCCGCGCCTGGGGTGCCAGCGTCGTCTTGCGGAAGCGCAAATCGCAGCGATTGGGCATAGGCACGGGCGGCGGGAACGGAGACCAGTTCCAGTTCCGGATAGCGCAGTGCGGTCAACCTGCCGCCGAAGACGCAGCCGGTGTCAATGTTGATGGTGCCGTTAAGCCACTCCGGCTCAAACACCGGCGTGTGCCCGTACACGACCCGCGCCCGGCCCCGATACTCCGCCGCCCAGTTGTAGCGGATGGGCAGGCCAAACTCATCCAGTTCGCCTGTGGTCTCGCCATATAAAGCGAAGTCACGCACCCGCTTCGTATCACGCCCCTGCATCTCCGCCTTCATGCCCGCGTGGGCCACCACCAGACGGCCACCGTCCAGCACGTAGTGGCTGGGCAGGCTTTCCAGGAAGCGGATGACCAGGGATTTAAACGCCGCTGGCTCCTGCTCCAACTGGGCCAGCGATTGCTCCAGCCCGTGCTTGATCTGCACGTTGCGGCCCTTTAGTTTGCGCAGGAGCTTGTCATCATGGTTGCCGATCACGCACAGGGCTGCGTCGGAGCGAACCATGCTCATGACCAGGCGGAGGGTCGCTGGGATGTACGGCCCGCGATCCACGAGGTCACCCAGGAAGATGGCCTTGCGGCCTGTGGGGGGACGCACCTGAAAGCGTTGATCATCGGGAACCCCTGGCCGAAGCCCGATGGTGTAGCCGAGCCGCTTGAGCAGGGCGACAAGTTCGTCAAAGCAGCCGTGTACATCGCCGATGATGTCAAAAGGCCCATGTTCGTGCCTCCGGTTGACGGGCAGCCGCCGGCGCTCCACCCACGCAGCTTCCACCTCCTCAGGCGATGAGAGGACATACAGGGCGTCAAAGCCCTCGCGTTCCAGGGTGGGCAGCATCAACTGGAGGGCGTGGCACTGCTGGCGGATGACCTCTGGGTTGGCCCGGCTTTCGGGGGGCTGGCGTTCCAGGCAGACGGCCTCCGGCAGGTTGAACACGATGGCAATGGCGGCGCAATAATACCTGTGGGCCAGCTTCGGCCATGCCTGGCGTGCCTCCGGGTCAAGGTTCGGCGCGTCAATCACCGTCAGGTGGCCTGCGACCAGCCGCTCAGCGGCGAGGCGGTACACGTCCTGCTCCCCCGAGCCTGGAAGCCCGCTGTCGGGCGCGATGATCTCGGAGGGCTGGAAGTGCTTATGGGCAAAGGTGGATTTGCCAGAGCCTGTGGGGCCGATGAGGACGACCAGGGCGAGTTCGGGGATGGTGAGTTTCATGGCCTAGAATGTGCTCTCCAGGTCCTCCAGCCAGACGCGGCCATAGGTCAGCGCCAGGCGTCCGGCCTCGGCCAGCGCCTGGGCCAGTTCCGCGTAGCTGGTGAACTCCCACCAGTGGTCCGGGCCGGGGATGTCGTGCAGGCCATAGACATGCCACAGGACGTGTGTCAACGGGGCGTGAAGATAGCCAGGGGTGTTGCGCCCCTCCTGTGGACTTAACCCCCGGCTGCGGGCCAGATTGACGCGGAAGCGGGCTGTGGGTGTGTCCTGATAGCGCAGCAGTTGGAATTCAATGAAGGCGTACCAGCCGCTCGCCAGCGGGCGGCGGAAGCGGAAGAGGCCGCTCGCCTGCTGCAGGGGGTCACCAACGAGTTCATAGCCGGCGGCCTGGAAGGCCTGGCCGGTGACACGGAGCAGGGCGTCTTTGAACACCTCGTGCGGCTTCAAGGGACTCAAGGATGAAGGAAACTCACCCCTTCAGGTAAATGCGCTGCGGGTCCAATTCCTCGCGCAGCAGGCGCAACTCCTCAGCAGTGGGCGGCTCGGTGGTGCGCAGGTCGGGCGCGGCGCGCAGCGGCCAGCCGGTGTTGGCGCGGGCCTGTTCCAGGGTGGCGCCGGGGTGGAGGGCAATCAGGACCAGTTCGCCGCTGTCGTCCGGCGCCAGGATGCCCAGGTCGGTGACGACGGCGGCCGGGCCGTCGCCGCGCAGGCCGGCGGCCTGGCGTTCGTGGCGGCCCCGGAGGTAACCGGCGGCGGTGATAAAGTCACAGCGTTCGGGGAAGCGGCGCGGCTGGTGCGGCGTAAGCAGGAGGACGCGATTGGCCCAGGCGGCGATCTCGGCGGCGCCGCCGGAGCCGGGCAGGCGCACCCTGGGCTTCGCATAGTCACCAATCACCGTTGCATTAATGTTGCCATAGCGGTCAATCTGTGCCCCGCCCAGGAAGCCCACGTCAATCCGCCCGTTCTGCAGATAGAAGGCGAAGATCTCGTACATAGAGCACACGGCGGCGGCACCGCTCACCAGGCAGGGGTCGCCGATGGACAGCGGCAACCGCGCGGGCTGGGCGCCGATGATGCCCGCCTCGTAGATCAGGTTCAGGTTGGGCGCGTGCAGCCGCCGCGCCAGGTTGCAGGCCAGGTTGGGCTGGCCGATGCCCACGAACACGACTTCCCCGTCGCGCAGCAGGCGCGCGGCAGCGACAACCATCATTTCAGACGATGTATAGCCTTCCACAATAGCCTCACCTTCGCTCAGTGCGGGGGTTGGAGATTTATCCCCGATCCCCTAATCAAAGCGCCCGTAGTTGACGGGCTGGCTGTAGGCAGGTTGGACGGCCAGCCGGGCGTGTACCTCTGGCCCCAACTTCTCCCAATAGGTGCGCCGGTCAGGCACGCCATAGACCCACTCCTCCAGATAGCGTTCCAGGCCGCCAGGCTCTGCCGTGAGCTGATCCCAGGCCAGGTAGAAGGGGTTGTCGCGGTCGTAGTAGCCCTGGGTGTAGGAAGGGTGCGCCGCATAAGGCTCGTGCACTACTGCGCTGACGATGAAATCCGGGATCATGGTGCGATTGGGGTCGCTGCGGATGACCTCGGAGGGGACTATCTCCTCCACCGTGACGATGACGCGCTTGGCGGCGAAGGCGGCCTCGCGCTGTTCGCCGATCACCCCCCAGATTTGGGTGTTGCCCTGGGCGTCGGCGCGCTGGGCATGGATGATGGCCACGTCCGGGTTGAGCGCGGGCACGGTGGTCAGGTCCACGCCGGTGTAGGGGCAGCGCACCGTGCGGTACTGCGGGTTAACGGTGGGCAGGTCGTTGCCGGTGGGGCGCATGGGCAGGAAGGGCAGCCCGGCAGCGCCAGCGGTCAGGCGCGTGATCATGGCGAAGTGGCTGTATTCCTCAATCTCCAACCGGCCCGATTCAATGGCCGTGCGCACGGCCCGCAACATGCCCACACCGGGGTTGCCGCCCCAACTGAAGATCAACTTGCGGGCGCAGCCTGCCGCCACCATCTGGTCATAGATCAGGTCGGGTGTGGCCCGAGCCAGGACCAGGTCACGGCGGCGTTGGCGGATGATCTCGTGGCCGGCGGCGAAAGGGATCAGATGGGTGAAGCCAGCGCAATAGACCGTATCGCCATCGTGGACGAAGCGGGCGATGGCTTCGCGTAGAGTCATCACTTTATCGGATGCGTAGGAACTCATGGGAACTCTAGGGTCTCTGGATCATGTTTTCTAGAAACGATTATACCCTTGGGCGCGTGATCCGGGGAAATCGCGCTAAAGGTAAAACGTCCGCTTCCCTGTCATGCTGAGCGAGCACAGCGAGCGAAGCCTCTCCTGTTGGGCACATATTTACAGAGATTCTTTGGCGCTTCGCGCCTCAGAATGACACTATCGGAGGGGCTTAAGGCAGTCTTCCTACGCTTCACGTCGGCTGCGCCCCAGCATCTCCAGGCCCTGCGACAGCAGCCCGATTTGGGCCACGCCCAGCCAGACCAGGATGAGGGCGATGCCCCAGGCGACCCGGCTGAGCCAGCCGGGCAACTCCTCGCGCAGCGTGCGCATGTCGGCCTGCAACGAGGCCACCACGCTTTGGTAGCGGCTGACCACGCCCTGGGCGTCTCGCAGGCTGGCGTCCATGGCGCCGATATTGCGGGCCACCGCCTCAATATCGGTCTTCACCCGCTCCAGGTTGGCGCCGGTCGTGTTCAGGTTGGCCTGCATTTGCTGGAACGAGACGGAGAGCGTGCCCAGGCTGGCTGAGACCTCGGCCAGGCTGGTGTGCAGCGGCACCTGCGGCGCGTAGACCAGTGTGCCGATGAAGGGCAGGCTGTTCAGCCCGGCCAGCGTGTCGTCCACGACCTTCGCACTGGCTTCCACCCCGGCGAGCGATCGCTGTGTCGCCGTGATACTGGCGGGGAGGTCTTCTCCAGCCAGGGTCGCCAGCCCGTCTATCAGCGGCTTGTTCTCGCCAAGCGTTTTGGCGACGCCTTCTGTCGTGGTCTCCAGTAAGTCCAACGTCGTCTGGGTCTTGGTCAGCGATGCACTCACGACAAGCAGGCCCTCGGCGGTGGCGTCCAACGCCTGGCTGGCCAGGTCAATCCGGGCCAGGATGGCGGTCGTGGCCCCAGCCTGGGCGCGGGCCACGAAGGCCAGCGCGACTAGGCTGAACACCAGGCCGGAGGCCCCGGCGATGATCAGCACCAGCCCACCGAGGCGAAGCAGGAATCGTTTCATGGTGTCCCCCTTTGACTCATCTGGCTTAGCTTTCATGTACGGCCTAGCCCTGGGCCTCACGCGGCTGCGGCCTGTACAGCCCGGCTTCGTTGATGCCCAGCATCCCCGCCTGATAAGAGAGGTCATCCACCAGGGAGAGGTGGGCGATCATCTCTGCCGTCAGCAAGGGGATCCTGCGCCGCTGGTCCAGGCGCTGGGCGATGATCTCCAGGTGGTCGTCGCTGGTCATCCAGTGGAGGCGGTCAAACGCCTGCAAGTTCAGCGGGCGCGTGTAGCTGCGCAGGGTTCTCTCGCGCTCCACGTTGAAATAATCCTCAAAATAGGACATCACCAGTTCGCGCAAGGTGCGATAGACGGCCTCGCGGAAGCGCAGGCCGACGAAGTTGGATTGCCCCACGGCGCCCCAGGCGCCATCGCGCCTGTAGATGGCCAGCAGGTGCTCATCGTCGCGGTCGGCGAACAGGTTGACGATGAGCGGTGGGTAGCCGAGTCGGCGCAGTGCGGCGGCCGCGAACAGGGCGCCGTCAAAGCAATGCGCTGTCCGATCCCGCAGGACGCGGAGCGGGCAGCGGTAGAAGGGATCGGCGCTGTAGGGGAGTTGGTCCAGGAAGGCCTGGATACGGGCCGGGCTATCCAGCGTGGCGAGGAGGTCGCGTTCTTCTGGCGTCAGGGCCTGTTCAAACTGTTGTACAGCCTCCATGTCTTCACCGTCGTTCAAAAAGATATGGGAGTGGTCTATGGCCGCGAGGGGCGGCTTGAGTTTAAGGCAGATGGCCGCTGGCGTCAATCGGACCTCGTTGTGAAGTATTGCCCCCCACCCCTCCCCCACAGCGGGGGGAGGGGGTGAGTTCCCTCCCCCTGGCTGGGGGAAGGGGCTAACCCGCCGGGCCATCTGCACCGAATCTGATAGCACCCCCTATGCGCCCTCCGTTTGACAGGGCACCCACCCCAGGCTATAATGCTCTCTGGGCCAGCCGGGAGCGGCTGGCGTTATTTTGCAGGTGAAGTAGGAGACGAAGACCGTATGCGCGAACGCGCCTCACGCTGGCTGATCTTCATTATCGCCATCGCCCTGGTCGCTGCCTGGATCGTCTGGCCGCAGAACCCCGGCATCCATCTCTTCGGCATAGACCGCAGCCTGGATTTGCGCCTGGGCCTGGACCTGCGCGGCGGCCTGGAGGTCCTCCTGGAGGCCGACACCACCGGCCCCATCTCGCGCAACGACCTGGAAGCGGCCAGGGTGATCATCAACCGGCGCATCAACGCCCTGGGCGTGGCCGAGCCACTGATCCAGGTCGTGGGCAACAACCGCATCAGCGTTAACATCCCCGGTATTCAGGACCCGGAAGCAGCGATTGCCTCCATCAGGCAGACCGGCCTGCTGGAGTTCGTGGACCCCGGTGGCGACATCCTGGTGGAAGATCAGACCATCCAGACGGACTGCGCCGTGCCTCAGCCCGGCGGTACGTGCCTGACGGCGGAGCAGGCGGGGATCAGCGCCACCCCGCCCGTGACAGCGACCGCACCTATCACCAGCACCGCGCCGATCACCCCTACTGCGCCGATTACCGGCACTGCACCGGTCACGCCCACCGGCAAGGTGTACCACACGGTGATGACCGGCGCCATCCTGGCCGATGCCCGGCCTGACCGCGATCAGATCGGGCGGTGGGAGATCCGCTTCACTCTGACCAGTGAAGGAAGCCGCCTGTTCGCGGACTACACCAGCCAGCACGTCGGCGAGAATCTGGCGATTGTCCTGGACAAGAAGGTGCTCTCCGCCCCCCGTATCCAGTCGGCCATCACCGGCGGGCAGGGCGTAATCACGGGCAACTTCACCGCGGACGAAGCCCGCCGCCTGGCCGACCTGTTGAAATACGGTGCCCTGCCTGTGCCCTTTAAGATCATCAAGAACAGCACCATTGGCCCGACCTTGGGCGAGGACTCCGTGCGCCAGAGCCTGATCGCAGGCGTGGTGGGGTTGCTGGCCGTCGCCACTTTCATGATCGCCTATTATCGCCTGCCGGGTGTCCTGGCGGTGGCTGCCCTGCTGATCTACGCCACGATCACCATCGCGCTGTTCAAGCTGATCCCGGTGACGCTGACCCTGCCGGGCATCTTCGGCTTCATCCTGTCCATCGGCGTGGCGGTGGATGCCAACGTGCTGATCTTTGAGCGCATGAAGGAGGAGTTGCGCGGTGGCCGGCGCGTAGACGCCGCCGTAGATGCGGGCTTCGCCCGCGCCTGGCCCTCCATTCGCGATTCCAACGTCTCTACGATCATCACCTGCATCATTCTGTTCTGGTTCGGCTCAACCTTTGGCGCCAGCATCGTGCAGGGCTTCGCGGTGACGCTGTTCCTGGGTGTGGCTGTCAGCCTGTTCACCGCCATCACGGTCACGCGCACCTTCCTGCACCTGGTGTTGGACCGGGTGGACTTCAGCCAACGGCATGCCTGGTTTGGGGTTTAGGCCATGTTCAATATCGTAGGGAAGCGCTACTGGTATTTCGCCCTGTCGCTGGCGGTGATCATCCCCGGCCTGATCTTTATGGGGCTGAACCTGGCCCGGACCGGCGAGATCCTGCCGCTGGCGATTGATTTTAAAGGCGGCTCGCTCCTGGAGGTGGAGTTCACGCAGCCGCTCCCGGAGGTGCAACCGGCGGAGATCAAGGATTTCCTGGTCAATCAGGTCGGTCTGGCCGGGGATACCCAGGTGCAGCGGTCGGGCGATCGCGGCCTGATCATCCGCACCGAGGCCATTGACGAGGCGAGAAAGAACGAGGTTCAGAGCAAACTGGCCGAGCGTTTCCAGGCCCCGCTGGACCTGTCCAAGCAACGCTTTGAGTCAGTCGGCCCGGCGGTGGGCAACGAGGTCACGCGGGCGGCAGTGTTGGCGGTGGTGGCCGCGTCGGTGGGCATCCTGTTGTACATCGCCTTCGCCTTTCGCCAGATGCCCAAGCCCTTGCGCTATGGCACCTGTGCCATCATCGCCATGCTCCACGACGCGCTGGTGGTGACCGGCGCGGCGGCGATCTTCGGCTATTTCCTGGGCTGGCAGGTGGATGCCCTGTTCCTGACGGCGTTGTTGACGGTGATCGGCTTCTCGGTGCACGACACCATCGTGGTGTTTGACCGTATCCGCGAAAATCTCCTTAAGTTCCGCGGCGAGCCGTTTGAGGCCATCGTCAACCACAGTATCGTGCAGACGCTGGACCGCTCCATCAACACGCAACTCGTGGTGATGTTCACGTTGACCTCGCTGGCCCTGTTTGGTGGCTCAACGATCCGCCACTTCGTGGTGACGATGATGGTGGGCATCCTCAGCGGCACGTATTCGTCCATCTTCAACGCGGCGCCGCTGTTGGTGGTGTGGGAGAACGGGGAGATTGGCCAGTTCCTGCGGCGGCTTCTCGGTCGTGGCGCCCCGGCCACGCCTAAGCTGAGCGCCTGAGGGCACGCCCCCGCAGCGAGCCGTTAGATTTTACCGCAGAGCACGCAGAGAGCGCTGAGAATTTTTATTTATAAATCTCTGCGCTCTCAGCGCTCTCTGCGGTGAAAATAAAAGTGGGAACCGGGCCGAAGCCCGGTACTGGGTTGAGTATATAGAAGGGATGGACGCGGGACAGGAGACAGCGGCCACGGTCCTGATCGCGGCCGGGAAGGCGTCCAGCCGTGCCCTGCTGCGCGATGTGCTCCGCCCGGAGGGGTATCGGCTGGTGGAGGTCAGCGATGGCCTGGCGGTGCTGAACTGCGTGGCGGCTCAGGCCGTTGACCTGGTGTTGCTGGATGCGCGCCTGCCCAGGATAGATGGGTATGAGGTCTGCCGCCGCTTGAAATCTGACCCCGCCACCGCGGCGCTCCCGATCATCATGGTGATGACCACCGGTGGGCTGGAAGAGGAGCGGAGGGGCGTGGAGGCCGGCGCCGATGACCTGCTCATCCGGCCATTTAACGCGGTGGAATTGCTGGCGCGGGTCCGCTCGCTGTTGCGCCTGAAGCGGCTGTACGACGAACTGGAGGCGGGCAAACGCGAACTGGAGATCCAGGTAGTGGAGCGCACGGCACAGTTGCGCCAGGCCCTGTCCAGGCTGCAAGAGTTGGACCGGCTGCGCTCGCAGTTTGTTTCCTCGGTGTCGCATGAGTTGCGCACACCCCTGATGTACGTGAAGGGCTGGCTTGACCTGCTGGCGGAGGGGGCGCTGGGGGCGCTGACACGGGAGCAGCAGGAGGCCGTGGAGCGGGCGCAGGAGGGGGCGCGCCAGTTGACGCGGCTGATTGAACATGTCCTGGATTTCGGCCAGTTGCGCGTGGCCTCGTTCCAGTTTGAGCCGGTGCGCCTGCCCGAAGTCGTGGCCAATGTGGTGAAGGCGCTGGCCCCCGCCGCTGCTGAGTACCAGATCGCGCTGGAGGTGAGCGTCCCCGCTGATCTGCCGCCTGTGCGCGCCGATCCCCGCTATCTCGCCCAGGCGCTGGGCGAACTGGTGGATAACGCCATCAAGTTCAGCCCACCCCAGGGGCATGTGCGGATCGCTGCCCACCTGGACCCGCAGGCCAGAGATAAGGTGGTGGTGGCGGTCAGCGATCAAGGCCCCGGCATCCCCCCAACCGCGCTGCAGGAGATGTTCCATCCTTTTGTGCAATTGGATGCTGCCGCGCAGCAGGGGCAGGGAGGCATGGGGCTGGGGCTGGCGCTGGCCTCGCTCGTCCTGGCCGGGCATGGCAGTGAGATTGAGGTGGATAGCCGCCTGGGTGCGGGGAGCACCTTTCGCTTTAGACTGGCGATAGCGGAGTCCCGATCTGAGCCGTCGCGATAGCTATCATCTCTTCTGGCGTGTTCTGCTGGCGACTGTCCAATTAGAGCGGCTGCCCACCGCCATTGTGGCCCTGGTGCTTGTCTTCCTGGCCTGGTCGGTTGGCGTTCTCTGGTCGCGCCTCAATCTAGCCATCGCTTACGGCGCGGGCCTGCTGCAACTGGCTTCCAGCCTGGGGGACTGGGCACTGCTGGCGTTGCTGGTGGCGCGGGGGCGTTCCTATGGCCCGGTCAAGCCGCCGCTGTTGGGGCTGGCGTTCGTGCGCGGTTTCCTGGGCGCCCTGCTGGCCACGCTGGCGCGGTCTGCCCTGGCGGCCGGGCCGGAATGGCTGTTTCTGGACCTGCTGCTTCAGGCCGGGCTGAGCGCGTTGGCGATCTACGCCACCTGGATTGAGCCTTTCCGCCTGGGCCTCACGGAGATCGCCCTGAACTCTCCGCGCCTGGGCCGCCCCGGGCGGCCCATCCGTCTGCTCCATCTTGCTGACCTGCACCTGGAGCGTATTACGTTGCGCGAGCGCCAACTCCTGGCGCTGATAGAGCGGATTCAGCCGGACCTGATCGTCTTCACCGGCGATGTCCTCAACCTGTCCTTCGTGCGCGACCCGCAGGCGGTGGAAGAAGCCCGCACCCTGATGCGCCACTGGCGTGCGCCCTATGGCGTGTATGCCGTGCGTGGCAGCCCACTCGTGGATGTGGACGGTTGGGTGGAGCGTATCTACGCCGGGCTGGACCACATCGCCTTCCTGCGCGACGAGGTGCGGGTGGTAAATATGGGCGGCAGGTCCATCGCCATTGTGGGCGTGGAGTGCACGCACGAGCGCGCGGATGACCTGCCCCGGCTGCGCCAGGCCCTGGCGCGCGTGCCTGCGGGGGTGTACACTGTCCTCCTGTATCACTCACCCGACCTGGCGCCGGAGGCGGCGGCCTGGGGCGTGGACCTGTACCTGTGTGGGCACACGCACGGCGGCCAGATCCGCCTGCCCCTTATCGGCGCGTTGCACACCAGTTCGGTCTGGTGGAAGCGCTTTGAGATGGGCCGTTACCAGGTGGGGCGCATGACCCTGTACGTCAGCCGGGGGATCGGCATGGAAGGGATGAGCGCGCCCCGTGCCCGCTTCCTGGCCCCACCGGAGATCACCCTGTTCACGCTGGATGGGGGATAACCCCCCCCCTCTCCCGAAGCTTCGGGAGAGGG
>DAOUBF010000016.1:0-77782 GCA_034432795.1 Anaerolineae bacterium
GGAGAAGCGGGGGTCGTTTTACCTGTATGGGGGGCAGCGGATTGGGCAGGGGCGGGAGAACGCCCGGCAGTTCCTCAAGGATAACCCCGACCTCCGCGATGCCATTGAGCAGCACATCCGTCAGGAGGTGGCCCTGGGAGCGGCCCAGGGGTTGGTCGCCATCACACCAGCAACCTCTGAAGATGAACCCATGGAGGAGGAAGCCCTCTAACGTTATACACCCCTCTGCCCCAAGCGTATTGAATTTGGGATACATTCTCCCTGATATACACCTGGGGGACAGGCCAGGTTTACAGCGGCGCTCCGCCTGGTTATAATAGTCAGGCCATGCGAACACCGGCGGGCACGGAGTGCCGCTATTACTACGAGGATTACTACCGCGGGCGCGAGAAGCAAGAGTGCCGCCTGATTAGCGCTAACCCGCGTTCCGAACCCTGGCGGCCAGGGCTGTGCCATGGCTGCCCGGTGCCGGGCATCTTGCGTGCCAACGCCTGCCCCCACCTGGTGCTGGAGGCCCGCGTCGCCAAAGGCTTCCTGGGCCTCACCCGCTATGTCCAGGTCACAGCCATCTGCAAGGAGTATCTCTGCGAGGTGCCTCAGCCCCACGTCGGCTGCGGCAACTGCCACAAGCATCACCCGGGCTTTGCGCTCATGACAGACAGCGATCAGGGGGATACGGAGGCGGCGACCGATGATCCGGGCCGTCCTGTTTGACCTGGACAACACCCTGCTCACCAATCCCACCGAGACATTCGTGCCTGCCTACCTGTGGGCGCTGAGCACCTACCTGGCCCCCCTGGTCCCGCCGGAGCAGTTGGTCGCGGAGCTATTGCGCTGTGTGCGCGTGATGCTAGCGAACACCGATCCCACCCGCACGCTGAAAGAGGTCTTCTGGGCGGCGCTCCTGCCTGCGCTGCCTGTGTCCGAAGCCGAACTGATGCCGCTGGTGGAGCGCTTCTACGCGGAGGCGTATGGCCGCTTGCGCGTCTATACCCAACCCCGCCCAGATGCCCCTCGCGCCGTGCGAGCTGCCTTCCGCGCCGGCTGCGATGTTGTGATTGCGACCAACCCCCTCTACCCGGCCACAGCGATCTTGCAACGCCTGGCCTGGGCGGGCGTCCCTGCCGAAGAGTACCCTTATGCCCTGGTGACGAGCTACGAGATCATGCACGCGGGCAAGCCCAGGCCAGAGTACTTCCGCGAGATCGTGGACCGACTGGGGCGTCGGCCTGAGGAGTGCCTGATGGTGGGCGATGACCTGGCCCAGGATATGGTCGCCCGAGCTGTGGGTCTGCGCACTTATTGGATCACCGACGGCCTGGCCGAGGTCCCTGCCCAGGTGGAGGCCGACGCCTGGGGCACGCTGGCCGAATTCGCCGATTGGGCCGAGGCAGGTGGGTTAGAACAACTCTAGGGGCATGATATGCCATGCCCCTAGAGTTTGGGTGCCTCATCACCAGGTTTTTAGCTCTGGGTCTTCTCTGGCCCCTGGTCGCGGAAGCGGGCGATGAAGTCCTCAATGCGGCTTTGATCGTAGGTGTTGAACTTGTCTATGACCTCCCAGGCCGTGAGCGCGATGCCAGTGTCCAGGGAGGGCCGGGGCACGACAATGATCTTCCAGCCGCGCTTGAGTTCAAACAGGTTCTTCAGGTTGGCCTTGAGTTCGTCGCAGCCGATCCCCTCCAACCGGGCGCAGTTGTACGAGATGATCACATAGCCGTGCTCCAGGTTGTGCACCAACGTCTCGTCGGCGATGGGCTGATCGTAAACGCCGGGCGCCGCCGGGGTCTCGTAATGCCAGCCGGAGGTAGGCGGGTTGCTGTTATAAGGAGGGTGTGTCTGGCCCGGCTGGATGTGGGCCGCGCCCTGATTGGCCATGCGGACTGGGCCGGTGGTGGGGCCGGTCGGCCCTTCCGCTGCGGCTGGCTGGGCACTCAGCGCCGATGTGGGCACGGTCGCCTGGCCAGGGGCGGCCTCTGACCCCAGCCCGCGCAGCCCCAATCCCAGCGCCAGGATAACGATGGCCCCGACGGCGAGCACAGGGCCCCATTGCTGTAAGAAGCCCGGCCTCTGGCGCACCTGGCCGGGCCGTACCACTTTCTTCGCCACCTTGATCTTCTCCCTCCTTCTTAAAAGACCATTATAGCCTGAAAAAGCTCATTATCCAAACCATACAGCCGGGCGATCAACCCATCAGCGGATCTGCGCCAATGCCGCGTTGAGCACGTCATCGGGCAGGGGGCCAGTCCAGGCTTCAGACACCGTGCCATCGCGCTTGAGGAAGTAGCTGGTCGGCACGACGCGCACCTCATACTGGCGCACCGCCGAGCCGGTGTCATCGCGCAGAATGTAGAACTGCCGCTGGGGCAGGTTGTAGGGTTGCAGGGCCGCGCTGGCCTGGTCTGGCGCGTCCTGGAAAGTGGTGTGGATGGCGATGATGGCGAGATCGCCGCCTTGGGCGGCGATTTGCAGGCGGGGGAACATGTCCAGGCAGGGCTGGCACTGGCTGTTCCAGAAGACGATCAGGACCGGCCTTCCCCGAAACTCGGCCAGTTCGCGGTCCTCCATGCCCAGCCCTGGCAGGCGGAAGTTGGGCGGCTGTGTCCCCGGCTGGGGGCCGGCAGCGGGCCTGGCGACAGTGGTGGTCACGCCGACCTGCGGCCTGTTCTGCAGCATGAGGGCCAACACCGTGCCGCCCCCACCCACTGCCAGGAAGATCACCAGCAGCACGACCCAGGGGTTCGGCCCCGCGCGTTTGCGGGCCGGGGGATTCAGGCGGCGCTGTCTGGGCTGATCGGCCATTGTGGCTCTCTCCGCGCCTGCCATTATAATGCTATGACCTTACCAGGGCGAATGTAGGGGCGACCTTTTTCCTATCCCTGATCTCCCATGAACATGGGAGAATAGCGTCAGTTTGGGCATAGGACTTGCAACCAAAATCATGCCACGCTATGCTTGCTGCCTGGCCTGGCTGTGGAGGACGGAGGCATAAGGAGACCCACGATGCTCGGCTTATCCCTATTTGCTGGAGGACGGCGACGTTGGGGGGTGCTTGTGGCGCTGCTGCTGTGGATTGCCCTGGCGACGTCACCCTCTCCTCTGGCGGCTCAGGTTGTCCCCCAGTTATCCCCGGCGGACGAAGCAGCGGAACTGGTTTACGCCGAAACCACCGCCGACGGCATGACGACGCTATGGGCTGCCCCCGGCGCGCACCCGGAGACGCGGCGTGCGCTGTGGACGGTCAAGACATTGCCCGGTTTCGGCGTACGGGCGGCGGTCTCGCCGGATGGCCGCCGGGTGGCGGTGTTGCTGCTGCCACCGGATGCGCCCGGCGATAGGGCGCGCTTTGCCGGCGCCGACCTCTGGCTGCTCGGCGATGGGGTCGCCCCACGCCGCCTGGCCCAGGGCCTGAACCTGTACACGCTGCGCTGGTCGCCGGACAGCACCCGGCTGCTGGTACAGCGCGAGGCGCCCGCCCCACCCAGCCGGACGCCCGCCCCCTACACCACCGATCTGATCGTGCTGGCCGTTGACGGCAGCCAGATGCGCTGGTTGCTGAGGGACAACAGCGCCTATGGCATTTACCCGTTGGGCTGGTCGGGGGATGGCCAGCGCGTCCTGTATGATCGGATCGATCTGGATGGCAGCCATACCCTGTGGTCAGTGGAGGTGGAGCGCGGGCTGAGCCGCGCAGAGCACACGCTGAGCCGAAGCCCTATTCTGAGCCTGGTCCTGTCGCCGCAGGCGGACCGACTCGTCGCCCAGGTGCAGGCCGCCCCTGGGCGGGCGCTCTACACATTAGATGTAATCGCGCTGGACACGGGCCAGCGCCTGACGGTGGGACAGGGGGTGCGGGGCACAGTCCCCGGTGGGTATTCCATGCCCATCTGGCGACCCGATGGCCGGGGGTTGACCGTTGGCGGCCCGGCTGGCATAGAGGAGATTTACCTTGGTCAGGGCCTGGGCCGGAGGCTGATCGCGCCCGAGGCCAATAGCGCGGTGGCGCCCCTGGCCTGGTCCCCCCAGGGGGCCTGGCTGGCCTTTGAGCGGCGTGGCCTCCAGGGAATCCGCCTGTTTGTGCTGGGGCCAGCGGGGGACGAGCGGCTGGTCGCCAGCGGGCAACAGGCCATCGTGAGCTTTGCGGGCTGGCGGGCGCAGCCCCAGAGGGACACTGCCGGGACGACGGTAGCACAGAGCCAGCCGCAGACCTGCCCGGTGCCGCCAGCCTGGGGGCGGCAGCCCTACCCGTCGGAGTTGGCGCCTGTCTACGATCTGGCCGGGCGCAATCAACTCGGCGACCTGGGGCCGCCCTTGCCGCCGGTCAACTACGGTATGCCGCCCAATATGACGCAGATCAGCGGGCGGGTGCCGTGTATCCTCTTAAAGGCGATTGGCTACACTGAGTCGGTCTGGAAGCAGTTTGTGGCCGACTATGGCCAGACCGGGCCGACGCTGATCAGTTTTGATTGCGGCTACGGCATCATGCAGATCACCTCGTATATGAGCGGAGGCGGTGGCTTTGATCCGCCGCGCGTGGCCGCCGAGCCGACCTATAACATCGGCACGGGCGCGCGTATCCTGATCCAGAAGTGGAACGTGGTGCCGTTCATTGGCGAGAACGACCCCTGGGTGGCGGAGGAGTGGTATTACGCTACCTGGGCGTATAACGGTTGGGGCTGGGTAAACAACCCGAATAACCCGCGTTTCCCGCCTAACCGGCCCCCCTGGACGGGCGCGCCGGGCCAGAACCGGGCGGATTACCCCTACCAGGAACTGGTATGGGGCTACGCGGGCCACCCGCCATCGGGCAGCTTTTGGGAAGCGGTGCCTTTAACGCTGCCGCCGCGCGAGTGGATCACCGATCCGCCGCCGTACTGGATCCCCCGCCCCACACCCTGGCACGTGTACACCTGCGGCGTGCTGCCCACGCGGGCGTTTATGCCCCTCATTGGGCGATGACATAAAACCCTCCCCATTTTCGGGGAGGGTAGAGGCCCAGTGGGCCAGGTGGGACTCGAACCCACATGTCCCTCCCGGGACGCAACATTTTAAGTGTCGTGTGTCTGCCAATTCCACCACTGGCCCGTTTCTGATTGTAGCATGGGGTCAGCATAGTGTCAATCTCCGCACGCAGGGGGACGGGAGAATCAGTTTTAGCTCGTTTGTCACCCCCTCCCTGCCCCTCCTCCGTCCAGGGGGAGGGAGTTCACCCCCTCCCCCCTCTGTGGGGGAGGATTGGGGTGGGGGGGACCTCTTCTCTCTGTGGCTCAATCCAGCCGCCGGTGTATCCATAGCGCCAGTTGCCCTAACAGGTAGTTGAGGATGAAATAGATCAGCGCGACGACATAGATCGTCTCCATAGGGTTGCGCTGGCCCTGATAGAGGATTTCGGCATGCCGGGTGAGTTCGCGCAGGCCCACGATGTAGCCCAGGCTGGTGTCTTTGAGCAGCGTGACGAACTGGGCGATCAGCGGCGGCAGCATATGGCGGAATGTCTGGGGCAGGATGACGTAGCCCATTGCCTGGAAGTAGCTCATCCCCAGCGAGCGCGCCGCCTCCATCTGCCCTGTGGGCAGCGCCAGGATGCCCGCCCGCAGCGTCTCCGCGTTTACCACGGTGGTGTACAGCGTCAATGCGATCACCACCGGCCACATCACGGCCAACTCCACCCCCTGGCGTGCCAGAAAGCGGAACGTGAACCAGATAAACAGCAGCACCGGCAGCGCGCGGATGCCCTCAATCAGCAAGACCGCCGGGATGCGCAGCGGCAGCGGGGCCGACAGCCGTAGCAGGGCGAAGACCGTCGCCAGGGGCAGACTGAGCAGGATGGAGAGCAGCGCCACCAGCACCGTCGTGCCCAGGCCGTTCGCCAGGAAACGCCAGGCCCACCACCACTCGCCGGTGAAGGGCCGCTCGGCCAGGGTGCCGCTGGCCTGAATATCGTAGAAGAACGGCTTAAAGCGCGCCGGGTCCATGCGGAAGAGGATAGGGATCAGGCCCAGCACGATCAGCGCGCCCAATAGCGCCTGCCAGCCCTCCGGCAGACGCAACGCCAGGCGGCGACGCAGCGGGCGTGTCACGGGTGGAGCCAGGGCAGTGTCCATCATGTGGCGCGGTGAGTGCGCAGGCGTTGCTCGGCGGCGTTGACCAGCGCGCTCAAGGGCACGGTCAACACCAGGTAAAGCAGCCCGGCGATCAGGAACGAATAAGGGTTGAAGGTGCGCCCCTCAATTGTCTCGGCCTGCAACATGACCTCCGGCACGCTGATCGCACTGGCCACCGAGGTGTTCTTGACCAGGGCGATGAACACCGTCCCCAGCGGGGGCACCACGTTGCGGAACACCTGGGGCAGCAAGACGTAGCGCATCATCTGGATATAGGTCAGGCCCAGCGCCCGTGCCGCCTCAATCTGGCCGTAATGGATGGCCTGGAGGCCCGCCCGCACCACCTCGGCCACGAAGGCCGCCGTGTACACCGAGAGGCCCACCACTGCGCTCTGGATCGGGTCAAAGCGCAGCCCGGCTTTGGGCAGCCCCAAGAAAATAAAGAACAAGACGATCAGCAGCGGGATGTCGCGGAACAACTCCACATAGCCGGTGGCTACAACACGCAGCGGGGCAATCGGCGAGACGCGCAACACGCCGATCAGCGTGCCGATCACCAGGCTGATGGTGATAGAGGCCAGCGACAGCCACAGGGTCAGCCGCAGGCCCTCCAATAGCAGACGCCAGTTTTCCGGGGTCACAGCTATCCCAGTACCCGTTCTCTGCTTTGCGGCTCAGACGCACACTCAGTGATGTGGGTTTACCCCTCTCCCCCGTTGCGGGGGCGGAGGGATAGCCTGGTTGGAGGGCCTGGCGTGCGACCCATGAGGAGGCTCGTAGATCACACGCCAGGCCGCCCTAAGCCCCACCGTGCACGGTGGGGCTTAGGCAAGGGAGTGCCTCGCCCCTACTGCATTGCCGCCTTCCAATCATCCGGCGGAGGCTCCGGCACGTTGTCTTTGGAGATCCACTCCTGATAGAGTTGCTTCCAGCGGCCATCGGCCTTCATGGCTTTGATGACCGTGTTGACCACCTCCAGGAGTTCCGGGTTGCCTTTGGCCACGCCCGCGCCGTAGGGCTCCTTGGTGAACTGGCCACCCACCACCTGCCATTTGTCCGGCTCCTGGCGGACAAAGCCGTACAGAATGATGTCATCGGTGGTGACCGCATCCACCTGCCCGGCCTCCATAGCAGCCACCGCGTCGGCGTACTTGTCAAACAGGCTGACCTCGGCCTCCGGCGCCTTCTCGCGGATGTTCTTCTCCGAGGTAGAGCCTTTGACCGTCCCCACCTTCTTCCCCTTCAGGTCGGCCAGGCCCTTGATCGGGCTGTTCTTGGGGACGAGCAGCGATTGGCCAGCGACATAGTACACCACCGAGAAGTCAATCTGCTGCAGGCGTTCCTCATTGATCGTCATGGTGGAGAGAATCACATCCACCGTGCCGTCCTGGAGATAGGGGATGCGGTTTTTGGAGATAGCCTCCTTGAACTCCACCGCGTTGCGGTCGCCGAAGATGTACTCGGCAATCGCCCGCCCGATCTCCACGTCAAAGCCCTCAAGCTGGTTGGTCTTGGGGTTGAGGTAGCCGAAGGTGGGGACGTCATATTTGACGCCGATGATGATCTTGCCCCGGTCCTGGATCTTGCGCAGGAGCGTGCCTTCCGGGGCTTTTGGAAGGCCTTTGCCGCCTGTTGTGCCAGGGGCCGCCGGTGCGCCGCAGGCGCTCACGACCAGGGCCATGAGCGTGAGCAGGACAAGGCTGCGCAGCCAGAATAGTCGCATGGGATTCTCCTCCTTCCTTATGTTAATTAATTATGGTTTTGTCGCCGTGTCAGGGTCCTTGTGGCGTTCCACCCCCTTTCTGTGTGTCAACCGGGAAAGCCCGCACGGGGCTTATCTTCGGGCGGCACCTCTCAGCAGCCCGGCTCGCCGGGATGACCACAACAGGCCTGGCGGCGCACCAGGCGGGCCCACAGGTTGCGCGTGAACGTCACCACCTTCCGGTCCAGTGGCATGGGCACCGACAGATTGGTCAGATAGACGTGCCAAACTTCCCCCAGCGGGCGTCTGCGTCTTGTCATAAGCAGGTTAGAGATTTATCCATTATCCAGCCGTTGGCGGTCTCTCCGCCGCCAGCTTCTTCTCCTCTTCCACCAGGACGCGGCGCAGCACCTTGCCCACCATCGTCTTGGGCAACTCGCTGCGGAACTCAATATGGGTGGGAATCTTATACTTCGCCAGCTTGTCCTGGCACCACTCGCGGATCTCCTCTGGTGTGGCCGTCTCACCCGGCTTGAGCACGATCCAGGCTTTCACCGTCTCGCCGCGATAGGGGTCAGGGATGCCGGCGACGCCGACCTCCTGGACTTTGGGGTGGGTGGCCAGGACCTCCTCAATCTCGCGCGGCCAGACCTGGAAGCCGCTGGCCTTGATCAACTCCTTCTTGCGGTCCACAATATAGAAGTAGCCGTCCTCGTCCATGCGGGCAATATCGCCGGTGTACAGCCAGCCTTCGCGCAGCGCGTTGGCCGTCTCAGTGGGCATTTGCCAGTAGCCGCGCATGAGCTGGGGACCGGTGAGCACCAGTTCACCGATCTCACCCACGCCCAGCTCGGTCACGCCATCGTCCAGGCTGACGATCTTGCAATCCACATCGGGGAAGGGCAGACCGATGGAGCCTTCCTTGTTCAGGCCATACATGGGGTTGCAGTGGGTGGCCGTGGGGGCCTCAGAGAGGCCATAGCCCTCGGCCAGCTTGCCGCCGGTCAGGGCCTCAAAGCGCTTTTTGGTCTCCAACAGCAGCGGCGCCGAGCCGGAGATGCAGGCGCGGATGCTCCTCAGGTTGACCTTGCCCGCCTGAACGTCGGGGTGGTTGTTGATGGCGTTGAACAGCGTGGGCACGCCCATGAAGATGGTGGGGTGGTACTTGTTGATGTTGTCCAGCAGGTCCGCGATGTCGCGCGGGTTGGGCACCATGACCAGCGCCCCGGCCAGGGCAATGCAGATGCTCATCACCGCCACCATGCCGTAGACGTGGAAGAGGGGGATGGCGGCCAGATAGACTTCCTTGCCGGGCTGGTTGTCCACCAGCCAGGCTTTGATCTGCAGCGTGTTAGCGACCAGGGCGCGATGGGGGATCACAGCGGCCTTGGATAGGCCCGTCGTGCCCCCGCTGTACTGGAACAGGGCGATGTCGTCCGGCCCAATCTCCAGTTGGGGGCGTTGGTCGGGCGTGTATTGCCTGAGCAGGTCCTGAAACCACAGGTCCCCATCGCGCAATTCCACGCGGTGGCCGTCCTTCTTCTCCTTCGCCAGGGTGAATAGTAGGCGCAGGACGGGCGGCAGGTATTCCTTGATGTTGGTGACGATCAGGCGCTTGAGCGGCGTCTTAGGCTGGACCTCCTTGACGCGGTTGTAGAAGTTGCTCATCACCAGCGCGATCTCAGCACCGCAGTCGTTAAACTGGTGCTCCATCTCGCGTGGCGAATACAGCGGGTTGGTGGCGACGACGATGCCGCCTGCTTTGAGGATGGCGTAGTAGCTGATCACGAACTGGGCGGAGTTGGGCATAAAGATGACCACGCGGTCGCCTTTCTTCACGCCCAGGGCCGCGAGCGCTGCGGCCAGCCGGTCGGTCGCCTCATTCAGCTCGCGGTAGGTCACGCGATGCCCCTTGAAGAGAACGGCGGTATGATTGGGGAAATCACGTGCCGAGTTCTCCAGAAAAGTGTGCAGTGGGTGCTCCGGGTAGGGCGCGAGCGAGTGCGGCACACCTTTGTCGTAATGCTTAAACCAGGGTCTATGTTCCATGTCTCCTCCTCCCAAGCGACCTGTCCAGATGGCAGGTGGCACAAGTGCTTCCCCTGGGTCAGATGATGCGGTTGAACCCGCATCTTCCCCCTCTGGCAAGGATGGGCAGCGCGCCAGCGCTCAGATTCCTGTGGCGATGATCACCCCCTTTCTGGAGGATGGTGAGACCTGGTAAGAAGAGTATAGTAGGATACGCGCTGGCTGTCAATTGCATTACACCAGGTGAAAGCGCAACCCGGCTGATGAAGATGAACACCATAGCGCCGTAACCGGGGCGATCTGAGAATGCGAACACCGAATTCTCCACACGTTACGGTATTAAAGTGAATGTTCATAAGCCCCGGTACGGGCGGGGGAGGGGAAGGGCAAATCCATGTTAGCAGGGGGTTAAGGCCGATCAACGTAGTCGTAGAACCCCCGGCCGATCTTGCGCCCCAGGCGCCCGGCAGCCACTAGGCGCTTGAGCAGGGGCGCAGGCCGGTAGCGGTCCTCGCCCCACTCCTCCTGCAAGGCTTCCATGACGCCCAGCACAATGTCAATCCCGATCATATCGGCCCATTCCAGCGGCCCATGGGGGTAGCGCGTCCCCAGCTTCATCGCCGTGTCAATGTCCTCGGCGCTGGCGACATGCTCCATAAGCGCGGTGGCCGCCTCGTTGATCAGGCTGCAAATGACCCGCGCCCGCACCAGCCCCGGCCCATCGGCCACCGCCAGCGGCTCCAACCCCAACCCGCGCCAGAAGTCCAGCGCCCGCGCCCAGGCCGCGTCGCCCGTCTGGAGCGCACGGGCCACTTCCACCAGGTCGCCCTGTTGGACTGGCGGCAGGAGGCCAAAACCGCTGACCTGTTCCGGATAAATGGCCCAGCTTGCCGCCTCGGTCGCCGAGGCCCGCAGGCAGGAGACGAGCAGCAGCGCCTCGGTGGGGAGGCTATCGGCCAGCACCTCAATCATCTCGCGCTTGCTTTCTTTGGAGGCGTTGAACAGCTCAACGGCCACCTCCACGCTGGCGGCCTGCACCAGGACACGCTCCAGGCCCTCCTCGTCCTCCAGGTCCTTCGCCAGATAGAGCGATGTATCGTGTCCGGCCTGGCGGCACAATTGGAACAGCATCTCCACGACGGGGCTTTCCCCGGCTAACAGGACGCGCATGGCTGCTCTTTACCTCCGTTGGATTCTGTGACTATATGACCGACTTGAGGGATTGTCAAACTCGCCTATACCCAAACCCGCAGGAGTATCGGTTTTAGCCTGTTTGTCACCCCCTCCCCCGCCCTCCCCCATCCAGGGGGAGGGTTGGGGTGGGGGAAACACACCGGAGGTTAAAACCGATACTCCTGCCCAAACCCGCCCTGCCGTTGAGCGCGAGTTGGTATATAATAGAACACATGGATTATGAACCGGTCATCGGTCTAGAGGTACACGCCGAACTCCAGACACGGTCCAAGATGTTCTGCGGCTGTGCGGTGGTGGATTCCACCCAGGCCGAGCCGAACCTGTACGTCTGCCCTGTCTGTACCGGCATGCCCGGCTCGCTGCCGGTGGTCAACCAGCGGGCGGTGGAGTACGGCATCATGGTGGGGCTGGCGCTGCATTGCCGTATCAACCCCATCAATGTCTTCAGCCGCAAGTCGTACTTCTACCCCGACCTGCCCAAGGGTTACCAGATCTCGCAGTACGACCTGCCCCTGGCGGTCAACGGCTGGCTCACCATTGAGGTGGACGGCGAGGAACGGCGTATCGGCATCCGGCGGGTCCACCTGGAGGAGGACACCGGCAAGCTGCTCCACATGGACGGGATCAGCCTGGTGGACTTCAATCGCTCAGGCGTGCCGCTCCTGGAGATCGTCTCCGAGCCGGACCTGCATTCGCTGGATGAGGTGCGGGCTTACGCCACAAAGCTGCGCTCTATCCTGCGTTATCTGGGCGTGAACTCCGGCGATATGGAGAAGGGCGTCATCCGCTTTGAAGCCAACGTCTCGGTGCGCCCGGCAGGCTCAACCCAGCTTTACACCCGCACCGAGATCAAGAACCTGAACAGCTTCCGCGCCCTGCTCCGCGCGGTGGAGTACGAGATCAACCGCCAGACGGCCCTGATACGGGCCGGGGGGACGGTGAAGCAGCAGACTTTAGGCTGGGATGAGGGCCGGGGCGTGACCGTGCCGCAGCGCAGCAAGGAGTTCGCCGAGGACTATCGCTACTTCCCCGAACCGGACCTGCCGCCGCTGGAGATCAGCCCCGCCTGGGTGGAGCAGATCGCGGCGCAACTGCCCGAACTGCCCGATGCCAAGCGCGAGCGCTTCATGCGCGATTATGGCCTCTCGCGCTACGACGCCGGCGTGCTCGTGGCCGAACGCGCCGTGGCTGACTACTTTGAGCAGGCGGTCCACGAAAGCAGGGCACAGGCAGGTCCTCCGATCAGCCCGAAGACCATCGCCAACTGGATCACAGGCGAGATCTTCCGGCTGATGAAGGAGACGGACACGGAAATTGAGCAGGTGCGCGTCACCCCGGCGCACCTAGTGGCGCTGATTCGCCTGGTGGAGGCGGGCACGATCAACGCCAACACAGGCAAAGAGGTGCTGTCCGAGATGTTTATGAGCGGGCGGTCGGCGGAGGCGATTGTGCAGGAGCGCGGCCTGGCGCAGATCAGCGAGGAGAGCGTGCTGGCCCAGGTCGTGGCCCAGGTGTTGGCCGGGCACCCTAACGAGGTGCAGACGTATCTGAGCGGCAAGGAGACGGTGGCGCGCTGGCTGATGGGCCAGGTGATGCGGGCGACGCAAGGCAAGGCCAACCCGGCGCTGGCCCAACGCCTGCTGGAGGAGCAGTTGGCCCGGTTGAAGCAGCGTTAGCCGCCGAACCGCTCTCGCCTGTTATGATCCAAAATCTTAAGGTTTATATACCGGCCAGGTGTTTGACATCCCCCAATCATTGGAGTAACATCACAGTCAGGCAGGCTGCTCCCTCCCCCTTGCGGGGGAGGGCTGAGTGGGGGAGGGGCCTAAGAGAGAGGAGTGCGAAGGTATGTACCATCGTGTGCTGATTATCGGGAATTTGGGGGGAGACCCCCAGATGCGCTATATGCCCAGCGGTGATCCGGTCACCTCGTTCAACGTGGCGACGAATGAACGCTGGACCGACCAGAACGGCCAACAGCAGGAACGCACTATCTGGTGGCGGGTCTCGGTCTTCGGCAGGCAGGCGGAGATCTGTAACCAATATCTGGCGAAGGGCAGGCAGGTTCTGGTTGAAGGGACGATGCAGGCAGACCCCAATACAGGTGGGCCTCGCATCTGGACCCGGCAGGACGGCACACCTGCGGCGTCCTTTGAAATCCGCGCCCGCACCGTGCGCTTCCTGGGGGGCCGCGCTGAGGCGGCTGCCCCTGGCCCGGCAGTGCATGAGACCGGGGCGCCGCCCGTTGAGGAGCTTGAAGAAGAAGAGGACTTGCCCTTCTGAAAATCTGGCGCTCAGCATTCAGCGCTCAGCTATCCGCTGAGCGCTGTGTCCCATGCTGGACTTCCCCCATCGCCGCTTTAACCCGCTCACGCGCGATTGGGTGCTCGTCTCGCCGCAGCGCACGCAACGGCCCTGGCTGGGCCAGGTGGAGAAGCCGCCGCCTGAGGAGTTGCCGGCCTACGATCCCACCTGCTATCTGTGCCCCGGCAACGCACGGGCGGGGGGCGTCAGAAACCCGCACTACACCTCCACCTTTGTGTTTGACAACGACTTCGCGGCCCTGCTCCCGCCCAACGCCAGCCAGCCAACGGCGAGCAACGGGCAACATGGGCCGTCTTTCCCCCTGTTCAGAGCCGAGCCGGAATACGGCATCTGTCGGGTGGTGTGCTTCTCGCCGCGCCACGACCTGTCCTTGCCCGAACTCCCCCAGGCCCAGGTAGAGGCTGTCGTCGCCACCTGGATGGACCAGACACGCGAGCTGAGCGCGCGCGACTTCATCCGCTATGTGCAGGTGTTTGAGAACAAAGGCGCGATGATGGGTGCCTCCAACCCGCACCCGCACAGCCAGATTTGGGCCTCCAGCCACGTGCCCAATGAACCGGCGAAAGAGACCGGCGCCCAGGCGGACTACCTGCGCGAACACGGGGGCTGCCTGCTTTGCGCTGTGCTGGCGGCGGAGCGCAGCAGCGGCGAACGGCTGGTGGTGCAGAACGGCGACTTTATCGCGCTTGTCCCCTTTTGGGCAGTCTGGCCGTTTGAGGTCCTGCTGCTCCCCCACCGCCATGTGGCCGGGCTGACCGATCTCACCTCGGCCGAGGTGAGCGCCCTGGCAGACATACTCCGCCGCGTGACCATCCGCTACGACAACCTGTTTGAGACGTCCTTCCCTTACTCTATGGGCTTTCATCAGGCCCCCAATGATGGCCAGCCCCACCCCGAATGGCATCTGCATGCGCACTACTATCCGCCGCTGTTGCGCTCGGCGACGGTGCGCAAGTTCATGGTGGGCTATGAGATGCTGGCCATGCCCCAGCGCGATCTGACGCCGGAGAGCGCGGCGGCGCGCCTGCGGGCGTTGAGCGAGCGGCATTACCGCGCCGGGTAGCGGACGTAGCCCCCCACCCCAACCCTCCCCCGCAGAGGGGGGAGGGGGCAACCTTATTCCCTCCACCTGGACGGGGGAGGGGCAGGGAGGGGGTGATCCTGCCCCCCCCACTCCAACCCTCCCTCACAGAGAGGGAAGGGGGTGGGGCTTTGCTACAGGACTGAAACCGCGCCTGAGGGCCTCATGGGGAAGAAGCGAGAGCGGCGGCTCTGCGCAGGTCCGCAATCAACTCGTTCCAGGCGCGCACCGCCGCCGGGCGGTCGTGGTCCTTTAGCCGCAGGATGTAGGCGGGTTGCACAACGGCCAGCGTGGGGATGCCGTTCGGGCCGGGGAAGACCTGGCCGCGTTGCTCTATCAGCCTGAACCGGGGATCAATCAGCGCTTTGGCCGCAGGCCCGCCGATGCACACGATCACCTTCGGCTGGACGAGCGCGATCTCCTGGTCCAGCCAGATACGGCAGGCACGCACCTCGTCGGCTTTAGGCTCGCGTATCTGGCGTGGGCGGCCTGCGCCGGCCGGCGCCAGGCATTTGGTGATGTTGGTCAGCCAGATGTCCTCACGCTTAAGGCCGGCGGCAGCCAGGGCCTGGTCCAGCACCTGCCCGGACGGCCCGGAATAGGGATGGCCGCTCCGGTCATCGCTCTCGCTCGGCCCCTGGCCGACGAGCATGATGCGGGCGTGGGGATGGCCTTCGCCGAAGACGACCTGGCGGCGCCCCGCTGCCAGGCGGCAGCGGATACAGGTAAGCGCCTGGGCGCGCAGCTCGCCGAGCGCCTGTGTAGTCTCATCTACCGGGGTAGGCTCAACCATAAGGCAGTGCAGTAGTATAGGCTGCCTGGGGTGGGATGGCAATCTCAATCCATCGCCGATTTTCGCATCTCCATCGGCAGGCCGGTTGCTGGACGCGGGCAAAGGCGATTGGCGGTATAATCTTTTGGAGGGGCGGCCGGGTTTGTGCGTGGAGCATCCGGGGTGGGGCTTTGCGCACCCCCCCGGTGTCGGGCGGTGAATTTGAGCCAATTGAGGAGGGGGGTGCGCAAAGAGGTGCAAGGGGGTTGACAAGAGGCGAAAATGGGTTATTATGAAGGATAGAGCCGTTAGAAGCAACGAGTGTCCGCGAGGGCATTAAGACACCCCTCCTTGCTTCCCCCCACAAGCGAGGGGACGGGGGGGGTATGATCCCCCCTTTCCCCGGCCGGGCCGCAGACGTGCATATTTGCGCCACTCGTGTTAGACTATAGGGCAGAATCGGATAGCCTGCTCTACAGGCAGCATGGAGGCATCATGAACCAGCCACCCGGCCCACTGCGCGGCCCACAACCCGGCCCTATGCCGGTCAATATTGAATTGCCCCCCGACCTGGAGGCGATTTACTCCAATTTCGCCCTGATCACCCACTCCCCCTCCGAGGTCGTCATTGACTTCGCCCGCATCCTGCCCAACACACCGCGCGCCAAGGTCTATGCGCGCATTATCATGACGCCACTGCACGCCAAGCTGCTGCTGCGCGCCCTGGGCGAAAACCTGTCCAAGTATGAAGGCCAGTTCGGCGAGATCAACATCCCGGAAGGCGGCTCCCTGGCCGACTCGCTGTTCCGCTTCAAACCGCCGGGGGAGTGAGCATGGAGAGCCTGGAGCGTATTGGCGAACGCATTCGCCAGGACCTGGAGGCCAGGAATGCGGCCCGCGAACAGGCGCTCCAGCGTTCGCGGGCGCTCATCCGCTTTTGCGCCAACACCATCCGCGCCGTCCACCGCGAGGATTGGGCCGGCGCACGCGAGCTTTTGGCCAGGGCCCGCCAGGCCGCCGAGGAAATGATCGCCGACCTGGCCCCCTACCCCGACCTGTACCATGCCGGTTATACCCAGGATTCCCTCAAGGAATACGCCGAGGCCAGCATCGTCTATGCCCTGATCGCCGGTGAGCCACTGCCGGGGCCGGAGGACCTGCATGTGGAGTCGGCGGCCTATCTGAACGGCCTGGGCGAGGCGGCGGGCGAATTGCGCCGGCGGGCGCTGGACATCATCCGCCACGATCACACCGAAGAGGCCGAACGCCTGCTGGAGATCATGGATGACATCTACAGCCTGCTGGTGACCATGGACTTCCCCGAAGCCATTACCGGCGGGCTGCGCCGCACCACCGACATGGTGCGCGGCGTGCTGGAACGCACGCGGGGCGACCTGACCAGCAGCCTGCGCCAGCAGCGCCTTCAGGACGCCCTCAAAGCCTTTGAGGAGCGCATCGGCCGGCGTGAGACCTCCTGACGCCCCCAGAGCCGAGCGGCTGATCCGCGCCAGCGAGGTGGCCCACTACGCCTTCTGCCATCGCGCCTGGTGGCTGGCGGCGGTGCAGGAGGTGCCCTCGGCCAACATCCAGGAGTTGATTGCCGGCGAACGCGGCCATGCCCGCCATGGCCGCCGGGTGAGCCTGCTGCGCGCCCTCAATGCCCTGGCCTATCTCCTTTTGCTCCTGGCCCTGATCGTCGGCGGCATCTGGGCCTGGGCCGCTTTGACCGCGCCTTAGGAGGCCGTCCACGCCGGTGTCCCTGGGCCACGTTGCTCTTGTTCTGCTCCTGTTGGGGCTGGCGCTGCGATGGTGGGTGCGCCGCGACCGCGCCCATATCGGGTTGCCCGCCGGGCGGGTGATCTACGCCGACACCAACAACCACGGCCACCCCCGTGACGCCCTGGTCTCCTACCGCTATGGGCTGAGCGGTCGCCCCGACTATGTGGTCAAAACGCGAGCGGGGCTGGTGCCGGTGGAGATCAAGACCGGCCCGGCGCCCCCCAGACCGCACGAGGGGCATGTGCTCCAACTGGTGGCCTATTGCCTGCTGTTGGAGGAGACCACAGGCCAGCGCCCTACGCACGGCCTGATCCGCTACGCCGACCGTGCCTTCCGCGTGGACTACACCCCCGAACTCCGCGCCGCGCTGCTCCAGACGCTCGCCTGGATGCGGGCCGACCTGGCGGCGGCAACGGTGGCACGCAGCCACAACCAGCCCGCCCGCTGCCGTCGCTGCGGTTACCGCCAGGTGTGCGGCCAGGCGCTGCCTGTGAATGGCAATGGTCAGTAGCCGTTGATTCGGGGTCAGGGGCAGCGGATCACGCCCTGTGCCCAGAGGCAGCCGCCACAGGTGGGGAAGGTGTTGCCGAGGCAATCCGATTCGTTCGTCTCAACCAGTTCACAACCGCCGCAGAAGGTGCAGGGCGAGAAGGCAAAGCGCTGGACGCGGTCGCGGTAGGCCACATAGTCCGGGTCGTTCCACAGGTCCAGCAGATCGCGCTCGGCCACATTCCCGATCACATACCGCTGCGAGACGCGCTGGCGGCCATGCAGGTAGCTGACGTGGGTATGCATCAGGGGAATGCAGGGGCTGACGTTGCCATCCCAGGCGATGGCCATGGCGCCGCTCTCCACGAAGGTGCAGACATCGTTGGCCCCGCCCAGGTTATTCCCGGCGAAGGTCACGTTACAGCCACTGCGCAGAGCGCGAAGGAACGCCTCGCGGGTGAGATCGTTGAGGTCCATTTTGGGCAGGCTGAGCTGCGGCAACCAGAGCGAGGGCAGGTAGGTGATGTCGCTTAAGGCGCCTTCGTACAACGTCTCGGCGCACATATCGGGGGTATAGGGCAGCACATTGGTCACCAGGAAGCGGGTCGCCCCCAGCCGCCGCCCCAGGGCAATGACCTCCGGCAGGTCGGCGATGTTGCGCTTCATGGCCACGAAAGCGATCCCGATCTCCGGTCGGGGGAGGTGCGCGGGCGGGCGCAGCCGCCGGAAGCGGTCCAGGTTGTCCAGGACCTGGGGTAGAGCGGCGCCCAGGCGCACGTCGGCATAGCTCTCCGGCGTGGCGCCGTCAATGGACACCCACAGGATGTCCAGCCCGGCCTCAATCAACTGGCGCGAGCGCTGTTCGGTCAGGAGCGTTCCGTTAGTGATCAATTCCACCGACGCGCCCAGGGCCTTGACCCGCGCCACCATCTCCACGATCCGGCGGTGGGCCAGCGGCTCGCCCAGGCCGCCGAAAAAAACGGTCGGCGGGGGCGTGATCGCCCGCAGCCCTTCCAGGATGCGGGCAAACGTGGCTGCGGACATGTGCCCCAGTTTGACATCCCAGATATTGCGGATGCAGGTGCGGCAGGTGATGTTACAGCGGTTGGTCGGCTCAATGTACACCTTCGCCAGGTGGGTAATGGGCCGGTGCAGGCGCAGGGTGTTAGCGTTCTGATCAAGGCGGACGCGCGCACCGGGCTTCAGCCCGTAGCGCGAGGCCACCTCCGGTGGCAGCACCAGGCGCCCTTCCTGGTCAACCTCTGCCCATACAGTGGATATCCCATTCATCGTAACCCTCTAGAGCTGATATAGCCAAATACGCTTCTGGTGATGTATAATATGTTTGTGCCAGCAGGCACGATTGGTGGCCTGGGCCGATAAGACACACAGGGATGTTGACATGAAGATCAATTTCTATGCCACGTTCCGCCAGATCGTGGGCGCCAAGAGCATTGAGCTTCCTGTCGCCGAGGGGATCACCGTCCGGCAGTTGCTTGAGGCCATCATCGCCCGCTACCCTGCCTTGCGGCGCGAGTTGCTGGATGAACAAGGCAACCTCTACTCCTATGTCCATGTGTTCGTCAATGGGCGCGACGCCCCTTACCTGGAGGAAGGGCTGGAGGCTCGGCTCTCGCCGGACGATACCGTGAGCCTGTTCCCGCCGGTGGCAGGTGGGGCACCACACGGATGATTTACGCGGATGCACGGCTGGCGATAAGGCAAGGGGTAACCCTGCCTTGCTCCGGCGCAGATATTTCACCGCGAGCGGCAGGGCTTGTGTATAGGCCTCCCCCCGCCGCTCGCGGTGTTGGTTAATAGATGCTTATGGATGGCTGACCCCCCAGATGTCAGCCGTCCAGAACCCCCTTAAGGGATCTCCAGCTCCCGGAGCTTTTCCTCCGGCACGACGCCGTTGACCCAGCCGCGGGCCTGGTAGTATTCCTCCAGCATCTGCGGCAGTTCGCAGACGTGGCCCTTGGAGCCGGGCGCGGTAGAAGGCTCCTTCAGGAAGCGTTCCGGCAAATAGTCGCTGCCCTCGCGGAAGCCGGCCAGGTTGTTGTAGTAGCGCTCCAGGTTGTAGATACGCTCGCCAATCTTGAGCACGTCGTCCGCCGTGATAGGGATGCCGACAACGGCGGAGTACTGGGCGGCGTATTCCTCGGCGCCTTCGGCAAACGAACTGAACTTGCACAGGTCCAGGCTATCGCTAAAGGCGAAGAGGTCCTGTAGCAGCTTGAGCAACTTGCCCTTGCCCTCCCAGGCCAGCGGGTCGGTCTTGAGGGGGATCAGCCCTAGTTCGCTGGCGGGGGTGTAGCCGCGCAGGTGGCAGGCGCCGCGGTTGCTGGTGGCGTAGCCCAGGCCCATGCCCTTCAGGCCGCGTGGGTCATAGGCCGGAATGGCCTGGCCCTTGACGGTCATGGCGATCTCTGGGTGACCAAACTGCCGGGCGGCGCGCTCGGTGCCCTCGGCCAGGATGTTGCCGATGCCCTCGCGCAGGGCGATCTTGGGCAGGAGGTTGACCATGCCCATGACATCGCCCCACTTCAGCCCACCGGCGCCGTTGACGTAGCCCTTCTCACTGGCCTCCATGTACATGGAGAACACATTGCCCAACTCAATCGTGTCCAGGCCGTAGTCGTTGGCCAGGTAGATCAACTGGGCGATGCCGGCGGAATCGTCGTTGTCGCAGTTGGCGCCGAAGGCCCACACGGATTCGTACTCCTGGCTCTCCATGCGCAGCCCGGCGAACGGCCCCTCGGTGATCTCCACTTCCTTCTTGCACGCCACCGGGCAGGCGTGGCAGGTGGGGTCATCCACCAGGATATGCTCCTTGACCCATTCGCCGCTGGTGCGTTCGGCCTTCTCGCCAAACGTGGCGAGCTGGCTGTTACGGGTGGGCAGTGCCCCCATGTTGCTGACGATGTTGGTGAGCACGTTGGTGCCGTACACCGACAGGCCGCCTTTGCGCGGGCTGGTGACGTTCTTCTCGTCCATGATAGCTGCCAATGCCCGCTCGTGCGCCCGCTTCCAGGCCTCGCGGTCAATGGCCTTGGGCATGCGCTTGGGCGCTTTGATGACGATGGCTTTCAAGAGCTTGCTGCCGCCCACACAGCCGGTGCCGCCGCGCCCGCTGGCCCGGTCGTTCTCGTTGATCCAGTTGGCGAAGCGCGCCAGCCGCTCACCAGCCGGGCCGATGGCGATCACCGAGAGGTCTCGCTCACCGTACTTATCCTGGAAGAACCTCACGGTGTCGTGCACACCCTTGCCCCACACCTCCGAGGCGTCCAGGATCTCCACCTGGCCGTCATGGACGTAGGCGTACATCGGCTTTTCGGCCTTGCCCTTAAAGATCAGGCCATCAAAACCGGCCCAGCGCAGCCGCGCTGCCGACCAGCCGCCGTGATGGCTATCCGTCACCGTCCCGGTCAAGGGGGATTTGGTGACCACGCACATGCGCCCGCTCATGTTGGCCTCGGTCCCGGTGAGCGGGCCGTTCATAAAGCACAGAATGTTCTCAGGGGACAGGGGATCGACCTGGGGGCCATTCTCAAACACATAGCGCACGCCCAGGCCGCGCCCGCCGATGTACTTGCGCGCCCATTCTTCCGGAATAGGCTCATAGACGACTTTGCCCTGGGTCAGATCGATCCGGGCGATGCGGTTGGCGTAGCCTCCAAGTGCCATGGTTCACTCTCCTTTCTGGTGGCCTGCAGCGGGGTACAATATCGCTTTTTACATTATAAAGCGGCATTCTTTTGCATTCTAGTGACATTTGTCACTGACATCGGATGACAAGTGTCATTGATGTAGCGTTTTGATGCCCGCTCAAGCGGCGTGATATTCCCTGAGCTGCAAACGTGCCGGTCAGGATATGGTATGCCAGATTGCTGGAGCCACTGATGGTTATTCTTTACAGGGAGCAGGGTACTGAGGGGTATCGCCTGGGCGGTAGAGGCTCACGGGCTTACACCCGCTGGCCATGCGGACACCACACCGTAAACGGTGTGGCTTGAAGTCAGGCCTTAAGCGTCACCGTGAACGGTGGCGTATTCGGTCACCCCCGTTTGTTACGGTGTGATTTTGCTCTATTGCGGACAGAAGCGAAAGGTATTCCACATTGGGGATAGGGAGGACTCCATCGTTTACGGCTGTCTTTGCAACAGAGCAGTGTGATTCCGTTCATGTCCATTATCCTGGTGGGTCTTGATCTCTGGCCCGTGAAGGCTATCTCCCCGGTGGGAAAATAGCGATCTCGTCTTGGGCCTGGACCGGCACATGAAAGCCGCCGGCGTAGCTCAGGTCACGGCCATTCAGCAGGATACGCCAACCCCGGCGGGGCACATAGGCTGGAACCACCTCCGTCCACAAGGTCTCAGTCTTCTCAACAGAGCGCCAGACGCGGTCCAACGCCTCAAATCGGGCCTCCGGAAAGTAGTTCAGGAACTTCCGTAGCACATCCTCCACACACGCGCCGGTCTCGGCCCACACCTGAATCTCCTGTGTGCCCAGGAGTGGGCGAAGACGACCGAACAGCCTGAACTGAACGGGGAAGTGGCCTGTGTCCAGCGCCCGGGCCGCGTGATAGCCCAGCAACATCTGATTAAGTTGCACTGCCAGGTATTTGCTCCAGGCCGCCATCGCCGGGGCGATGATCTCGGCGGGGAGTTGCGCCTCGGCCATATACCGGGCGAAGGCTGCCTGCACCAGCCCGAGGGAGGTGACGACATACTCGGGCGGGGTATGAATACGGCGTGGCCCGTGCCCGGCATGGTACTTGCCCGCCCGGAAGAGGTAGCGGGCGAACTCATCGCTGGTGTCCAATCCCAGAGTGCGGGCCAGCCATAGTGTGAAGAAGCGGCGGCGCTCTTCCAGATGGGCCGCATCAATCCCCTGCTCCCAGCCCAGGATGGCAGCGGTCTCCGGCACCCGGCGGAGATAATCGTAGGTTCCTACCACCAATTCCGGGCCTCGCCGGAACAAGACCTCCAGAGAGCGGGAGGCGGCCTCCCGATCTGCCTGGCCCCAGCCCACAAAGCGCAACATGCGCTGCCATTCTTCTTCCGGTGCGGGCGCCAGGTCGGTTAATTCAAACTCCGTGTCTCCACCCATTGCCCTGCCTCCTCAGGGGACCTCACCGGGGTTCCTTTGAGTCCCCATGGGTTTCTAAACTATCATAGTCCAGGCCCCTCCGCCTGACAAGTGGCCGGTGATTATCCATAAGTCTGCGCTCCTCGCGGGAAAGAATAGCGAGCGGCGAAGGGGAGGGCGCTGACCGTCACGAAGACGGCGCTGATGCCCGCCAGCAGGACGTACGGACCGCCTGAGTCCAGGGCCAGCCCCCGTTTCCCTACCCAGGCGGCGCTACAGTCGCCGTGCGGTAGGCCAGGTGGTTTCAGCCTCGTGCTCCTTCCTGCTGCGGGCTATCTCCATGATGAGAGGCGACTGTGTGGCCGGGATGCCCTGGACCGCCAGCCTCCCGGCGTCACGTAGACGTTTTGACCTGGACTTGTGGATAATCACCAGGCATGAGCGGCCAACCAGGGATAACATCTCTGATCCCGCTTCCGGGCTGCGCCAGGTTGGAGGATTCATTGACCACCAGGGCAGTTTATGCTATGATCAGGGCAATTCAACCCGAATCGGATGGCCCAGAGTCCGCCTGCGCATCGCCACCCTGTGCGTCGCGAAGGGGGCCTCATGATTGACCTGGCGATCGTCATCGTTAACTACAACACCCGCGACCTTCTGCGCCAGTGTCTGGCCTCGGTGTACGCCAGCCAGGGGACATTTACCTATGCGGTTTGCGTGGTGGACAATGCCTCCAGTGACGGCAGCGCTGCGATGGTCCGGGCCGAGTTCCCCCAGGCCCACCTGATCCAAAGCCCCTACAACGGAGGTTATGCCTACGCTAACAATCTGGGTCTGCGCCTGTTCGGCTTCCGCGATCAGGGGGCGGCGGCCAGGGAGAGCGGCCCGACTCCTTCCTTTGCCCTGTTGCTCAACCCGGATACCGTGCTGCCCCCCAATGCCCTGGCCGACATGCTCGCCTTTATGCAGGCGCACCCCCAAGCAGGCGTGGCCGGGCCAAAGCTGGTCCTCCCCGATGGCCGCCTGGACCTGGCCTGCCGACGGAGCTTCCCTACGCCGGAGATCTCCTTTTATCGCATGGTGGGCCTGTCGCGCCTGTTCCCGCGTAGCCGCCGCTTCGGTCGCTACAACATGACCTTCGTTGACCCCGATGAACTCATAGAAGTAGATTCGGTGGTAGGGGCCTTTATGCTGGTGCGCGGCGAGGCCATCCGCCAGGTGGGGCTGCTGGATGAAAGCTTCTTCATGTACGGCGAGGACCTGGATTGGGCCAAGCGCATCAAGGATGCGGGCTGGAAGGTGTACTATAACCCCGCAGTCACCGTGCAGCATGTCAAGCGGGCCGCCAGCCGCCACAGCCGTAAAGCGCAGGTGGAGTTTTACCGCGCCATGCTCATCTTCTACCGCAAGCACTACGCCGCCCAAACTCCCTTCTGGCTACATACTCTGGTGCTTACGGGCATCCTCCTCAAAGGTGGCCTGGCCCTGGTGGGGGATGTCCTGCGCCGTCCCAGACCCCCTGCACATGCGGGTCCGCGTCCTTTGATCTCTGGAGAGCCACGATGAGCCGTCGTCGTTTTCAGGCTGTGGTCACCACCTCGCTGGTCATTATTGACGCGGCGATGGTCGCGCTTGCCTTCATCCTGGGCTATCATCTGCGCCGGGCCATCCCCTGGCCCGCCGATCCGGTCAATATTGAGCCTTTGCCCCGCTATATCCCCCTGTTGCTGGTGCAGGTGCTCTCGGTGCTGGTGGTGTTCTTTTTCTACAAGCTCTACCATCAGTTGCGGGTGCCATCACGTGTGGACCTGTTCTACAACATCTTCGGTGGCGTCTCCATCGGTACGATGCTCTCGGTAGCCATCGCTGCCCTGACCTTCAAGAACAGCATCTTTGAGCTGGACTACCCCCGCGTGATGATCGTCTATGCCTGGCTGTTCGCCATCCTGTTCGTCACGCTGGGCCGGCTGGCGCACCAGCGCATCCTGGCCGGGCTGCACCGGCGCGGCTGGGGGCAGGACCGGGTGCTGATCGTGGGTACGGGGGAGGTCGGGCAGATGCTGCTCCAGAAGATCCGCTGGTCGCCCCACCTGGGCTACCGCGTGGTGGGGTTCGCCGATGGTAGTGGCGGGCCGCAAGAGGTGCTGGGCACGCCCGTGTTGGGTACGATGGACGAGCTGCCCAGGCTGATTGACCAGCATCATATAGACGAGGTGATCATTGCCTTGCCGGAGGCCAGCCATCGCGAGATCGTGCGGCTGATCTCTATGTGCGAACGGGGCAAGGTCAATATCAAAATCTTCCCCGACGTCTTCCAGATCATGGCCAGCCAGGTGACCATCGGCGACCTGGGAGGGCTGCCGCTGTTGACCGTCCGCGACATCGCGCTGCGCGGCTGGCGCTTGAGCCTGAAGCGGGCCATGGACATCGTAGTCAGCGCGATCGCGTTGGTCCTGCTTTCGCCGCTCATGTTGCTCACGGCGCTGTTGATCAAGCTGGAAAGTGAGGGGCCGGTGTTTTACGTCCAGGAGCGCATGGGGATGGACGCCAAGCCGTTTATGATGCTCAAGTTCCGCTCCATGCGCAGCGACGCCGAGAGCAACGGGCCGGGCTGGACAGTGGCCAACGACCCGCGGCGCACCCGCCTGGGCAAGATCTTACGCTCGCTCTCGGTAGATGAGTTGCCTCAGTTGATCAATGTGCTCATCGGGGACATGAGCCTGGTCGGCCCGCGCCCGGAGCGACCGGTGTATGTGGAGGAATTCCGGCAGAGCATCCCGCGCTACATGGACCGCCATCGCGAGAAGGCCGGCATCACCGGCTGGGCACAGGTGAACGGCCTGCGCGGCGACACCTCTATCACCGAGCGCACCAAGTACGATCTGTGGTACGTGGAGAACTGGTCGCTCTGGCTGGACATCAAAATCCTCATTCGCACAATCTTCCAGATCTTCAGCGACCGGCGGAACGCGTATTAAGGAGAGAGGACAAAAGACGGAGGAGAGGCCATCTCCGTCGTCCGTCAGGCGAGCACGCCCAAGGCTCTCAAGGCGGCGAACTCATCCAGTTGGCCGCTGGCGGGCCAGAGCCAGTCAGGGTGGAGGAAGAAGCCCGGCACGACTTCGGAATGGTAATAGCCGCGCTCATCGGGCGCGATAGGGGTATATTGGCCTTGCGGCTCCAGGCGATAGGGGGTGATCTGGCGCGATTGCAGGTCAATCAGCCAGTATTCGCGCACGCCCGCCTGCGCGTAGGCAGTTCGCTTGCGCACGCGGTCGCGGTCAGGGTCGTCGGGCGAGACCAGTTCTATGGCCAGGTCCACTGGCCCCCGAATGTAACCCGGCTCCAGGCGGTCCTGGTGGGCGTTGCTCAGGAAGCTGATGTCGGGGATGAAGACGTTTTGCCCCAGGCGCATTGCTATCTGCTCACCAAACACCTCACCTAACTGATGGCCTCGGACAAATAGATTTAGGATCGTCAACAAGAACCTCTGGATACGTCCATGTTGAATGCCTGCCGGAGATGCCACGATCACCTCCCCATCAATGAGTTCGGCTTTATCGTCCTCGCCCACGATCTCAAAGAACTCTTCGGGTGTGAGCTTCAGCTTATAGCGCGCGGCTTCCAAAACGTTGCTCATAAAGCTTCATCCCTTTCGCTCTGACGGCCTGTAGGGGCGCACAGCCATGCGCCCCTACAGGGTGCGGTGTAGAGACGAGGCGGCGCCTCGCCCCTACACCGTCGCCTCCTGTTGCGCCGCCTCAGTCACGAGCGCTGTCTGGTCGGGCGCAGGCTGGCGGTTGAACACGATCTGATTATCCACCACATCCACCACCACCGTGTCGCCGGCCTGGAACTGACCGCGCAAGAGTTGCACGGCCAGCGGGCTTTCCACGTAGCGTTGCAGCGTGCGGCGCAGCGGGCGGGCGCCGAAGGCCGGGTCAAAGCCCTCCCGCGCCAGCCACTTGCGAGCGGCGTCGGTCAACTCCACTGTCAAGCCCTGGTCGCCCAGGCGCTCACGGATTTCCTTCATCTGCAAGTCCACGATCTTCTCCACCTGCTCCAGGGTGAGCGGCGAGAAGATGATCACCTCGTCAATACGGTTGAGGAACTCTGGCCGGAAGGTCTGCTTGAGCGCCCGCTCAATCTTGGCGTGGGCGTCGCGCTCATCATTGTCGTCCGAGCGGACAAAGCCCAAGGCACCGCCCTTGCGGGCGTACTCCGTGCCCAGGTTGGAGGTCATGATGATGACTGTGTTGCGGAAGTCCACCACGTGGCCCTGGCCATCGGTCAGGCGGCCATCCTCCAGGATCTGGAGCAGCGCGTTCCAGACATCGGGATGGGCCTTCTCAATCTCATCAAACAGGATGACGCGGTAGGGCCGACGGCGCACGGCCTCGGTGAGCTGGCCGCCCTCCTCATAGCCGACGTAGCCCGGCGGTGCGCCAAACAGACGGCTGACCGTGTGGTACTCGCGGTACTCGCTCATGTCCAGGCGCAACAGGGCGTCCTCATCGCCGAACAGGAACTCGGCCAACGCCTTGGCCAGTTCGGTCTTGCCCACGCCCGATGAACCCAGGAAGATGAAGCTGCCGATGGGCCGGTGCGGGTCCTTCAAGCCGGCGCGGGCGCGGCGAATGGCATCGGCGACGGCGTGGACGGCCTCATCCTGGCCAATGATGCGCTCATGCAGCCGCTCCTCCATGTGCAGCAGCTTCTCGGCCTCGGTCTCCAGCACTTGGCTGACCGGGATGCCGGTCCAACGGGCGACGACCTCGGCGATGTCCTCCGCGTCCACGATCTCGTCCAGGTTCTTCTCGCGCTGCCAGGCCTCGCGCTTCTGCGTGAACTCCTGCTCCAGCCGCAGGCGGCGGCTCTTCAGCTCGGCGGCGCGCTCGTAATCGCGGGCCAGGCCAGCGGCTTCCTCCTCGGCCTGGAGCTTCTGGATCTCGTTATTCATGGCCTTGAGTTCGGGCGGCAGGCTGTAGATGGCCACGCGCAGCTTGGCGGCAGCCTCGTCTATCAGGTCAATGGCCTTATCCGGCAGGCGGCGGTCGGTGAGGTAGCGATGGCTGAGCCGGGCAGCGGCGACCAGGGCCTCATCCGAGAAGCGCACCTTGTGGTGGGCCTCGTAGCGGTCGCGCAGCCCGCGCAGCATCTCAATGGTCTCTTCCACCGTCGGCTCATCCACGAAGACGGGGGCGAAGCGGCGCTCCAGGGCGGCGTCGCGCTCAATATATTGGCGGTACTCATCCAGCGTGGTGGCGCCGATGCATTGCAGTTCGCCGCGTGCCAGCGCGGGCTTCATCATGCTAGAGGCGTCCAGCGCGCCCTGGGCCGCGCCCGCGCCCACGACGGTGTGCAACTCGTCAATGAACAGGATGATCTCCCCCTCGGAGCGCTGGATCTCCTCCATGGCGGCCTTGAGGCGTTCTTCAAACTCGCCGCGGAAGCGTGAACCGGCGATCATGGCGCCCAGGTCCAGGGAGACGACGCGCTTGCCCAACAGAATCTCCGGCACATCGCCGGAGGCGATCTTCTGCGCCAGGCCCTCTACGATGGCTGTCTTGCCGACCCCGGCCTCGCCGATGAGGACGGGGTTATTCTTGGTGCGGCGCGAGAGGATCTGGATGACGCGCAGGATCTCCTCATCGCGCCCGATGACCGGGTCCAGTTTGCCTTCCTTGGCAAGCTGGGTGAGGTCGCGGCTGTATTTCTCCAGCGTGCGGTAGCGGGCCTCGGCCTGGGGGTCGGTGACGCGCTGGCCGCCGCGGATATCCTTGATCATATCGTACACGCGATCCTTGGTCACATTGGCCTCGCTCAGGATGCGGGCAACGGCGGTATTGCGCTCGGAGAGGATCGCCAGGAAGATATGCTCGGTGGAGATGTACTCATCGCGCAGCCGGTTGGCCTCCTCGTTGGCCAGGTCAATGATGCGCTTGACACGCGGCGTAATAAAGACCTGGCCCGTGCCTCCGCCGCCGTAGATGGCGGCCTTGGGGCTGGCCCGCAGCACCTCGTCAAGGCGGCCACGGATGGTGCTGACATCCACGTTCATCTTTTCCAGAATCTGCAGAATGACGCCCTCCGGTTGCTCCAGGAGCGCCAGCAGGATGTGCTCGGTATCTACCTGGTTATGGCCGTAGCGCTGCGCAATTTCCACGGCGCGCATGCCGGCATCTTGCGCACGCTCGGTAAATCGGTCAAATCGCATCATGGCAGCATAAATCCCTTCGGTCGTTTTCCAACCCTGTCAACATGTTCAATGTTATTATAGCATAAAGGGCGAGGGGGTTGTAGGGGCGGGCAGCGAGACCGGCCACGAAGAGCGCGAAAGGGCGTAAAGATGCAAAAGGGCTTTGGAAATGCACCCCATCACAGGAGCGTATGCACATTTTCTCTAAATACGCTGGCTCTGGATGGGTTATAGCTGTAAATGTGGCAGAATCTCTTCTACAAGGATCGCGCCCACGCGCAGAATCCTGGGGGGCTGTGTGGTGCAGTCCACAATGGTAGAGGCCACGCCGCCCGGCGTCTCGCCGCCGTCAATGATCGCAGCGATCTGCCCGTCAAATACCGCCCGCACCTCCTGCGCCGTCGTCAGGCTAGGCTCGCCGGAGCGGTTGGCGCTGCTCGTCGCCAGAGGCGCGCCCACTTTGCGGATCAAGGCCAGTGTGAGGGGATGATCGGGGATGCGCACGGCCACAGTGGGTTCGCGGCTGATCGCTGCAGGGACGGTGGGCTTCTTGGGTAAGATCAGCGTCAACCCGCCCGGCCAGAAGGCCCGCGCCAGCCGCCGCGCCACCTCCGGCACCTCGGTCACGACCAGCGCCAGGCTGTCCATATCGGCCAGCAAGAGGGGGATGCCCTTCGCCTCGCGGCGGCCCTTGACGACATAAATCTGCTCAATGGCCTGCGGGAGCTGGCTATGCGCCCCCAGGCCATATACGGTATCGGTGGGAAAGGCCACCAGTTCCCCCCGGCGCAGCAGGTCGGCAGCGATGTCCAGGGTATCAGGATGGGAACCGTCCAGGAATAACGTCTTCATCGTCGGTCGGGTTGAGAATAAAGCGCTCAATGGCCACAGCGGCGCCGTCCTCGGCCAGGGGTGGGGCCAGCCAGCGGGCGGCGGCACGCGCAGCGGGCGTTGCGTCTCCCATAGCCACGCCCAGCCCGGCCCAGGCGATCATAGGGGCATCATTATCCTGATCGCCAATCGCCATAACCGCCGATTGGGGCACATTCAGGATCTCGGCCAGACGGGCGAGTGCCCGCCCCTTGTTGACGCCTGCCGCCACGCCTTCAACGAGGATATCGTGAGAGCGGACGATGGTCAAATGGCCGGCGAAGCGCGCGCGCAACTCTGCCGCGACCGCCTCCGTCTCCCCTGGGGCGCAGGTGATCACAAACTTGGTGGGAGGCGGGTCCAGGGCCAGGCGCAGGTCGGGCACCTCCACGACCGGCAGGCCAAAGAGCAACCAGTAGAATTGCTCGTCCTGGCGCCGTGCGCGCACGAACACGCGGCTGTCGCGCTGCAGGTGGAGGTCCCAGCCGCGCGTCTCAGCCAACGCGACCACCTCCGGCAAGACGTGGGCGGGCAGGGCCTCGGCGAACAGCACCTGACCGCTGACCATGTCCTGGATGACCGCGCCCTGGTAGCAGATCAGGGGCGCTTCAATCCCCAGGTCACGGGCATAGCGGGCGGCGACGTCAAAGGCGCGCCCCGTAGCCAGCGTGACCGTCACACCACGCCCGATGGCGGCGGCCACCGCCAGGCGCACACGCGGGCGGATGATACCGTCATCGCCGAAGAGCGTGCCGTCCAGGTCAAGCGCCAAAAGTTGAATCCGCATCCGTCTTCACCGAAAGGATCCGCTCCAGTCCGGCGTAGTCGCGTGCCACGCTGATGTGCGCCTGCGGGAAAGCGGCGCGCGCCAGCGCCATTACCGCCTCGGCCTGGCCCGCGCCGATCTCCAGCAGGATCGTCCCGCCGGGGCTGAGGGCGGTCGGCGCCTGCTGGAAGAAGCGGCGGAATAGGGCCAGCCCATCTAACCCGCCGTCCAGCGCGATGATCGGCTCAAACTCCGCCACGTTCGCCTCCGCAGCCAACTGCCCCCACTCGTCGCGGGCGACATAAGGCAGATTGGCGACGATCACGTCCACCGGCTCCGGTAAGGGCGTCAGCAGGTCGCCCTGGAGAAAGGTGATTTTGTCGGCGACCCCCTGCCGTGCGGCGTTGGCGCGGGCCACCTCTAGCGCTGCGGGGGAGATGTCGGTGGCATAAATGGCCCGCACCTCTCTCCCCCCCTGTGAGGGAGGGGTGGGGTGGGGGATAAAATTGCCCCCTCTCTCTCCCCAGGGAAGTGAGGGCGCACCAAATAGGTGCACCGCCAGCGTCACGGCAATACAACCGCTACCGGTGCCGATGTCGGCAATGGTGCCTGGACAATGCGCGGAGATGTAAGCGAGCGCCTGCTCTACCAGAAGCTCGGTCTCCGGGCGCGGGATGAGCACACGCGGGTCCACCAGGAAGTCCAGGCCGTAGAATTCGCGGTGGCCGATGAGATAAAAGAGGGGTTCGCCCGCCGCACAGCGTTCCACCAGCCGGGCGTAAGCGGCCCATTCCGGCTCGCTCAGGAGGCGCTCCGGATGGGCCAGCAGGTGTGCCCGCGAGACCCCCAACACGTGGGCCAGGAGCACCTCGGCGCCCAGCCGCGGCGCGACGTAGCGCACCCGTTGCGCGCCCCAGGCGAGAGCTTGGCTCACAGACGACAAATGATTGACGAAGGACGAAGGGCGAAAGACGGAAGCGCTTCCCTCTTTGGCCTCCGTCCTCCGTCCTCCGTCGTCCGTCCTCCATCGCCTATTGTCCATCGTCGTACACTGCCCCCGCCTATTCCGCCACCGCCTGGAGCTTCTCCACCTGCTCCTGCGTGGCCAGCGCGTCAATGAACTCATCCAGTTCGCCGTTCAGGATGCTTTCCAGCCGGTAGCTGGTCAGGCCAATACGGTGGTCGGTGACCCGGTTCTGAGGGAAGTTATACGTGCGGATCTTCTCGGCGCGTTCACCGCGCCCCACCTGGGCACGCCGCGCCGAGTCAATCTCCTCAAACTGCTTCTGCTGCTCCAGCGCAAACAGCCGGGCGCGCAAGATGGATAGCGCCCGCAGCCGGTTCTGGACCTGGGAGCGCTCATCCTGGCAGGCCACCACAATGCCGGTGGGGATGTGCGTCACGCGCACGGCGGTGGCGTTTTTCTGCACATTCTGCCCCCCTGCGCCGGAGGAGCGGTAGTAGTCAAAGCGCAGGTCATCCGGGTTGAGCTTCACCTCCACCTCATCGGGTTCTGGCAGGACGGCGACGGTGGCGGTGGAGGTGTGGATGCGCCCGCCGGCCTCGGTGATGGGGATGCGCTGAACGCGATGGACGCCGCTCTCATACTTCAGCCGCGAATAGGCGCCCTTCCCCTTGACCTCAAAGATAACCTCTTTGAAGCCGCCGATGCCGGTCTGGTTGGCGCTGAGCAATTCAACATCCCAGCCGTGATTTTCAGCGTAGCGCGTGTACATGCGGAACAGGTCGGCGGCGAACAGTGCGGCCTCCTCCCCGCCCTCGCCTGCGCGGATCTCCACGATCACGTTGCGCTCATCGCGGGGGTCTTTCGGCAGGAGCAGCCGGCGCAGTTCCTGCTGCAACGCCTCACGGCGGGCTTCCAGCCGGTCAATCTCCTCCTGGGCCAGCTCGCGCATCTCCGGCTGGGTCTCCTCCTCCAGCAGGGCGCGTGTCTCGGCCAGATCAGCGTCAACGCTCTTGAGCGCGCGGTAGGCCTCCACGATAGGCTCCAGTTCCGCCCGCTCCTGGGCATAGACCTTAAGCTGGCTGTAGTCGGCGACAACAGCCGGGTCGGCCATCAGCCGCTCCAATTCTTCATAACGACGTTCAATATCCGCAAGTTTCTCCCACATAGCGATTTCAATTATACCATAGACGGTGGGGGATAAGGCGATCCCCTCCCCATCCAGGGGGAAGGGGTGACAGTGCTATGGCTCAGTTGCGCGAATGGGCCGGGCAGGTATAATGCACCCAGGCCTTCCCATGAGTTATCCGTCGTCGGGCCTCCACCCTGATATTTCAGGCTTTGATGACCTGAGAAAGGATATTGACGAGAGATGAAAGGGCGAATCGTCCTCGTGCCGGGCATCCTGCTCGTGGCTCTCCTGGCCCTCGGCGCCTACCTGGCGCTGCCAGGCCCGTCCTCCTCGCAGCCCAAGAGCCTGCCCATCCCCCAGGGCGGCGACCGCAATTGGGGCCTGACCTCGGCGCAGATTGAGCGGGCGCGACAACTGGCCATGGCCGACCGGCAGGTGCTTACCCTCTTGAAAGGCAAGCGTTACCAGTTCATTGATGCCCTCCCCACCGGGCAGAAATTTGACGGCGAGATGGCCGTCTGCGCTCAGCACACCTGCGGCCAGGTGGAGATTTACAACTTCACGGATAATGCCACCGTCTCTGCCATCGCCGACCTGGACGCCGGGCGCGTCTTCCTGGTTCAGGAGATCCCCAATTCATACCCGAATGTCAATGCCGAACTGGCCGAGCAGGCCATCCGCATCGCCAGGAGCGACCCGAAGGTGCTGGCCCAGACCAAGGGCCGCCGCTTTGAGACGAGCATGGCCCCGGCCAGCGCCTGGCTGGCCGACAGCCCCTGCATGGTCCACTGGTGCGTCGGGCCAACGTTTGAGGTTGAGGGCACAGATGACCACCTGCTGGTGTTCGTGGACCTGACCGACATGCGCGTGGTGGATACGCGCTGGTTGAGTTACCCCGACCGGGGTGACCCCATGCCCATGCACATCCCCAGCGGCTGCCCCGCGCCGGGCACGGTCAACCAGAACGGCTGGTCGCTCTCCTACGAGACCACCGGCAACGATGGCTTCCGCGTCTATAATGTGACCTATCGCGGGCGCCCCGTTTTCCGCGACGCCAAGATGGTCCAGGTGGACGTGGGTTACGCGGGCGGCACCTGGGGCTATCATGACTCGGTCGGCTGTAGCGCCATCCAGCCCTACGGCGAGACCCAAATCCTGTCGATTGAGGGCGGCTTCCGCGTCACCCAGGACTTCCGCATGGGCGGCTGGGGCGGCAACTGCGCTTACCGCTACCAGCAATACTTTGATTTCTACAACGATGGCCGCTTCCGCATCCGCGTGGACTCCTTTGGGCGCGGTTGCAGCACCGACGGCGTGTATCGCCCCGGCATCCGCGTGGACATCGGGCCGGGCGGCGAGGCAGGCAACGTCTTCAAGTATTACGGCAACAGTTTCGCCCATACCGGCTGGTTCGCGCCGGCCCTGGAAGGCGGCTTCCATCAGGGCAATGGGCCGTATGACCTGGGCAACCGCAAGTGGCAGCAGTTGGGCGCCGACGGCCAGGGCTACTGGCTGGAGCCGCGCAATGGGACAAACCTGGAGGTGGGGCCGCCGGACAACGCCCGCTATTATGTGCTGCAATTCCATGCCGGCGCCGAAGGCGACCAGCCCAACCTGCCCACCCAGACCTATGGCGGCTACGGCTGTAACCCCGACTGCTTCCCCGGCCAGCCCAGTTGGATGAACGGCGAGCCTATCCAGAACCAGAACCTGGTGCTGTGGTATATCGCCCAGGCGCAGACCAATTCGGCCCCACCCAACTACTGGTGCTGGACGGTGTCGCAGACGCAGACATACCCGTGCCCCAGCGGGCCGATGTATCATACAGGCGAGGGGGGCCTGCCCTTCCCCTTCCCATCGCCGACGCCAAACTCATAGGAACTCAAAAGGGACCCTCTGAGAGAGCGGCAGGTATAGAAACCTGCCCTACACCTGAGCTATGTTCAAAAGGGAGAAGCTCTCATGAAGCGATGGTTCATCCTGGCACCGATCACGCTGCTCGCGCTGACGCTCATCGCCGCGCTTGTCCTGTTCACACCCAAACAGACCGGCTCACAGCCGAAGGGGCTGTCATTGAGCGCGCTCAATAGCCCGTCCGGCATCGGGCTTCCGCCGGATCAGGTAGAGCGGGCGCGGCAGATCGCCATGGCTGACCCTCAGGTGCAGGCGGCCCTGGCCGGCCAGCGCTATCAATTCGTCCACGCCCTCCCCGTCTGGAGCGACTTCGGCCCGAAGAGCAGCGCCTGCGCGACGCACACCTGCGCCCAGGTGGAGATCTTTGACTTCTCGCGCATCCTGACCCTGGTCGTCATGGTGGACCTGGACGCCGGGCAGGTCACCGAGGTCATCCCCATGCCCCAGAGCTACCCGGAGGTGAACGCCGAACTGGCCGACCTGGCGCTGCGCATCGCCCGCACCGACCCTAAAGTGCTGGCGGAGGTCAAGGGACGCCGTTTTGAGGCCAACATGGCGCCGGGCAATGCTTGGATGCCGGAGGGGCCTTGTGCGGTGCACTGGTGCGTCGGCCCCAGCTTTGAGGTGGAGGGCACGGATCAACTCCTCGTCGTGCTCGTGGACCTGAACGATCTCCGGGTGGTGCATGTCACCTGGGTGCGATCTGAAGCGACCACCGGCCCCATGCGCATCCACGAGACACCGGCGATCTGCCCCAATCCCGGCTCGGTCAACCAGGACGGCTGGTCGGTGAGCTACGAGCCGACCAATACGGACGGGCTGCGCATCTTCAACGCCACGTATAATGGCCAGCTTGTGTTCCAGAGCCTGAAGATGCCCCAGGTCAACGTGTGGTACGCCTCCGGCGGCTTCGGCTACCGCGACTCGGTGGGCTGCACCGGCATCGTCCCTCCCTACGGGCAGACGCAGGTGATCCAGGTGACAGGCGGGTTCAAAATCCTGCAGGATTTCCGCATGAGCGGCTGGCCGAACAACTGCAACTATCGCTATGAGCAGAGCGTGACCTTCTATGCGGATGGGCGCTTTCACGTGGAGGTCTCCAACTACGGCCCCGGCTGTAGCTACGATGGCCTCTACCGGCCCTTCTTGCGCGTGGACATCGGCCCCGCCGGGCAGGAGGGTAACTTCTTCCGCTACTTCACCGACGGCGGCTGGACCAGCCCGCTGGCAGAGGATGACTTCCCCAAAGGGACGCCATACTCGCCTGAGGGCGAGAAGTGGAGCCAGCTCGGCGCGACGATGGGCGGTTATGCCCTCAAGCCGACCGGCAATGACCCCATGCACGATGACCCGGCGCATTACATCGTCCTGCGCCACTACGCCAACGAAGGGGATAATGACCTGCCCACGCAGGGCGCGGACCCGCGCACCATCTTCCCCTTGCAGTGGGACAACAACGAGGCCATCCAGGACCAGGATATTCTGTTCTGGTTCGTGCCGGAGTCGCAGACGGATTCCTCCCCGCCCGATTACTATTGCTGGTCGGCGGGCGGGACGCCGCACCCCTGCACCAATGGGCTGGACTTCCGTGTGACCGGGCCGGTGATGACGGCCACGCCAACGCCCACAGCGCCCCCAGCCACGCCCAGTGAGACGCCCTCGCCCACAGCGACCCTGACCGCCACACCCAGCTTAACGCCGACAGCAACGCAGACGCCGACGCCAGAGAACCTGACCCTATATCTGCCGCTGGTGATCAAATGAGCCTGCGGTCCGGCCTGGCTGAGCGCAGCCGCCCTGCGACCGGGGTCGCGCCCCACCCCCTCCCTGCCCCTCCCCCATCCAGGGGGAGGGACCTGGCCCCCTGCCCCCCTCCCCCCTCTGTGGGGGAGGGTTGGGGTGGGGGGTAGGGGCGCATAGCCGTGCGCCCCTACAATCGTATGCATACCTTGCGCGTTGGCGCGTTCTGTGGTATAAATAGGGCAACCCTGCTATGCCCGTGATGGCGCAACCTGGGTTTTGAGCCAACACCTACTGAAATGGTGCGATTCTCTGGCTGGGATGCGGTAGCCTTCGGGCAAGGCAGAGCTGTCCAGGATAGCACCCTCCTGCGGAAGCAGGTTCAAAACGATGCTCCACACGGCATAGCGGGGCGGCCTTATCCAAGCCACCAGGGGCTCCTGGTGGTTTTTTATGCCGATGGGGGCCGGAGTATTTGACCGGGGTTCCCTTCTCAGGTATAATTGGGGCCGCCAGGCGATGCCATGCACGGTGTCGCCATGCTGTGATAAAGTAAACGGAACTTATTCTGGATTGAGGCCGGGATAGACGCATGCCGAAACGGACGTACCAACCCAAGAAGCGCCGTCGCCAGCGCGTGCACGGCTTTCGCGCCCGTATGGCCACCCGCGAGGGGCGCAGGGTGCTCAAAGCCCGACGCCTGCACGGTCGTAAGCGCCTGGCCGTGCAGCCGAGTCACGTCAAGAAGGTCAACTGGAACGCCTCCTGAGCGCAGGGGCCGGGGAGCAGGTGTCAGGAGGCCATCAACTGTCCCCTGGCCCCCGATCCCTGACCATGCACCGCCGTTACCGACTGCGCAGGCAGGCCGATTTCCAGCGGGTGCGCCGGGAAGGACGATCCTGGGCTCACCCGCTGGCTATTCTGTGGGCCTGCCGCAATGACCTGGCCCATAGCCGTTTCGGCTTCAGTGTCGGGCGGTCGGTCGGCGGGGCCGTGGTGCGCAACCGGGCGAAACGTCGCTTGCGCGAAGCGGTGCGGCGCGAGCTGGAGCGCATTGCCCCGGGATGGGACCTGGTGTTCGTGGCCCGTGCGCCTATCGCTCAGGCCGATTTTGAAGCGATTGTCCTGGCTGTCCGCGAGTTGCTGAGCCGGGCGGGTGTGATGCGCAGCGGGCAGTCAGTTGAGCGGAGCACGTCAATATCATGAAAACATTGGCGCTTGGCGCAATACGCCTGTATCAATTGACCCTGTCGCGCGTCCTGCCGGACAGTTGCCGGTTCACGCCTTCATGTTCGCAGTACGGCTACGAGGCCATTGCCCGGTATGGCCTGGTACGCGGCGGTTGGTTGACCCTTAAACGGCTGGCGCGCTGCCATCCCTTCAGCCCAGGCGGCTATGACCCGGTGCCTTAGGAGTTCTGTGTTGTTCCTTCGCTTCCCCCGGCTTTATGCACGACGGATCCATCTGATCGTTCTCCTTGCCCTGGCGGGCCTGCTTTTAAGCGGCTGTGCAGGCCGACTGCCCGCTGTCAGTTGGGCCGGGATGACGCCCGCAGGCGATAGCCTTTACGTCGCGTTTAGCACGCACATCTACGCGCTGGACCTGAGCAATGGCAACCTGCGCTGGCGCTATCCGGAAAGCATCCAGGGGGTCGCGGCGCAGTTCTATGCCCCGCCTGCTGTCACCGAAGATACGGTCATTGCCGGTTCCTATGGGGCGCCAGGCACGCCAGAGGTCCTGGTGGGCCTGGACCGCAGCAGCGGTAAGGAGCGCTGGCGCAGCGAGCAACCCACACTGGATACGCTAAATACCCATGTGATCGGTGGTCTTGTGGCCCAAGACCGCAGGGTTTACGTCCCTTCAACCGACCACCGCCTGTATGCGCTTGACCCCGTGTCGGGGACGCTGACCCCCTTCTTTGAGGGGGCGCAGAACGCGCTCTGGGCCGCGCCGTTGATCGTCAACAATACGCTGTATCTGGCCTCGCTGGACCATCGGCTGTATGCGCTCTCGGCTGCGGATGGGGCCAGGCTGTGGGAGTTCCAGGCGGGAGGCGCGCTCGCCGGTACGCCGGCCTACGCCGACGGGGTGCTTTACTTCGGCGGTTTTGACAGCCAGGTGTACGCGCTGGATGCTCAGACCGGCCAGGCGCGTTGGACGGTGTCGCTGGAGGATAACTGGGTGTGGGGCACGCCCGCCGTCCGCGACGGCACGGTCTATGTGAGCACGCTGGCCGGTCAGGTGTATGCCCTGGATGCGGCCAGCGGGGCGCAGAAATGGGTCAAACAGGTCGGCGGGCCGGTGCGCGGCGGCCCGGCGCTCCATCCCCGGGGCGATACGCTCTACGTCGGCGCTGCCGATGGCAAGGTGTACGCCCTGAGCAGCGCCGATAGCGCACTGCGCTGGGTGGGCGAGACCGCTGTGACCACGCATATTTATACCACGCCGCTGGTCGTGAATGACCTGGTGATCATCGCGGTCAATGACGCGCCCAACGACAACCCCGCCCTGGTGTATGCCTTTGACGCGGCCACCGGCCAGGTGCGCTGGAAGTTTGTGCCGCCAGCCTAGTTGGGGGCACCGGCCCAGGTCGCTAAGGAGTCGTCACCCATGTGGGATGCCTTTTGGAACGCTGTGCTGATCAACCCGATGCTCAATGCCCTGGTGGCGCTGTACAGCCTCCTGGGGCAGAACTTCGGCATCGCCATTATCGTCTTCACCATCCTGATCCGCCTGTTGACGCTGCCGCTGTCGTTGCGCCAGCAGCGCAACATGCAGAAGATGCAGGCGCTCCAGCCGAAGATCAAGGAGATTCAGGAGAAGTACAAGAACGACCCGCAGAAGATGCAGGCGGAGATGACCAAGATCGGTTACAGCCCGACGATGATGCTGGGCGGCTGCCTGCCCATGCTTATCCAGCTCCCCATCTGGATCGGGCTGTATCAGGCGATCACCTCGGCGATGGCGGCCTCGCCGATTGACCTGTTCCACCTGTCGCAGCGCCTGTATCCCTGGGCGACCGGGCTGGCGCAGTTGATCCCGCTGCACACCAGCTTCCTGGGCATCCCCAACCTGGCCTATCCCGTGCCCCACCCCATTGGCCGGTTCATTCTGCCGGTGCTGGTGGCGGGCACGACGTACTTGCAGCAGAAGGTGATGACGCCGCCCAACCCCGACCCCCAATCTTCGGCGGTCTCCAACCAGATGAACATCATGATGCCGCTGATGATGGGCTTCTTTGCCTACAATTTCTCGTCGGGGCTGGCGATTTATTGGACGGTGTCCAATCTTGTGGGCATTGCGCAGTATAAGCTGCTGCCACTCCTCGGCCTGGCCCCGGCAGTGGCCCCCCAACCGGTTGCCTCGCCCGCCCGTTCCGACACGGCCGGGGAACAGGCCCGCACCGAGAGCCAGGCGGCACGCCCGGCGCTTAAGAGCGCCGCCGATGGCCGCAGCAGCACGCGCAAGCCCGTCAAAGCAAAGCGGAAGAAGTGACAGGGGATGGAAGACGGGGGACGGAGGGGCTTCGTCCTCCGTCCCCGGTCCTCCGTCCTCTACGAAAGGGGGCAACGATGGAGGAAGAGCGCAGTATTGAAATCAGTGCCCCGGATGTGGAATCGGCCATCCGGCATGGATTGGCCCAGCTCGGCGTCAACCGCGACCAGGTAGAGATTACGATTATCTATGAGGGCAGCCGGGGGCTCCTCGGCCTGGGCGCTCGCCCCGCGCTTGTCCGGCTCACCTTGAAGCCGCTCCCTGCCACCGCCGTGCCCGTGTCTGAGCCGGAGCCTCGCCCCGCCGCAACGCCTGCGCCGCCTTCAGCGCCTTCTGGAGCAGCAGAGGAATGGCAAACGCTTGGCCCGCCGTCACCCGCCGAGATGGCGCTGGAAGAGGAAGAAGAGGCCGAGGAGGAGAAGGGCGCACCGCCGATTGACCGCGCCCATGCCGAGCAGGTGGCGCGTGACACGCTGGCGGAACTGCTCCATCACATGAAGATCACGGGCCGGATTGAGGCGCACTGGTCCGAGCCTGCCGAGCCGGGCGCGGCGCCCACGCTGGTGCTGGATGTCTTCGGCGATGACCTGGGCATTTTGATTGGCCGCCGGGGTGAGACGCTGGACGCCCTGCAAATGATCACCCGCCTGATCGTCAGCCGCGAACTTCAACGTCGCATCAACCTGATCGTGGACGTGGAAAACTATCGCGTCCGGCGCGAGCACACCCTGCGGCAATTGGCGCAGCGCATGGCCCAACAGGCGGTGCAGCGGCGGCGGCGCGTCTCGCTGGAGCCGATGCCCGCCTATGAGCGCCGCATCGTCCATATGGAACTGCGCAACCATCCCCAGGTGATCACCGAGAGCGTGGGCGAGGGCGATCAGCGCAAAGTGACCATCATCCCCCGCGAGCTGCGCCGGGGGCCGAAGGCAGCGAGCGATAAGCCGGCGGGCCACCGTCGGGAGTGAGAAGCGGCACGATTGATTACGTTGTCATCGGCCATATCACGCAGGACCTGACGCCGCAGGGGCCGGTGGTGGGGGGCACGGCGGCCTACGCTGCGCGCACAGCGCGGGCGTTGGGCTGCCGCGTCGGCGTGGTGACCAGCGCCCGCCGCGACCTGGACGTGAGGGCAGCCCTGCCCGGCATCGCCGTTCGCTGCCTGCCTGCCGAAGCGACGACCACCTTTGAAAACATTTACGCGCCAGGAGGGCGGCGGCAGTTCGTGCGCGCTGTGGCCAGCCGTCTGGATGAGGCGGCTGTCCCCCCGGACTGGCGACGCGCCCCCATTGTGCATCTCGGCCCGGTCGCCCAGGAGGTGGACCCGGCGCTTGTCCACGCTTTCCCGCTGGCGCTAATCGGCGTCACGCCACAGGGCTGGCTGCGCCACTGGGGAGAGGATGGGGAAGTCTGGCCCTGTGCCTGGGTGCAGGCGCAGAGGGTCCTGGCGCAGGCGACGGCGGTGGTGCTCAGCCCGGAGGATGTGGGGGGCGATGAGGCCCTGCTGGCCGATTACGCCCGCCAGGCCCATATCCTCGTGGTCACACGGGGGCGGGCGGGGTCAACCGTCACCTGGATGGGCGAAACGCGCCACTTCCCCGCGCCGCCGGTCACCGAGGTGGACCCCACCGGGGCCGGGGATGTGTATGCGGCGGCCTTCTTTGTCCGCCTGTACGAGACGCGCGACCCCTGGGAGGCGGCCCGCTTCGCCACCTGCCTGGCCGCCCGGTCGGTGACCCGCCCTGGCCTGGCGGGGACGCCGACGCCTGAGGACATCGCACAGTGCAAGCGCGGGCCTTAGTATGATCGCTCCTCCACCGCAAGGCGGAGAGGTTGCCCCCTCTTCGCCCCCATGCTATAATTCGCTCCTGTGTCAACGGGCACAACGCACGTCATCGTCCGGTATCCCTTTCGGTCTATGCCTGGGCATAGCCTGCTCTCCCTTTTTCTACTCATTGTCCTGCTAATCGCTCTGCCCGGCTGCCGCCCGGCCTCTGCCGCTGGGGGCGGCGACGCCCAAACCGGCAAGCTCACCATTGAAAACAAAGGCTCGGATACCATGGTGAACCTGGCGCTGGCCTGGGCGGAGCGTTATATGGCAGAGCACCCGGAGGTGCGCATCTCGGTCACGGGTGGCGGCAGCGGCACCGGCATTGCTGCGCTGATCAACGGCACAGTGGACATCGCCAACGCCTCGCGGGCCATCAAACCAGAGGAGATCGCGGAGGCCCAGGCCAATGGCGTTACCCCGGTGGAGCATGTCGTGGCTCGCGACGCCATTGCCGTGATCGTCCATCCCAGTAACCCGGTGAGCCAGCTCACCATCCAGCAAATCTCCGACATTTACAGCGGCAAGATCACCAATTGGAAGGATGTCGGCGGCGAGGACCGGCCTATTGTGCTCTTGTCGCGTGAGACCAACTCCGGCACGCATGTGTTCTTCCTGGAAGAGGTCCTGCGCCAGGGGCGCAAAGGCGATAAGACGCTATTCTCGCCCGATACCCTGCTCCTGCCCTCCTCCGAGGGCATCATCGCGGAGGTGCGCGACAACCCCAACGCTATTGGCTATGATGGCTTGGGTTACGTCACGCCGGAGGTGAAGACCATCGCCGTGGCCAGAAGCCCGGCGGGCCCCTACGTCCTGCCCTCGGCGGAGACCGTGCACAGCGGCCAGTATCCCATCGCCCGCGATCTGTACATGTACACCCGGGGCGAACCGCGCGGCGAGATCAAAGCCTATCTGGACTGGATCCTCAGCGAGGAGGCCCAGGCCATTGTGCGCGAACTGGGTTTTGTGCCCTTGAGGGCCTAGGTTAGACACTCAACGGATTATTTATGGTAGCGTCCACGGACCGATTGCTGCGTGAGTTGAAAGCGGGCCGGCCAGAGGCCAGGATCAGCGAACGGGTGGTTGAACGGCTGATCCAGGCCACCGGCCTGTCGGCGATCCTCTTCATCCTGCTGATCTTCGCTTTTCTTATCCGCGAGAGCGCCTCTACCTTCGTGGAGGTGCCCTTGGGCGACCTGCTGAGTACGCGCTGGTATCCGATTGAAGCCTATTATGGCCTCTTGCCGCTGATCTTCGGCTCGGTGGTAGTCACGTTGGGCGCGGCGCTCATCGCCCTGCCGATAGGCCTGATGACGGCGGTATTCATCGCCGAAGTTGCCCCGCGCTGGGCCCGCGAAATCCTCAAGCCCTGTGTGGAAGTGCTGGCGGGCATCCCCTCGGTCGTGCTGGGCTTCATGGGTATCCTGGTGCTGGCGCCCGTCATCCGCACGACCTTGAACATGCCCACCGGGCTGACGGCGTTCACCGGCTCGCTGCTCCTGGCCGGGATGGCCCTGCCCACGATTGTGAGCGTGGCCGAGGACGCTCTGGACGCCGTGCCCCGCTCCTACCGCGATGCGGCCCTGGCGCTGGGGGCCACACGTTGGCAGACCATCTGGCGTGTCACTGTCCCCGCCGCTCGCTCCGGCATCCTCACCGCTATGATGCTGGGCATCGGGCGGGCCATCGGCGAGACCATGACCGTGCTCATGGTCACGGGCAACGCCGCCCGCATGCCGGAGGGGCTGGTGGCGCTGTTCCGCCCGGTGCGCACCATGACCGCCACCATCGCCGCCGAGATGGGTGAGGTGGCGCGGGGCAGCGCGCATTACCACGTGCTGTTCACTATCGGCCTGGTCCTGTTCGTGATCAGCTTCCTGATCAACCTGACGGCCTCCATCGTCATCTTCCGCCAGGCGCGGCGGCATCAGGAGAAGGTACTGGCATGAGAATGCCCCGTCAGGTGGTTCAACGCCTGGGGTTTGCCCTGCTGGCGCTGGCCGCAGCGAGCGTGGTCATTCCCATCCTATTCATCGTCAGCACTATTTTCTACCAGGGCATTGGGGCGATCAGCCTGGAGTTTTTGACCGAGATGCCCCGCCAGGGGATGCGCGAGGGCGGCATCCTGCCAGCGATTGTGGGCACGGTCCTGCTGACGCTGGGCACGGGCATCGTGGCCGTGCCAGTGGGCGTGGGCGCGGGCATTTATCTGGCCGAGTACGCCCGCGACACCGCGCTCACACGGGCCATCCGCCTGGCGATCATCAACCTGGCGGGCATCCCCTCGGTGGTGTACGGCCTGTTTGGACTGGGGCTGTTCGTCCTCTTCCTGGGCTTCGGCACTTCACTTCTGGCCGGGTCGTTGACGCTGGCGATCATGACGCTGCCGGTGATTATCAGCACCAGCGAAGAGGCCCTGCGCGCGGTCCCCATCGCCTTCCGCACGGTGAGCATCTCGCTGGGCGCCACGCGCTGGCAAACGATCCGGCGGGTGGTCTTGCCCCAGGCGCTGCCCGGCATCCTCACTGGCGTCATCCTGGGGCTGGAGCGCGCCGCCGGGGAGACCGCGCCAATCCTGTTCACTGTGGCCGCGTTCTTCCTGCCGCGCCTGCCCGGTTCCATCTTTGACCAGACGATGGCCCTGCCGTATCACTTGTTCGTGATCTCCACCCAGGTGCCGGGCATGCCCGTGCGCATCCAATACGGCACGGCCCTGGTCCTGCTCGTCTTCGTGCTCTCCATGAACCTGTTAGCGACCTTGATCCGCAGTTACTATCGGCGCAGAAGGCAGTGGTGAGACCACAGACGACAGCCCAATCGTCCGTTGTCCCTCGTCCAACATGAGCGACCAGCCCAAATTCGTCATTGAGCATCTCAGCGTCACCTACGAAGACGGCACCGAACCGCTCCGCGACATCAGCCTGACGATTTACGCCAACGAGATCACCGTGCTGTTCGGGCCGGCAGGCGGGGGCAAGAGCACGCTTTTGCGCACGCTTAACCGGCTCAACGACCTGGTGGACGGCGTGCGCATTGAGGGGCGGGTGTTGCTGGACGGCCAGGACATTTACGCGCCGGGCGTGGACGTGACCGCCTTGCGGCGGCGCGTGGGCATGGTCTTCGCCGTGCCGGTTGTCTTGCCCATGAGCATCCGCCAGAACCTGACCTACGGCCTGGAGTTGGCCGGGGTGCGCGACCGGGCGCGGCTGGAGGCCGCCGTTGAGCGCAGCCTGAGGCAGGCGGCCTTGTGGGACGAGATCAAAGACCGGCTGGACGACCCGGCGACGGCCCTCTCCGGTGGCCAGCAACAGCGCCTGTGCCTGGCCCGTGTCCTGGCGCTGGAGCCGGAGGTGATTCTGTTGGACGAACCTACCTCCGGCCTGGACCCGATCTCCACGGCCAAGGTGGAAGGGTCCATCCAGGAACTCAAGCGGGATTACACCATTGTGATTGTGCCCCACAGCATTCAGCAGGCCGCCCGCATCGCCGACCGCGCCGCCTTTATCCTCCAGGGCGAACTCATTGAGTATGGCCTGGGCCGGGAACTGTTCACCCGCCCCAAGGACAAGCGCACAGAGGACTACGTGACCGGGCGATTCGGATAACGGAGGAAGCCCATGACCTTTTGGAACAGCCTGAAACGGACCGTCCTGAACGCGCTGATCGGCGCGTCTGACTTCGTGCTCCGCCTGTTGCGACCGCGCCCGGCAGCGCCCCTGCCCCAGCCCCCCTTCACCCTCCCGGTTTTGCTGATCAGCTACCTCCCTGCGAAGGATGGGCAAATTGACATCGCCGTGACAGGGGATGTCAACGGGAGCGTGGAGGCCATGCGCGAGCATGTGGCGCAGACAACGGAGCAGGTGATCGCGGCGATGCATGAGGGCAGCCGCTATCACGGCTATAAGGACCCACAGGCGCCGCCCAGCCTGCACTATGAGATCGCCCATCACCTAGAGTTTCTGGAGCCTCTCCCCACCGTGCCCCAGCCCGGCCAGCCTACGCCCATGACGGATTACAAGGCCATCCTGGAGCGCGTCAACATCCGGCAGTGGGTGGAAGAGCGGGGCGTGAAAGAGGTCTGGCTGTGGGCCTATGGGGGCAGCGTGCGCGGTTGGGAATCCAATATGGCCGGGCCTTACGGCGACATCAGCAACAGCGACCGTGACCCTACGGATTTGCCCCGGTTAAGTAAAACGTACACGGTCTATCATTTTAACTACCAACGCGGTACGTCGGAGGCCATGGAGAGCCGCGTGCACCAGATTGAGGCCATCCTGCGGGAGATAGATGATGACCTCTTCTGGAACAAGTTCGTGGGCAGGCCGGGGGAGGGGCGCTGCGGCTGGGCACATTACCCACCCAATGCCGAACGCGACTACGACTGGGCCAATCCGAGGCTGATCTGGACCGACATTGAGGACTGGACCCCCGAGGGTCATGGCGAGAAGAAGCTGCTAAACTGTGAACGCTGGAACTGCGACAGCCTGACCTGGTTCATCTTCTGGATGCAGAACCTGCCTGGCCTGAACAACGGCATCACCTATCGGGGCCGCCCGCTCACCAACTGGTGGACATTCTTGGGTGCTTTTGACGAAGCCATGGCGAATGGCTTGAAGTTAGTCGGTTAAGTTACGCTAACATAAGGTACTCAACGGATTATCTACAGGAATCAAGGAAACTGGTACTCAAGGGATTATCCCATCACGTGACTACGGCGGCTATGGAAAGCCGCCCTACGGCTACGGCGGCTGGCCGACCAGTATGGCTATTGAGGGGCAGAAACGGCCCCAACCGTCCCCTCTAACCTGAGGCGCCCACCCGCCACCTGATACACCACCAGGCGCGCCTGGCGCCAGTTCCCTTGGGCGTCAAAGCTGATCGGGCCGATCAGCCCCTGAACCTGGCTACGGCGCAGCGCCTCGGCGACGCCCGAACGCGATGGCGCGCCCTGGACCGCCGCCTGCGCTATGGCCTCAAACAGCAGTTGGGTAGCATCGTAGGCCAGCAGGGCACGCCAGCCCGGCTCTGCACCCGCTATGGCGCGATAGCGAGCAATGAACCCATCCGCCCCGGCCACATCGCCCGGCAACGGCGCCCCCAAAATCACCAGGCTCCCCTCTACCGCCGCGCCCGCAATGGCGAAATATTGCGGATCGGCCAGCGCCGCGCCCCCCAGCCACCTGGCCCGCACCCCGGCGCGCCCCAGGTCGGTCACGGCCTCCGCCGCAGGCACTGGGTCCAGGCCGATGAACACCGCCTCAGGAGAGGTTCCGCGCACCTGGACGAGGTCCGCTGCGCTCCGCACAAATGCCAGCCGCTCCAGGCCCAGCGAGGCGGCCACATGGCGCGCTGCCTCCTCAATGGTGGCATCGGTGGGATACAGGCGGAAAGCGATTGGACTGTAGGAGGAGAGGCCCGGCGCCCCCACGCCAGGCGCTACCAGGGGCAGGCCCGCCCCGACATACACCGGCGCCCCCGCCAGCGTGGTGTCGTCGCGCCAGTGGCCGATGACTGCGACAACCGCCGGATCCAACGCCAGTTTGCGGGCCTGTTCCGCCGCCGCCGCCGTATCACCGCCATCGTCCAGGGACACCACTTCCACCGCGTAGCCGTTGATGCCCCCGGCGGCGTTGCGCTCGCGCACCGCCAGACGCACCGCGTAGATCACATCGTAGCCGACAGCGCGATAGCGCCCCTCAAACGGCGCCACCACCCCGATCTTGACCACCGGTCGGGTCACCCCGCAGCCGGCCAGCGCCAGCGTCACCAGGACGCAAACGGCCAGCCGTATCACATGAAACGACAACCGTGAAACACCCAGGCCGATGCCAGGGGACGTTTCACGCTTAATGACCGGGGGTTTCATGCCAGTTGGGGGAGAGAAGGGGGCGTGTGCCGTCAGGGGCAGTTGTTGGCGAAATGCTCTTCAATCGTCCTGGCGAAGCGGTGCCTGCCGCTCCCGTCGCAGTCCGCCTGGAAGTACAGGAAATCGGTCTCAGCCGGATGAGCCACCGCCCGAATGGCGTCCAGGCCGGGGTTAGCGATGGGGCCGGGCGGCAGGCCGGGGTTGCGGTAGGTGTTGTAGGGCGAATCCACCTCCAGGTCGGCCAGCAGCAGGGGGCGCTTCCACCACTCCCCCGTATCTTTTTGGTAGCCCAGGGCATATTGAACCGTAGGATCGGCATCCAGCTTCATACCGATCTTCAGGCGGTTCAGGTAGACGCTGGCGATCAGGGGGCGCTCCTCCGGGATCACCGCCTCGCGCTCCACAATGGAGGCAATGATCACCCCCTGATACAGGTTCAAGCCCTGTTGTGCGATCGCCTGGCGCAACTCCGGCGTCACTCTGGCGCCGAAGTTGGCCAGCATTTTCTCAATCAGCGCCCTGGCGGTCGTCTCCCGGTCCAGCCGGTAGGTGTCCGGGAACAGAAACCCCTCCAGCGTGGCGCCTGCGGGCCGATCCCGAAGGAAGTCATAGTCAAATGCGCCCGTTCGCGCCAGGGTCAGGAACTCCTGGGGGTCAATCTGCGCCCCGGCGGGCTTCAGCGTGGTGCTGATGGCCTCGGCAACCTGCTCCAGGCGCCAGCCCTCAATGATACGGAACACAAGCTCATCTGCCGCCGCATGTCCCAGTGCCCTGGCGATCTCAGGGATGGTCATCGTCTTGCGCAGCGTGAAGTGGCCCGCCTGAATGCCCGCATCCAGACCCATGTAGCGCACGTAATTGCGGAACAACCCCGCATCGCGGATCAGCCCCACCTGCTGCAGCCGGCTGGCGATAGAGGCGATGCTCTCCCCTGGCTCCACCGTGAAGTCCAGCGGCGTGTCGTCGTCCCCCGCTGGCTGCTGGAGGTCGCCCTGGCGCGCGCGGAGATATGCCCCCAGAACGATGCCTTCAATCCCCCCCATGGTCTGTTGCCCGTCGTCCGTCGTCGGCCGTTCGTCGTTCCCGGACAAAGGGGGCGCCAATTGCTGGACCACCAGCCAACCGGCCACCGCCAGCAGCGCAATGACGCCCAGGGTAGCCAACGCTCGCAGGGCGATCTTGAGGGCTTCCCGCTTATGGCTATGCTCCGTGTCCCCGTACATGCTCTCCTATCAAGGTACTCAACGGATTATCTACAGGGATCAAGGAAACTCAGGCAGCCTCTGACTACGGCCCCCTGGCTGCTGACCTGGTATCCAGATAGTCTTGCAGGATCGCCGCTGCCGCCACATCGTCCAGAGGGCGGCGCTTACGCCCGCGCTCCCCCCGTTCGCGCACCACCCCTGCCGCGATCAGCGTGGAAAAGCGCTCGTCCCATAGCTCCACCGGCACAGGCACAACCGCCCGCAGCGCCTCGGCCCAGCGGGCCACGCGCCGCGCCTGAGGTCCCTCCTCACCGGACAGGCTACGCGGGTAGCCGACGATCACCCGCTCTACATTGTGCTCGGCGATCAGGCGGCGCAGCCGTTCAAAATCCTCCGCTTTGGACCGCCGCTCCAGCACGGTCAGCGCCCGCGCCACCGTCTGGCTGGGGTCGCTCAGCGCCACGCCGATGCGCCGCTCGCCCACGTCTAAAGCCATCAATCGCCTGATCCGCCGCCCGTCGTCAGTTTCCTTGATTCCTGTAGATAATCCGTTCAATCCGTTCTCAGAATCCGTTGACAGCAATCCGTTGAGCACCTTTGTCATCCATCATCCATTGTGGTCAGGTCCACCGTGATCCGCACGCCCAGGAAGGGCATGTAGGGGAACCAGGACGGTGAGACCTGGATGTCCGGGGGCCTTTCCAGGGGCAGTTTCTGCATCAGGAGTGCGCGGGCACGCGCCAGCGGTTGCCCGCGCACAGCGCGGATGGCTTCGTTCAGGTCAAGCTGGGCCGTCATGGCGCCGCTCACTGCTAGGCGGAAGCTGACTCGCCCCTGCTCATCCAGGCTGACCGTATCCCCTCGGCGCGGTGGGGTCACGCTGCTGGCGATCAGGGTGTAGCCGGGGATGACCTGGCGCTGGAGTGCGGCCAGGGCCAGTTGGTGCGCTGGGGCTTCGTCCACCGCGATCGCCTGCATCCGCACCCGCATTTGCATTCCCAGCACCTCGGCCTGCTCGCCTATGTAGCGATCGGTGGCGACATCCAGGACATCTACCAACTGCAGGCTGGGGGTCACCACAAACTCGGTGGGACGCAGTTCGGTGCGCATCTGCTCCAGCGCCAGCGCCTGGAGTTGCTCCAGCAGGGCCGCCTGCAAGCGGTCCTGGTCGGCCTGGGTCACGGCGCGTACCTGTCTGGCCGCGCCGCCCTGGGTCGGCTCTGGGTTGGTCACACGCAACTGGAAGGCCAGTGCCCCTTCAATCCGGCTGATCACCCCGGCCGCCACATTGCCCGCTGGCCCCTTGTCCAGCGCCTCCACCTCCACCATCGTCTGGCCGTTCGCGGGCACCTCGGCGTCGGTCAGCGTGGCGAAGCGCACCGGCACACCCGCATTGGTGCGCACGATGGTCCCTTTGGGGACGGTCAGAGGCTGCGGCATCAGGTTGGTGAACACCACCCGGCCCCGCGCCGGGGCATCGGGGATGTCTTTGACGCCGGTCGTGGTGATGTGCGCCTCCCCCTCCACCTCTACCGACAGATAGCGGGCGGGCACGACCCCCGCCGCCGCATCCACCTCTTGCGCCCCTGGGTCGGCCACCAGGGTCACCACCGCCCCCACAGGCCGGCTGATAGGCACCAGGCGAACCTGGGCGCTGGGCCACACCACCAGGGCCCCCAGGACGACAGCCGCCAGCGCCAGGACGAAGACCAGTGCGGAAAGCGCCCACAGCCAGGCAGCGGGTCGGCGCCGCTCCCGGCGATGGCGCTGCCATACCTCCAGGGCATCCTCCGGGTCTATCCAGGCAGAGGGCGGGGGACGGAACAGGAAGGACCGATCCGGGGGGCGAAAGCGCAGCGGGCGTTGGTGGGCGGCCTCCACCGAGGCAAACACCGGCAGCTTCAAGGCGCGAGCGGCATCGGCCAGATCGGGGTCATCTGTGACCAGGGCCAGTTCCAGCCGGTGGCGGGCCGCCTGGCGTTGCAGGCGCTGCAAATCCACTAGGTCAAAGGCTGGAGCAACCCCGTTCTCAAGCACCAGGACGACACGCCCCGGTGTCAGGCGGCTCAACCTGGCGGCCAGCGCATCGGCGCTTTCACCTGGCCTGCTGATGATGGTCCGGTCGTCCACCCTCAACCCCGGTCAAGGTACTCAACGGATTATCTAACAACGTCACCTTCGGCGACATGGTTAGGGTAACTGGGATCAGGTTCTTAACGCTTCAGCAACCAGGTGCGGCACCTGGGCCAGCGCCTCTTTGATGCGGCTGACATCCCGGCCGCCAGCCTGGGCCAGGGTGGGCTTGCCGCCGCCGCCGCCGCCCACCACGCGGGCCACCGCCTTGACAATCCGCCCGGCATCCAGCCCACGCTGCACCAGGTCGGGGGTGACCGCAGCCACGAAGTTGGGGCGCCCACCCATGGTCGCCGCCAGGACGACTACGCCGCTGCCCACGCGCTGGCGGAACCAGTCGCTCATCTCGCGCAGCGTATCCACATCAGCGGCCTCCACCCGCGCCGCCAGCACCGGGATACCGTTGACCTGCTGCACATGGGCCATCACCGCCTCAAAGTCGCGCTGGGCCAGCAACCGCCGCAGCCGGGCGATCTCCTTCTGGGCGTTCTGCGCCTCCTCCAGCAGCGCCAGCACGCGCCGTTCCACCTGCTCCGGGGTGACGCCCAGGTAAGCGGCGATGTTCTCAAGCTGGCCCAGGCGCTGCTCCACCAGTTCTAACGCGCCGCGCCCGGTCACGGCCTCAATCCGGCGCACGCCCGCGCCCACACTGCTCTCGCTGATGATGTGGAACAACCCGATCTCCGCCGTCTCATTGACATGCGTCCCGCCACAAAGCTCATAGCTGATGAGTTCATCGGGTGTGCCGATGCGCAGGGTGCGCACGACCTCGCCATATTTCTCCCCAAACAGCGCCATGGCCCCCTCCGCCACCGCCGTGCGGTAATCCGTGAAGACCACCTCCACCGGGTAGTTCGCCAGGATGGCGGCATTGACCGAGCGGGAGACCGCCGCCAACTCCTCCTGCGTCATCATCGTCGGGTGGGTGAAGTCAAAGCGCAGACGGTCGGGCGCGACCAGTGAACCGGCCTGGTGCACGTGCTCCCCCAGGACATAGCGCAATGCGCTGTGCAGCAGGTGCGTGGCGGTATGATTGCGCATAATGTCCCAACGGCGCTCGTAGTCCACAATGGCCCAGCAGGAATCGCCCTCGTGCACTGTCCCGGCGGTGACACGCCCCACATGGACGATCAACCCCGGAATGGGCTGGCGCGTGTCCTCAATCTGCACCTCCCATCGGACCTCATCCGTGCCTTCGCGTGGCTGGACGAAAACGCCCGTGTCGCTCACCTGGCCGCCGCTCTCCACATAGAAGGGGGTGATGGGGATGACCAGTTCCACGCGGTCGCCCTGGCGGGCGGAGCGCACCCGTGTTGGCGGGCCATCCGCGTTAAGCTTAAGGATGCCCACCACCACCGTATCCACCTCGGTGGCGCTGTAGGGGTCGTATAAGACGCCATCCTCGTCCAGCGCACCACTGGCCTTGAGGTCGTTGAGCAGGCGCACATAGACCAGCTTGGTCTCGTCCAGGACGGCGGCCTGCTCCCCACGGGAGCGCTCGCGCTGTTCCTCCAGCGCCTGGCGGAAGCCCGCCTCATCCACCGTTAAACCGCTCTCGCGGGCCACATCCTTGGTCAGGTCAATGGGGAAGCCGTAGGTGTCGTATAGCTTGAAGGCCACCGGCCCCGGCAGGACGGTCTTGCCCAAGGCCCGGAGCGCGGCGATCTCGCTTTCCAGCAGGCGCAGGCCCACGCTGAGCGTTTGCAGGAAGCGCTCCTCCTCCAGGCGGATGGTCTGGAGGATGAACTCGCGCCGTTGCACCAGCTCCTCAAAGTACGGCCCCATCTGCTCAATGACCACCGGCGCGATCTCGCTCAGGAAAGGCTCTTCAAAACCGATCAGTTTGCCATGGCGCGCAGCGCGGCGCAGGATCAGCCGCAGCACGTAGCGGCGTCCCTCGTTGCCCGGCAGGACGCCATCGCCGATCAGGAAAACGATGGCGCGGATGTGGTCGGCGATGACGCGATAGCCGACCAGGTGTTGCTGTACCTCGGCCTGGCTGTGGCCCAGCAGTTCCTGGGTGCGCTTGATGATGGGCACGAACAGATCGGTCTCGTAATCGGAGCCGACCCCCTGGATGATGGAGGCCAGCCGCTCCAGGCCCATGCCCGTGTCCACGCCGGGCCGGGGCAGGGGCGTGCGCGTGCCATCGGCGGCCTGGTTAAACTGCATGAAAACGAGATTCCAGACCTCCAGCCAGCGGTTGCAGCCGTTGTCCAGCGCCACGCTGCAATTGGGCTGGCCGCAGGTGCAGGCCTCTGGGCCGAAGTCATAATGGATCTCCGAGGTCGGCCCGCACGGGCCGGTATCACCCATAGACCAGAAGTTGGTCTTCTCCCCCATGCGATAGATGCGCTCCGGCGCGATGCCGATGTCCTGCGTCCAGGCCGAGAAGGCCTCCTCATCATCCTGGAAGACGGTATAGACCAGGCGCTCTGGCGGCAGGCCAAACACCTCCGTCAGGCACTCATAGGCGTAGCGGATGGCCTCGCGCTTGAAGTAATCGCCGAAGGAGAAGTTGCCCAGCATGAAGAAGAAGCTGTGGTGGCGCGGGGAGGGGCCGACGTTCTCAATATCGTTGTGCTTGCCAGAGACGCGCATACACTTCTGCAACGTCGTTGCCCGCTTGTAGGGGCGCTCCTCCAGGCCCAGGAAGACGTTCTTGAACTGCACCATCCCGGCGTTGACGAACAACAGCGTGGGGTCATCCACCGGCACCAGCGATGAACTGGGCACGATCGTATGCCCCTTCCCGGCAAAGTAATCCAGAAAGGCCTGCCAAATCTCAGGACTGGTCATCGTTTTCATGGCTACACTCCACTTCCCTGCACGCCTTGGGCAAGGGGTACTCAACGGATTATCCCCTCACGTGACTACGGCGGCTATGGAAAGCCGCCCTACGGCTGGCTTTGAGGGTCATTCTAAAACATCGCCCCCGTCCTGTCAACCCGAAACGGAAGGCCGGCGGCAGACGAGGGAGGACGGGGGACCGCCCTCCGCTGAGTGGCACAGGTGGTGCCCAGGCCCCGCAGCGTAAACGCTGCAGCCTGAGGGCGCCCCACTGTAAACAGTGGGGATAGGTCATTAGAGTTGAGAAACCTCCCCCCTGTACGCCTGTACCGGGATAGGGGTGGAGGTCAACCGCGTAGCTCCGCCAGCACCGCCTCCAGCTCCGGCGGCAAAGGCACGATGAATGTGCGTCGCTCGCCCGTGCCCGGCAGATTCGGTTGGCTCGCTTGCTGTGCTCTCTACAGCGTGCTATATTGTAAAGGTGGAATTTGAAATCCTTGGGGAGATTCGGGATATTGAAATCATCGCCGTTGGGTCGCATATTCGTGACCTGGCTCAGCTACAGAAGACATATGGACGTGGGCGGTGGAGAAAGCTCAAAGGTATCGCAGATGTAAGACTTCCCAACGGCAGAATTCGGCGGGTAGAACTTCATTGGTATGAAGCGCACGGCATAGGCCGAAAGGACATCAAGATCAAGCGCTATCTAGAATAGGATAGGCCCATGAGAAAGCGATTCGCTCTCTGCCTTGATAATAAGGGGTATGAAGCCTCCCTTATTCCGAGGAAGATTTATGAAGTGATTCCTGACGAGCAGGCGGAGCAGGATGATTTTATCCGCATTGTGGATGAAAGTGGCGAGGATTACCTGTACCACGTGAGCCGCTTTGCTTTTATAGAGTTGCCGGAAGAAGTAGAGCGAGCGTTAATCGCTACGTGACACGGCTACCCTACACGGCTGTGGCTGGATAAAGACATTTCAGCCTACGCGAAGTAGACAATAGCTTTCGTAGGGCGGGTTTCCAAACCCGCCTACTCGCGCCTGCCAGGCAGTAAACAAATTAGCTGCGTAGCTCCGCCAGCACCGCCTCCAACTCCGGCGGCAAGGGCGCGATGAATGTGCGCCGCTCGCCCGTGCCCGGCAGGGCCAGCGTCAGCCGGTGGGCGTGCAGAAAGTGCCGGTTCAGGCTCAGGCGCTGCCTGCGACGGCCATAGACGCGGTCGCCCACCACCGGGTGGCCGATAAAGGCCAGGTGCAGCCGGATCTGATGGGTGCGCCCGGTCACCGGCTCGGCCTCCACCAGCGTATACTCCGGGAACGTCTCCAGCACCCTATAGCGCGTCACCGCCTCGCGCCCGTTGCGCACCACCGCCATGCGCTGCCGGTGGCCCGGATCGCGTCCGATAGGCGCCTCAATGATGCCCCGCTGAGGGCTTACGCGCCCCTCCACCAGCGCCAGGTAAGCCTTGGTCACCTCCCGCGCCTTAAACTGGCGCTGCAACTCGCGATGGGCGCGGTCGTTCTTGGCGATGACGATCAGCCCCGATGTGTCCTTATCCAATCGGTGGACGATGCCGGGGCGCTGCTCGCCACCCACCCCCTCCAACTCCGGGCAGTGCGCCAGGACCGCGTTGACCAGCGTGCCGGAGGCGTGCCCGTGCGCCGGATGCACCACCATGCCGGCGGGCTTGTTGACCACCAGGATGTCGGCATCCTCATACACGATGTCCAGGGGGATGGCCTCGGCCACGAGCGCGGTGGGCTGCGGCGGCGGCAGGCGCACGATGACGCGGGCGCCCGGCTCCAGCCGGGTGCTGGGCTTGGCCACCCGCCCCTCTACCGTGACATAGGCCTCTTTGATCAGCCGTTGGATTTGCGAGCGGGAGAGGGTCGGCAGGGCGGCGGCCAGGGCCTTGTCCAGCCGCTCGCCGCCGCGTTCAAACGCCAGGGAGATGGTCCGCTCGGGCATGGGACTCTTCTCGCAGGATGGTCAGCGCCAGGAGGACCACGCCCAGGACGATGCTGGCATCGGCCACGTTGAACACGGGCCACTCCTTGAGCGGCCAGAAGTTCAAGTCCACGAAGTCCACCACGTAGCCATAGCGCAGCCGATCAAGCAGGTTGCCCAGCGCCCCCCCCAGTTGCAGGCCGAGCGCCAGCCGAATCAGCCACTGGCCCGCCGGGAGGCGCCGGTAGTAGAGGATGATCACGGCAACGACGACAAGGGCAACGATGATGAAGAAAAAGCCCTGGTCGGGGAAGAGGCCGAAGGCCGCGCCGGTATTCGTCACATAGGTGATGCTCACCCAACGCGCCAGAGCAGGTGAGAAATTCCAGGTTTGCGCCGGGCTGAGGAAGCGCACCACCAGCGCCTTGGTGGCCTGGTCAAGCAGGAGCGTGATGGCGGCGACGAGCAGCAACCCGGCGCGATCCCACAGTGCTCTCATGGCGTGCTGAGCTTCTCGGCGCACTCAATATCGTACTCGGCATAGGGCAGCGCCTTCAGGCGTTCCGGGTCAATCGGCCTGCCGCAGTTCAGGCAGAGGCCGTAGGTGCCTTCGTCCATGCGCGCCAGCGCTGCGTCAATCCGCTGGATCACGGCTTCAAAATCGCGGCGCAACCCCACCTCCTTCTCCTGCTCAAACACCTCTGTGCCATAGTCGGCGGGGTGATTGCCGTAGCCGACCTCGCCCGGCGGCACTGTCTCGGCGTCGGCGTCGCCGAAGGCTCTCAGCTCGTCTTGCAGGCGCCGTTTTTCGTTCAGCAGCCAGGTCTTAAGCTCATCGTAGGGCAGGTCCTCACGCGCTCCAACCATGCTCTCTCCTTCCAGGTGGAACAGCTTTTATTTTAGCTGAAGTCGGAGGTCGTGACAAGGCCACACCGCACCCAGGGATGGGGGTTTCCCTCCCCCACACTGGGGGGAGGGGGATGAGAGAAGAGGCGCTGCGCGTCGGTTGAGATCCTCGCATAAATGGCGGGATGGGCAAGGCGGGATAGAATAGCCTGTAGGGCGGCTTTCCATAGCCGCCACAGCAGGGCCAAAGAGCGGCAGGTATGGAAACCTGCCCTACACCTGGAGAGATGAGCGCACCGGCCCTGTAGGGCGGCTTTCCATAGCCGCCAAAGAGCGGCAGGTATAGAAACTACGCCGGGGAGGGAAACCCCGCCCACTCAGTGTTATCTCCTCGCCCGCCGGCCGCTGTGCCGGCCGCTTCTCCAAGGCGGCCTGCGCGTCTTGTACCATCCTCCCTCGTCTTCAGTTCCTGCTGTGCCACGTCCATGCTCTGCTCTCTCCTATTCTCGTTGTTCTCGTCGTGGCCAGTGCACCACATCTGCCCTGAATATGGAATACACCCCTGGCGACTGGAAGTCGCGCCTGGGGGGCTTACAGCCGGGCGTCTTAGAATCCTAGAATCCCGTCTCCCTACCGGTTAAAGTAGTTGTACACTGCCTTGTTCAGGTCGGCGATCAGGGGCGCGCTCACCGCCCAGTCCAGGTACTCCGGGCGCCAGACGAACACGGCCACGACGTAATCGCCCCCCGGTGAGAAGATGACCCCGGCGTCGGCATGGGTATCGGTGCTCCAGGCGGGGCGGTGCGCCAGGCGGGCCTCCGGCGGCAGGCCGGTTTCCAACAGGTTGCCGCTGCGCACCGCCGACAGCACCTCCAACAACTCGCGGCACTCGGCGGGCGTAAGGCGGTCGGGCAGGGCCGCCAACAGGGCACCGCCGTTGCGCGCACACTGGTAGATCATCTGCAAAAGCTGGCCCATATCGGCGGGCGTCGTCTGGCGGGCGGGGTCGGCGTCGGTCTTGACCTCGGCGAGGCTGTTGGCCGGCGTCGTAATGTTCACGGGCTGTTCTGGCGTGGCATCGTAGGGGAGGGCGATGAACGTGTTCACCAGGCCGAGAGATTTCATCAGCGCAGTGACCTGCCCGGCCCCGGCCAGGCTGTCCCCGTTGCCGATAAGGGCCAGCAGGGCGTTCGCGGCAGCAGCGCCGTTGTTGTCGCTCGCTAGCGTATCGCTGATGAGTTGGTGCGTGGCCGGGTCAAAAGGGGCCTCCAGTTGAGTATAGGCCGCCACGAGGATGGGCAGCCGGAGCACGCCCATACCGCTGAAGGCGACGTCGCCATTGTACGCCAGTTCGCGCCCGGTGTCCAGGTCAAGCACGTACAGGCCCACCACACCGTCAAACCCGGCCAGGCGGCGCTCAAGCCAGGGGCGCAAAGCCTCCAGGGATGCATCCGGCAGCGGGGATTCGCGCACCACCAGTTCAGCGCGGCGGTTAATAGCGGAACGCAACGCCGCTTCTACGCGCGGCAGGGAGGCTGGAATATCCAGTTGCCGACCGGGTTCACCGGCGAGGAAGCGCAGCGTGTCGGCCTCCACCTGGGGGGCTTGCGGCCCCCGGTCGTAGCTCTGGGCGATGCGCTGCAGCACCGCAATGAGCTGCTCCCGCGAATAGGATAGCTCCGGCTGGAGCGCGCGGGGCATCGCCGGTTGCCCGCTCAGGTAATCGCGAAAGCCCTGCCACCAGTCGGTGGCCTCGCGGGCCGTCTCCACCGCCGCCAGCAGTGCCTCCCGATCCAGGCGAAAGCCGATCTCCGCCGGCTGGAGCACAATGTGCTCGTCCTGGTAGAGGAGGTCCACCGGCGCAGCAAAGGCCACCATGACGCGCTCGGTGGCCTGCTCCGGTGTCAGGCCGCTGACCTCCAGGCCGCCTATGGTCATGCCCAGGGGCAGGCGCGAGCGCTGGGCGCTGTAGCGGCTGAGCTGGATGACGAAGGCGATGGTAATGATGACCGCCAGCGACACCAGCCCCCATTCCAGAGCCAGAGTGATGTTGCGTCGGCGCACGTTTCAATCCTCACCCAGCCCTCAGGCCAGGTGCCATAGTGAGTACAGGCATCACACCTATGCTATGCTCTCATTATAACGAGGAGGCGATTTCGGCCAACTTCCCAATCCCCCTCAAGGGAGAGGGGGTGGCACACGATCTAAAAGTGCATATAATCCAACGCCATGGCGAACAGAGTGGAGCGTCATCCGTGAAAGTCTACATCTCCGTAGATATGGAAGACATCTCCAGCGTGGTCGCCGGGGAGCATGTGGACATCAACCACCGGGGGGTGAAGCCCTCGCTGGATGCAATGCTGCCTCACCGACATCCACCCCTGGATGATAAGTACAATAAGGTACTCCACGGAGTATTTTCAGGAATCTAAGGAAGATGGTATAAAATAGCCGTCACGCTTGTCCAAGATCATGGAGATAAACAGATGAGGATCCTATGAGCGCCATTGTCCCAGGCCCCACCTATGCCGAGATGCGCGACCCCAGCCTGCTGCCGCCCGACCTGCGGCAGCGGGCGCTTCAGGCGCTGCATCAAAACGAACTTGACCCCATCAACCTGTTCAATATCACCTGGAAACGCGCCGATAACAGCGTCAATCATGTTGTCTTGCCCCGCGAACTCACCGGCGTCAAGGCCAACATCATTGTGCTCATCGGCGCGGACTTCCCCACCGGCAGCCACAAGGTCGGCGCGGTGTACGCCACATTGATTGAGGCTGAGGCCAAAGGGCGCCTCCGCCCCGGCCAGAAGATCATCGTCGGGCCATCCACCGGCAACTTCGGCATCGGCACAGCCTATATCGCCCGGCTCAAGGGCTATCGCGGCCTGGTGGTCATGCCCGATAGCATGAGCCAGGAGCGCTACGAGCGTATCCGCAGGTACGGCGGCGAACTGGACCTGACGCCGGGGACGGAGAGCGACGTGATCCTCACCCTCCAGCGCACCTACGCCGCCTATATGAATGACCCGCGCTACGAGGTGCTGGCCCAGTTTGAGCTTTTGCCCAACTACCGCTTTCACCGCTATGTCACCGGCGAAGCCGTCCTCCAGGCCGCGCAGCATTATGGCAATGGCCGGGTGGCGGCCTTCTGCGCGGCGCCCGGCTCGGCGGGGACGCTGGCCGCAGGCGACGCGATCAAGGCAGTCTGGCCGGAGGCGGCAGTGGTGGCGCTGGAGCCGCGTGAGTGCAGCACGCTGTACAACAACGGGCGCGGTCAGCACCGCATTGAAGGCATCGGCGATAAAATGGTCACGCTCATCCACAATGTCCTGACCACCGATTATGTCATGCTGATCCATGATGAGGACTGCCTGCGCGGGTTGAAGGTCATCCAGGATGGGACACAGGTCCTGGTGGAGCGCCTGGGCGTGCCGGAGGAGGGGGCGCGGGCGCTGGTCAACCGCCTGGGTATCTCCAGCATCTGCAACATCATCGGCGCGATCAAGACGGCCAAGTTCCTTGACTTGGGGCCGCAGGATAACGTCGTGACGATTGCGACCGATGGCTTTGATCGCTACCCCTCAGTCATGGCCGATCTGGAACGGCGCGTGGGCCGGATTGACGCGGAGACGCTAGAGGTGTGGGCCAAAGCGGTCTTCCTGGGCGCGACGACGCATGAGATTCTGGATGTGCGCAGCCAGGCACAAAAGGAACGCCTGTTCCGCCAGAAGGAGGAGGTGTGGACGCAGTTCGGCTACAGCGTGGCCTACCTCAATCAAATGAAGTTCCCCGATTTCTGGGAAGCCGAGGCGAAGGAAGTGCCGCAGATTGACGCGCAGATCGCGGCGGTGCGCGGCGCACTGACCTAGGCGCAGTGGGCGACCAGGGTTATCAATCTAACAAAACTAAAGGGAAGGGGAAGGGGGACGCACATGTCTCAGTTAGGTCACTTCTTCAATTTTATCCGCTACATCTGGGACCACGCCGACCAGTTGGTCGTCCTGTTTGAGGCCCTGCCAGCCGGACTCCAGGCAGCGGGCGTGGGCATGGAAACGGCGGGGAACGGCGCTGCGCTGGCGGGCAAAACACTGGGCGGCAACGCTGCGCTGCCGCTGAACGCCGCTGATGTGCTGCAACAGGCCGCCAACGCCATTGACCAGTGCTACGAGCAGGTCCAGGAGGTAGCAGAAGAGATACGGGATGTCGCCAATGCGCTTGATCAGGTAAAAGTGCCCGGTTTAACCTTTACCACGCACCGTTTTGACTTCAGCCTGATCGGGCTGGGTCAGTGGGACCTGGTGACCGGCCTGGAGATTGAGGACCAGAGCCTGTTTGGCCTGGTGACAAGCAACATGCGCACCCAGGCGAATCTGATGGAGAACCAGGTGGGCGGGAGGCTGCATACCACCGCGCAACGCCTCACCAGCATGAGCCAGACGCTGGATACAGCGGGCAGCAACCTCAAGGCACTGGGCGATGCGCTCAAGGAGGGCGGCGCGGCGCTGAAACAACTGGGGACGTGAGGCCCCATGTTTCCCGAAGCCCTTGTCCTCGTCGCCATCCTGAACAACCGGCGCGACTTCGCTATCGCCAAGACGCTCGGCTGGTACCGCATCCCGCTCAAGCACGCGCCGCGCACGATCCAGGTGGACTACCTGGCCTTCTACCAGACCGCCGCTTTTGGCGACGAGAAGTGGGCGATCCACTACTATGCCCAGGTGCGCGGGCACGAACTGGTCACGCGCCGTGACCTGTTCCGTGATCAGCCCGACCACCCCCGCGCCGGCGAGTGGTACTACAAGCTCCAGCTTGGACCACTGGAGCGCCTGCCGCGCCCCATCCCCAGCCGCACATGGCGGCGCATCACTTTCCTCCTGACGACCGGTGAGCGCCTGATGCAGGCCGAGGAGATCAACGACCTGGTGCTGGGCAGCCCGGAGCAGGAGAAGCTATGGCGGGCGCTGAAGGAGGCGGGCATCGCCGCCGAGCGCGGCTACATCCTCCGTGAGCGCCGCGCCAGCTACACCGCCGATTTCGCCATCTTCTGCCGCGAGGGGACGCTGGCGATCTCCTGTGGCCCGGCTGCCGGGGACGCCCTGGCTCTGCCCCAACCCCCAGGCTGGCGCGCGCTTCACCTGGACGCGGCCCGCTTGGGCACGGCGCTGCCGGAGGTTGTAGCGGCAGTGCAAGCGGCAGTGGCTGAGCTGGGCGGGCTGGCGCAAGCGTTGCCCCCTTCCCCTGGATAGCTTCTCAGCAATTGTATCACCTCACGGAATGACTGCTATGTGGGTGACGTAAGCGCGTACCGCCTCATCTGTAGAGACAATCGTCAGGCCATGCTGGATCGCCTGACAAATAAGCATCCGGTCAAAGGGGTCTTTGTGCAGCGCGGGTAACCTGGCCAGGTTTGTCACACTGTCCTCGTCCAGCGGAAGGCTCTCTATCTGATGGCGTTGGCGCTGCTGAGGAATGTAAACGTCAGGCGATTGCGGCAGGGGCAGCCTGCCAAGCTGGTATTTCACCATGACCTCCCAGACCGAGACAACGCTAAGATAAACCTCATTTGTGGGCAGGCGGATCAACGGCAGGATAGTTGCAGGCAGGCGCGCATCTCTGGTGATGTACCAGAGGAAGACATGGGTGTCAAGCAGCAGCCTCATGGCCCTTCAAATTGCGCGATGACCTCGTCCGGAAGCGGCGCATTGAAGTCTTCAGGGACTTGAAACTCTCCAGCGCATAGGGCGTACGGTCGCAGATGTGCCTCGTCGGAGACAACGGGCTTGATCTCTGCCACCGGTTCATTCGCCTCCAGAATCACAAGCGTTTCGCCCGCCTTGACCCGGCGGAGATAGCCGATCAAATCGCGCTGAATTTCGTCTAGGGTAACGGTAATGGTCGCCACAGCCCGTATTATATCAACTTCGCCTCAGGCCGTCCAGGAGTAGAGGCTCCCTTTCCAAGGAATCGGTTTTCATTGCACGAAATCCGTGTCTCGCACCCCGACTCACCCCCAGTTTGTGGTACAATTGGCCTTAATGGCCATCCAACACCTGATCATAGACATGGACGGCGTGCTGTGGCGGGGGGCGCAGGTCATCCCCGGCGCGCCGGCGTTCATCCGCTTCTTGCGCGAACGCGGCATCGGCTTTATCCTGGCGACGAACAACTCCACCAGGACCGTGGAGCAATACGTGGATAAGCTGGCCGGCTTCGGCATGGCGGTCGCCCCCCACGAGATCATCACGTCGGCAGTGGCCACCGCCGATTACCTGGCGGCGCTGGCCGGGCCGGGGACGCCGGTCTACGTCATTGGCGGCCAGGGGCTGCGCCAGGCCCTGGCCCAGAGGGGCTTCGCCCTGGATAGCCACCAGGCCCGCTTTGTCGTCGTCGGCCAGGACCTGGACCTGACCTTTGAGAAGCTACGCCGGGCGACGCTCCTGATCCGCGCCGGGGCGGGCTTCATCGGCTCCAACCCGGATAAGACCTTCCCCAGCGAGGAGGGCATCATCCCCGGCGCAGGTGCCATCCTGGCCGCACTGGAAACGGCCACAGGGATCAGGCCGGTGATCGTAGGCAAGCCGGAGCCTATCATGTTCCAGCAGGCGCTCAAACGCCTGGGCGGCACGCAGGAGGATACCGCCGTGCTCGGCGACCGGCTGGAGACCGACATCCTGGGCGGCCAGCGCGCCGGGCTGAAAACCATTCTGGTGCTCTCCGGCGTGACGACGGAGCACGAACTGGCCATATCCGAGATCAAGCCGACCTGGGTGTTCCGGGATGTGGATGAGGTGCGGCGGAAATGGGACAGGCTGTGATCCGATTACAAACATCGCGGCAGACGCAGGGCGAGGTGCGCCCGGCGTTGTACGACCTGACTTTTGATGAACTTCGCGCACTCCTGACCTCCTGGGGCGAGCCGGAGTACCGCGCCAGGCAACTCTGGGCCTGGCTCTACAAGCGCCTGCCCGCCAGCTTTGACGAGATGACCGACCTGCCCGCCCGGCTGCGCCAGCGGCTGGCCGCCGAGACCGTCCTGCACCGCCTGCGCGTCGTCGCCGAGCGGGAATCCTCCGATGGGGGAACGCGCAAGCTGCTCCTGGAGTTGCCTGACGGCCAGCGTATTGAGAGCGTCCTCATGAGCTATGAACGGCGGCGCACCGCCTGCATCTCTACCCAGGCGGGCTGCGGCATGGGCTGTGTCTTCTGCGCCACCGGCCAGATGGGCCTGCTGCGCAACCTGACCAGCGGCGAGATCGTTGAGCAGGTGCTGTTCATTGAGCGCGAACTGCGCCAGGGCACCCCTCCCCTCATAGGGGAGAGGCCAGGGGAGCGGGCCGAGCGTGGGCTGACCAACATCGTCCTCATGGGCATGGGCGAACCCCTGGCGAACTACGGCCCGACGCTGGCCGCGCTGCGGCGGTTGATTGACCCGACCGGCTTCAACTTCGGCCAGCGGCGCATCACCCTGAGCACGGTGGGCCTGGTGCCGGCGATTGAGCGCTTCAGCCGGGAGGGGCTTCAGGTGGGCCTGGCCGTCTCGCTCCATGCCGCCACCGATGAACTGCGCAATGAACTCGTGCCCATCAACCGGCGCTACCCCCTGGCTCAACTTCTGGCCGCCTGCCGCAACTACGTCGCCCGCACCGGGCGGCGGATCACCTTTGAGTGGGCGCTGATCCGAGACGTGAACGACACGCCGGAGCAGGCGCAGGCGCTGGTCCGGTTGATCTCCGGCCTGCTCTGCCACGTCAACGTCATCCCGCTCAACCCCACACGCGGCTATGCAGGCGCGCCCTCCACCCGCGAGCGCGTCGCCGCCTTCCGCGAGATTCTGGAGCGCGCCGGTATCCCCTGCACCGTCCGCGTTCGGCGCGGCATTGACATTCAGGCGGGCTGCGGCCAACTGCGGACGGAGGTAGAAGCAGCCAGGGGCGAGGGACAGCCAGGCGATTGAAAAGACATGCACCCGCGCCTTGCCCCCACTTGCGCATCTTCTGTAACCCGATATACTCAATTCAGACCTGAATAGGCTATAATAGAGGTGCGTCGCCCACCAACGCGTCCTGGACAAGAGAGAAGCGTTGCGTATGGAAGGAGAGCATCATGCCTGAGCGATCTGGACAGCCCCTGGCATCGGCACAGCACACGCAACCGGGCGAGCATCCGGCCAGCCGGGATGTGCCCGCGATGGTTTACCCCTATTCCGCAGGCATTGTCGGTGGGTTCGTGGGCGGGATGGCGATGGTCGTTGTCGCCATCATCTATGGCCTCTTGAGCGGCCGGGGCATCTGGTATCCGGTGAACCTGATCGGCGCCACCATCCTGCGCGATCTCCAAAGCGCTCCCCAAGAGGTCTTCATGCAATTCAACCCGGCCGCGCTCGTCGTCGGCCTGGTGATCCACCTGGTCATGTCCACCGGGTTGGGCTTCCTGTTCGCCCTGGTCCTGCCCACCCTGCCAGGCAACCCCTGGGTCTGGGCGGCCATTGTCGCGCCGCTCCTGTGGATCACTGCCACCTTCCTGGGGCTGCCGCTGCTTAACCCGGTGATGGAGAAGTTTATTGACTGGCCCTCGTTTATTATCGCCCAGGTCTGTTATAGCCTGATCCTGGGTTGGTGGATCACGCGGACGCCCAAGGTGCCGGCGCGCCACGTCGGATCGACGGAATAGCCAGCCCCCCTAACCGATCCCCCGCGCCATCAACACCCGGTCCACCACCATCGCCGCGAACAATAGCGCCAGGTAGAGCAGCGTAGCCTTGTACAACCGCCGCGCCTGGGGCTTGGTGGGCTGGCGCAGGAGCTGCCAGGCCAGCACCAGCAGCCACGCGCCTAAAGCCACCGCCGCGATCAGGTAGATCAAGCCGAACAACTGCACGGTGACCGGCAGGATCGTGAGGACAACGAGCAGGAGAGAATAGAGCCAGATATGCCAGGCGGTCTCGGCTGCGCCGCGCACCACCGGCAGCATAGGGATGCGTGCCCGCGCATAGTCGTTGGAGATCAGCATGGCCAGTGCCCAGGTGTGCGGCGGCGTCCAGAAGAAGATCACCGCAAACAGATACAGCGCCCCCAGGTCTAGCGTGCCCCGCACCGCCGCCCAGCCCACCAGGGGCGGGATCGCCCCGGCCACGCCGCCGATGACCACGTTCTGAGGGGTGATGCGCTTCAGCCAGAGCGTGTAAATGAACACATAGGCCAGATAGCCCAATGCCGCCAGGCCCGCGCTGAGCAGGTTAGCAGTGAGCGCCAGCAGCACAAAGGAGAGCACCCCCAGCACCAGCCCAAAGACGAGCGCATATTGGGGCGAAACGCGCCCGGCAGGCAGCGGGCGCTGGCTGGTGCGGGACATGACGCCGTCAATATCACGCTCCAGGTAGTGGTTGAGCGCGTTCGCGCCCCCGGCGGCCAGTGTGCCTCCCACCATCACGGCCAGGACCAGCGGCAACGGCGGCAGACCTGCCTGTGCCACGAACATCGCTGCCAGCGTGGTAACCAAGAGCAGGCTGATAATCCCCGGCTTCATCAGCGCAACGGTATCGGCTACAAGGGCGCGCAGGTGGCGTACAGCGGTCCAGCGGTTCGCAGTGAGCATTTAGCGTACTCCAGAGGGTTGCAGGCTGCCCACCTGCGGCTGTGGGCGAAGGGTGGAAAGCCGGAAACTGAGCGTGGACAGCACGATCAGCCCGGCCCACACCCCTGCCGCAGCGGTCAGATGCAGGGCATCCAGGACAGGGGGGAAGCGCAACAACACATTGGCTGCGCCGAGGATCACCTGAACGATGAAGGTCACCGCTGTCACGCCTCCCCATATCTTGAGCGCAGGCACACCGCTGCGCCAGGCATGGACGAGCGTAATGGCGATAGCTACCCCCACCGCTGCGGCCAGGTAGCGATGGATCATGTGGATCAGGGGCAGAAGCGCGCCCGGCAACACCTGCCCGCTGCACAAGGGCCACCCCTGGCAGGCCAGCGCTGCGCCTGTGCCCAGCACCAGCGCGCCGCTGATGACCAGCAGATAGGTCCCCAGAGCCGATCCCAGCGCCCAACGCAGCGTGGGGCGCAGATCGGACTCCCTCCCCCCTTGCGGGGGAGGGCCGGGGTGGGGGCTGCGTTGTGGAACGACGCTCATCACGGCTACAATCGTCAGAAGCGCCAGGAGCAGCATGGCGTTCCCCAAATGGATGGCTACGATCGTCGGGGGCAACTCCAGGAGCACAGTGACGCCGCCCAGGATGATCTGCACGAGCAACACCGGCACGGCCAGGAGCGCCGGTGTGGCGATCCAGCGCTGCTGACGATAATGCCGCCAGGCAATCGCCGCGCTGGCGACCACCAACAGCGTGACCACGCCCGACACGGCACGGTGGGTGAACTCAATCAGGGTGGCGCCGTGCAGCGGCGGCATGATCTTGCCGTGACATAGCGGCCAGTCGGGGCAGCCCAGGCCAGAGCCTGAGGCCCGCACTGCCGCGCCCAGGCCGATCAGCCCATAGGTGGCCACCGCTGCAGCGATAGCCAGCCAGCCATAGGAAGCCACACCGTTCACGGTGTGGCTGGCCGCCTCCTGTGCCCTCTGCCCGCTACTCATAGGCCAACTCGGTCTCCGCAGCGATGCGCGGATGGCGCTGATCCCACAGCGGGCGGCGGCTGTGCACCACAGGGATAGTCTCAAAATTGTAGGGCGGCGGCGGTGAGGACGTGGCCCACTCCAGCGTATGGCCCTCCCAGGGGTCCGGCCCGGCGACCGCGCCGCGCCGGAGCACGATGCTGACCGTGAAGTTGTACACAAACACCAGGACCGCCAGGCCGACCAGGAAGGCGCCGATGGTGGAGATCAGGTTCCACAGGTCCCAGCCCAGCCCGCTGCCATAGGTGTACACGCGACGGGGCATCCCCAGCAGGCCCAGCAAGTGGAAGGGGAAGAAGGTCAGGTTGAAGCCCAGCAGCATCAGCCAGAAGTGCAGCTTGCCCAGCCGCTCGTCCAGCAGCCGCCCGCTTATCTTGGGCAGCCAGTAATACAACCCGGCGAAGATGCCAAATACACTACCGCCGAAGAGCACATAATGCAGATGACCAACCACAAAGTACGTGTCATGCACCTGCCAGTCAAAGGGCACGATCGCCAGCATCACGCCGGTGATGCCGCCGATGATGAACATGGAGAGAAAGCCAATAGCGAAGTACAGCGGTGCTTTGAAATTGAGCGACCCGCCCCATAGCGTGGCGATCCAGTTGAAGATCTTCACGCCGGTGGGGACGGCGATAGTCATGCTGGCGATCATGAAGAAGGTGTTCACGCCCTGGCTGATGCCTGTGGCGAACATGTGGTGCGCCCACACCAGGAAGCCCAAAAAGCCAATGGCCACGCTGGACCAGGCCACGAAGCTATAGCCGAAGATGGGCTTGCGCGAGAACACGGGCAGCACCTCGGAGATAATGCCCATCGCCGGCAGGATCATGATATACACCGCCGGGTGTGAATAGAACCAGAACAGGTGCTGCCAGAGCAGCGGGTCGCCCCCCTGCTCCAGGGCGAAGAAACCCGTCCCGAACCGCCGGTCCAGCAGCAAGGTGATCAGGCCGACCGTCAACATGGGCGTGGCGAACAGCACCATGATAGAGGTGACCACGGTGGCCCACACGAACAGGGGCAGGCGGTTGATAGTCATACCCGGCGCGCGCAGCCGCCAGACGGTCACCAGGAAGTTGATTGCGCCCATGATGGAGGAGGCGCCCAACAGGAGCAGCCCCACGATCCACAGGTCAATGCCGCGATTGGCGGAGAAGCGCAGTTCTGAAAGGGGCGTGTAGCCGGTCCAGCCCGCCGCCGCCACGTCGCCGGTGATAAAGCCGCTGTACATCACCAGGCCAGCGAACAGGATCAGCCAGTAGCCCAGCGCGTTCAGGCGGGGAAAGGCCATATCCCGCGCCCCGATCATCAGCGGCACGAAGTAGTTCGCCAGACCCACGGTGATGGGGATGACGAACAGGAAGATCATCGTCGTGCCGTGCATGGTAAAGAGCTGGTTGTACAACTCCGGCGAGAGGACCTTCAAGTTGGATTGGGTGAGCTGGACGCGCATGATCAGCGCCATCAGACCACCCAAGAGGAAGAAGATGAACGCCGTGCCCGTGTACAGGATACCGATGCGCTTATGGTCTACGGTGGTAACCCAGCTCATGATCCCCGTTTGAGGGGCCTGCTTCGTCAGAGGGAGCGCCTCTGTGATGGTTGCCATTTATCCTCCTTACTGTGGAGCTAAGAGAGCGGAGATCGGAGATGTATTGGGGCCATCTTCCGTCCTCCGTCGTCCGTCCTATTTCAGGCTCAACAGATACGCCACGATGTCGTTAATCTGCTCCTCGCTCAAGTCCACCTTGGGCATGAGCGTCCCCGGCTTGAGAGCCTGAGGGTCGCGGATCCAGGCCGCCAGATTCTGCGGTGTGGTCTCAAAGCTGGCGCCGGCGAAGGTGCGGCGGCTGGCAAAGTGCGTCAGGTTTGGGCCGATCTTGCCCTGGGCCGGGGTGCCCGCGATAGTGTGGCAGCCGATGCAGGCGCTGCTCATGAACGTCTGCTGGCCGCGCTGGGCAGCCGCATCTGAGGGCACCGCCGCTGCCGCCTTCTGGTTCTCCACCCATTGCTGGAACTCCGCGGGCGGGCTGGCCACGACCTCAATGCGCATCTGGGCATGTTGGGCGCCGCAGAACTCAGCGCACTGGCCGTGATAGCGGCCCGCTTTCATCGCCTGGATCGCGGTGGTGTTTGTGTGGCCGGGGATGGCATCGGTCTTCCCCCCCAACTCCGGCACCCAGAAGCTGTGGATCACGTCCACACTCTCAATCCTGAGCCTCACCATCTCGCCGACGGGGATATGCAACTCGTTGACTGTGGTGATCCCCAGATCGGGGTAGCGAAACTCCCACCACCATTGATGGCCGATGACCTCCACATTGATCGTCCCAGAGGGGATCTGGTAGAGGGTCCTCATGCTGCGCAGGGTCAGCAGCATGAGGACCGCGACAATGATGGCCGGGGCAATTGTCCAGGCCACCTCCACTGGCGTGCTGCCGTGAAGCTGCACAGGCACCTCCTCAGGGTGCTGCCGCCGGAAACGGATGACGGAGTACACCAGCAATCCCTCCACGATGACGAACACGCCCACCGCGATCCAAAACACAATGGCATACAGGTCGCGGATGATCGTCGCCTCGGTGGAGGCAGGGTTCAATGGGGAAGGTGGGCCTGCAAAGGCAGTGGCCGTTGGGATCAGTAGGGCGATGGCGAGCAAAACCGCGCTCAGCCACCGACGATGTCGCACGATGTGATCTTGAGCGGACATTACACTCCTTACATGGATGCTACCCTGTAAAATATATCACAAGCACAGGCGAAAGTCAACTAAAGCGATAGGATTGGGCGAATTTCTAACGCCCGCCCTCCCCTACCCGGTACCGGGCTCCCCTTCAGCCCGGTTGGGAGGGGGACAACTTCCCTCCCCTTGGATGGGGAAGGGGGTGACTTTGCCCCCACCCCAACCCTCCCCCGCAGAGGGGGAGGGGATGACCCTGTTCTCTCCCCCTGGATGGGGGAAGGTCAGGGAGGGGGTGATTCTGCCCCCCACCCGGTACCGGGCTGATGGCCATTAACGAAATCACACCGTAACAAACGGGGAGGCCCGAATGCGCCACCGTGAACGGTGGCGCTTAAGGCCCGACTTCAGGCCGCACCGTAAACGGTGCAGTGTTCGCATGGCCAGGTCGCCCCAGCTACGGCGTTATTTTGTTCATCTTCATCGGCCCGCTTCCTCCCCGCCCAGGCGCTGGCTTTAGCCAGGTTCTTAAAAATTCTGGCGGCACTGTTGTTTTAAGGCACAAGGGGGAAAATTGGGTGTATACTTGGGGCATGGCCCGCAGGCGTATCCTGATCGCCGAGGATGACCCGGACATCGCTGAACTGCTGAAGACTTTCCTGGAGTTTGCTGGCTATGAGGTCATCCCGGCGGCAAACGGCCAGGCGGCCATTGACCTGGCGATGGCCTTGGCCCCCCATCTGGTGGTGCTTAACGCCCACCTGCCCGATATGGCCGGGGAGCGGGTGTGCTCCCTCCTGCGCACCCATGCCCGCACGGCCACATTGCCCATCCTCATGATCTCCGGTCGGCCCCACTGGCATGAGATCACTGCCTGCTTCCGCGCCGGCGCCACCAGCTATCTAACCCATCCCCTGGACCTCGCCCGACTGCGCCAGACGTTGAGCGAAATCCTGGCTTGACATGCCCCTCGCTTGGGGCTAGAATTCCTTCATCAGACACTCCCAAATCCGACGTGTGCCAGCAGGGACGCAGCGCGCTGCATCCCTGCAGCAATGAACCTTGGGCGGGTTTCATTGGTATCAGTTGGGGCGGAATTTGTCGTGGAGGTGGGATCAATGGGGACGAGTCGCTTTCAATTAAGGGAGGGCTGGATTTCGCTCTTCCTCCTGATGGGAATGACCCTCTCGGTGGCCTGGGCCTTAATCGCCGCCGGATGGACCGATGGATTGGCCGTTCTCCAGTCTGTCGCCGTTATCTCCGTTATCGCCGGGCTGGCTATCGCCAAGAGCCGTTTTCCCCCGGTTGTCGCCCACGTGTTCAGCGCGGTGTATGGGGCATTCTGGATTGGGTACGCCACCGGCCCCCTGCTGGAAGCGGATAACTGGCACGACCGCATTATTGAACTGGCCATGCGCATGGCCACCTGGCTGGGCAAGGCCGTCAGTGGAGGCCAGAGCCGCGATAACCTGATGTTCGTGGTCATCATGGGGGTGATGCTGTGGATTCTGGGCTACCTGGCGGCCTGGTACACCTATCGTTGGCGGCGAGAATGGCAGGCCGTCCTGCCCCTGGGCATTGCCCTGCTGCTGATCAACTACTACTACTATGGCCCGGCCAAGCTCCACCTCTACCTGATCCTCATGCTCCTGTGCGCCCTACTGTTTATCGTCCACATGCACTTCGTCCACCGCAGCGAGCACTGGCGCAGCGCCCGCGTGGGCTTCAGCCCCGACCTGTGGTACGCCTTCGTGCGTTCCGGCATGGCTGTGGCCGCCGTGATGCTGCTGATCGCCTGGGCTGCGCCGCCCGCTTCGGCCAGCAGCGCTGTCGCCGGTTTTCTCAACCGCGCCGGTGGCCCCTGGCGAACGGTGGGCGAGACCTGGCAGCGCCTGTTCTCGGCGGTGAAGAGCTACGGCCAGGTGTCCTCCGACGCCTATGGCCGATTGTTGGTGTTGGGCGGGCCAGTACAACTGAGCGACGTCCCCATTATGGACATCGCCGCGCCGCGTCTGACAGATAGCCGCTATTACTGGCGGGCGATGACCTACGATGAGTACAACGGCCTAAGCTGGCAAAACACCGATGAGGAACTGAAGTATTTTGACCCTCAGAACCCCGACCTGAGCGTGCCTGATTTCCAGGGCCGGCGCGAGGTCACCCAGACCATTGTGACCTTCCTGCCCAGTTCCACCTTGCTGTACAGCGCAGCGCAATTGATTTGGGTGGACCGCGAGGCGGTGGTGCAATATAGCAAGACGCCTACCGGCCTGGCGAACATCTCCTCCATACGCGCCCGTGACCCCCTGCACCAGGGGGACATCTACACCGTTATCTCCTCCGTGACGGTGGCGAGCCAGTCGGCTTTGCGCCGGGCTGCGGAGGGCTACCCGGAAAGCCGGACCGGGGAGATCTATCCGGACTGGGTGAGCAGCCGCTATCTGCAATTGCCGGACACCGTCACCGAACGCACACGCGAACTGGCCCGGTCCATCACCCAGGGCCTGGATAACCCCTATGATAAGGCGGTCGCTATCCAGAACTGGCTACGTGAAAACATCTCCTACAACCTTAATGTTGAGGCCCCGCCTGAGGGGCGCGACGCGGTGGACTGGATTCTGTTTGAGAGCCGCCAGGGATACTGCAATTACTACGCCACCGCCATGGTGGTCATGCTGCGCACGTTGGGCATCCCGGCGCGTTTCTCGGCGGGCTACGCTCAGGGCGAATGGAACGCCGAATATGGCGTGTTCCGGGTGCGCGAGCGTGATGCCCACGCCTGGCCGGAGGTGTTCTTCCCCGGCTATGGTTGGGTGGAATTTGAGCCAACCGTCTCGCAAGACCCGATCCCACGACCTGTGGGCCGTGAAGACGAGGGGCTGAACGGCGACAACACCGATCCTGAAAACCTGCCGGATGGCGCCACCCCGCGGCAGATGGACCGCAGCGGCAGGCTGGGGGAGGAGAACCTGCCTGAAGAGGGCGCAGGCAATATCCTGGGAGGGACGCTAGAGGACACGCAGACGCGCACGCGCATCGGCCTGAGCCTGATGGCTCTCCTCATGGTCGGCGCTGCTGGAGCCGTCATGTTCTGGTCCACCGAGATACGTGGCTTGAGCGGCCTGAGCATCGTCAGCCGGAGCTATGCCCGCCTGCTGCGTTATGCCCGCTGGCTGGGCGTCTCCATTGGGCCGCATCTGACCCCGTATGAGCGAGCTGAGGTGCTCTCCTCAGCCGTGCCCCAGGGGCGCGAGCCGATTGTGCGCATCACCGACCTGTACGTCCAGGAGCGCTTCGGGAAGTCGGAGGGGCAGGCCAGCCCAGAGGCCGAGACGCTCTGGCGCCGCCTGCGCCCGCACCTGATCCTCGGCGGCCTGCGCCGCGCCTTCTCGCGCCTGCAGGAACGCAACCTGCCCGACCGCTGGATCCGGCTGCGGGAACGATAGGGCTGCCAGCGGACGGAAGACGGGCGACGGATCAGCCTCCGCCCGCTGGAGGAGGAGGCAGGCGATGAACGACATCACCGTTGTCCTGGGAACTGACCAGGGCATCGTCGTGTACCGGGGGAAGGGGAACGGAGGCTGGCAACAGGTCGGATATGGCCTGGCCGGCCAGGCCATCACAGCGCTGGCCGCCTGGCCAGATGGCGAGGTGATCCTGGCCGGGACCCGGCAGGGGGTCTTCCGTAGCCAGGGCGATGAGGAAAACTGGACGCCAGCAAGTGCCGGCCTGAGCCTCCCCCATATCCGCGCGCTGGCCGCGCATCCACACCGGCCGGGGCTGGCCTACGCAGGCACCGAACCCGCGGCAGTCTTCCGCACAACCTCCGCAGGCACCCAATGGGAGGAACTCCAGGCTGTGCGCACCCTGCCCGGCGCGAACCGCTGGTATCTCCCCTACTCGCCTGAAGCCGGGGCGGTGCGTAGCTTCGCGCTGGCAGGCCAGCGCATTTGGGCGGCGGTAGAGGTCGGTGGCGTTATCCGCAGCGACGACGGCGGAGACACCTGGCGCATCTTCACTCGTGGCGTCCATGAGGATGTCCATTGGGTGGAGGGCCATCCGCATGACCCGGAGGTGCTTTTCGCCGCGACCGGTGGTGGGTTATACCGCACCCGCGACGGCGGCCAGACATGGGATGCGCTTTGGGACGACTATACCCGTGCCGTGTGGATTGATCCGGACAACCCGCGCACGGTCCTGGCCGGGCCGGCATTGGGCATCGGCCGCCTGGGCCGGATCATGCGCAGCGACGACGGTGGGGATACCTGGGAACCGGCATCAGAGGGCCTGCGCCTGCCCATGAGCGGCATGGTGGAGCGCTTTGTCTTCAGCCCGGCATGGCCTGAAGAACTGTTCGCCCTCACCTCGCGCGGTGAGGTCTTGCGCGCCCAACGCGGCGCCTGGGTCTGGGAGCGTCTGTGGCCGGAGCATACGGTGAATGCGCTTCTCATGCGCTAGGGGAAGATAGACGAGCACGCCTCCAATCTCACCTCAGCCGGTTCTGGAGATTTCTGGTATAGTATGAGCAGATCACAGGGCTATCACCCCCTCCTCCATTGAGGGGGAGAGAGCTTTCCCCCTCTCCCGCAGCGTGGGAGAGGGGGTAGGAGGTGAGGGCTGATTCAGCGAGGTAAGCGCCATGTTCAGGGAGTTTGTGTTTGGAACAGAGGTGCCGGTAGAACTCCATGGCGATGGGCGCTTCCTTCTGCCGCGTAAAAGCTTCGTCCCGGCCTATATCAAGACCTATGAGGAAGGGCGCCTGAAGGAAAAAGCCGAGGAGGCGCTGGAGTTGCTGCGCGCCTGCACGGTCTGCCCGCGCAATTGCCGCGTGGACCGCCTGGCGAACCGCACAGCGGCCTGCAAGAGCGGGCGCTATGCGCGGGTCTCCAGCGCTTTCGCCCACTTCGGCGAGGAGGACTGCCTGCGCGGCTGGAACGGCTCCGGCACGATCTTCTTCGCCTGGTGCAATTTACGTTGCGTCTTCTGCCAGAACTACGAGACCAGCCAGATCGGCGAAGGCGATGAGGTCACACCGCAGGAACTGGCCGAGATCATGCTCGGCCTGCAAGAGGCCGGCTGCCACAACATCAACTTCGTCACGCCAGAACACGTTGTGCCTCAAATCCTGGAGGCGCTGGTCATTGCCGTCGGGCGCGGCCTGCGCCTGCCGCTGGTGTACAACACCAGCTCTTACGATAGCCTGGACAGTATGCGCCTGATGGATGGCGTGGTAGATATTTACATGCCCGATTTCAAGCTCTGGTCTCCCGAACGGGCGCTTAAATACCTGCTGGCGAAGGATTATCCGGAGGCGGCCCGTCGGGCGATCAAGGCCATGCACCAGCAGGTGGGGGAGTTGCGCGTGGATGAGGACGGCCTGGCCCTGCGCGGTGTGCTCGTCCGCCATCTGGTCATGCCCGGCCTGCTGGACGACACGCGCCAGATCATGCATTACCTGGCCACAGAGCTTTCCCGCGATACCTACGTCAACGTCATGGACCAGTACTATCCCGCCTGGAAGGCCAAAACGCAGGCGAGGTTTGCCGAGATCAACCGGGGCATCACCCACGACGAATTCAGGCAGGCTGTGGCCTATGCGCGTGAGGCCGGCCTGTGGCGGCTGGATACGCGCTGGCGGTTCGTGATCCCCAGGCACAAGACCGTGTTTGTGGCGCCCTCGCTGCTCAGGGCAGGGTGAGTCGGATATTCTTAAAGAATAAAAGCCGTGATTCCATTGACACACCCGGACAGATATGGTATCATCTGGCCGTCATGAAGGGCTGGCGCAGAGGCCAGCGAAGGAGCGGTGAGCTTTGGAAGGCGTTGCGCGTGCCCAAAGACACGGGCGCAACCGTGAATATGGTTGAGATGAACGGTGGGGAGAGCCGCAGATGGCAGGCTCTCCCCACCGCCGTTTTAGGAGGGGAGCATGGCGAAATACATCTTCGTCACCGGCGGCGTAGTCAGTTCGGTAGGCAAGGGGGTCGTGGCAGCCTCCATTGGCCGCATCCTCAAAAGCCGCGGCCTGAAGGTCTCCATTCAGAAGCTGGACCCCTACATTAACGTTGACCCAGGCACACTCTCCCCATATCAGCATGGGGAAGTGTTCGTCACCGACGACGGCGCGGAGACGGACCTGGACCTGGGTCATTATGAGCGCTTCATTGACGAGAACCTGACGCGGGCGAACAATGTGACCACCGGCCAGGTGTATGCTGAGGTCATCGCCAAGGAGCGCCGCGGCGATTACCTGGGCGGGACGATCCAGGTGATCCCCCACATCACCAACGAGATCAAGCGGCGCATCGGCCTGGTCTCCAAGGTGACCGGCGCGGAGGTGGTGATCGTGGAGGTGGGCGGCACGGTGGGTGACATTGAGGGCCTGCCCTTCCTGGAGGCCCTGCGCCAAATGCGCAAGGACATCGGGCGCGATAATGTCGTCTATATTCATGTCACCTTCCTGCCCTACATCGGCGCCACCGGCGAACTCAAGACCAAACCGACCCAGCACAGCGTCCGCGAGTTGCGCGGCATCGGCATCAACCCCGATGTGATCGCCGCCCGCGCCGATCACCCCATCAACGGCAGCCTGCGCGAGAAGATCGCCCTGTTCTGCGATGTGGACACCCATGCCGTCGTCCCCCTGGTCACTACGCCGGTGTTGTACGAAGTGCCCCTCACCCTGGAGGATGAGGGCCTGGGCGATTACCTGGTGCAGCGCCTGGGCCTGAACGTGGGCGCGCCCGATCTGGACGAATGGCGCCATCTGGTGGCCGAACTGCGCGCGCCCAAGCCGAAGCTACGCGTCGCCGTCGTGGGCAAATATGTGGAGCTGGAGGACGCTTACATCAGCGTGCGCGAGGCCCTGCGCCATGCTGCCATCGCCAATGGCCGCCATATTGAGATTGAATGGGTGTACTCCGGCGATTTAGAGAAGGGACAGGGCTGGGAACGGCTGCGCCACGTGGACGGTGTGGTCGTGCCCGGCGGCTTCGGCGATCGCGGCATTGAGGGGAAGATTCTGGCGGCGCGCTGGGCGCGCGAGAACAAAATCCCCTACCTGGGCCTGTGCCTGGGGATGCAGGTCATGTGCATTGAGTTCGCCCGCTACGTGTTGCACAGCGACGCACCCAATAGCACCGAGTTTGACCGGGGCACCAGGTACCCGGTGATTGACCTGATGCCGGAGCAGCGCGATATTGCCGATATGGGCGGGACCATGCGCCTGGGCCTGTACCCCTGCGACCTGGTGCCGGGGACGAAGGCAGCCCAGGCCTATGGCGTGCCCCGTGTAGAGGAGCGCCACCGCCACCGCTTTGAGTTCAACAACGCCTACCGCGACCTGCTCTCGCGCCATGGGCTGGTGCTGAGCGGCCTGTCCCCCGATGGCCGCCTGGTGGAGATCGCCGAAATCGCCGACCACCCCTTCATGGTGGGCAGCCAGTTCCATCCGGAGTTCAAGTCGCGGCCCAACCGGCCCCACCCGCTGTTCCGCGCCTTCATCGCCGCCGCGGTGGAGCATGAGCGCCAGCGCGCCGGCCAGGCCATGCCCATCCTGGACCCGATCGCGCTGCCTAAGAACGGCCAGCAAGCCCGCGAGCTGGAGCGGGAGGGGTAAACGCTTCCGGCCACCAACCCTCCCCCGCAAGGGGGGAGGGGGTTGCGCCTGTTCCCTCCCCCTGGATGGGGGAGGGGCAGGGAGGGGGTGACGGCTGACAGTTGCCCCAAAATTGAAATGCACCCGACCAGATCGCCCTGAGAGGGCGTCTGAAGAAGCCCTGCCCTGGCTGTCACTCCGAACGAGTGCAGCCAGTGAAGCCTCTCACTTTTGGCACAGGCCATGGGTCCTTCGGCCTTGTGTGCCTCAGAATGATGGCGTCAGTTCAGCACGGCAACAACGTAGAACAAATGTTTGACCCGGCAGCCGATCCAGGGTAAAATTCACCTCAGGCAGCTTTTGTTCTACAATGAAGCCACCGTACAGACCATCTGAAAGCCGACCGCTGAAAGCAGATCGCGCATACAGGAGCACCCCTATGGAACTCGGCCTTGTCCGCCAGGTAGATATTGACCGCGAGATGCAGGCGGCGTACCTGAGCTACGCTATGAGCGTGATCGTGGCCCGCGCCCTCCCCGATGCCCGCGACGGCCTCAAACCCGTTCACCGCCGCATCCTCTACGCCATGTACGACATGGGCCTGCGCCC
>DAOUBF010000017.1:0-48308 GCA_034432795.1 Anaerolineae bacterium
GACGGCGGCTGGCCTCAGAGTCGGCCAGGATCATGGCCTGGACGTGCGGCAGCCGCTCTTCGGCGAAGAACATGTGCTCGGTGCGGCACAGGCCGATGCCCTCGGCGCCGAACTCGCGGGCCTTGGCCGCGTCACGGGGGTAATCGGCGTTGGCCCACACCCCCAGGCGGCGGAACTCATCCGCCCACGAGAGCAACTCAATCAGGTCGCGCTCCTTCTGAAAGTCCGGCTGTGTCGTGGCGATGCTGCCGGCGAAGACCTCGCCGGTCGTCCCGTCAATGGAGATGTAATCCCCTTCGCGGATGACGCGGCCGTTGACGCTGAACAGCTTGCGCTCCACGTCCACATGGATGGCCTCACAGCCCGCGACGCAGGGCTTGCCCAGGCCGCGCGCCACCACTGCCGCGTGCGAGGTCGCGCCGCCGTGCTGGGTGAGGATGCCACGCGCCACCAACATCCCGTGCACGTCATCCGGGTTCGTCTCCGGGCGCACCAGGATCACCGGCTCGCCGTTGCCGCCGCGCTCCGCCGCCGTATCCGCATCAAACACGGCAATACCCGTCGCCGCGCCCGGCGAGGCATTCAGCCCCTTCGCCAATAGCTCCGCCCGCGCCTTGGCCTGCTCATCAAAGCGCGGCAGGAGCAACTGGTTGATCTGGTTCGGCTCCACGCGCATGACGGCTTCCTGCTTGGTGATCAGCCCCTCGTGCACCATATCCACCGCGATCTTGACTGCGGCCTGGGCCGTGCGCTTGCCTGTGCGCGTCTGGAGCATCCACAGCTTGCCGCGCTCAATGGTGAACTCCAGGTCCTGGACATCGCGGTAATGCCGCTCCAACATCTCGGCCACCCGCTCAAACTGGCGGTACACTTCCGGCATCTCATGCTTAAGCTCAGAGAGCGGCTTCGGCGTGCGGATGCCGGCGACGACATCTTCCCCCTGGGCGTTCGTCAGGTACTCCCCGTAGAGTTCCTTCTCGCCCGTAGCCGGGTTGCGGGTGAAGGCTACGCCTGTGGCCGAGTCATTGCCCATATTGCCGAAGACCATCATCTGCACGTTGGCCGCTGTCCCCAGGTCGTGCGGAATCTTATGGAAGTTGCGGTAATCCACAGCGCGCTTGCCGAACCACGAGCCAAACACCGCCTCAATCGCCTGGCGCAATTGCTCATAGGGGTCATCGGGGAAGTCCTCACCCAACTCCTGCTTATACAGGGCTTTGAAATCGCGGACAATATCCTTGAGCATGTCCGTCGTCAGGTCCACATCCTGCTTGCCCTCTGTGCGTTGCTTGTACTCATCCAGGATACGCTCAAATTTCTCGCCGGGAATGCCCTTGACGATGCGGCCAAACATCTGGATCAGGCGGCGGTAAGCGTCATAGGCGAAGCGCTCGTTGTTGGTGAGCCGCGCCAGCCCCTGCAACGTCTGCGGGTTCAGGCCGATATTGAGCACAGTGTCCATCATGCCCGGCATGGAGAACTTCGCGCCCGAACGCACCGACACCAGCAAGGGGTTCTCCGGGTCACCGAACTTCTTGCCGGTCTGTTCCTCTACCTTCTTCAACGCCTCCAGTACCTGCTCCCAGCAGCCTTCGGGCAAACGCCTGCCTGCCGCGAAATAGGCATTACAGGCCTCGGTGGTGATGGTGAAGCCTGGCGGCACGGGCAGGCCAGCACGGGTCATCTCGGCCACACCCGCGCCCTTACCGCCCAAGAGATCGCGCATGTCCTTGTTCCCTTCCGAGAACATATAGACCCACTTCTTCATCGTTATCTTTCCCTCCTCACACTCAGGATGTATGGTGGTTATTTCTGGCTCGCTAGGTAGTTGAGCAGCAAGGCGGCAATCGCGCCCGGCACCCAACCTGCTAAGGTCAAGGCGAACACCACCAAAACTGTCCCACAGCCCCGGTCAAGCACGGACAGGGGTGGGAAGATGATACACAAAATCGCACGCCCTAATGACATGATCGGACGCCCCTCTCATGGGTATGACAGCCGGGCCGGTCGTGCAGGCGACAGCGGCCCGGTAATTATTTATTCTACACCAATTCGCGGGATACGAAAAGCCGACAGCATAACGCTGTCGGCCAGGCAGCGCGGCCATAGGGCCACTATCGTCGTATGACCGACATCAGGGGCGTGCGACGTAAATCCCGTCCTCCTCCACCTTCACTTGATACACCGGGATGGGCACGATGGCCGGGAAGGAGAGCACTGCGCCGGTGCGGATGTCAAAGCGGGCACCGTGCCGGGGGCATTCAATGGCATACCCATCCAGAACGCCCTCGGCCACCGGCCCATCGTCATGTGTGCATACGTCGGCGATGGCATAGTACTGCCCATCCACGTTGAACAGCGCTGCCGGTTCACCGTCAATCTCAAAAAACTTGCGCTCTCCTGGGCCGATCTCGCCGATCTCGGCAACCTTGGTCCACTCCGTCATTGCTCCGATCTATTCCTCCTCTCCGGGCCAGGCGGTCAACCCATATGCGCCGGCCTTAAGTACTTTCAGCGCCAGGAGGGCACACTTCAGCCGCGCCGGGCTTAAGGGGATACCCAGCAGGTCCAGCAGGTCCTGCTTGTCAAAGTGCCGCAGTTCCTCCAGCGTCTTCCCCTTGATCTCGTCGGTCAGCATAGAGGCGGACGCCTGGCTGATGGCGCAGCCCTTGCCGCTGAAGCGCACCTCGCTGACGCGGTTTTGGTTGTCTAGACGAATGTCTATGCGAATCCGGTCACCACACAGCGGATTGTCATCCTCATAGGAAATATCCGCCGGTTCAAGCGTGCCGTAGTTATGGGGGTTTTTATAATGGTCCAGGATCAGTTCGCGGTAAAGATCATCCATAGCCAGAGAAGGTCATGACTCCGCTGGTGTCCCTCCCCGCAGGCGGTCCAGCTCAGCCCGCAGCCGGGCGATCTCCGCTTCAGCCGCCGCAACAGCGGCCTGCACCTCTTTATATGTGAGCAGGCGTTGCCCTGTGCGGAGATCGTACAGCCGAAGCCGTCCCCCCTCCACCTGGAGCGCCAATCCAAGCACCTCACTCACCAGCGGATCGGCCTGGATGGGCACATAGCCTTCCGGCATCAGGCGGAAGCCTTGCAAGGGCGGCGTCAGATATTCATTCAGGGGATCAAACAAGAAATACTCCTTCACGCCCAGGTCGGCATAGATCAGCTTCTTCTCCCCAAGGTCCTCGCGGCGCGTGGAACGAGAGGTGATCTCAAAGACCACATCCGGCCCTTTGCCCTCCTCCCAGACCTTGTAAACGCGCCTCTGGCCTTTAGGCACACCGAAGACCACAAAGACATCCGGTGCGATCCGCTCGTTCGGGTCGCCCTCAACGTAATAAATGAGCAGGTTGCCGCTCACATAGACCTGCGGGTTGTCGCGGAAATGCCAATCCAGCGCCTGGCGCAGATCGAGCAGTTGCTCAATATGCACATCCGTCTCCGCCACAGGCTTACCGTCCCTCTCCGGATAGGTGATCGCTGGCGCTGGCCTGGCGTGCGGCTCAGCTTTGATCGCTGTCATGGCAACATCCCTCACACCCCGAACAGGTCCATCGCCCGGTACAGGCTGCGGACGAGAAGGTCAACCTCCTCCTCTGTATTATACACGTAAAAGCTGGCGCGTGCCGAAGCCACAATCCCCAGCCGGTCGTGGAGTGGCATACAACAGTGGTGCCCGGCGCGGATAGCGATCCCATCGCGATCCAGCAATTGGGAGATGTCGTGAGGGTGAATGCCCTCCACCGTGAAGGCCACCACGCCGCCCCGTTCGTTGGCCGACGGGCCTAAAATGCGCAAGCCTTTGATCTCGCCCAATTGTTCCATCGCGTAGCGCACAATCGCCTGCTCGTGCGCGTGCACCTCGGCCATCCCCAGCTTGCTGAGGTAATCCACCGCCACACCCAGGCCAATACCCTCGGCAATGGCCGGTGTGCCCGCCTCAAACTTCCAGGGCAGGTCGTTGGGGCGGAACTCGCGCAGATAGACGCGCTTGATCATATCGCCGCCGCCCAGGAAGGGCGGCATGGCCTCCAACAGCGCCCGCTTGCCATAGAGCACGCCGATGCCGGTCGGGCCGCACATCTTGTGCCCGGAGAAGGCCAGGAAATCGCAGTCCAGCGCCCGCACGTCCACCGGCAGATGCGGCACACTCTGTGCCCCATCCACCAGCACCACCGCCCCCGCTGCATGTGCCCGCGCCACAATCTCGGCAATCGGGTTAATGGTCCCCAGCACGTTGGACATGTGCACGACAGACACCAGCCTGGGCTGAAGCTCCAGCAGGCGGTCAAACGCAGCCAGGTCCAGGTGACCGTCCTCGGTGATGGGGATAAACTCCAGGCGGACGCCGCGCTCGGCGGCCAGAATCTGCCAGGGCACCAGGTTGGAGTGGTGCTCCATCTCACTCAGGATAATGACATCGCCTTCCCGCAAATTGGCGCGCGCCCAGCTATGCGCGACCAGATTGATGGCCTCTGTCGTGTTGCGCGTGAAGATGATCTCGCGAGGGCTGGCCGCATTGATGAAGGCACGCACGCGCTCACGCGCGCCCTCGTAAGCCGCCGTCGCCGCCTCCGCCAGCTTGTGGATGCCACGATGGATGTTGGCGTTGTAAGTGCGGTAATACTCATCCAGGGCACGAATCACGCATTCGGGCTTTTGCGAGGTGGCGGCGTTATCCAGATACACCAGCGGCACATTATCGTGATGCACCTGGTTCAAAATGGGGAAGTCGCGGCGGATAGCGGTTACGTCTAACATGCTCGCTTTAGCTAAGGAAACTGACAGAGGATAGCCGGGTAGGGGCGAGGCCAGCCTCGCCCCTACGCCCGGTTCAGTCCTTCGTCCTCCGTCTCCTGTCCTTCTAGAAGTTCTCCACTTCTGCCTCAGCCGCAGAACGCGCCCGTTGACCGGCGCGATATTTCTTCTCTGCGGCTTTCAGTGTGTTGAGCGCCAGGGTGGCACAACGCAGCCGGTTGATCACGATTTCGCGCCCCAAGGCCTCCACAAAGTCGGCGGCGTTCATCGCCTCCACCTCCGCCAGCGACTTGCCCAGCGCCAACTCGGTGAGCATAGAGGCCGCCGCCTGGCTGATCGTGCACCCTTCGCCCTCAAAGGTGATCTGGGAGATACGCTCATCCCCGTCCAGCCTGACATAGAGCGTCACAATGTCCCCGCAGCCGGGGTTGCCGCCCTTCATCACAATGTCCGGTGACGCCAGCGGGCCGCGATTGCGCGGGTTCTCGTAGTGGTCCAGGATGAACTCAAGCTGCTCTTGTCTGTCCATCGCGATTGGGTATCACGCATCACGCGCCCGTGATATGTGATACGCTATGGTTTCTCAATCGGCGCACCCACCAGATTGCCCCACTCGGTCCACGAGCCATCGTAGTTGCGCACACTAGGATACCCCAAAAGATACGTGAGCACAAACCAGGTGTGCGACGAGCGCTCGCCGATGCGGCAGTAGGCGATGATGTTCTGGTCAGGCGCCAGTCCATGCTCCTGCTCGTAGATCGCCCGCAGTTCCTCCACCGTCTTGAAGGTGCCGTCCGGGTTAACTGCTCGCCCCCAGGGGATGTTTTTCGCGCCGGGGATGTGCCCGCCGCGCAAGGCCCCTTCCTGGGGATAGTTCTCCATGTGGATCAGTTCACCCGTATACTCGGCAGGCGAGCGCACGTCCACCAGCGGCTGCCGATTGAGCACGTGCTGCATCACCTGATCGCGGAAGGCGCGGATCTTATAATCTGCCCGCTCAGGCGCCCGGTACGTGGTCGGCGGATAGCTCGGCACCTCCCTGGTCAGCGGGCGGCCTTCCTCAATCCACTTCTGCCGCCCCCCGTCCATGACCTTGGCATTCGTGTGGCCGAACAGTTGGAACACCCAGAAGGCATAGCAAGCCCACCAGTTGTTCTTATCCCCATAGAATACCACGGTGGTGTCGTTGCTGATGCCCTTCTCCGACATCAGCCGTTCAAAGTCGGCACGGCTGAGGTAATCGCGCCGCACGCGGTCATTGAGGTCGCCGACCCAGTCAATCTTGACCGCGCCGGGGATGTGCCCCTGCTCATACAGCAAGACATCCTCATCTGACTCCACGATCCGGACCTTGGGATCGTTCAGGTGATCGGCTACCCAGGCCGTGGTGACCACCACTTCTGGATGCGCATACCCCTTCTCGTTCATACCAGTCCCCTCCTTTGGCCTTCAGGGCGCAGCGCTGCTGCGCCCCTATACCCTAGAATCCTAGCTTGCGTGCAATATCACGCCCCAGTCGCTCACGCAAGCCCTCAAACGGAATGCGGTCCAACACCTCCAGGAAGAACCCCTCTACGATCAGCCGCTCGGCTTCGCGGCGCGTCAGGCCGCGGCTCATCAGGTAGAAAACATGCTCTTCGTCAATCTGGCCGACGGTGGAACCGTGCGTGCAACGCACATCGTCGGCCATGATCTCCAGCCCTGGGATGGAATCGGCCCGCGCGCCTTCACTGAGCACCAGGTTGCGGTTCGCCTGATAACCATCTGTCCGTTGCGCGCCCGGTGCGACGCGGATCATGCCCTGCCAGACCGAGCGCGAACGGTCCTTCAGGGCGCCTTTGAACAGCAGGTCGCTGGTGGTATGGGGCGCGTTGTGGTTCTGCTGCGTGTCGTGGTCCAGGTGCTGATCATCATCGGTGAAGAACAGCCCGCTCATCCGCGCCGTAGAGCCTTGCCCATCCAGCTCAATTTCCATATACGATTTGGTCAGGCGGCTGCCCATCGCCCCCACGATCCAGTCCAGGGTGGCGTCGCGCTCCAGCCGTGCCCGTTCGTGGGTGAAGTTGAACATATGCCGCCCCCAACTCTGCAGCGAGACATATTTGAGCTGGGCCGCCGGGCCGATGAACAACTCCGTCGCCCCAACATGCAAGCCCTGCACGCCGCTGAGCGTGGGCGAGGCGACCTCATGAACCAGCGTCAGACTGGCCCGCTCGGCCAGGATCACCAGCGTGTGCGCGAACACACCCGCCCAAGGCTGATCTGCCCAGACCAGGCTATGCAGCGGCAGCGCCACCTCCGCCCCGGTGGGCACATAGATGAATGTCCCCCCTTGCCAGAACGCGCCGTGCAACGCAGCGAACTTGCCCTGCTCTGGCAGGACCGCACGGGTCATAAAGTATTCGCGCACCAGGTCGCCGTACTCGCGCACGGCGGTATCCATGTCCATGAAGATCACGCCCTGCTGCGCCAATTCGGCCTTCAACTCGCGGTAGCCGGGGTCGGAGTTCACCTGGATCAGGAATCCGCCCTGCTCGGCATCGGCCAGTTCACTGAGATATTCGGCGGGGATCGTCTCCCGCGCCCGGAGGCCATCCGGCCCAGGCACATAGGGCATGATCTCAGCGAACTTGAGCGGGCGGATGTCGGTGCGCCTCCAGTCCTCGTCCTTCAACGTGGGCCAGGGCGTGCGCTCAAAGACCTCCCAGGCCGCCAGGCGGCGCTCCAGCATCCACGTCGGCTCCCCTTTTCGCGCCGAAATCTCCTCCACCAGGGAGCGCGAAAAGCCCCTGCCATCCAGGGCACGCACTGCAGTTTCTCGTTGAACAACCTCAGTCAACCTCTCCCTCCTGAATTCCATGAAATGGGGGGCAGACACAACCGCCCCCCAATCGTGTGTTTGGCATCTGACACGGGCGCCTTATCCGATGGACCCTTCCATCTGCAACTGGATGAGCCGGTTCATCTCAATGGCGTACTCCATCGGCAACTCCTTGACCAGAGGTTCAATGAAGCCGCTCACGATCATGGTGGCCGCCTCCGGCTCGCTCAGCCCCCGGCTCATCAGGTAGAAGAGTTGCTCGTCCGACACCTTGCTGACCGTGGCCTCGTGGCCGATGGTCACGTTGTCCTCGTCAATCTCAATGTAGGGATACGTGTCGGAGCGCGACTGGGGGTCCAGCAAGAGCGCGTCACAGACGACGTGCGACTTGGCCCCGTGTGCGCCCTTATAGACCTTCAACAGGCCGCGGTAGCTAGTGCGCCCACCGCCCTTGCTGATGGACTTGGAGATGATGCGCGAGCTGGTGTAGGGCGCGCCATGGATGACCTTGCCACCGGCGTCCTGGTGCTGACCCGGCCCGGCGAAGGCAATGGACAGCACTTCCCCTTTCGCCCCCGGCTCCATCAGGTAGATAGACGGGTACTTCATAGTGAGCTTACTATTATGGACAATGAACCCATTCGCCACGAAATTGTGACTATCAGCGATTTCAATGTCCCATGTATCCTCAACCCCTAGCGCCTGAATAGCTGCCACGCGGCTAAAATGCACTGGCTGCTGGAAGTGTCCCTCCCCGAAGTAGAGGAAGTAGTGGGTATATTCCTTCTCTTCCTTCCCTAGAGGCTTCTTTTCTCGTCGTGTCCAACGACTGATCTTACGTGGGTCAAGGCCGCAGGAAATCGCCAATGCCTTGATGTCCTCCAGCAGTTCACGGTTGGCGCTGGTGATAGAGACATTCTTGTGATTCGCCCGCCGGTAGCCGTCGGCGGCGATATAACCCTCAATGAAGGCGAGTCGTTGCGCTTTGGGCAGCGTATAGACCCAGCCTGGCACACGTTTCTGGCGGGCGTTGCCACCCAGCCCTATATGAATCAGCCAATTTCTGAGTTGAACCGAATTGATGCGCACCACGCTACCGCGTACCTCGTAATCCACATGGAACAGGTTGCCCAGCAACCCAACCAGGCGAGCATGTGCCTTATCACTAGGCGGCACGGCGAAGTACACGCGGTTCCGGTCCACATAGCCATCCCCCATATACACGCCCAGCAACCACATGAGGTCCTCGGAACTGGACTCCGGCAGGGTGACAGGCTTCGTCCCACGGGCCGGGATCGGCTCAAACCGTTTTGGCGTACCATGATCCGGTATGTCTCCAGCGATCGCCACCCAGTCGTCCGTCGTTAGTTGATCCAGTCGCTTCCACGCCAGCGACAGATGCGTTCCTTGCCTGGATAGCGTCAGGAAGGGATGATTGGCTGTGGCCCGGATCTCGCGGAAGTTTTCGGTCTGCAGGCGAAAGACCTGCTGCTTGCCACTGTATCTCTTGGCGATAACCGGATGCCGCACCAACTGCAAGTTGGCATCCACCGAGTAGACTATATCGCCTGGTTCTACCTCCCGGATAGGTTTCACATCACTATTTAGGAACACTGCCGTGTCACCTGTCAGACAGCCCAGGTTGCCGTCAACCCACTCCATCGTCGCGTCGCCATAGGCCGCTGCCCGCTTGGTCACCAGGTTATACACGTTGGTGGACCAGTTTTGGATGGTCGTGTAGCGGCAGCGGGCGCCACGCTTGACGATGATCTCCACCACCGCCGAGTGTAGGCTGTCGCTGGAGTAGATCGGTGCGGTACACCCCTCCACGTAGTGCACATAGGCGCCCTCATCCACGATGATCAGCGTGCGCTCAAACTGGCCCATGTTCTGGGCATTGATGCGGAAATAGGCCTGAAGCGGCATTTCCACATGGACACCCGGCGGCACATAGATGAACGAGCCGCCCGACCACACGGCAGAGTTGAGCGCAGCAAACTTATTGTCGGCAGGGGGCACAATCGTCCCGAAGTACTGCTTCACCAGGTCAGGATACTGCTTCACCGCGTCATCTGTGCTCAGGAAGATGACGCCCTTGGCCTCCAGGTCCTTGCGCACGTTGTGGTACACGACCTCGCTTTCATACTGCGCCCCCACGCCTGCCAGGAACTTGCGCTCGGCCTCGGGGATGCCCAGCCGGTCAAAGGTCTTCTTGATGTACTCCGGCACATCCTCCCACTGATCGCCGGTGCGGGGGGTGGGTTTGATGTAGTAGTAGATATCATTGAAGTCAATGCCCGACAGGTCGCCGCCCCAGGTGGGCATGGGCTTCTGCAGGAAGATGTCCAGGGCCTTCAGCCGGAACTGGCGCATCCAGTCCGGCTCGCCCTTGATCGCGGAAATCTCCTCCACCACCTGCCGGTCCAGCCCCTTGCGGGCCTTGAAGACATAGGCCTCCGGATCGCGGAAGCCGTACTTCTTCTCATATTCAACATTAATATCCAGAACAGGTCGCTCAGCCATTGCCCTTATGCCTCCTCCAATTCGGCCTGATGCCGGGCGCGGATCCAATCGTACCCTTTCTCTTCAAGCTCCAGGGCCAGGTCGCGCCCACCACTCTCCACGATGCGCCCCTGGAACATGACATGGACGAAATCGGGCTTAATGTAGTTCAAGATACGCTGGTAGTGGGTGATCACCAGGATACCCAGGTTCGGCCCGGCGAGCGCATTCACGCCGTTAGCCACGGTGCGCAGCGCGTCAATATCCAGGCCGGAGTCGGTCTCATCCAGGATGGCGATCTCCGGCTGGAGGATCGCCAATTGCAGGATCTCGGCGCGTTTCTTCTCGCCACCGGAAAAGCCATCATTCAGATAGCGCCCGGCGAAGGCGGGGTCCATCTCCAAAAGCGCCATCTTCTCCTTCAGCAGCTTGCGAAACTCCGGGATAGGGATACCTTTGTCCTCCGGGTCCAGCGCCTTACGCCGCGCATTGATGGCGCTGCGCAGGAAGTTGGCCACGCTGACACCCGGCACAGCGACGGGGTACTGAAAGGCCAGGAACAGCCCCAATCTGGCCCGTTCATCCGGCCCTAACTCCAACAGATCGATCCCCTTAAAGATGATCTGCCCGGCGTCCACCTGATAATGCGGGTGGCCCATCAACGTGTACGCCAGGGTGCTCTTGCCCGAACCGTTCGGGCCCATCAGGGCGTGGATCTCGCCCTGCTTGACGGTCAGGTTAACGCCTCTCAGGATCGGCTTCCCTTCCACACTGACATGGAGGTTACGAATCTCCAACACGGAACCCATACGTGGTTGCTCCTTCTAGAATTGGTAGCCCGATTATACCACACTTCACAAGGGGTGTCAATAAATAAGATAAAAATCGTATTTATTGACAGGGGCGAAAATCTGTGTTATACTAAAGCGGGATGTTCAGGGCACATATGGAGAATAGCCGACAACTGATCCTGCGCCGCCTGAAAGAGCGCGGCCCGGCCACCATCGCCGAACTGGCCGAATACCTCGGTGTGGCGCCGATGACCGTGCGCCATCACCTGAATGGCCTCCTGGCCGAAGGGCTGGTGGAATCCCAGGCGGTCCGCCGCCAGGTGGGACGGCCCGCGCTGGTCTTCCGGCTGACCGAGGCCGGGGAAGAGCTTTTCCCCCATCGCTATTTGCGCCTGACCGACCGGCTGCTGGAGGAGCTTAAAGCGACGGTCCCGCCCCAGGTCATTGAGGCCATCTTCGCCCAAATGGCCCAGGATATGGCCGCCGATTATCGCGAGCGGCTGGCCCATCTGCCCTTTGAGGAGCGCGTCGCCGCGCTGGTGGACCTCCTGGGCGAAGAGGGCTTCATGGCCCGCTGGGAACGGGCAGAGCGGGGCTACCGCTTAACTGAGTACAACTGCCCGTACTTCCATATCGGCCAGCGCCATCCCGAAGTGTGCCGCTTTGACCAGTCGCTTATCAGCACGGTGCTGGACGCCCCCGTTGAGAAAGACACCTGCCTGCTCAACGGCGATTCGTGCTGCACGTTCACCATTCAGGTGGATGCCATCTCAGCGGACACCATCCCGATCAAATCCTAGAGGAAATCCAATGGCCCTGTCTTACAAACCCGAACCAGGCACAAAAGAATGGGAGGTCTTTGAGGCCTTGCGCGATGTGGTGGACCCGGAGATCGGGCTGAACATCGTAGAACTGGGGCTGATCCGCAATATTGATCTCCAGCCCGACCGCCTCACCATCCGGATGATCTTGACCACGCCCTTCTGCCCGTATGGGCCGGCGCTGATTGAGCAGGCACGCCAGACCGCCCAGGCTACCGCCGGTATCCCCACGCGTATTGAACTGGATATGGAGATGTGGGATCCGAGCATGATGGAAGAAGGCGCGGGCGCAGAATGGGGCCTGTTCTAAGAGGTCCTTAGCGGATTATTTAACGACGTCACCTTCGGTGACAGGGATCTAACTGCTGCTCACTCTCCTTCTGATGGCAGAGGGCGGACAGGAACTGCTCCTGTCCGCCCTCTGCCCTTTCCCATCACCCCTTGATCACAGCAATCGGCACTAGCTTGGCGACCTTCTTGGCGATGCCCGCATGGTGCACCACATTGACCACGCGGTCCACATCCTTATAGGCGACGGGGGCTTCTTCGGCCAGGCCGGGCATAGAGCCAGCGCGTACCTGGATGCCCTGGGCCTGCAATTGCTGCCTGAGCACATCGCCGCGCACCTCGCGCTTGGCCTTGGCCCGGCTCATCACCCGCCCTGCCCCATGACAGGTGGAGCCGAACGACTGCGCCATGCTGCCTGGCGTGCCCAACAGCACGAATGAAGCTGTGCCCATAGAGCCGGGGATGAGCACCGGCTGGCCGATGTCCTTGTAATCATCGGGCAGGCCCGGCGCACCGGGGCCGAAGGCGCGCGTGGCCCCCTTGCGATGCACACACACACGCACCCGCCGCCCATCCACCTCATGCTCCTCAATCTTGCCCATGTTGTGGGCAATGTCATACACCTGGAACACATCCCAAACCGGCACGCCGCGCTCCGTGCGGTCAATCCGGCCCTTAAACGTCTCCTCAAAGCTGCGCCGGATGTGGTAGGTCAGCACCTGGCGGTTGGCGAAGGCGAAGTTCGCGGCGCAGGCCATCGCCTTCAGGTAGTCCTGCCCCTCTGGCGAGTTGAACGGGGCGCACATCAGTTCCTTATCGGGCAGCTTGATGCCGTACTTATGGATGACGCGCTCAAAGCGTTCCAGGTAATCGGTGCAGATCTGGTGGCCGAAGCCGCGCGAACCGCAGTGGATCTGCACGCAAATCTGGCCCTGGCGCAGGCCCATGCGCTCCGCCGCCTCCTCATCATAGACCTCCGCCACCTCGTCCACTTCAATGAAGTGGTTGCCCGCGCCCAGCGTACCGAGTTGATCCTTACCCCGCTCCTTGGCCTTAGGCGTCGCCTTGTCCGGGTCCGCCCCCGGCATTCGGCCAAACTCCTCCGTATGCTGGAGGTCCTCCGGCCGGGCGAAGCCCCGCTCCAACGCCCAACGCGCCCCCTCAACGAGTACCCGGTCCAACTCCGTCTTGCTCACCGGGACATGGCCCTCCACGCCCACGCCGCTAGGGCAGTTCTTATACAGGCTGGTGGCCAGGTCCGCCAGATATGGCGCGATCTCCTCGCGCATCAGGCGAGTGCCCAGGAGGCGCACGCCGCAGTTGATATCATAGCCGATGGAGCCGGGCGAGATCACGCCGTCGCCTTCCGTGTCCGTCGCGGCCACGCCGCCGATAGGGAAGCCATAGCCCTGGTGCACATCCGGCATGACGATAACGTAGCGCACCAACCCTGGCAGCGTGGCGGCGTTCACCGCCTGCTCCACGCTCTTATCGCCCAGTGCGTCCTCAAGCAATTCCTCATCGGCGTAGATGCGCACGGGCACGCGCATATCAGAGCGAAACGTCTTGGGTAGCTCCCAAATGTACTCCCCTATCCTGTGAAAGTCCTGTTTACGAATCACAGTTTGTGTCGTCATAGTGCCCTCCCCTACACATCAAACACGATCTCAGCAACGTAACCATCGGTGTCACGCCGCACGCTCAGGCCGTGATACGTGGCCGCCTTGATATATTTGCGCAGCTCACGCGCCGGGCCGCCCTCCACCCGCGCCAGTAGCCGCCCTATAGGGCCTTCCGGCGGGTCGCCCGGCGCATCCAGGGCCTCAATGTGAAAGCGGCTAAAGGCCAGGTGTTCCATTTCCGTTATGTAAAGTAACTCATTTAACCACTTGACGAGCATCCCTTCTACGCTGACACCCTCTACCTCAACCGTGCGCGTCTCGGTCAGCGGCAGCGCCGCCAGGTCAACCACCAGGCTATACATGGCCCTGGCGGCGTTGGCGAACAGATCGGGTAACGTGGCCCCGCGCACCCGAATGGCCCAATCAGCCGTGTGCTCAATCTCCTCAAATGAGGATGCTTCTAGCCTCATACCGTCACCTCAATGCCCGATCCGGGGAGCACCTCCCCAATGATCCAGGTCTCCTGCCCACGCGCGGCGCAGGCCGTCTGGAGTGCTTCGGCCCGGTCCGGCGCGAGCGCCAGGAGCAGGCCGCCCGACGTCTGCGGGTCAAACAGCAGGGCACGGTCCGCCGGCTCAATCTCCGGCGCGAAGGTCACCCTCGGGCCGAAATAGTCGCGGTTGCGCCCCAACCCGCCGGCGTACATACGCAGCGCGCTGTAGCGCCTGGCGCCTGGCAGGAGGGGGATCGCCTCCAGCCGCAGGCGGAAGCGCACCTGGCTCTGATCGGCGCACTCCAGGGCATGCCCCAGCAACCCAAAGCCAGTCACATCGGTCGCCGAGTGCACGCCGACGGCCTGGGCCACCTGCGCTGCCACGCGGTTCAGCCGCATCATACTGGCGACCGCCGCCTCCAGGTCAGCGGGGTCGGCCTGCTCGCGCTTCAGCGCCGTCGTCACCACGCCCGTCCCCAGTGGCTTAGTCAGGATCAACACGTCCCCTGCTTGCGCCCCGCCTTTCGTCAGAATCCGGTCCGGGTGGACCAGGCCGATGACCGCCAGGCCATACTTCGGCTCATGATCTGTGACCGTATGGCCACCGGCGATGACCGCGCCAGCCTCCATGACCTTCTCGGCGCCGCCGCGCAGGATCTCCTGCAAGATGCTCGTGTCCAGGTCTTCAGGGAACGCCGCCAGGTTCACGGCCAGCAGCACCTCGCCGCCCATCGCATAGACGTCGCTCATCGCATTCGCCGCCGCAATCGCGCCGAACTGATAGGGATCATCCACGATCGGCGGAAAGAAGTCCGTCGTGGCGATGAGCGCCTGCTCGTCGCTCAATCGGTACACGGCCGCATCATCGGCAGTGTTCAGGCCGACGAGCAGGTTGGGATTCGGTTGGGCGAGGGCGAGCATCTTCAGTGGCTGCAGAACCTGCGCCAGGTCCGCCGGACCCATCTTGGATGCTCAACCCGCGCACGATGCCAAGGTCGTCAGCCGGATCTGCTTGCCAGACATAGCATTACCCTACACGAAGCTGCACACTGCGGGGTTATTTAACCATATTTAGGACCGCTTAGCAAGGGGTGTTTGCTGTTTGATGATCTCAGTCCAGACAGCGGATAAAGGCAGATAGACAGGGGCGGGCAGACCCGGTCCACAATCTTATCTGAGTGGCAAATCCCAGGTCAGCTTCACGACGGGGCGCACCTCCCCCACCTGAAGCTCGCGCACATTCAACACCGGCAGGCGGGCGAAGGATTGCACCTCAGGCGGCACTTCATGATCCAGCAGCCCCAGTGCGTGCAACAGGCCGAACGCGGCCGGCCCCCGTGCGCGTGGGCTATCCCCATCGGCGACTTTCATCGCCACCCCCAACGCCGGCGAGCCGGGAAAAAGCGCGTCGGGCAGGAGGCCCAGGCCGAGATAGCCCTCAGCTCCTCCTTTGGAGATCAGGCGGCCTGATAGAGCGCGCATCACACGGGTATCAAAGCTGGCTTCGCCCCCCACCATGTCCGGGTGATTCTGCATGGCCATGACGATGCGGCGGCAGGCCGCCTGCCGCTCCGGCGGCAGGTCCACAGGATGCACCAGACGGGCAAAAGCGTACGCCGCCGCCCGCAAGGGCAGCGCGAACGTCGGCGCACTGCACCCATCTACCGCGACGACAATTGAAGCCGCCTCTACACCTGCCATCCCGGCCAGGGTGTGAAGGATGGCCTGCTGCACAGGATGCTGGGGATGAAGGTAATCGGCGGTAGACAGGCCGCGATAGACAGCCTGGGCCAGCATGCCTGCGTGCTTGCCGGAGCAGTTATGCCGCAGCGGTGTCGGCCAGGCGCCCGCCGCCTCCAGCCGCGCCGCCGTGAGTTTATCCCCAGGGCGGTGGGCGCCGCAACGTAGCGCAAACTCATCCAGCCCGATCCGCGCCAGCATATCGCGGACCACCTCCACATGCGCATCGCTGCCGCTATGGGAGCCACAGGCGACAGCGATATGGCGCGGTTCAAAACCGAATGCATCGGCAGCGCCGCTCTCAATCAGCGAAAGCGCCTGGATCGGCTTCGCTGTGGAGCGCAGAAAAGTGACAACATCAGGGTCGCCCGAATGCGCTCGCAGGCGACCCTGCACATCTACCACTGCGATGGCACCCAAGTGATACGATTCCACCTGCCCGCCCCGCAGCACCTCCACCAAAGGCTCCCACATCAGCGCTTCTCCTCCCCCTCCCCTTTTTTGACCGCTTTCAGGCTCTCCGCTTTGGCCTCTTTGGAAAGCTCCGCCTTGATCTCCTCATAAACGCGCTCCAGACCCGTCTTCAAACGGCGTTGGGTCCGGTCGCGGGTCTCCTCCGAGATAGGGAACAACGGCAGGAACTCCGCCACCAGGCTGGCGGCCTCTGACCGGGGACGCCCCGCCTGGACCAGCGAACGCACCCGTGTGCGAATCTGGCGCAGGTAATTGGAGACCGGTTCCGTCGCACTCTTGTCGGTGATCGGGCCGCGCCCAGGGACGACGATGCGGGCGCGAAAGCGGTCGCGCCGCAGTTCCACCAGGCTCTCCAGCCAGGCCTTGGTCTCGGCCTCCATCAGATTGGGATGCACACCGCAGACGACGCTGGCGCCGGTGAACACAACGGCCTCTGTAGGACACATCACCCAAATGCTGCCCGACGTTGGTCCGGGCATGTGCATCAGCACAACGGTGCGTCCCCCGATGTGCAGCGTCAGCTTCCGCGAAAACGTCACCTCAGGCACGACCACACGCACATGGGCCAGGTCCTCTGCAGCGTCTGGGTCGCGTGCCACCAGCGCGTCAATGAAGGCCTGGGGGAAGGCGCCATTGTAGCTGCGCAACTTCTCGCCCACTGTCTCATGTGCGATCACAGGTGCATCAAACCAGTGGTTGCCCATCACCCGGTCGCGATGGCCATCCGTGTTGATCACGAACAGAATTCGGCCGGGGTTGAGTTGGGCCAGCCGCAGCCGCCAGCGCCGGGCATCCGTCGGAAAGGGCGGTACATCCACCACAATCAGCCCTCTCTCGGTGACGATCGCGCCTACGTTAACAGCACGATAGCTCGTTTCAACATAGATACCGGGAGCAATTTGTTCCATAGAACATTTGATGTAAACGTGATACCGGGTGTAGCCTGCGTGAAGTTTAGCACAGGCACCTTAGAGCGTCAATGAGCGTCAGTAGCGCGCCAGGCTCCGGGTGCATTTCCATCCCATCCAACCATCAGCCGTCACCCCCCTCCCTGAAGTTGCCCCCGGCGGGGGAAGCACATACCCTCTCCCCCATTGCGGGGGAGGGTTGGGGTGGGGGGTAGCCGGCCGGGCTGCCCATTACCGGGCTGAAGCTCAGGTGTAGGGCAGGTTTCCATACCTGTCGCGCTTCGGCCCTGCTGCGGCGGCTATGGAAAGCCGCCCTACAGGCTATTCTATCCCGCCGCGCCCATCCCGCCATTTATGAGAGGCTCTCAATACGCCAGAATAGGCCGACGGTTCACACCGGCGGAACAAAAGCGCGAATCAGAATGTGCAGCACAATGCCAGCCAGATACAGCCCGCCAAAACGGCGATTGTGGATGAATGTCGCCCCAACGTACCAGAGGGGCCAGCCCGTATAGCCGGGCGGCGGCTCGGACGGCTTGGGCGAGGTGTACATCCGCCACGTCACCCGCGCCAGGGGCAGGGCCAAAAACACCAACAGGACCGTCGGCAGCAACACGCCCATCACCACCAACGCGAGTGTCAACACGTACATCAGGCCGACCAGCACGAGCGTCAGACGCTTGGCATTCACCTCTCCCAGGATCACCACCAATGTGCGCGTACCGTGCGCGGCATCAAAGGCGATCTTGTCCAGATGCTTGCCGAAGAGCACGGTCGTTACGCCCAACGCATAAGGCAACGATGCTAAAATCACCCATCCCGGCAGCTCACGCGCCTGAATATAGTACGTCCCTCCGACCATCAGCGGCCCCCATACGATCAGCACCGTAAGTTCACCCAGGCCGCGATACTTCAGCGGGAATGGATCGCCCGAATAGAACAGCAAAAGCGCCGCGCCCAGCGCCATGAACGCCAGCACAGGCAAACCCGCCACAGTGGTCAAATAGATCCCAATCGCAGCGGCCACAGCCAGGATCAAGGCCGTGCCCATCAACAACTGCGTCGGGGTGAAATCATGGGTCACAAATGCCTGCGGCCCGTAATTCACACGTGGTGAATCGGGCGTGTCAATCCCGTGTCGCGCATCCCAATAATCGTTGACCAGGTTACTGCCCGCGTGCGCCAGAACCAGCCCCAGGGTGGTGAGCACCGTCAATCCCAGGCTGAACCGTTCCGGCGCGCCGACAAGCACCAACAGGCCCCCCAGCAAGCCGGAGATAGCGGTCATCACCAGCACCGCCGCCCGCATCGCTATCAGCCAGCGCGTCACCGGATCAACGTACTCGCCCTCTTCAAATCGCGGGATCGTGTACAAGGCGCGATACCAGTTCTTGAGATTCACGCGACGCCTGGTTATCATGGTGGATTGTGTCATATCAATATCTCCTTACCAGCCTTCCGTCATCCGTTGTCTGTCCAATTTAGCGCCATCCCCAATTTAAGGGTAAAATGCATGGCCTGGAGGAGCGATGCGTATCGCACTAGGTGCAGATCATGGTGGCTTCGCGCTCAAGGGCGAGATCGCCCAGATGCTGGCAGACGGCGGGCATGAGGTCATAGACCTGGGCGCGCATACCTTTAACCCCGCCGATGACTACCCCGATTTCGCCTACGCTGTCGCCCTGGCCGTGCAACGCGGCGAGGCCGAACGCGGTATCCTCATCTGTGGCAGCGGCGTAGGCGCTTCGGTGGCCGCGAACAAACTCCCAGGCATCCGCGCCGGCCTCTGCCACGACACCTATTCCGCCCATCAAGGCGTTGAACACGACAACATCAACATCCTCTGCCTCGGCGCCCGCGTTATCGGCCCTGAACTCGCCCGCGAACTCGTCCGCGCTTTCCTGGCCGCTCGCTTCACCGGCGAGGAACGCCACGTCCGCCGCCTGGCCAAGGTCGCGGCCATTGAACGGCAGGCCTTGGGGACAACGGGCGATTAACGGCCACCAGTACCTGGCTTCCCAGGCCCCATTAGGGGAATCGCGCCCGCAGGGGCACGGCACGCCGTGCCCCTACTTCGCGTATCTTACGGGATCTCTCCTTTATAGATGCGCATAATGGTATTCAGGAACTTCAACGCGGCCTCGCGGGGGCGTTGGAACGAGTTGCGCCCGATGATTGAACCGAAGCCGCCACCATCCCGAATGGCACGCACCTCCTCAAAGACAGCCTCGTCGTCCTCCTTCTTCGCGCCGCCGGAGAAGATGACAATACGCCGCCCATCAAAGGCGCTTTGTACCACATGGCGCACCCGGTCGGCGAGCGTGCTGATGGGGATGTCGTACTTCTGATAGACCTTCTGCGCATCCGGCTGCTCAATGTGCTCGGTCGGCAGCTTGACCTTGATCATATGCGCGCCGAGTTGCGCCGCGATGTGCGCGGCGTAAGCCACCACATCCACCGCCGTCTCGCCCTCTTTGCTCAGGCCCGATCCGCGCGGATACGACCAGACCACGACTGCCAGGCCTGCAGATTTCGCCTCCTCGGCCAATAGGGCCAGCCGCTCATACATCTCCAGCCGCTCGGCTGAACCGGGATAGATCGTATAGCCGATGGCTGAGCACCCCAGCCGCAAGGCGGCCTCCACGCTGGCAGTCACCGCCGGGATCGGGTCTGCGCTGCTGTACAGCAGATCGTGGTTATTAAGCTTGAGGATCAGGGGGATCTCGCCTGCGTAGCGAGCCGCACCCGCCTCAATGAAGCCCAACGGGGCAGCATAGGCGTTGCAGCCCGCCTCAATGGCCAGTTCAAAGTGATAGAGCGGGTTGTAGCCGGGCGGGTTGGGCGCGAAACTGCGCGCCGGCCCGTGCTCAAACCCCTGGTCCACCGGCAGGATAACCAGTTTGCCTGTGCCAGCCAGGTAGCCGTGATTGAGGATGCGCGCCAGATTGGCCCGTACACCGGGATTGTCAGACTCATACCAGCTTAGAATCTCGCGAATGCGTTCGTTCATGAGACTATCCTCCTAACCTTTTAGCATAGCACGAATCCAGGCAGCGTGCCACTTTCTGAAGTACCTGCCTGACTCCACTTGACTTCAGTCGGGAGAGGCATGGTCATGGGATAAGGTTTGCCGAAGGCATTTACTGATATACACCTCTTGTGGATGCCTTACTTTCCCCCCCGGCGCGGAACTGCTATAATGTCTTATTAGACCGGATTTATCCAATTTTACAATTGGGAGGCCTGCCCTTGACCGAGACGATGACCGCCATTCATGTCCATGCCCGCCACCGCGAGGTCGGGCTAAGCGATGCCGACATCCTGGAGATGTACCGCTTGATGGTCTTGTGCCGCACCTTTGACGAGCATATGTGGCATCTCCATCGCGCTGGCCAGATCCAGGGCCTGCACATGTCCGCTATGGGGCACGAAGCCGCGCAGGTGGGTAGCACCTACGCCTTCCAACGCGGCGTAGATTACTTCAACCCCTACTATCGGGGCGTCGCCACCGCGCTCACGGTCGGCACCACCGTCCGTGAACTCATGCTGCCCTACTATGGCCGCGCCGAGGACCCCTCCGGCGGAGGCCGCCAGATCATGGGCCATTACGGCAATCGCCGCCTGAACATCGTTGCCCAGTCCAGTTCGGTAGGCACGCAGATCCCCCATGCGGTGGGCATCGCCTTCGCCGCCAAGTACCGGGGCGACCCTATTGTCTCGCACGTCTCCTTCGGCGAAGGGGCCACCAGCAAGGGGGATTTCCACGAGGGATTGAACTTCGCCGGCATCCACAAGCTGCCCGTCGTCTTCATCTGCGAGAATAACCGCTATGCCATCTCTGTGCCGGTGTCCAAGCAAATGCCCATTGAGAACGTCGCCGACCGGGCCGCGTGCTATGGTATGCCTGGCGTCGTCGTGGACGGTCAGGATGTGATTGAGGTCTATCGCGTGACGAAGGAGGCGGTGGACCGGGCGCGGCGCGGCGATGGCCCCACCCTGATTGAGTGCAAGACCTACCGCCTGGTGCCGCACTCCACCAGCGACGATGACCGCTTTTATCGCAGCCGCGAGGAAGTGGCCGCCTGGCGCGAACGCGACCCCCTCCGCCTCACCCGTGCTTACCTGGAGGGCGTGGGCCTGTGGGATGAGGCCCGCGAGGTCCAACTCCGCGACGCCTGCCTGCGCGAGGTCAGAGAAGCCCAGGCTTATTGTGAGCAGGCCCCCGACCCCCGTCCAGAAGATGTGCTCCGCCCGGTGTACGCGGATGGGTGAAGGAGGAGCCGATGGCCGAGATCACACTCATTGAAGCCATTCGCCAGGCGATGGATGAGGAGATGGCCCGCGACGACCGCGTCTTCATTTTAGGGGAGGATGTGGGCAGGCGCGGCGGTGTCTTCCTGGCGACTCAAGGACTATACGAAAAATACGGCGAGATGCGCGTCGTGGACACGCCGCTGGCCGAGGTGGGCATCGTGGGCATCGCCATCGGTGCCGCGTTGTATGGCCTTCGCCCCATCGCCGAAATCCAGTTCGCCGACTTCATGCATCCCGCCTTTGACCAGATCGTCAACGAAGCCGCCAAGATGCGCTACCGCTCTAATGGCGCCTGGGCCTGCCCGCTGGTCATCCGCGCCCCCTGCGGCGGCGGCGTCGGCGGCGGTCTGTATCACTCCCAATGTGTGGAATCCTTTTATACCCATGTCCCCGGCCTCAAGGTGGTCATGCCCGCTACGCCTTACGATGCCAAGGGCCTGCTCAAGGCCGCTATCCGTGACCCCGACCCTGTGCTTTTCTTTGAGCACAAACGTGCTTACCGGCTGATCAGGGGCGAGGTGCCTGAAGGCGACTACACCGTCCCCATCGGCGTCGCTGACATCAAACGCCAGGGCACGGACATCACCCTGGTGACCTATGGGATGATGCTCCACTTCAGCCTGCAGGCAGCCGAAGAGGTCGCCAAAGAGGGGATCAGCGTAGAGGTCGTGGACATGCGCACACTCCTGCCGATTGACAAGAAGACCGTGTTGGACTCGGTACGCAAAACCGGCAAGGCGCTCATCGTCCATGAGGACACTCGCACCTGCGGCTACGGCGCCGAGATCGGCACGCTGATCGCCGAGGAAGCCTTTGAGTACCTGGATGCGCCGGTGCGCCGCCTGGCCTCGCCCGATGCACCCGCTGTGGCCTTCAACGCCGGTATGCGCGACTACTACCTGCCCAATACCCAGAAGATCGTCAACGCGCTGCGGGAGTTGGCAGCCTATTAATAATGCGTCTCCTGGTCAAGCAGGCCCCGCTCGCGGGCGCGGTTCTCAGCCCAGCGGAAGAAGAGCAGCGCCCCCACGCCATATAAGAGGGTCAATCCGGCGAGGAGGGCCACAAGCTGGCCATTAGAGTATCCCGCCAGCGTGGGGAAGGCCGCCGCGCCCTGGCCGAGCAGCGCCCGGCGGATCAACTCCAGCCAGTAGGTCATCGGCAGCGCGAAGCCTATCGGACGCAACAACGGCGGCAGGACCGAGAGCGGGAAGACCGCGCCGGTGAATAGATACAGCGCGCCCGCGACCGCCTCGCCCACGTGCCAGGCATGGCGCACCATGAGCATCGTCGCCCCACCCAGAAACAACCCGATGAACGCCAGCCCGGTCAGGCCAAGCGCCAGGCTGACAAGGAGCAGGGGAATATCCATCTGCTCAAAGCGTAAGGGGAGGCGGAGCGCGACGATGCCGAACCCCAGCGTGATGATCACCGCCAGGGTGCCGGTGATCAGGCGGGCGACGCCTCGCCCCAGCAGATACATGATGAACGGAATCGGGGCACGGTAGATGTACTTGAGCGTGCCATAGTGCTCACGGTCGTCAATCACCGCCCAGGAGACACCGGTGATCACGCTGCCCACATAGATATAAAAGGCGTTGCCCACGTAGATATAGGCAAACAGCGGATTGGCCGTGTCGCTCTGCGAGATGATCAAGACCATGACGACCAGGATCAGAACGCTGGCGATAGGTTTAAGGACGGAGTAGATAAAAAATAGGAAGGGGTCCGTCCAGTTGCTCTCCACCTGCCAGCCCAACCAGGCCGCCACGCGAAAACTGCGCCAGGCGGTTCTCAACATGGTCAACTCCGCGACTCCGTCAGCCGCCCCTCTTGCCGTGCCCGCATCTCCAACCGGTCCAGCGCCAGACGCGCACCCAGGATGAAGACCGTGGCTAGGAGTGTGAGCACGCCCAACTCCACCGGCACGTTGAGGAAGCCATATAGAGGGTTATCGGGGAAGAGGAGTTGGCGCATGGCGTCCAGCCCCAGTGTCAGCGGGATGAGCGAGGCCGCGGCTGCCAGCCATGGCCCCAGCGCCTTGACCGGGAAGTAGAAGCCCGACAGCAGGTACACTGGCTCTTGCAAGAGGTTGTTCAGGTGCCAGGCTTCGCGCCCAAACATCAGGAACAGGGAGGCGAACAACATCCCCAGGCCATACAAGGCGGCCATCGTCAGCAAGAAGGTCAGCGCCAGCAGGCCCAGGTTCGCGCCGGAGAATTGCACCCCGAACAGGAGCACACCGGCGATGAAGATGACGACCGCGCGGGTGAGCGTCCACAACATGCCGCCCACCGCCATGCCCAGCAGGATGGCCATGAGCGGCCCCGGCGCCAGGATGTACAGGGCCAGGTTGCCCTCCTCCTTATCCCAATACAACTGCGCCGCCATGCTCCACAACATGTTCGCCCAGAAAGCCGTCATCGCCCCGCCGATGATGACGAAGCCGATGTAGGCCTCCGGCGCGTTGAGCGCACGGTACACGAACACGAACGCCGTCACCGACAGGATCGGCAGCACGGTCTCCCAAAAGAAGCCGCTCGTCTGCCGCACCGAGCCGACAATACGCGGGTAGGCCCGCCCTATCATCGTCCGCAGAAACAGGGTAACGCCGGCGCTCATTCGCGCTCCTCGCTCAGGTGGATGTCCCCTACCTGCCGGGTATCCTCGGCCAGCCCGCGACCGACAAGCGCGACGAACACATCCTCCAGCGTCGGCTCGCGCTTGCGCAGTTCCAGGATGCTGGCGCCATCGCCTGTGAGCGTGGTGACCACCGGGCCGATGACGCTTTCGTCGGCCAGGATCAGCCGCAGGTCCATATACCCATTATGCTGGGTGGCGGTAAATTTCTGCACGCCGGCCAGCCCGGCAAGCTGCTCGCGCCTGGCAGGGCTGAGGAAGCCGCTCACCTGGAGGTCAAAGATGGCTTCGCGCTGCAATTGACGCTTGAGAGCAGCGGGTGTATCGCAGGCCAGCACCCGCCCCCGATCAATAATGGCCACCCGGTCGCATAGCTCATCGGCCTCCACCATGTAGTGCGTGGTGAGCAGGGTGGTCTTGTCCGGCCGAGCGGTCCACTCTTTGATGTAGCGGCGCACGTCGCGGGCCGCGCCCACATCCAGGCCCAACGTCGGCTCATCCAGGAAGATGATCTGCGGGTCGCTGATGAAGCCGCGCACGAAGTTCATCTTCTGGCGCATACCGGTGGACAGGTTGCTGACCTTGGTATTGGCCTGATCCGAGAGGCCGACGACCGCCAGGAGCGCATCAATCCGCTGGTAGGCTGTGCGCGAATCCAGCCCGTAGAATTGCGCGAACATCCACAGGTTTTCGCGCACAGTGAGCAGGCCATAGCCGGTATTCTCTCCCCCGGCGACCATATTGATGCGCTCACGGATGCGCCGATAGTCACGGACTACATCCAGGCCGTCCACCCAGGCGCGGCCCGACGTTGGAGCCAGCAGCGTGGTGAGGATCTTAATGAGCGTCGTCTTGCCCGCGCCGTTGGGGCCGAGCAGGCCGAACAACTCGCCGCGCCTCACCTCCAGATTGACGTCAACCAGGGCCTCAATGATCCGCTGCGTCTTTGCGCCCCTGACGGGCCGATATTTATACAGGCGTGTCAGGTGTTCCGTGCGAATAGCCAGATCGTCCATAGGAAAGTATCCAACCGCATTATAGTCCAGGAGTTCCCTCCCCGGCAAGATACCCACCGGACGGCGTGTATTGCCTCCCCCTCCCCCCTATTGTGGGGGAGGGCTGGGGTGGGGGGCGGAATCACCCCCTCCCTGCCCTTCCCCCGTCCAGGGGGAGGGAACTCACTCTTCCTTCCGTCCTTCTTGCGCTTTCCTCGCCCCTTATGCGATAATTGCGATTATGAAACTACCCTGTGGCCACGACGTCGTTGATCCCAACCAGGTGCACTATTGCACCTACCTGCGACTGGCGGAACTGCTCAGCCTCCAGCCTGCGCCGGAGGTCCTACGCCACCCGGACGAACTCCTGTTCATCATCACCCATCAGACGTTTGAACTCTGGTTCAAGGTGGTCCTGTTTGAGCTTGACCGGGTCATGGAGGCCCTCCGCCTCGGTCAGGTGGCACAGGCCACCTGGCTGGTGCGGCGCATCACCGCCATCATCCGCCTGTTCATCCAGCAAATCGTCATCCTGGAGACGATGTCGCCGGCGGACTTCTTTGAATTTCGCGGTGCGCTCAGCCCGGCCAGCGGCAGCGAGTCGCAAGGCTTCCGCGAGATTGAGGTGGCCTCCGGCCTCCGTGATCCCCGTCTGCTCAAATTCCTCCAATTGCCGCCCGGCCCCGCCCCCGACGCGCCCCAGACCCTGCTGTGGACCGAGCGCATCGCCCGCCGCTGGGAGGCGCCCAGCCTGCGCGACCTCTTCTTTGACCTCTTGCGCCAGCGCGATGTGGCTGTGACCGACCTGTACCGGCCCTCTGCCCAGCCGAACCCGCACCAGGACCTGTTCTGGCTGGCCGAGGCCCTCTTAGACTACGACGAGGCCTTCGCCAACTGGCGCTTCGTTCATGCCCGCATGGCCGAACGTGCCCTGGGCGCTCACATCAGCGGCACCGGTTACACCTCCGGCGTCCCCTATCTGGATTCCACCGTGCAGCGGCCTCACTTCTTCCCGGAGCTATGGGACGCCCGCTCCGACCTGTGGCAACAGCGCCAGACAGCTACAACGCCCTGACCTGTCCGCTCTCGTATGGCGAACCCGCCTGCCCGCCCCCCATCCGCTCCCCAGCTTCAATACGCCGATCAGTTCCTCCAAGAACTGGCCGCCAGCCCGCGCACCGTGGAGCGCTATCGCCTGGCCCTATCCAAGCTCGCCGAGTTCCTGATAACAGCCCACTATGCTGAGCACGACGTGCCCGAAGGCGTGCCCTACCCCGTGTCCGTCCTGCGCGATGACATCCTGGCCCGCTTTTACGGCTGGCTGGTCCAGGGTGGCCTGGCCGGCTCGGCGGGCGTGTGCCTGGCGGCGACGCGCCGTTTCCTGGTCTGGCTGGACGCGCTGGACCACCTTCCTCCCGGCTTCCAGCTCGGCAAGGCCGAGAGCCGCCTGAAGGCTGCCAAAGGCCGGGCACGCCGCAAGTCGCACGTTGCCCCACCTACCGACCCGCGCCTGCCGCAGATCATCACCTACTATGACAATCTGCCCCTGCCCGCCGGGCCTGCCGGGCGGACACGCCGTCTGGAGATCCTGCGCGACCGCGCCGTTGTCCACACCCTGTATGCTTCTGCCGGGCGCGTCAGCGAAGTGGCCGCCCTCACCCGCCGCGCCGTTGTCGCCGGCGTGGCGCCGGATGGCCGGCCTATCATCCGTGACGAGGTGCGCGTCACCGGCAAGGGCGGCAAGGCCCGGTTGATCCTCCTGGACGAGGAGGCCCGTGCCGCCATCGCCGCCTACCTGGCCGAGCGCGGCCAAGATGACCGTGAGGCGCTGTTTGTCTCACACCGCCGCGGCAAGTCTCAAGGCAGGGACAGGCGCGGCCAGGCGCTCACCCGCGCCAGCCTGTGGCATATCGTCAAGCGCGCCGTCCGGGCGCTGGGCCTGGCCCAGGACATCTCGCCACACGATTTCCGCCACTACCGCGCCCAACAACTCCTGCACGAGGGCATGGACATTGAGGTCCTCCAGGCTTATCTCGGCCACGCCTCCGTCGCCACCACACGCAGCATCTACGCCCCGGAAACCCAGGTCACCAAGATCAAAGACCAACTCGCCACCTTTGGCCGCCGCGCCGCCGACGCCGCCCGCGATAGCGGTGCGCTGGACCGCGCCTGAGACCCTGGCATGACACTTGCACTCTATCAAGAGTGGACTATCATCTCACTGAGATGAGGCCGGCGATGGGCTATCTGTTGAGCCAGAACCATCAGGCAGCCCCAGGCAGTCCGGCGGAGAGCGATCACATTGATCGCCTAATAAAACCTTAAAGAGGGAGGTTGTTCAATGAAGCTCAATCGGCTTGCCTATGTTTCTCTGTTCGCAGTGCTCATCTTGCTGATGAGCGTCAGCGCTGCCGCAGCCGCACCACCTGAACCCGCCGACTCTGCAGCCAGACTGGGATCGGGTGCAGGCGCAGCCCCAGGCCCGGAGGTGCCTCTGGTGTGCGAGCCGCTGCCCCCGAACATCATTCAGGATGGCAGCTTTGAGGCGGGCAGCCCGAACCCCTACTGGCAGGAGTTCTCCACCAACTTCGGCACGCCCCTGTGCACGGTCGCATTCTGTGGCACCGGTGGCGGCAGCGGTCCCCATAGCGGCGACTGGTGGGCCTGGTTCGGTGGCATTGATGACGCGCTTGAGGTCGGCTATGTGCGCCAGAATGTCACCATTCCGGCCGGCATCGCTGTGCTCCGCTATTGGCTGGAGATCCCCGTCGCTGCCAGCCAGGGGAATGACTACCTCACAGTCATGATTGATAACACGCCGATCGTGACCTACACCATCGCCAGCCAGCCGCAGTTCTCGGTGTACACGCTCGTGCAACATGACATCAGCCAGTTCGCCAATGGCGCCCAGCATCAGGTGCGCTTTGAGTCCACCACCTATGTCCATCCACTAGAGGTGACTAACTTCTTTATTGATGACGTGGAGTTGTGCTCAGGTGCACCGACCAGCGTGGCACTGGCCCGGTTTGAGGCCGAGAGCGCGCCCATGGTCTCACCCGCGTGGCTGCTGGTGCTGGCGCTACCGGCAGCTATCGGCGGGCTGCTGCTCCGGCGGCGCACGCGCTAGTGTGCTCAGCCGTTGAAAGCGAACGGCTACGATTGTTTTGAGTGAAGGAGACGCCGGCACCCAGATCGGGGCCGGCGTCTCCCTCAACTTCAGGGCTACAGTGTTGTGCCTCATAAATTTGAGCACAACCCCTCTGTCCAGTTCCCGATATGAAGTAGGGCGGCTTTCTATAGCCGCCGCAGCAGAGCAGAAGAGCGGCAGGTATAGACACCTGCCCTACACCCGAGCCTGTAGAAACCCGGCCTACGCCGGGTATGGAAACCCGGCCTACTGAGCCTGTAGAGCGGCTTTCCATAGCCGCCGCAGATTGTGTCATGTATTAACACAAATGCTCCAACCCGCTACAATCGCAATCCCGACTAGAGCCACAGGTTGCCATATGAGGTTTTACATGACGACGCGTGCGTTAGCGCGTCAATCTCTAAAGCTTCCCAAGGAACAGAACGCCGGCTCCCTGGGTTAGGGGGGGGCCGGCGTTCCTATTCACAAACCTGAGCAGGATATGCTATAATCCGCCAGATAGTGATCTTATGAGGATATTCAACTCGCCTCAGGACAAAATTGTAGTGCGCCCCCGGGCCGAGGCGACCCCGCCCAGCGAAGCTGAGGTGCGCCGCCTCTTGGAGGCCGAGGGACTCCAGCCTTATCCTTGGGCCAACGCCCCCGGCGACGCCTATGGCATTCACACGCATCCTTATCACAAGGTGATCTACGTCGTCTCTGGCTCAATCACCTTTGACTTGCCTGAGCATGGCCAACAGGTCACCCTGCGGCCTGGGGATCGCCTGGAGTTGCCATCAGGCATCGCCCATAGCGCCGTCGTCGGCCCGCAGGGTGTCGTCTGCCTGGAGGCGCACCGCGCCTGACGACGCCGGCTATGGAAACCCGGCCTACAGGGAAAATCGGAGTGCCCGATTCGCTTAACTGACTATAGATAAGGTTCATGCGCTCGTCCGAACCCTCGGACCGCTCACTCCACCTGGCCCGCATGGCGCTGGGCAGTTTGGCCCTGGTGCTGGCACTCGCCGGGCAACTCTGGCTATACAGCAGCCCGGATGGGTTGCGACCGGCTACTCTCCTCAGCATTGTAGCCCTCGTGCTCTTTGCTGGCAGCCTGATGAAGCAGCCACCTGCCGGGGTGAAGGCACTGGTTGTGCGCTTATCTCTGTCGCCCACCGCCATTCTGGTCGGGACTGCACTCCTGCTTGACCTGATAGCGACCCTCGCGGACATATACTGGAAGCAGATCAATTACGTTAACTACGTGCCTATTCTGGTCCTCTGGCTGGGGTGCGCTGTAACTTATATGGTGGCATTCATGGGGAACGTGCCACAGCGGAATACCTGGCGCTCCTGGTGGCGGACGTATCGTGCCGAACTGATCGGGATCGGCCTGCTGACCTTGGGCGCAGCCATGCTACGCTTTTATCAACTGGGCACAATCCCCCGCGTCATTGACGGTGACGAAGGACGGATGGGGCAATATGCCCTGGCGACGTCCACAAACCCGCTCGCCAGCCCCTTTACCACAGTGGAGAGTATAGGCAGCCTGTATCTACAAATGATTGGCGCAGCAGTTCATATGCTGGGGCAGAATCCCTTGGCTCTACGTCTCCTGCCCGCTGTGGGGGGCACACTGGCGATCCCGGCCCTCTATTTGCTGGCGCGATACCTGTTCGGCCCGCCCGTTGCTTTTGTCGCTGCGGCCCTGCTGACCTTCAGCCACGCGCACATCCATTTCAGCCGGACGGTTGCCGTCGCTTACATACCGGGGACCTTGCTCGTGCCGCTGGAGTTGTATTTCTTTCTGAGTGGCCTGGAGAAGCAGAGCGCCGGGCGGCTGGCGGTGGGTGGGCTGTTATTGGGATTCCACTTTAACATTTACCTTGATGCCCAAATCATCGCCGCCATAGTGATCGTCTACCTGTTGATCGCCGTCTGGCTGTGTCGCCCCCTGGTTCAGAGGATCGGGTATCGCCTTGGCATATTCTGGTTAGGTGCTGGACTCACCGCCTTGCCTATGCTGGTGTATGCCTGGCGTCACCCACATGAGTTTTTCAACCGCCTTAATGTGGATGGCACCTTTCAGTCTGGCTGGCTGGCGAACACGATGGCCACCACCGGGCAAAACGCGCTGCGCATCCTGGCGGATCGGTTCGCGCACGCATTACTCTCCTTGAACTATTACCCGGCTGTAGATTTCTACAATGTGCCGGCGCCCCTGCTTGATGTGGTCACCAGCGCCCTCTTCGTCCTGGGCCTGGGCTGTGCCCTGTGGCGCACGCGCCACCCCGGTTATCTCCTGGTCAACGGTTACTTCTGGGGCATCACCCTTGCCATTGGCCTCTTCTCGGCTCCGCCATCAGCGGATTCCTACCGTATGCTTGCCGCCCTGCCGGCGGCCATCCTGCTTGCTGCTGTGGGTCTGAGCCATGTGTGGGCCATCTGGTCATTAAACGAGCCGGAGCGTCGTGCGGTGCGCCTCAGCATTTCCACATTCGTGCTGACGGCTGTGTTGGCACTTAACCTGCGCACCTACTTTGTGGACTTCGCCCAACGCTGCCGCTACGGTGGCGATGCACAGACGCGGTTTGCCTCTTACCTGGGCAATTACTTGCGCACCCTCGATCGCCAGATGACGGTTTATCTGCTGAGCGATGAGATCTTTCGCTATGGCACACATGATTCTGCCAGCTTTCTCAGTAGCAACTTCCCTGTGACCAACGTGGCAGACCCGGTGACCAGCTTAGCCCCTCGCCCGAATACAGTCATCATCGCCAGCCCGAACCGGATGGATGAATTGCAGGCTTGGGCAAGGGAAAATCCCGGCGGGCAATTGCAACAGCAGAGCGACTGCGAGAACCGAATATTGTTGGCTTATCGCTTCCATTAGGTGCCTGATCTGCGTATCCCTGTCATCATCTCCGCATCCCCGCCTGCCCCATTTGACGGATACACCCGCCTGTGATAGCATGAAGCCTGATGGCTTTCACGCTTCGCCCAGCCGAACCGACTGACGACTGACCTATGCGCATCATCACCAACACGCCCTTTATTCAAAAGCGCGCACGGCTGGCACGCATCATCAGCTACGTCGGCCTGGCCATCCTGGCGGGTGGCTTCGTCACCTCGCTGCTCCAGCCCAGCCTGATCCTTTTGGCCTACCTGACCCTGCCTATCGGCATGATCCTGGCGAACATCGGCATCTACCTGGCCAACCGCTACCTGCGCCCGCCCCGGCCCGACCAGGCCCTGGACCAGGCACTCAAGGGCCTGAGTGACCAGTACGCCATCTACCACTACATGCTGCCCGCCGATCACGTCCTGATCTCGCCGCACGGCATCTACCCCCTGATCGTGCGCTTCCAGGCGGGCACATTTATCAACGAAGGTGAGCGCTGGCAGCAGCGCCAGGGCTGCTGGGGGCGCGTCCTGCGGCTCTTCGGCCAGGAGGGGATCGGCAACCCCACTCAGGAGGCCCGTGCCGAAGTGGAGGCCTTGCGGCGCTATCTGGCCGAGCACGCGCCGGGCCTGGATGTGCCTATTGAGCCGATCATCGTCTTCACCCACCCCCAGGCGGAGATCACCATCACCTCGCCAGCCGTGCCGGTGGTATTGGCCAAGAAACTCAAAGTGTATCTGCGCTCGGTGGAGCGCGGACGCGCCCTCCCCCGGCCCACGCTGATGCAGCTTGAGGAGGCGCTGCCCACGCTCTCACCATGAGGTGGGGTTATGGAACGGGAGGAATACGCCATCATGTACCGCGAGGAGAAGCGCCATTGGTGGTACCGGGGTATGGCGGACATCACGCGCAGCCTCCTGTCGTCCAGGTACCCATCGGCTACCCATCTGCGCATCCTGGATGCCGGCTGCGGCACGGGTGGCGCGCTGACCTTCCTGAAGGATTTTGACCATGTCGTAGGGATAGACCAGATGCGCCTGGCGTTGGAGTATGCTCAGCGCCGCAGGCAGGAGGGTGAGCACCACGCGCCGCTCGCCCAGGCCAGCGTGACCGCCTTGCCCTTCGCCGACGCCAGCTTTGACCTGGTGACGTCCTTTGACGTGCTTTACCATTCAGGTGTGGCCGACGACGACGCCGCACTGGCCGAATTCCAGCGTGTCCTCCGCCCCGGCGGGCGGTTGCTCCTGCGCCTGCCCGCACACGAATGGCTGCGTGGCCAGCATGATGCCGCCGTCCATACTCGCCACCGCTACACGCGCAAAGAGATCGCCGCCAAACTGGCCCGGTGCGGCCTGGTTCCAGAGACGCTGAGCTACGCCAACGCCTGGCTGTTGCCCCTCGTCGCTGTAAAGCGCCTGCGCGAACGGCGCCATAACGCTCAACGCATCTCCGATCTCGCCAGCGGCCCGCCGCGCTTCAACAGGGTGCTCCACACCATCCTGCGCAGCGAAGCGCCGCCATTGATTCGTTCCATCGGGCTCCCTTTGGGATCGTCCATTGTCGCACTTGCCCGTAAACCCACCGCCGGGCTTCAGGCCGATTGAAAGGAGTCCTGCCGTGCAAAAACCGCGCAGTATCACTGCCTTCTTCCCCGCCTATAATGATGGCGGCACCATTCCCAGCATGGTCCTCACCGCGCTGCTCACATTGCGCCAGATCACCGACGATTACGAGATCATCGTCGTGAATGACGGCAGCCAGGATTACACAGCGGAGGTCCTGGAGGAATTGGCGCAGCGCTACCCGGAGCTACGCGTCATCCACCACCCGCGCAATCGCGGCTACGGCGGTGCGTTACGCACCGGCTTCGCCAATGCCCGCAAGGAGTGGGTTTTCTACACCGATGGCGATGCCCAATACGACCCCCATGAACTGATCAACCTGGTGCAGGCGTTGGACGATGGCGTGGACGTCGTTAATGGCTATAAGATCGTTCGCCATGACCCGCTCCACCGCATCATCATCGGCAGAATCTATCACTACCTGGTGAAGTTCGCTTTTGGCTTTCGGCTGCGCGATGTGGACTGCGATTTTCGCCTGATCCGCCGCGAGATCTTTGATCATATTGAACTGGAGAGCGACAGCGGGACAATCTGCGTGGAGATGGTCAAAAAGATGCAGGACGCGGGCTATCGCTTCGCTGAGGTGCCTGTCAATCACTATCATCGCGCCTACGGCAAAAGCCAGTTCTTCAACTTCCGGCGGCTGTGGCGCACCGGCATCCAGCTTATCCAGTTGTGGTGGAAGCTTGTGGTGAAAAAGGAGCACCTGCGCAAACAGCAACCCCGCCCGGCTCCGCTCCCGCTGCCTGAAGATATAGCTGAGCGGGCAGAATAGCCATGACTGACCTCGCAGACTTCTTTGCTGGCAAGCGCGTCCTGGTCACCGGTGGGCTGGGCTTCATCGGCTCCAACCTGGCCTATCGCCTGGTGGCCTTGGGCGCGCACGTCACGCTGGTGGATTCGCTCATTCCCACCTATGGGGGCAACCTGTTCAACGTGCATGGCCTGGAAGATCGGGTGCGCATCAACATCGCCGACATCCGCGATGAATACAGCATGGACTATCTGGTGCGCAACCAGGATGTCATCTTCAGCCTCGCCGGGCAGGTCAGCCATCTGGACAGTATGCAAGACCCCTACACCGACCTGGAGATCAACTGCCGCAGCCAGCTTTCCCTTCTGGAAGCCTGCCGCAAGCACAACCCTGCGGCCAAGATCGTCTTCGCCAGCACGCGCCAGATTTACGGCAAGCCCCGCTATTTGCCTGTGGATGAGGCCCACCCACTGGAGCCGACAGATGTCAACGGCATCAACAAAATGGCCGGCGAATGGTATTACATCCTCTATCACCGCGTCTATGGCCTGGCTGCTACCGCCCTGCGCATGACCAACACCTACGGGCCGCGCATGCGTGTGCGCGACGCCCGCCAGACCTTCCTGGGCTGGTGGATTCGCCGCATCATTGAGGGCCAGCCGTTGCAAATCTATGGCGATGGCCAGCAGATGCGTGACCTGAACTACGTGGACGATGTGGTGGAGGCCCTTCTGCTCGTGGCGGCTTCACCTCAGGCCAACGGCGAAGTGTATAACCTGGGCCACCCTGAGCCTATTCGTCTGCTGGACCTGGCCAGGCTGCTCATTGAGATTGAGGGGCGTGGCGAGTATGAGCTGGTTCCCTTCCCGCCGGAGCAGAAGGCGATTGATATTGGGCATTACTACGGCGACTATACGAAAATTCGCCGGGCACTTGGCTGGCAACCTCGCGTCAGCCTGCGGGATGGCCTGGCACGCACCTTAGATTATTATCACAAGTACCACGCCTATTACTGGTGAAGCACACAGAGCACGCCCCCATCCCCCAGGCCAACCCTGGCGCCAATACTCAGGCCCACCGCGCTGAAATTGAGGCCGCCATCGCCCGCGTCCTGGACCGGGGATGGTACATCTTAGGGCCGGAGGTGGAGGCGTTTGAGGCCGAGTTCGCCGCGTTCTGCGGTGTGGCTCACGGGGTCGGCGTCGGCTCAGGCACCGAGGCGCTCCATCTGGCTTTGCGTGCGCTGGGCATCGGTCCCGGCGATGAGGTGATCACCGTCTCCCATACCGCCGTGGCCACAGTCGCTGCGATTGAACTGGCCGGCGCCCGCCCTGTCCTGGTGGACGTGGACCCCCGCACCTATACCCTTGACCCGGCCCGTCTAGAACCTGCCATCACCCCGCGCACGCGGGCGATCATCCCGGTCCACCTCTACGGGCAACCTGCCGACCTGGGCCTGATCCAGGAGATCGCCCGACATTACGGGCTGTGGCTGATTGAAGATGCTGCCCAGGCGCACGGCGCAGTTTACCGCGGCCGCCGGGTGGGCAGTTGGGGTGACCTGGCCTGCTTCAGCTTTTACCCTACTAAGAACCTGGGGGCGTTGGGCGACGGCGGCATGGTGGTGACAAGCGACGCGCATCTGGCCAGACGCGTCAGGGAATTACGGGAGTATGGCTGGCGGCAGCGCTACATCAGCGAGATAGCCGGTTTCAATAGCCGCCTGGATGAGGTTCAGGCAGCGGTATTGCGAGTCAAACTGCGTTACCTGGAGGCTGAGAACGAACGGCGGCGCGCCCTGGCCCAACGCTACACTGCCCTGCTGGCTGGCTGCACGGTCGTCCCACCCGCCGAGCGCCCAGACGCCCACCATGTGTATCACCTCTATGTTATCCGTTCCTCACGTCGCGATGACCTCCGACAGGCGTTACACAGCCAGGGGATCATCACCGGCATCCACTACCCCGTCCCTGTCCACCTGCAACCAGCCTACCGCCATCTCCACCCAGGCCCTGACACACTGCCTGTGACCGAGCGTCTGGCGGGCGAGGTTCTGTCGCTGCCACTGTATCCAGAACTCAGCGAGGCGCAGGTGGAAACAGTTGCCCAGGCCATCCGGGAGTTCACACAGGGGCAAGAGCCGCTTGTGTGAGCCTGCGGGCTTTTGGGAAGATTAGCCAGGTATGGAAACCCGGCCTACTATACTATACGAAAGGAGAGGAGGCCATGTCAAAAAGACAACTTATCGGCCTGATCGTTGTGACGGATCTGATCGTCCTGGCGCTTATCGGCGTCAGCTTCTGGGGAGCGCTCCAAAGCGCCCCGCCCCTCCTGGCCCAGGCGCTTCAGCCAGGAGATGGCGACCCCGACCATGATCCGCACCCAGGGTTTTACGTGGTGCCCGATGTCCCCAGCAGCACCTACCTCAGCCTGGCCGGCTATACTTTCACAGCGCGCCCCCCCATTCCCCCGGCGTCGCCAACCCAGCTCGCCTTCTACCCAGGGGGTGGGGTGTATATCTCCAATCCACCTAACAATGACCCGCTTATAGCCAACCTGAGCCTGCCCAATGGAGCTATTCTGACCGAATTTCGCTTTTACTACTACGACGCCTCGGAGAGCCGGGACGCCACGGCGGAACTCAGGCGAACCGATTACATGGGCAATATTGATGCCTTAGCCTCGGTAAGCTCCAGTGGGGCGCCCGGCTTCAGCAGCGTTGCCACGACGAACATCCAACCCAACACCATCAATAACACCAGCTATGCCTACACGGTGCACGTCTACCTCAATCCCGGCAGCAATCCCGATAGGTTGCGGCTGTACGGCATCAGGATAGGCTATACATTCGCCAATGCGAACTACCTGCCGATGATCAAAAAGTAAACAACTCCCTGCCACCCTGGCCCTCTCCCGTTAAGGGGGGACGACCAGGGTGGGAGTGACGATTCTGCGAACAACTGAGATTACCCGCCCAGTTCTTTGAGCTTCTGCTCCCAGCGGGCGTAAAGCTGCTTGTAGGTCTCCTCGGAGATCTCCCCGGCCGCCAGGCGCAGATCCAGGTTGTCCAGCATCGCCTGGATCTGCTCGCGGGTCAGTGGCCCACTGGGCGCCGCCGGCGTGGCCGGCTGTGCCTGCCCTGCCTGGGGCGGCGCCTGCATGGCCTCGCGCATGGTTTGCGCCAGGACCGAACCCAGGCCAACACCCGCGCCCAGGCCCAGTCCGGCCCCGGTCAGGCCGCCCATGTCGCCGGCCTGCTGCGCCGCGTCGCCCAAGGCGCGTGCTGCCTTGAATTGCAGGTACTTCTGCATATCCCCAATGGCCCCCATCGCGGCCCGCTCGTCAATCGCTTTGGCCGTCTCCTCCGTCGGGCTGACCGAGTTGATATAGAGCGCCTTCAGGCTCAGACCCAGCGCGCCGAACTCCTCCTGCGCTTTGCCGCGAACTACCGCGCCGATCTCCTCAAACATCGCCGGCAAATCCAGCAGCGACCGGCGCAGCTCGCCCAGCACATCGTTCAGCTTGCTGACGATGATCCCCCGCAGGAACCCTTGAATCTGGGGCGTGTCGTACAGCCCCTGCGTGCCCACGATCTTGTTGACAAACAATTGCGGGTCCACCACCTGGGTGGAGTAGGTGCCGAAGGCGCGAAGGCGCGCCATCCCCAGGTCCGGGTCGCGCAAGGCAATCGGCTCTGGCGTGCCCCACTTCAGGTCCAGGAACTCGCGCAGGCTGACGAAATAGACCTCCGCCTTAAACGGCGTGGTGCCGCCAAAGGCCAGGCCCAGCAACCCTGTCAACAAGGGGATGTTGCCCGTGCTGATGGTGTGGCGGCCTGGGCCGAACGTGTCCAACGCCTTGCCGTCGCGGAAGAACACCGCCGCCTGGCTCTCGCGCACGATCACCTGCGACCCCAGGCGGAAATCGCCCGACCCGCTCTCCGGAATACGGTGGACCATCTCATCCCGCATTTCGCTGGGATACTCCACCACATCAAAGATCCTCACCATGAAAGGCCTCCTTTCGTGAAGCGTGAAACATGACACGTCAAATGTGTTAGACTACACCGATTCACGGAGCACATCCTCGCGCCGCAACACGGCCTCATCCGCCTCACGGCAGGCTGTGTTCAGGCCGGCGATGGCCGCCTGGACACCCTCCCCGGCGGCCATTGCCGAGGCTACGGTGTCAATCGCCGCCTGCACCCGTGCCACATGATCCACCAACTGGTTATCATAGGCGTAAAGCTGATCCAGTTGCGGCTCATTGATCTTCGCCGCGTCAAAGAAGCCCGCATAGCCATAGCGGGCCACACGCAGCCGGTCTATCGCCGTCTGAAGCTTCCTGGTTGCACTCTCCAGATCGTCCGCCAGGTCCACCAGGCCGCCGGACATTAACTGGCGCTGCAGATCGGGCAGGCGTCGCGCCTGCTCCTCAAAGCGCCGCACCAGCGTCTCGCGCAGCAGCTTGTCCGCAGCGCGGCGCGATTCGCGCTCCATATAGCCGGAGAATCCTGGGATTTTGCTCATCAGTTGCTGCAGGGCGCCCCATTCCTGCTTGATCTCACCCGGTGTTTTGCTCACATTGCTCATGTTACTCTCCTTAGTTTCCTTATCCTTGCCGCCTTCGGCGACATCACGAGATCATCCGCGAGGGCCTTTAACTCAAGAAGATCTCACTTCCACAGTATGGGCAGCGCACCACCCCTTTGCCCGCCAGCTCAACCTCGCCGCCGCAGTTTGGGCATTTGTTACTCGCCCGCAACTGGCTGGCGTCGCGTGAGTACAGCACGCCCTCGCTCCAGTTCACGTAGCCGCTGAACAGCTCCTTGCCGACCAGGTCATAAATCCAGGCCTGCACCTGCTCGCGGTTGGCCTTCAGTTCCAGCGCCAGGTCGGAGATGCGCACCTGCCCGCGCGTCATCACCATATCCAGAATACGGCGTTCCTTCTCAATCTGCGCCTCCTCCCGCACCTCTTGCGTGCCCCGGTAGAACAGGAAGCCACCCAGGCCCACCAGCGGCACAACGATAAAGACGAAGGCCACCAATGCCCCTAAAACGGCGCCGCCGCGCGTCAGGCTCCCGCCTGACGCCTGAACCAGAAGCCAGAGCGCCATAAGGGCACAGAACCCCAGCCCGGCCACGATCAGGACTGCCCCTGCAATCCGCCCTGTGTTTCCTCCCATTCAAGACCCCTTTCTTTAGAGAAGAGATCGTGCCTAACCGAAGCCCCGGCCACCGCCGCCACCGCCACCGCCGCCGCCGGAGAAGCCGCCCCCTCTGAAGCCGCCGCGCCCGCCGCCCGACGGCTGCGGGCTGCTGGTGAGCACGCGCCCCGCTGTGTTCAGCATGGAAGTCAGCCCTTCGCTCATGCTGTTCAGCGAGGCCGCCATCCCCTCGCTCATGCGGTCAAGCGAGAAGCCTTCTCCGGCCCCGGCCAGGGGCGACGGCCCGCCGACTGGCATGGCCACCGTCTCCCCCCGACGCGCGGATGCCGGGCCATAGAACCAGGGGCGATACCACATCGGCACAGGCACCCTCTCCACCCGGCTGAATGTGTTGATCCAACTCCGCTCCAGGCCGAAGGCGATAGCATAAGGCAGGTACTTATCAAACTGGTCGGTAGCCTCCTGAACGTTCGTGTACTTTGTAATGTTCTGGAGATAATTCTTGAACGCACGCCACTTGGCGGTCTCCTCGGCGCCTTTGCGTGTCCGCGCAGGCATGAACTGCCCCACGATGATCAGGGCCACAGCAGTGATGCCCAGCGCAATGAACGGGCAGATGATCGCCGCACTGAAGCTCTCCGCCAACAGGCCCGTCAGGATAATCCCCGCTATGGCCGCCAGGACCAGCAGGAGCACCCCCAGGCCGGTGTACAGCGTGCGCACACTTTGCGGATTGCCCCGGAAGAACCCGGCTTTCACCACCTCATCGTAAAGCTGGTTCTGAAGCGTGGGAATGACAGTATAGAACGTGTTGCGCAGGTCCGACAGGCGCCATTGCGACGTCCGGCTGAACAGCCGCTCCAACAACGTGCGCTCATATGGCAGCAGATCGCTGGCCGGTTTGTCTGTCCGGGTGTAAAGGAAATCCCGCGAGGCGCCGATGCCGAACAGGCCGGGTGTCTGCTCCTCGGTGATAGTCAGGTAGCCGCGTTGCGCCAGGTCAATGAGCGTCGCCATGATGTCCTGCAAGTCGGCCCGCTCATCCAGAAGCGTCCCCGCCAGCCCAGGCCGCAAATCCGAGGGAGGCTCAGCGAGATAGGGTGCGGCCAGGCCGACCTTGGGGTCACGCCCCCGCGTGTACCACAGCAGGAACACCAGCCCTGGCCCCAGGATCAGGAGCAATGCGCCCAGTGCCCCCAGCCCCAGAGTGGCCAACGGGCGGCCTGTGCGATCCCACTCTTCCTGCTGATCCACCCTATCCTGCCAGCCTGGTTTCGTACCGCTCACAAAGCCCGCCGGGAAGGGGACGAAAACCTCCATTCCCTCGCCAGGGCGGATGGCCCGGCTGGCTTTGAAGACGACGACGTTGCCATCGGCGCTCAGGCTCACCGTCGCCGGGACACCGGCTGTGACCGAGGCCAGAAGCTCATTGGGATCAGTTTTGGAACGCAACACGGTCGCGCCCGGCGGCAAGTACACAGTTACTGTTGCCGCCTGAATAGGGAAGTCGTGATCCGGTGGGATGGCCTTCCAATAGACCTGATTGTGATCGGGGTAATAGCGCAGGCCGCCGACCACCGTGTACTCCAGGCGATAGACATGCGCGCTGTCCCTCGTCGCCGGGAAAAACCAGCGGATGACAAAGTTGCCGTCCTCATCGCGCTCGGTGAAGTAGGTATAGGGCCGCTCGGAGGAACTGCGCTCATACACGCGCCCGCTCTCATCCGAGACGCGCACATCGCGAATATCCTCCCAGCGCCCCGGCGGGATAGCCGCATAGCCAAAGCGGAACGGGCCGCCCTCAAACACGATGTGATTCGTCTCGGTGATGCGCATGTCCCCGTTGGGTTGCACCCGGATGTCCACGTCCAGGCGCTGCCAATACAGCGAGCGGCTCTGCGCCTCAACGGTCGTGCTCAGGCTGAGCAGCCCCAGGACAGCCAGCACAATTAACGCGATGCGAAGTTTAACGCTCAAGTCCCTTCTCCTTGATAGGGCTATCAGCTATCAGTGGTCAGCTTACAGGCTCAAGACCAATGTTAAGAGCTAAAGCTGAACGCTGACAGCTATTCGCGATGCAAGTTCTGCGCCCGACAAACACCCTCCATTATACTCGCAATCTTGAGATGTGCCTGAAGTTGGGCCGACGCTCACCTGACGCCCACCTGACGGAAAAGTGAATCGCGGGGACATGGTTGTAAGAAGGGTCAGGCAGGCCGAGGCCGCTTCACATAGACCGGTTGGTTGAGATTATTTTGGCGCAATGCCTGAAAATGAGGTACACTTGGGTTGGGGGTGGTTGGGGCCCGGTGGCCCTCGCGGTCTTCAAAACCGTCTGGCGCGCTGCGTGGCAGGGCGCGGTGGGTTCGACTCCCATCCATCCCCGCCTGGATGGATAAAACGTGAAACGTAAACCGCGATAAGCCTCGCGGTTTATGTTTCACGTTGACAATCAGGGTGACTGGTGGGGCTCGAACCCACAACACCTCGGGCCACAGCCGAGTGCTCTGCCGTTGAGCTACAGTCACCGTAAGCCCATTCTCAGGCTACCCAGATTATACCACTGGCCGCGCAGGTCGTCAATCCTTCGCTCACACCGGGGTGCATCCCTATACCGGACTTCAACCGCAACTCGCTCAGGTGTATTCCATATTCGGGGCAGATGTGGTGCACTGGCCACGACGAGAACAACGAGAACAGGAGAGAGCAGAGCATGGACATGGCACAGCGGCCAGCGGGCGAGGAGATGACACTGAGTAGGCCGGGTTTTCCTCCCCGGTGTAGGGCAGGTTTCTATACCTGCCGCTCTTCGGCGGCTATGGAAAGCCGCCCTACGGGCTATTCTATCGCGCCTTGCCCATCCCGCCATTTATGCGGGGATCTCAATCGACGCGCAGCGCCCCATGTCAGGGGTCGCCCGGCCCCCGGCCAGTCAGGCGCGGTTTCCCTCACGGGACGCCTGCTGGCAGTCAACCGCAGGGCGGCCCCTAATATGGAATACACCCACTCGCTCCGCTGAATTGCACCCCCTATCAGAGATGGTATAATTAGGACGAAGATCATTCAGATTGTGGGGATCACCCGGCCGAAGGCGGGCTGATCCCTCATTACTGTATCCCCAATATCGCAGATCGGAGCAGAGCATGAAGCTATGGGTTCCCCTCGTGGCGCTTGTACTGTTGGGTCTGGTGGGGCTGGCAGCCGGCCAGGCCTCTTCCCTGCCCTCCCCCCTCTCAAACGAGAGTGGGCCTTCTCTGCGCATACCGAATGAGCCGATCCCGCCGGGGACGCATGTGGAAACCGTCCTGACCAATATGACCCAGCCGGTCGCGCTGGCCTTTGACTCCAGCGGGCGGCTGTTCTACACCGAGCGCACCGGCAGCGTGCGCCTCTTCGCCAACGGCCAACTCCAGCCGAACCCGGTGATCACCTTCAGCGTGGACACCTGTTTTGAGCGCGGCCTGCTGGGCATCGCCCTGGACCCCAACTTCACCGCCAACCACTATATCTACGTGTACTACACCGCCTGGAGTGGCTCATCCTGCGGCGACACCACCAACAAGGTGGTGCGCTTCGTGGAGAACAACGGCATCGGCTCCAACCCAGTGGAGATCTTCTCCTCACCGGCAGTGGGCGCAGGCAACCACAACGGCGGCAACCTGCACTTTGGGCCGGACGGCAAGCTGTATATCACCATCGGTGACGACGCCTATGCGGCCAACGCGCAGGACCTGAACTCCAAGAACGGCAAGATGCACCGCATTAACGCCGATGGCACGATCCCCACCGACAACCCCTGGTACGGCCAGCCCAACACTGTGTGGTCCAATTACGCACGCGGATTGCGCAACAGCTTTGACTTTGATTTTGACCCGCTGAGCGGCTGGCTGTTCGCCAGCGAGAACGGCCCGAATTGCGACGACGAGATGAACCGTATCCTGGCCGGGCACAACTACGGCTGGCGCTCCGGCTATCCCTGCGGCGATAACGACCCCCAGTACAACACCATCCCACCGCTGTGGCGCTGGACGCCCACCATCGCGCCGACCGGCGCAGCCTTCTATACCGGCAACCAGATCCCGGCCTGGCAGAATCATCTGTTCATGTGCGCTTATAATACGGGTCTGATGTACCATCTTTATCTGAGCGGGGACCGCATGACGATAACGAACGTGACGACCATTGACAACACCGGCCCGAATGGCGTCACCTGCCACATGGACGTGCAGACCGGGCCGGATGGGGCGTTCTACTATATCCAGGGTGGAGGCTATAATACCGGCACGCTCAAGCGCATCGTCGCCGACGGGATCACACCTACATCTACGCCGACCCCAACGCGGACGAGCACCCCCACCAGCACGCCCACACCGACCGCGACGGCCACAGCCACGCCCGGCCCCTCACCGACCGCCACCGCCACCAGCATCCCCCTGCCCTATTCCGCCTACCTGCCGCTTGTCCTGAAGTCAAACGGTCAGTAGAATAGGGCGCGGAGAGACTGCTTATGGTGACCCGTATCCGTGTGCCCGCAGAGGGCGAGAAGATCACAGTCCAGGATGGCAGGCTGGTCGTACCCGACCGGCCCATTATCGGTTACATTGAGGGCGATGGCATTGGCCCGGACATCATGCGGGCCTGCCTGCGCATGTGGGATGCCGCCGTTGAGCGGGCCTACGGCGGGCAGCGCAAGATCGCCTGGATGGAACTCTACGCGGGTGAGAAGGCCCGCGACCTGTACGACGGCCAATACCTGCCCGAAGAGACGCTCGCCGCCATCGCCGAGTATATCGTCGCTATCAAAGGCCCGCTGACCACGCCGGTCGGCGGCGGCATCCGCAGCCTGAACGTCACTATCCGCCAGGCGCTGGACCTGTATGCCTGCGTCCGGCCCGTGCGCTGGTATCCGGGCGTGCCCAGCCCCTTGCGCCACCCGGAGCAGGTGGATGTGGTCATCTTCCGCGAGAACACCGAGGACGTGTACGCGGGGATTGAGTGGCCGTCGGGGTCGCCGGAGGCCCGCAAGGTGATCCAGTGGCTTAACCGCGAGATGGGCACGCAGATTGACGAGATGGCCGGCATTGGCGTCAAGCCGATCACCGAGTACGGCACGAAGCGCCTGGTGCGCAAGGCCATCCGCTACGCCCTGGAGAATGGCCGTAGGAGCGTGACCCTGGTCCACAAGGGCAACATTCAGAAGTTCACCGAGGGCGCGTTCCGCAATTGGGGCTATCAACTGGCCAAAGAGGAATTCGGCGACGTGACCGTGACCGAGGAGGAGGTCAACGCCGGGGCCGATCCTACCGGCAAGCTGATCATCAAGGACCGCATCGCCGACATCATGTTCCAGATGATGCTGCTGCGCCCGGCGGAGTTTGACGTGATCGCCACGCCCAACCTGAACGGCGATTACCTCTCCGACGCGGTTGCCGCCGAGGTCGGCGGGGTGGGCATCGCGCCGGGCGCGAACATCGGCGATTACATTGCCGTGTTTGAGGCCACACACGGCAGCGCTCCCAAGTACGCCAACCAGGACAAGGTCAACCCCGGTTCGCTGCTGCTCTCCGGCGTGATGATGCTGGAGTACCTCGGTTGGAAAGAGGCCGCCGACCTGATTGTGGAGGGTTACAAGCGCACCATCGCCCAGAAGATCGTCACCTATGACTTCGCCCGCCAGATGGAAGGCGCGCGTGAGGTCAGGACCAGCGAGTTCGCTACGGCGGTCATTGAGAATATGACGAAGGGTGCATGACGGACGGCGGCCTATTCGCTGTCGTCCGTCGTCCGGCAGTGGCGACGATCACGAAGAAGATCGCGGCAAGCTCCACCAGCACGCTGACCCACGCCGGTGGGCGGGTGGCCTGCCCCCAGCGCAGATGCGGCCCAAGCGGGATGCGCCCCCGCACCAGCGGATAGGCCCAGCCCACGCCCGGCGGGTTGCCGCCGATGAAGTTATCAATCAGGATATGCGACAGCCCGCCAATGATGACCGAACCCATGCCCAACCGGCGCAGCGCCAGCCCGGCCAGGAGGAGCGCGATAGGCGAATGCGTCCAGGTGCGGTGGGCTTCTGACTTGGGAAAGCCCAGGGTGTGAACGGCGAAGAAATCCACGTCCGGCAGGACACTGCCGACAAGCACCCCTTTGGTCTGCACGGGCAGGCCGCGTTCTCGCAGCCAGCGGGCCAATGCTGCACCTACAATCAAATGTCCAAATGGTGTCATGGGAGCAAAGGATAACCGAAAAACGATGGAGGGGCAAATACCGTCAAACGTCAAACATTCTCATTGAGATCCAACTATGGCAGGATGGACGAGGCGGGATAGCCTGTAGGGCGGCTTTCCATAGCCGCCACAGCAGGCAGAAGAGCGGCAGGTATAGACACCTGCCCTACGCCGGGGAGGGAAACCCCGCCTACGACCGGAATTCCACGCGCGGAGAGCCTCCATTCACGCTGACGTGGCGTAGAGTTCCATGGGCTTCCCGGCCCAACAATAGCGCGTGAGCCGTGCCTGACGGATTTAGGAGAGGAGCTCAAATTATCAACCTTGACGTTTCACATTTCACGCTAGATACATGGAGGAGTCATGACCGACCATCTGATTCAGGAAAAACTTGACCAGGCCGTCGCCATCCTGCAAGAGAAGGGCGTGGATGCCTGGCTCACTTTCGTCCGCGAGACCTCCCAGGTCCACGATCCCTGCCTGGACCTGATCCTGGGGTTGGAGTTGACCTGGCAATCGGCGCTGATCGTCGGGCGGGGCGGCGAACGCATCGCCATTGTCGGCTTCTACGATACCGACAACGTGCGCAACACTGGCGGCTGGAGCGAGGTCATCGGCTACCACCAGAGCCTGCGCGAGCCGCTCTTGAACGCGCTGGAACGGCTGAATCCGGCCCAGGTCGCCGTCAACTTTTCAGAGAGCGACCCGGCAGCGGACGGTCTGACGCACGGCATGTACCTCGTCCTGACCGGCTTGCTGGCCGGAACACCCTATGCCGACCGGCTGATCTCGGCGGAGGCGATCATCGGGGCGTTGCGCGGGCGCAAGACGCCTGGCGAGGTTGCCCGCATCCGCCGCGCCATCGCCACGACCGAGGAGATTTTCGCCGCGCTCACGCCGCGCCTGCGCCCCGGCCAGAGCGAGATAGAGATCGCCGCGATGGTCAAGGCCGAAGTGGCCGCACGGGGACTTGCCCCCGCCTGGAGCCCAGAGTACTGCCCCATCGTCAACGCCGGGCCGGATTCGTCCCCCGGCCATGCCGCGCCCGCCCACCACCGCACGCAACGCGGTCACCTGCTTCACCTGGACTTCGGCGTCAAGCAAGACGGCTTCGTCTCCGATCTGCAGCGCATGTGGTACTTCCTGGATGAGGGCGAAGCGGGGCCGCCGGACGATGTGCGCCGCGCCTGGGAGGCCTGCTGGGCGGCAATGGAAGCCGGGCGAGCCGCGCTCAAACCGGGCGTCCAGGGCTGGGAGGTGGATGCGGCGGCGCGGGCTGCGCTCGTTGCTGCCGGTTACCCCGAATACCAACACGCCCTCGGCCACCACATGGGCCGTACCGCCCACGATGGCGCCACCGTCCTGGGGCCGCGCTGGGAGCGCTATGGCCGCACGCCCTATGGCATCGTTGAGCCGGGCTACGTCATGACCCTTGAACTGGGCACCGCCGTCCCCAACCGGGGCTACATCGGCCTGGAAGAGGATGTGCTCGTCACCGAGTCGGGCGCGGAGTATCTGAGCACGCCACAGAAAGAGTTGTGGTGCATTTAGGGCGGATGACGGAGGCTTTCTCGTCCGTCGTCTTCCGTCGTCTGTTGAATAGAGTACATAATGTCCCCTTCGGCAAGAGGGATTAAGGAAAACAGGATATGGCTGCGGACCTCCTGCTCATCAATGCAAACATCTACACGCTTGACCCGACGCGACCGCGCGCCACGGCCATCGCCATCTCCGGCGAGCACATCCTCGCCATCGGTGATGAAGAAGAGCTTTCGTCCTCCGTCCTCGGTCCTTCGTCGCAGGTCATAGACCTGCATGGTCACACCGTTATCCCCGGCCTGATAGACGCCCATATGCACTTTGAGTGGTATGCGCTGGGCCTGCAAAACATTGACGTGGATGTCCCCACCTTAGAGCAGGCGTTGGAGCGCGTGGCCGGGCGCGCGCAGGTCATGCCCAAGGGGAGCTGGCTCTTGGGGCGGGGCTGGAACCAAAACGTCTGGCCGGGAGGCGCCTTCCCCACGGCTGCCGACCTGGACCGCGTCGCGCCGGAGCACCCGGTCTTCCTGATGGCCAAGAGCGGCCACGCCGCCTGGGTCAACTCGCTGGCCCTGCGCTTGGCCGGGGTGAGCGCCAGCACGCCCGATCCGGCTGGCGGCAGCATTATGCGCGACACACGCGGCCAGCCCACCGGCATCCTGCTTGAGGACGCCATAGAGTTGGTTCGCCGACATATCCCCAACCCTTCACCAGAGCACGTCGCTGCTGCCATGCGGGTCGCCCTGCCTAACGCCTGGCGGGCCGGGCTGACCGGCATCCACGACTTTGACGGCCCGCGCGCCTTCAGCGCCTACCAACTGCTCAAGGAGCGCGGTGAACTGGGCCTACGCGTCGTCAAGAACATCCCCGTCGCCTATCTGCCACAGGCAGTTGATCTGGGCCTGCGCACAGGCTTCGGCGATGACTGGCTGCGCATCGGCGGGATCAAGATCTTCGCCGATGGCGCGCTCGGCCCGCGCACTGCGGCCATGCTCGCGCCCTATGAGGGCGAACCGGACAATCGCGGCATCGTCGTGACCGACAAAGAGGAGATGTTTGAGAAAGTCCGCCTGGCCAGCGCCTCCGGCCTGGCCTGCGCCATCCACGCCATCGGCGACCGCGCCAACCACGACGTATTGGATGTCTATGAGGCTGTGCGCCACCTGGAAGAGCAACGGGGAGAGGACACCATCCCCTTTCTCCCCCTGGATGGGGGAGGGAACTCACCCCCTCTCCCCTCTGTGGGGGAGGGTTGGGGTAGGGGGCCATCTCCCCGCCGGCCGCTCCGCCACCGCATTGAGCACGTGCAACTCCTCCACCCGGACGACTATGGCCGCCTGGCGCAATTGGGCATCATCGCTTCCATGCAGCCCATCCATGCGACTTCCGATATGGGCATGGCCGAGCGCTATTGGGGTGAGCGCTGCGCCGGCGCCTACGCCTGGCGCACGCAACTGCAGGCGGGCGCCGTCCTGGCCTTTGGCTCGGATTGCCCGGTGGAGCCGCTGGAGCCGCTTCTGGGCATCCACGCCGCCGTGACGCGCCGCCGCGCCGACGGTGCGCCTGGCCCGGAGGGCTGGTATCCACAGCAGCGGCTCACGGTGGAAGAGGCCGTGCGCGGCTTCACCTGGGGCGCGGCCTATGCGGGCGATATGGAGGACCGGCTGGGCACGCTGGCACCCGGCAAGCTTGCCGACCTGGTGGTGCTCTCCGACGACATCTTCCGCATAGACCCGATGGACATCCTCAAGACAGACGTGCTGGGCACGATGATCGGTGGGCGCTTCTTCTA
>DAOUBF010000018.1:0-12825 GCA_034432795.1 Anaerolineae bacterium
GGGCTGGGTGGGGCGTATTTTACTGAAGACACATTCGGTTAAATAATACCGACCTGCGCCATCGTCTCGCGCAGCACCCCCGCCGACCGGTGCAGCCCGACGACCTCCTCCTGGCTCAGGGGCAAATCCAGCACCCGTTCTACCCCGCGCCGCCCGACGACCGCCGGCAGGCTGAGATACACATCTCTCAGCCCATAATCACCGTTCATTAACGTGGACACGGACAACACGCTGCGCTGATCGTGAAGAATGGCCTCCACAATGCGCACCAGCGCCAGACCAATCGCATAGTAGGTCGCCCCCTTGGCCTGGATGATCGCATAAGCGGCATCACGGGTCTGGGCGAAGATGTCGTCCATCGCCGCCCGGTCCCAGTTCTCAAACTCGGTTAGAGGGATGCCGCCGATGTTGGCGCTGCTCCATAGCGGCACCTCGCTATCGCCGTGCTCGCCGATGATGTAAGCGTGCACGCTGCGCGGGTCCACCTGGAAGTACTGGCCGAGGAGATGGCGGAAGCGCGCCGTGTCCAGGACCGTGCCGGAGCCGATGACGCGCCCGGCGGGCCAGCCGGAGAGCTTCCAGGCGGCATAGGCAAGAATATCTACCGGATTGGAGACAATAAGCAGGATAGATCGCTCCTGGCTGGCATGGCGCGTGACCTGGGCGATGATGTCGCGCAGGATGGCCACATTGCGCTGGACAAGCTCCAGGCGCGTCTGGCCGGGGCGTTGGGCGGCGCCGGCGGCGATGACAATGACATCGGCCTCGGCGCACTCCGCGTAGTCGCAGTCCCAGATGCGCACCGGTCGGACGAAGGGAAGCCCATGGTTGAGGTCCATGGCCTCGCCACGAGCACGCTCCCGGTTGGCGTCAATCAAGACGATCTCGGAGACCATGCCGGTGATCATCAGGGCATAGGCGAAGGTGGCTCCCACCAGGCCCGTGCCCACAATGGCAACGCGTGAGGGACGGGTGTACTCAGGCATTGTTCCCCTTACCTTTGGCCGACGGCTCTCAGCGTTCAGCCTCAACGCCCTCGGTCTCGCGGCCCTCAGCCCGAGGGCCGAACGCAGCAGGCTGACTGCCGATGGCGGTTGAGTCGTGGCCGAATCCGGCCCGCGCCAGGAGGACCAGAGCGATAGAGAGCAGCGCGGCGTTGATCAAGGCGGCGACTTGCAGTAGAGGCCAGCCGTCCCCTCCCGGCGCGGCTGGCCGGATCAGCCCATCCCGGATCAGGACAAGCATCCTCCACAGGCCCGGCACGAGCAGCAGGCGGGCCAGCCAGACCGACCAGGCAATGCCCCGGATGCGGATATCTAGGCCCAGCAAGACCGCCGAGGCCAACACGAACAGGCTCCCCAGGCCCAGATCAACAGCCTGATCCGCCCGGCTGCGCATATCCAGTTCGGCGAAGAAGGTATTGAGTAGCATGAGGCTGCCCAGGCCGGCCCAGGCCAGGGCAGCCTGGCGCAGGCGGGCACGACGACCGCTGATGTCCATTTGCCCCGTAGTATATCGGGGTTTGAAGTCAGATGCAACCTCCGCGTATCTCATCCTCCACCACAACCTGGCGGTAGGAAGCCGGGGCTGATCATATCCCAGGCCGGGCCGCCAGCCATAACTCGCTTAAATCCGCCTCTTACGGTAAAATGTTCGCCGTGTGGTTCGTTCACCTATCACATAAGGATCACCCCCTCTCTGCCCCTCCCCCATAGAGGGGGAGGGAAATGGCCCTCTGCTCGGGTTGGATGCTGGGGGTTGTAGGAGCAGGGCCGAGACCGGCCCAAATTGAAACGTGAACGTCCTGCTGATCAACAAGTTCCTCTACCCTGCGGGTGGAGCCGAAGCGGTCATGTTCTTGATATGGCGCACCCTGGAGGCCGATGGGCATACCGTGATCCCCTTCGGCATGGCGCATCCGCGCAACGTCCTTACTGCTTATGACAAGTTCCTGGTCCCTGGGGTGAGCTATCGCCAGCCGATGGGCCTGCGGGCGCGGGTCGCCGCGGCGCGGGCGATCTGGTATTCGCCTGAGGCCCGTAAGCGGCTCAAGCGCCTGCTCACTGAGGCCCAACCCGACATCGCTTATGTCCACAACATCTATCATCAGCTTTCGCCCTCGGTCCTGGAGGCGCTCCATGAGGCAGGCATCCCTGTCATCATGACGCTGCACGACTATAAACTGGCCTGCCCCAATTACCGCCTGTACACCGAGGGCAACCCGTGCACGCGCTGCGTCGGCGATGGCTTCCACCACGCCGTCCTCCATCGTTGCGTCCAGGGCTCCCGGCTCAAAAGCCTGGTCTGCGCCATTGAGAACACCCTGCACCGCCGCCGCGGCGCCTATAGGAATGTCGCCTATTTCATCGCTCCCAGCCGCTTCTTATACGACGTCATGCTCCGCGCCGGCCTGCCCGAAGGCAAGCTGCTCCACTGGCCTAACCCGGTGGACCTGCCACCTGTTCCGCGATCACGCGACGCTGGCTATATTCTGTATAGCGGGCGTCTGGTGCCGGAGAAGGGGCTGTGGCCCTTGATGCGCGCGGCGCAGCGCCTGCCCCAGGCCGAGTTCCGCCTGGCGGGCGAGGGGCCGTTGCGCCCGGAATTGGAGGCCTGGTGCCTGCACCAAGGCCTGTTCAACGTGCGCTTCCTGGGCTTTGTCCCCCCGGAGGCCACGCCCAAGCTCATCCGTGAGGCCCGTTGCCTGGTGATGCCTTCGGAGTGGTATGAGAACTGCCCGATGGCCGTGCTGGAGGCCCTGGCGCATGGCGTGCCGGTGGTGGCCTCGCGTATCGGCGGCCTGCCGGAGTTGATCACGCACGGCCAGGAGGGCCTGCTTGTGCCGCCCGGCGACGAGGCCGCCCTGGCCGATGCGCTCTCCCTACTGCTCTCCGATCCTGTTCAAGCCGCAGCCATGGGCCGGGCAGCGCGCAAGCGCGCCGAGCGTGATCACGCCCCCCGGCCCTATCTGGACCGGTTGCTGGCGCTCTCGGCAGGATTACTTCGCCACGAAGAAGGACGAAGGACGAACCTGGTCATTCGTCCTTCGCCATCTGGAGGGCCGTCATGAGGGCGCTGGTCACCGGTGCACAAGGGATGCTGGGCAGCGATCTGTGCCGCCTGCTGCGGGAGCGGTACGAGGTCATTGGGCTGGGTCGGGCAGACCTGGATGTCCGCGATGAGGCCGCTGTGCACGGGGTGATCGCCGACATCCGGCCCGATGTGGTCTTCCATCTGGCGGCGATGACCGACGTGGATGCCTGCGAGCAGGCGCCGGCGGAGGCCTGGCGGGTCAACGCCGAGGGGACGGCCTATGTGGTGGACGCCTGCCGCCGGATCGGGGCATTGTTGGTCTATCCCAGCTCCATCGCTGTGTTTGACGGCGAGAAGGCCGAGCCTTACACCGAGGAGGATGTACCCTGCCCGGCCAACGCCTATGGCCGCTCCAAACTGGGAGGCGAGCAGGCGGTGGCGGCCTATCCGCGCCACGTGATTGCCCGTTCCGGCTGGCTCTTCGGCGGCGGGGCGCGGGACAGGAAGTTCGTGGGCAAGGTGCTGCGGCTGGCGCGTGAGCGGGACACACTCATGGCGGTGGTTGACAAATTCGGCTCACCCACGTACACTCGTGACTTCGCTGCAGGGTTGATCCAGCTCGTTGCGCATGGGTTTCACGGCACGGTTCATCTGGTGAACGCAGGCGGGCCGGCCAGCCGCTATCAGGTGGCCCGCGCTGTGCTGGACTGCGCCGGGATCACTACCTGTACCCTGATCCCGGCGACATCCGAGGCGTTTCCGCTGCCCGCGCCGCGGCCCCGTATGGAGGCGGCAACGAGCCTGCGCTGGCCGTTCGCACCGCTGCGGCACTGGCGGGATGCATTATACGAGTATATCGGCTCAATGCCCGACGCCTGACGTTTCGCGCTGTCTGACCACTGACTATTGACGGCTGGCTACTGATGTTTATCGCCATTCTGGGCACGCGGGGCATCCCCGCCCGGCACGGCGGGTTTGAGACGTGCGTGGAGGAGACGAGCACGCGCCTGGCTGCGCGTGGCCACTATGTGCGCGTCTACTGCCGTAAGGAGGCCGGGGAGCAGCCCGCTACCTATCGCGGCGTGGCGCTGGCCTACGTCCCTCAGCCGGACAATAAATACCTGCACACGTTGGGGCACACGTTTCGCGCTGCCCGCCATCTGGCCCGCCATCCTCTTTCCGCTCCGCCTTCGGCGAGAGGGGTGGTCCACTTATATAACGTCGGTAACGCCATCCTTATCCCGTTGATCCATCGCAGCGGCTATCGCGTGGCGATCTCGGTGGATGCGCTGGACTGGGCGCGCAGCAAGTGGAACCGCGTGGCCCGCGCTTATTTGCAGTTGGCTGAACGCTGTGCCGTCCGCTTCGCGGACTGTGTCATTGTGGACTCCAGGGTGATCGCCGGTTACTACGCTCGTCGTTATGGACGGGAGACGGCCTATGTGGCCTATGGCGCGGACACGACGGAGGTGACCGACGATGACCTGGTGCGCGGCTACGGCCTGGAGCCGGGGCGTTATGTCCTGTTCGTGGGCCGGCTCAAACCGGAGAAACAGGTTCATCATCTCCTGGAAGCCTATCGCGGCCTGGAGACGGACATGCCGCTGGCCATTGTCGGCGATGACCCCTTTAGCCAGGACTACATCCGCCAGCTCAAGGCGATGGCCGATGAACGCGTGCGCTTCCTGGGGTACGCCTATGACCGGGCTTTTCGCCAGCTTTGTGCCCATGCTGCCCTGTATGTCACCCCGTCGGCGGTGGAGGGCACCTCCCCTGCCCTGCTGGGCGCGATGGGAGCGGGCGCCTGCGTCCTGGTCAACGGCATCCCGGAGAACCTGGAGACGATCGGCGACGCCGGCTTCAGTTACGCCCCCAACGACCCGGCCGACCTGCGCCGCCAGCTTGCCCGGCTGCTGGCCTCACCCGATCTCAGGCGCCAGACTGGCCAGCGCGCCCGTGAGCGTGTGCGCACTGTGTACAATTGGGAGCGCATCACCGATCAGCTTGAGGCGATCTACGAGGCCCTGCAGCACTCAGCACCCGGTTACACCGATAGACGACAGACAACAAACGGCGAGCCGTCGTCCGTCGTCTATCATCCGTCGTCCAGATGATGGAACTCACCACCGCAGGCACGGTCTCCGCTGAGGCCGCACGCAGCACACCGCTGCGCAAGCGTGTCCTGGATGTGACCCTATCCATATTGGGCCTGATCCTGGCCGCGCCGCTTTTCGTGCTCATCCCCATCCTGATCAAGCTGGACTCGCCTGGGCCGGTGTTCTTTAACCGCGTGCGCATCGGCAAGGACGGGAAGCCGTTCCTGATGTACAAGTTCCGCACAATGGTGGTGGACGCGGAGGCGCGGCTGGCGGAACTGGCCGAGCGCAACCAGGGTGGGGCCTATTTCGTGCAAATTCCCCATGACCCCCGCGTCACGCGCGTGGGGCGCGTCCTGCGTTATGCCAGCCTGGACGAATTGCCCCAACTCATCAACGTGCTCAAGGGCGAGATGAGCCTGGTGGGCCCCCGTCCCCAATACCCCAGTGAGGTCGCTTTATATACCGAGGAGCAACGGCGGCGGCTAGAGGTGCTGCCGGGCATCACCGGCCTGTGGCAGCTTGCCGACCGCGAGGGGGCGACGTTTGAGCGCTGGGTAGCCCACGACCTGGCCTACATTGACCACTGGTCGCTGGCACTTGACCTGAAGATTCTGGCGTACACAGCATTGCGCGTGTGCACCCTGGGCCATGTGCGCCCCCATCTCAGGCTGGATCGCGTGAGTTTAGATTGATGCGAAATGGCTCAGTGTGGGCCACAAGCGTGCAATTCAAGATTCACCTGCCGGCCTTTCTGAGTTATGTCGTCACCGTCGCCATTCTGAACTGGCCTGTATTGTTCCATCTCAATTCACACGTCGTCGGACGGCCTTTTGACGATGTTTTTGAGGGTCTCTGGCAAATAGAGTGGATGAAGTCCGCGTCGCTGCCAGGCACCAGCCCTGGCGACAACGCCTGATGATCGGCATCCTGATCGGGTTGGTATGCGCCGTTGTCATTTCTCCATTTGCTTATCTGACGTTGCAGGCACGTGCTGCGATGTTCAAAGGCGATGCGCACTTTGATCTCGCGGATGCAGATACGTACTCGTTAAGCCTGGATCGCCTGTTTGTGCCCAATCCCATTCACGCCCTGTGGGGGCGTGCAGCGCGACAGGTCTTTCCCATTCGGGGTGAACAGGATGTTGTGTCGGTTGGCATTATCGCCGCTGTCCTGGCCCTTTGGGGCATTCTGAAGACGCCGGCAGCGCGAGCCAGACCTTTTATGGCGATGGCTGCGGTCTCGCTGATCCTGGCGATGGGTACAACGTTGCACTGGAATGGACAGCGTGTAGAAATCCCGGCCCCGGCAGCAGTGGAGCAATTCTATCGCGGACTTCATCTCAGCATCGTGCCATCATTTACCGAAACACACGTATTCCGGGTTCTCCAGCCCGGCGAAGACTGTGGACAACCAATGACAGCCCGTGCTATCTTGCCCGCCCCCCCTCCCTATGTTAGAATCATGGATGTATGCACAGGCTCAAAACGCTCATCCAACAGAACCGAACCAGGCTCCCACTTATCCTCTGGCTGGCCCTCTGCCTGGGCGCTGCCTACGCCCTCGGCTTCTACGCTTACGTCACCGACGAGCGGCCAGGGACCAACGACGCGCCATCGTCCGTCATCCGTCATCCGTCATCCTCCTTTGACCTTTTCTGGGAGGCCTACCGTATCCTCCGCGACGAATTCTATGGCGAATTGCCCCCCGCCCGACAGCTTGCCTACGGCGCCCTGCGCGGCGCCCTGAGCACGCTCGGTGACCCCTATTCCGTCTTTGTTGAGCCTCAGCCGCATGAGATGGAAAAAGCCGATCTGCGCGGCAGCTTCGGCGGCATCGGCGCCAACCTCTCACGTGACGCCCAGGGCCGGGTTGTCCTCCATCCCTTGCCCGATTCCCCTGCAGCCCAGGCCGGCGTCCAGGATGGCGACATCCTTCTGGCCGTGGATGGCCTCCCCCTCACCCCTACCCTCTCCCTGGAGGCTATCACCCTCTGGCTGCGTGGCCCTGCAGGCGAACCCGTCACCCTGACCCTTCTTAGAGGGAATGGGCCTTCCGTCTCTATCACCGTCATCCGCGCCGAGATTGAACTGCCCTCTATCACCTGGCACCAACTGGAAACGCAACCGCAGGTGGGTTATATTGCGATCAGCCGCTTCTCCGAGCGCACCGATCAGGAACTGCGCCGCGCTCTCCTGGACCTGCGCAGCCGGGGCGTCCAACAGCTCATCCTGGACCTGCGCAACAACAGCGGCGGTCTGCTCCAGGCTGCTGTGGACGTGGCCGGGGAGTTCCTCCCCAATGCGGTTATCCTGATAGAAGAGCGCCGCAACCATCTCACCGAGGTGCGGCGCAGCGGCTCAGGCGGCCTGGCCACCGATCTCCCCCTCGTCGTCCTGGTCAACCGGGGGACGGCCAGCGCCGCCGAGATCGTCGCCGGCGCCCTCCAGGACCATGGCCGCGCCCGGCTCATCGGCGAGACCACCTTCGGCAAAGGCTCGGTGCAGCTCATCTTTGAGCTGAGCGATGGCTCCTCCCTGCACATCACGGCGGCGCGCTGGCTGACGCCACGTGGCCATCAACTGGATGGCGTCGGCCTGACGCCCGACATCGCCCAGGAAGGAGGGGCCGCCGACCCCACCGACCCGGCGGATGCCCAGTTTACCCTGGCGTTGCGCCTTCTGCGAGCGAAAGAATGGTAACCATTGGTCATTGGTCATTCGTCATCTGGCAAGGGAGCCTACCATGAAGCCTTCATTTGATGTTATCCTGCGCGTGTCTATTGTGGTCGTCCTGGTCGCCCTCCTCACGGGGACTGCGTTTCTGGCCGGCTTTGGCACAGGCGCGCTGTATGAGTCCCTCTCCGCAGACCGCGCTCAGGCGGCCCAGCCCACCGCCGTCGTCCGCCCTCTGGAAACCCCTGCGCCCCCCAGCCCAACGGAGTCGCCCCTCCCAGGGGAAGCGCCGACGGAAGGGGCCACCCCGCCCGCGCCTGGGCAGCCCCTCCCTCAAGAGGAAGAGGTCCGCCAGGCGTTTGACATCTTCTGGGAAGCCTGGCAGATTGTGGAGCGGGAATACTACGGCGAACTCCCCGACCCCCAGCAGGTGACCTATGGCGCCATTCGCGGTGCGCTGCAAACCCTTGGCGACGACTACACCTCCTTCATTGAACCGCAGATCGCCCACATCCTGCGCGAAGATGCCTCTGGCACGTTTGAGGGCATCGGCGCGCTGGTGCGCATGAACGAGCACGATCGGCTGGAGATCGTCCGCCCCTTTGAGGGCCAGCCCGCTGACAAAGCCGGCCTGTTGCCCGGCGACGTCATCGTCGCTGTGGATGGCGTCTCCATCATCGGTAAGGGGATCTATGAGGCCATCGGCCTCATTCGCGGCCCGGAAGGCACCCAGGTGACCCTGACCATTGAGCGCCCTGGTCAGGAGGGCAGCTTTGATGTCACCATCACCCGCGCCCGCATACAAATCCCCATCGTGGAAACCCGCATGATCGGGGAGGATATTGCCTATATCCGCCTGGCGGAGTTCAGCGCCCAGGCCACGCAGCAACTCAGGGCCGGGCTGATAACCCTATTGCGGGGAAACCCTCGGGGCCTCATCCTGGACCTGCGCGATAACCCCGGCGGTTTCCTGCGCGAGGCGGTGGATGTCGCCGACGAGTTCCTGCCGGAGGGCGTGATCCTGATTGAGCGCTCCAGCGATGGCAAGACCGAGACCTATCGTTCCACCGATGCCGGGTTGGCCCAGGACATCCCCCTGGTGGTGCTCATCAACGCGGGCAGCGCCTCGGCCTCGGAGATCGTCGCTGGCGCCATCCAGGACCGGGGGCGCGGGATATTGGTGGGCGAGAAGACCTTCGGCAAGGGCAGCGTCCAATTGTCCCACCAGTTGAGCGACGGCTCCGAGTTGCGCGTCACCGTCGCCCGTTGGTTCACGCCCAACGACCGGGCTATTCACGGCGTCGGCCTGGAGCCGGATGTGCCCGTTGAGATCACCCGTGAGGATATGACCGCTGGCCGAGACCCCCAATTGGATCGGGCGGTGGAACTCTTGCGCCAGGGTTCGTAGTTTTCGGATACCAGGAAACCCTATGGCTCCTGAACCTATCAAAGTCGTTGCTACCAACCGCAAGGCGGCCCACGATTACTTCCTGGAGGACCGCTACGAAGCGGGTATCGTCCTGACCGGCAGTGAGATCAAGTCTGTCCGCGCCGGCCAGATCAACCTGCGCGATAGCTATGTCCAGCCTAAGGACGGCGAACTGTGGCTCTACAATGCCCATATCGCCCCGTATGAACCCGCGCACCGCCAGGGGCACGAGCCGCGCCGCCCGCGCAAGCTATTGCTTCATCGCCACGAGATCGCCCGTCTGATCGGGCAGGTCCAGCAGAAAGGCTATACCATCATCCCCACGCAGGTGTACCTGCGCCGGGGCCGTGCCAAGGTGGAGATCGCCCTGGCGCGGGGCAAGCGCCAGTACGACAAGCGTGCAGCGATCAGTAAGCGCGAGGCGCAGCGTCAGATTGAGCGGGCACTGAAGGAGCGGGAGCGCTGATGAGGCTCCGATCGGCGCCGCGTTCCATCCTGGGTGTGAATAACCTGCCCCCTGCTGAGCGCGACGCTTATTATACGGCGATCATCCCGCCTGAACTCCTGGGGCAGTTCGGCATTCACCCCCATACCTTTACGGACGCCCAGGGCCACCGGCTGCTTCAGATCATCGCGCCCCCCGATACAGGCTCGGCTGAACTGGACCTGCGCCCCTATGCTGGCGCCCCCGATCCGCTGCTCTATGCCCATATTGCGGATACGCCCAATAACCAGATTGAGGTGCTATTGGTCGTCGTCAACGACCCGAATAGCCCGCGCTTTGACACCGACCGAATGCCGGATGGCACGCCGACGGATTTCGGCACCCGCCGGCGCAATATCCCGGAGGAGATCCGGGCAATGGCGGCTGGCCTGGCGCCCGGCCAGGTCAGGCGTGGGCTGCGCTTATCCGGCCAGCTTGTGCCCCGCTTTGAGGCCTTCGTTGCCAGCCTGGGGCACGAATTGGTGATTATCCAGCCCCTGGCCTACCATAACGCCATCCGTTTTGAGCGCATGGGCTTTGGCTACATCAGCGGCAAGGCGTATATGGAGTGGATTGACGCGGGTTTCCAACCAGGCGGCGAGCTTTATGCCCGGCTGGATGGCTCCACTCCCTTCCGCCAGCCCGGCGCCGAAAAGACCGTGCGCGGCCGAAGCTGGGCCATCCACGATGGCATCCTGGGCGAGCCGTTCCAGGGCGTGCGCATGTATAAGCGTGTGGGGCAGTATGCTGGGGTCTCCACCTTTTCTGGGGAGTGGTAGGGGTTGGGTGTGTGCGATAAGACTATGCGAAATTCTGGCCTTCGCTATACCCCTCCACCACCAGCTTCCAATACCCCCCTTGCCAGACGCCCTGATCTCTGCTATAATCTTCAGTGCCTGGGGATGACAGGCTTCGACGGAGAAGGCTGATCCCGGGTGGCAAGCCGAGGTGCTCCGCCCTCGTTAATCCGGAGCAAACAGAAGTGCGAACCGCACCTATGCGGCTCTTCCGCTGGCTGCGTAAGTAGCCAGTGGAATCCCTGACCGCGTGCGCGCGGTCACGTCCGCCCTGGCGCGTCCCCGGCGCGTTGGGATCGCGGGCGTCAGCTAAACCGGGGTGCCGCGCCGTGAACGCCGGTACACGGCGCCCAAGGGCCGAAGAGGCCACCGGCTGGCAGGCGTAAGGTCTGTCGGTTGAACCTGAGCCTGCGAGAGTCAATCAGCCGACTAAGCTTGTAGTCACCCTGGATCGAATTCTTCGGACGCGGGTTCAATTCCCGCCATCTCCACCTGATGCAAGCGCGGGGGGAAGACCAGCCTCCACCCGCGCTTTTGCTTCTGCTTGACGTATTCCCCGCTTCCGGCTACAATGAGCCTGACTTCACTCCCTGGGAGGCGATTTTATGTGGGCTAGGCGTATTGCGGTGATCATCCTGTCGCTCATCATCGGGGTCGCCCTGACGATGGGCGTGCTCTGGCTCCTCAGCTACGTCATCCTGGGTGGCACGCCCACCCCCGTAACGCCCGCCACCTATGGCCCGGTCTATTTCATCCTGACCGCTCTCTTCCTGGGCGCGGCGGCCCTCGTCTGGCTGGACGCCATCTTTAAGACCGGCATGTTGCCCAAGTGACGAGTGAGACACCAAGAAGCAAGAAACCCGTTTTCTCAGAGAAAACGGGTTTCTTGCTTGCGTTTCCTGCCTTCTTGCCTTAGTTATTTATCCCGCACCACCTGCCCCAACGCTGCCTGCGCCGCGGCCAGCCGCGCCACCGGCACGCGGAAAGGCGAGCACGACACGTAGTTCAGGCCCAGCATGTGGCAGAACTCAATGGAGGCGGGGTCGCCGCCGTGCTCGCCGCAGATGCCGATCTCTAGATCGGGCCGCGTCTTGCGCCCCTCCTCCACCGCGATCTGCATCAGCCGGCCCACGCCTGCCCGGTCCAACTCCTGGAAGGGGTTAACCGGTAGAATCCCCTTGTCCACGTAATACAGCAGGAATTTGCCCTCCGCATCGTCGCGGGAGTAGCCGAAGGTCGTCTGTGTCAGGTCATTCGTACCGAAGCTGAAGAACTGGGCCAGTTCCGCGATCTCGCCGGCTGTCAGCGCGGCGCGGGGGATCTCAATCATCGTGCCGAACTTGTACTCAATCTGCACGCCCTGCTCGGCCATCACCTGCTTGGCCACTTCCTCCAGCGCCGTCTGCGTCACCCGCAACTCGTTCACGTGGCCGACGAGCGGGATCATCACCTCCGGCTTGACCACCACGCCCTCTTTGGCCACGTTGCAGGCCGCCTCAAAGATGGCCCGCACCTGCATCTTGGTGATGCTGGGCATGGTGATCCCCAGGCGGATGCCGCGCAGCCCCAGCATGGGGTTGGCCTCGCGCATGGCACTAACGGCCTTCAGTAGCGCCTCTTTCTCGGCCAGCTTCTCCGGATCATCCCCCTTCAGCCGCAGTTCGGTCACCTCCACCAGCAGGTCCTCATAGCGCGGCAGGAACTCGTGCAGTGGCGGGTCAATCAGCCGGATGATCACCGGCAGGCCGTCCATGACGCGGAAGATGCCCTCAAAGTCGCTGCGCTGGAACGGCAGGAGTTGATCCAGGTACTTCTGCCGCTCCTCCTCGGTCGGCGCCAGGATCATCTTCTGCACAATCGGTAGGCGGTCTTCCTCAAAGAACATGTGCTCGGTGCGGCACAGGCCGATGCCCGTAGCGCCGAATTCGCGGGCGCGGCGGGCGTCCCGCGGGTAGTCGGCGTTGGCCCACACGCCCAGGCGCCGAACCTCGTCGGCCCACTGGAGCAGCGTGGCCAAATCCTTCTCGTCGGCGAAGTTGGCGTCTATGGTCTGCACCTGGCCCTCAAAGACCTCGCCAGTGCCGCCGTCAATGGAGATGACATCGCCTTCCTTGATGACCTTGCCGTTCACGGTGAACTGCTTCTTGTCCTCGTCCACGCGGATGGCCTCGCAGCCGGCGACGCAGGGCAGCCCCAGCCCGCGGGCGACAACGGCCGCATGGCTCGTCGCGCCGCCGCGCTGGGTCAGGATGCCCCTGGACGCCAGCATCCCGTGCACGTCGTCGGGCGACGTTTCGGGCCGCACCAGGAT
>DAOUBF010000019.1:0-15905 GCA_034432795.1 Anaerolineae bacterium
CTCATGGGCCTGGGCAGTTGGTGGCTGGCGGGGCGTTCGCTGCGCCCGGCGCAGGAGGCCTGGGAGCGCCAGCAGGCGTTTGTGGCCAATGCCAGCCATGAGTTGCGCACCCCCCTGACCCTGATCCGCGCCAGCGCCGAGGTGGCTCAACGTGGCCTGCCCGCCGGTGACGAGCGTCGCACCCTGCTGGACGACATCCTGGCCGAGTGTGACCATATGGGCCGGCTGGTGGAGGACCTGCTCTTGCTTTCGCGCCTGGATGCAGGGCGCCTGAAGCTGGAGCGCCAGCGGGTGGCTTTGCCCGATCTGCTCACTGAGATACAGCGCCAGGCGGGACGGCTGGCCGATGAGCGTGGCATCCATTTGGTGCTGGAGGGGGCCAGCGGCGCGGTCTGGGGGGACCCCACCCGCCTGCGGCAGGTGTTGCTCATCCTGCTGGATAACGCCCTGCGCTACACCCCGGCGGGCGGCAGCATCCGCCTGGCCGCCCGGCCACAGGGCCGGTACGTAGTTGTGACGGTGACTGACACGGGGAGCGGCATCGCCCCAGAACATCTGCCCCATGTGTTTGAACGCTTTTACCAGGCGGATAGCGCCCGCCGCAGTCGCGGGGGCAGCGGCCTGGGGCTGTCCATCGCCAAAGCCCTGATTGAGGCCCAGCACGGCCAGATCCGCCTGGAGAGCCGCCCTGGCGCGGGCACGCGCGTCTCCCTCCTCCTGCCCGCTGTTTAGCCTTTAGCGGTTAGCGTTTAGCTTGAACAAGGCAGGCCATCTTGGGCGCTAAAGCTGAGCGCGGAGTATGCACCGGAGCGGCAGGTATGGAAACCTGCCCTACACATTGGTTATGCTGAAGTCCCCCAGTAGGGCGGGTTTCTATACCCGCCGTTATCCGCCGTATGCACCGGAGCGGCAGAGCTGATCACGTCAGTGATTGCTGATTGTCCCATTGGCCCAGCACCTGGCTTTACAGGTGCTCCATGATCGGCGCCGCTCAAAGAGCACCCAGCCGCAGCAGCGCCAGGCCAATCGCGGCGGCGCTGGCCAGGCCCAAGGTGTCATCGTGCTGCCACAGGTCAAGCAGGCGGGGCAGATCAAAGAACTCCACAGCCAGCCCGGCTTCGCTGGCTTCAAGCTTGGGCGCAGCCGCCGGGCGGGCCTGGCGGGCCAGGAATAGATGGGCACGGTTGCTGCCCCGATTGCTATCCAGGATCGGGCGAGCCAGTGCTTCCCACTGGGCGGCGGCCAGGCCAGTCTCTTCCAGTAGTTCGCGCTGGGCGCAGTGGAGCGGCGCTTCTCCGGGGTCCAGGTAGCCTGCGGGCAAGTCATAGGCCGCGCCGCGCAGGCCATGTTTGTATTGGTGCACCAGCGGCACGTGCCCCTCCGGTGTGAGGGCGAAGACCATGGCGTAATCGCGGACCTCGGTCAAAAGGAAACCCGTGAGCGTGCTGCCATCGGGCAAGACCACGTCCTGTTCCACTACCCGCAACCAGGGCGAGCGGTCCAGCAGAAGGTGTTCGCGCAGAACGCGCCAGGGACGGCTCTCGGTCATCTCAGGCCTTCAAGCAACGATACAGGACGTGGGGATAGGCGTAACCCCTGTCAATATGGCACACCTCCACCTGGAAGCCTACACGCTCCAGCAGCGCGGTCAGAATGGGTGAGTCCAGGCAGTAGAAGGGCAGGTTGCGGTTCTTAAGGAAGTCGTGGGCGTAGTTCCAGATGTATTTCCACAGCACGCTTTTGTCCACATCCTTGATGATCAACACGCCACCGGGCGGCAAGGCCTGATGGCACTTCGCCAGCAGGGGGATCTGGTGGGTGTGGGGGATGTGATGGAGCAGGTCGTTCATCACAATGCCGTCGGCCCAGCCGAACTCCGCCCGTGTGACGTCCGCCTGGACGAAAGCCAGGTTGGGCAAGGCCCGTCCGGCGGCCTGGCTGGTGGCCACGCGCTCCGCCGAGATGTCCAGCCCCAGCACCTGGCGTTGGGGCGAGCGTAGGGCCAAAAGCGCGCTGAGCAAACCATAGCCGCAGCCCAGGTCCAGGATACGCCCCGCTGGGGGCATGTGATCGGCCACGATTTCAAATGGGCAGATGTGCAGGCGCAGCTTGAGTTCAATGCGACAGGCCAGTGGAGCGCGTCTGTACAGGGCCAGGAGGGCTTGGGCCTCGTCGCTCTTCAGCCAGGAGCGGAATGTGCCCGCTTCCTGCGCCAGCGTGACCGGTATCTGCTGGGTGGCGATGGTTTCTATAGGAGGCTCTGGCATGGTTGACCTCAGGGTAACTGAGGATCGCTTGGGGTGATCACAACTGTCCCCACTTCAATCATATCGCGACCATCGGTTGTGCGCAAGCGCTCGCCCGTGTCCGGGTCGTACAGGCCGATGCGCACATGATAGGCACCAGGGGCCATCATGGGCAGGAACAGCCCGTGCCGGTCAACGATACGCTCGCCAGCGGTCCAGGTCGTCGTCGGGCGCAGGTCGTTGACCGGCTGGGCATCGTGCTGGGAGAACACCCAACCGACATCATCGGTGAGGTGGACAAAGACCTTGTAGGCCCTGGTCACGGGGCGCTGCGCCTGCCAGTGCAGGATGAGGCCGATCACGCCGTGCGCTGTGGCCTGGGGCGTATATTCGGCGCTGGTGAGTTGAATGGCATCGCCGAATTGCGCCTGGACCGGCGCAGCGGTGAGGGGAACCTGGGGCGATGTGTAGCCCAGGATGAGTGTGTCGCCGTTCCACGCGCCGCCGACGGGATACAGATGGGTATCCAGCCATTCTTTGAGAGGGGCATTGCTGCCCACCGTCCCTTTATATAGCACGAACCACAGGCGCTGGTGCGCGGCTGCCGCTGGCAGGATGCGCTCGCGGACGATGTCCTCCATAGGTTGGATGACCGGCTCCCAGCGCAGCGCATAAGACCAGGGTGGGTCTTGGGGGCGGCGCAGGTTCTCGTACCAGCCCGCGGTGGAGAGGACGTTGAAGAAGACGATGTCATCGGGGCGGGTGCGCACCGCCAGGAAACGGTAATCGGCGGTCGGATCAAAGGGGTCCACCACCTCCAACGTCTTGGCGTAGACGAACTGTGTGCTGGTTGACCAGAAGGCGATGACAAGCAATCCCGATGCCAGGAGAAGGATGGGCCGCCAGGCCCGCCCCAACGCGTCCAGTGCCCAGGCCAACGCCAGGCCGAAGAAGGGGACGACCGGGGCCAGATGACGGGGCGCGAACCACTGGGTGCGGAGCGCGCCATAGACCAGCCCGGCGATGCTCAAGCCGACGACCAGGACGGGCAGGAGCAGGCGCCCGGCTTCGGCGCGGCCAGGCCGTCCCACAATCAGCCCGGCGACGAGCACAGCGGCGATCAGGCCAGCCGCCCAGGGTGGAGTGTCGTAGGTGAACAGCAGGCCCTGGAGCGTTGGCGCCAGAGTGTCCTGTATCCCTACCAGCAGGTCAGTGCCTCCGCCCCCTGAAGCCGTCCGGGCCATCAGCGTACCCCCGGCCAGGAGCAGCCAGGGGAGATAGAGCAGGCCCGCGCCCACCCCGGCGAGGCCCAGCCTGCCGATCTGCCGGGGACGGGTCAAGGCCCCATAGAGGAACAGCCCGGCCAGCGGCCAGAGGGTGTAGTACAGGCTATACAGCGCGGCGGCGACGGTCAGGGCCAGGCCGGCGATGGGAAGTGGTTTTCCGTCGTCCCTTAGCATCAGGGCGCTTACGGCCAATACCGCCAGCGTCGCCAGAGGGTACATGCGCACCACCTGACCGTAATACACCAGCAGCGGCGCGACGGCGGCATAGAGCGCGGCCAGGACCGCCAGCCCCTCTCCCTTCCCAGGGCTGCTGGCCCGCAGCCAGGCCCGCGCCACGATATAGGCCAGTGGCACGGCCAGCACGCCCAACAAGACCGAGAGGTAACGCAGGCTGAAGGTGCTCACCCCGGCCAGGCCGATCCACAGCTTGAGGAGCACTGTATAAAGCGGCGGGTGCCAGTCCAGCGCGGCGATGCGCAGCAACTCCCCCCAATTCAGGCTGGCGTGAGCCAGGCTCCAGCCCTCATCCCAGCGCAGGACCGGCTCGGCCAGCCGGTGAAGGCGCAGCGCCAGCGCCAGCAGGCAGATCAGCCCCAGCGCAGGCCGCGCCAGCCGCCCGGCTGTCCCCTCCGCTGTCTGCCGCCCGTCGTCCGTCGTCTGTCGTCCGTCGTCCATCGGCGCTGTCAGAGCGTAGCTCCCTGGCCCACCTGTGGGCGCATGAGGATGGGTGCCTCGTAGCTGTCCTGGACCTGGCCCTCTTCAAAATACAGCTCAACGCGACCGATATACTGCGGCAGGGTCTGCGGTTCGCGGATATGGAGGGTGAATTCCATCTGCCGCTCCAGCGCCTCAACAATGGAGAGGCTGCTCACCTGGCGGCGCTCCGGCGTGAGCAAGAGGATGTCCAGGTTGGGGCGGTCCACAAAGGGCGTCAGCGTGATGCTGACGTGAATGCGGCGGCCATCGGGCAACGGCTCAAACGTCACCTGCTGAATAGCGACCTGCTCCCTAGGGACGGGCGCCTCGTCGGGGTTTTCAAAGAAGCTCAAGGTGCTCATCGTGCCGGATTATAGCCGAGGAAGGGAGAAGCGTCAACGTGCCCCCTCCCTACCCCTTCCCCCACGCGGGGGCCGGGTTTCCCGAATCCCGGCTTTTTACTTATAATGCCTGGGACATAGGCATGTATACCGGAGGGTGGAAAGCGAGATGACGGGTAAAACAGTAGCCGAGTCGCGTGTCATGCTTAGCCAACTCATGCTGCCGGAGCACGCCAATGCGATGGGAAACGTCCACGGCGGTGAGATCGTCAAACTGGCCGACAATGCCGGGGCGCTGGCGGCCATGCGCCATGCCCGCCGTACGGTCGTGACTGTGGCCATTGATTCCATGACCTTCCTGGAACCGATCTACGTGGGCAACCTGGTGACCCTGGTCGCCGAGTTGACCTATGTGGGGCGGACATCTATGGAGGTGCGCGTGGACGTGACTGCCGAGGATGTGCTCACCGGTCGCCGCACGCACACTAATACGGCCTACCTGGTCTATGTGGCCCTGGATGAGAACCGCCGTCCCTGCCCTGTCCCCCCGCTGATCCCGGAGACCGACGAGGAGAAGGCGCGTATGGAGCAGGCGCGGGAACGCCAGGCGTTACGAGTGGCCCGCAAGGCACGCGAGGGGGCCGACTGACTTCTATGAGTTCCCAGAGTTCCTCGGAGTTTCCGTATGGGACAAGGCCTCCCTTCCCCCCGATGTTTCTTCTGCTCTCCCTCGGCGGAGTGGCTCTTGTCCTGGTGGGCTACTGGCGGCCCTGGGTCCCTCATAAGGCCGCTGGCCTGGCCCTGACCGCCTGGGATCTCACCGAGTGGATCAAGTTCCTCCCTGCTTGGCGTGCAGGGACGCTCAACATTCAGCGTGAGGCGTTCTATCTGCCGCTCATCGCCAGCGGGTTGGCCCTGGCGCTGGTGGCTGCGCGTCTGCGCTCCCGCCTGGCCCGCTGGGGGTTGCGGGCGCTAGGGGGGATACTCTGCCTGTTGGTTCTGCCCGCCTATGAACTGCTCTTGACCGCTTATCGGGGCGGCGAAGGCCAGGGCCAGTTCTTCCTGGCGCTGGCCGGATTCGCGCTTGTCCTATGCAGCCCGCTGGCCCGCACCTGGCCGGAGCGGTACTATGCTGCTGCGTTGGCCGCGATTGGGCTGATTGGCCTGGGGCTGCCGTTGTGGCAACTGGCGCTGTTGCGCCCGGTGGTGGCCCAGGTGTACGCCGAGCCTGTCGGTTGGGGGAGCGGGGCGATCCTGAACAGCATCGGCTTCTCGCTGGTCACTCTAAGCGGCTTGTGGCTGGCAGCGAAGGGGTAGAGTTATCCCCCCACCCCAACCCTCCCCCGCAAGGGGGGGAGGGGGTGAAGTCTATCCAGATAGGGGCGCGGATTGTCCCTGCGGCCAGACATGCTATAATCACTCCCCTGAACTAGAAAGAGGGCTGTCCCTATGGCAAAGCGAAGGATTGCTATCCTGACCGGGGGCGGCGATGTCCCCGGCCTGAACGTGGCGATTAAGGCAGTGGTCAATCGCGCCGCGCAACGCGATATTGACGTGCTCGGCATCCGGCGCGGCTGGATGGGGTTGCTGCAAATTGACCCGGATGACCCCGACACGCTGGAGAAGTGGACCATGCCGTTGACTCCGGAGCGCGTGCGCACGATTGACCGCACCGGCGGCACCATCCTGCACACCTCGCGTACCAACCCGGCCAACGTCAAGCCCGGCGAGGTCCCTGCCTTCGTCCGCGAGCAAGACCGGGCGAGCGGCCCAAAAGATACGGTGGACTGCACCCGGCATGTGCTGCGCGTCCTGGACTTCCTCGGCGTGGAGGCCCTCATCCCCATCGGGGGCGATGACACGCTGAGCTATGCCACCCGCCTGCACCACGAGGGCTTCCAGGTCGTCGCCATCCCCAAGACGATGGACAACGACGTCTTCGGCACGGACTACTGTATCGGCTTCTCCACCGCTGTCACCCGCTCGGTGGACGCCATCACCGCCATCCGCACCTCGGTCGGCTCGCACGAGCGTATCGGCGTGGTGGAACTGTTTGGCCGCAACTCCGGCGAGACCTCGCTGTTCGCTGCTTATCTGTCCGATGTAGATCGGGCGATCATTTCGGAGGTGCCTTTTGACATTGAGCGGCTGGTCGCCTTCCTGGTGGAGGACCGCAAGCGTAACCCCTCCAACTACGCCATCATGACCATCTCCGAGGGGGCGCGTCCTGTGGGCGGCACGATCCTGGAAAGCGGTGCGGAAGATGCCTACGGCCACAAGAAGCTGGGCGGTATTGGCGCGGTCGTCGCCGATGAGATCAAGCGGCGCAGTGGCATCAACATCATCTATGAACAACTGGCCTATCTCATGCGCTCCGGCGCGCCCGATTCGCTGGACCGCATGGTGGCGATCTCCTATGGCTATCTGGCGCTGGACCAGGTGGCGATGGGGCACACAGGCCGCATGGTCGCCCTCCAGCAGGGCATTTACACTACCGTTCCCATTGAGATGGTCACCGCCCAGAAGAAGCGCGTGGATGTGACCGCGCTGTACGATGCCGAGAACTATCGCCCCAAGGTGCGCGATATGCTGGGCAAGCCCATGTTCCTGTATTGAAATTGGGAACCGGGCGCAAACGCGTACTCTGATACCCCCTGGTAAGGTTCTCAACGGATGATCCAGGTGAGTCAAGGAAGCTGGGAGGATGTATGGCGAACTTTGATGTGATCCGCGAATTGGCTCAGGAGGACGGCGGCAAGATCGTGCTCCTGGTGATGGATGGATTGGGTGGATTGCCGCTCCAGCCGGGCGGGCCGACCGAACTGGAGGCGGCCCGGACGCCGGTGATGGACCGGCTGGCCCGCGAGGGCATCACCGGCCTGAGTGTGCCGATTGGGGCGGGGATCGCCCCCGGCAGCGGCCCGGCCCACCTGGCCCTTTTCGGCTACGACCCGCTGGTCTATCAGATCGGCCGGGGCGTGCTGGAGGCTCTGGGCATCGGCTTTGACCTGCAACCCAACGACGTGGCCGGGCGGGGCAACTTCTGCACGGTGGACGCCAACGGCGTGATTGTGGACCGACGCGCCGGGCGTATTCCCACCTCCCTCTGCGCCCAGCTTGTAGAGCGGCTGCGGACGATCCGCTTGCCGGGCGTGGAGGTATTCGTGGAGCCGGTGAAGGATTACCGCTTCGTGCTGGTCCTGCGCGGCGATGGACTTTCGCCCCAGGTCAGCGAGACCGATCCGCTCGTCCTGGGCAAGCCGCCCCTGCCCGCTCGGCCCGAAGCGCCGGAGGCGGCGCACACGGCGGAGCTGGTCAACCAATTCATTGAAGCGGCCCGGCCGCTCCTGGCCGACCAACCCGCTGCCAATATGATCACCATCCGTGGCTGGTCAAAGGACCCCAATCTGCCCAAATTCGCCGACGTGTATAAGCTCAAAGCCGCCGCCGTCGCGGTCTACCCTATGTACAAGGGGGTGAGCAAGCTGGTGGGGATGACGGTGCTGCCTGTTTCCGGCGAATCGCCTGCCGACGAGTTCAATACAGTGCGCGCCCACTGGGACGCGTATGACTTCTTCTTCGTGCACATCAAACCCACCGACAGCCGCGGCGAGGACGGCGATTTTGAGGCCAAAGTGCGCGTGATTGAGACGGTGGATGAGGCCCTCCCCATGCTGCTTGACCTCAAGCCCGACGTGCTGATCATCACCGGCGACCATTCCACACCGGCGCTATTGCGCTCGCATAGCTGGCACCCGGTCCCGACCCTGCTCTGGGCGCCGGGGCGGGCACGCAGTGACGCGGCTCAGGCGTTCGGGGAGACCGAATGTAGCCGGGGGGCGTTGGGCCTCTTCCCGGCGACCGATCTCATGCCCCTGGCCTTGGGGCACGCCCTGCGGCTGATCCGGTACGGGGCGTAGGGGCACGTTGCCACCATGCCCTCCCCCTGGATGGGGGAGGGGCAGGGAGGGGGTGAAGTGCCCTACGGAAATGACCCGGCGTTAGACAGGCCATTTGTTATGCTATCCCATCCCGTAGGGCGAGATGCACCATGATCTCGCCCAGGTCACAGATGAGCGGTACCACAATGCGCGGGAAATCCAGCGTGGAGATGGTCACGCCCTTGCCCTGGATCAGTGTTGGCGGGGAGATATTGGCGCTATAGCCCGCCTCGGCCAGCTTGATGGTGGCCCGCCCGGTGATGACATTGCCCAGCTCGGCGATGCCACTTTGCGCCAGGGTGTCAAATTCATTGAACTCCTGTCCCATCATGCGCGATACCAGGGCCAGGCTGGTGGGCAGGGACATCCCATACAACACCACCCCCTGTACCTGCCCCACCATACTGAGCAGCACCGTCACATCGTCTGCCGTCAACGATGACTTGTGCAGGGCCAGCTTACCCCGCCTCACGGGCATCCCCACCTCGGCCTGCAGGACCTCGTTGGCAGCCTCAATAAAGGGGTTCATAAACTTCACATTCATGCCTGCCTGCTTCTCCTAAGTTGAATAAACGCTTCCGCTTCGGCGATCAGCGGGCCGACGCGGATGACCAGATCGTGAAAATTCGCCTCCGTCCAGCCCAGCCGCTCACAGGCCAGCGGGTCCAGGGTATATTGCAACCCATCGCGCCCCAGGCCAACCCCCATCATCATCACGGCAGCGTCGGCGACGTGGACGGCTGCCGCCAGCAGGCTGCCTCTCTCTGAGAGCGTGCTCTGCGAGGGGCGGTGATGGCAGGCAATGGCCTCAATCAGGGGTTCAGGCAGGTGCCAGCGGCGGGCCATCTCCGCGCCCAATGTGGCGTGATCCACACCGAAGACCTCTGCCTCCAGTTCTGAGAAGGGGCGGCCGCGCCACTCCGGTCGGCTGGTGTCTATGCCGCGCAACAGGATTTCAAAAGCCAGCTTGCCGATGTCACAGAGCAGCCCGGCGTGGTAGGCTTCCTCGGCCACCTGAGGGCCGAACCGAACTACGGCCAGCCGCGCCCCGGCAGCCACGCCTACGGCGTGCTTCCATAGCTCGCCGCGCTCCAACGCATAGCCCGGAACTGCACGGTCCATATAGGCCGCGATGGAGGCGGCCAGGATCAGGCTGCGGATGGTGTTGTGCCCCAGATACACCACCGCCTGCCGCACAGAGGAGACCGGATGGATCAGCCCATAGTAGGGGGAGTTGACCCAGCGCAGCACCAGGCTGGCCAGGGCCTCATCCAGGGCCAGCACGTCGGCCAGTTCCGCCATGCTGGATTTCGGGTCCTGGATCAGGGCCAGGCCCTTTTCGGCCACTTTGGGCATGGGCGGCAGTTCGCCCACACGCCGGATCAGTTCGTCCACGTTCTTATGCTCAAACGCCATCTCCAACCCTAATTCCCTTCGCCCCTATAGATCATCTCGTAAGCACTTTCTGGTAAAACGACATGCCCCAACTGCGAAAACCGATGGCCTGGGCCTGGGGGACGATCTCCGTGCCGCCAACGAACAGGACGCCGCCGGGGCGCAGCGCCGCATGGAATTGGCGATAGAGTCTCCCCTTGGCCTCCTCGGTGAAGTAGATCACCACATTGCGGCAGACAATCAGGTCAAAGTCGTCCTCAAAGGGGTCGGCAAGCAGGTTGTGCTCGCGGAAGTCCACGCGGCGGGCCAGCTCCTCGCGCACGAAGAAAGGCGGGCCGCCGCGCTCAAAATAGCGGGCGCGTTGGGCCGGGCTGACGTGCTGGATGTCCTCCAGGGTGAAGGGGCCACGCGCCTGCGCTTTCGCCAACGCGCCGCGATCCAGATCGGTCGCCAGCACACTGTGCCGACGCCCCGGCGTGAGTTCATCCAGCAGCATCGCCAGGCTGTACGGCTCCGGGCCGACTGAGCAGCCTGCGCTCCACAGGCGCAGGTGTGGCCGGGCGCTGAGCAGTTCCGGCAGGATGTGCTGGCGCAAGGTCTGCCAGCGCTCCGGATCGCGGAAGAAGGCCGAGACGTTGATGGTCAGATAATTGCGGAAACGGGCCAGTTCCTCCGGGTCAACGCGGACACGCCTGAAGTAGTCGGGCCAGGTGCGCGCGCCGGAGCGTGCCAGCCAGGCATCCAGCCGCCGTCGCATCTGCTCGTCTTTGTACCCGTCCAGGTTGATGTCAAGCAAGGCTTTCACCGAACGCTTGACCTGCGCGTACAGTTCCTGGTCCATCTGTTGCCTTTTTCCTTACGATTCCTGTCACCGAAAGCGACGTTAGTTTCCTTGATTCCTGTAGATAATCCGTTCAATCCGTTCTCAGAATCCGTTGACAGCAATCCGTTGAGTACCTTTTAAACGCCCCCATTCCTTCCCCTGACAGCGACTTCAATCGCCGCAGCCACTTCCGGCAGGGGAACCACCTTATTGGCAGCGCCGGCCTCCACCACGCTGCGCGGCATCCCCCAGACCACGCAGGTGGATTCGTCCTCTGCGATCACCTGGCCCCCTGCGCTGCGGATGAGCAGTGCACCGTTGGTGCCGTCGCGCCCCATGCCTGTGAGCACCACGCCAATGGTGTTAGCGCCGTAGCGCTGAGCCACCGAGGCCATAGTCACGTCCACCGCCGGGCGCACGCCGTGCACCGCCGGGTTCTGATTGAGGGCGATGCGCCCGTTCTCGTCCACCGTCATGTGGAAGCCGCCGGGGGCGAGCAGGGCGCGCCCGACCTCCAGTGCGTCGCCGGGGGCCGCTTCTTTGATGGCCAGGGCGGAGATGCTATCCAGGCGTTCCGCCAGCGAGCGGGTGAAGCCCACCGGCATGTGTTGCACGATCAGGATAGCGGCGGGCAGGTCGGCAGGCAGGGCGGGGATCACCGTATGGAGGGCGCCAGGCCCGCCGGTGGATGCGCCGATCACTACGACCCGGTCGCGCATTCGCAATGGGCGGGTGGATTTGCCCTCACCCCGGCCTTCGGTCACCCCTCCCCCGAACCGGGCCGAAGCCTGGACCTGAGGGGAGAGGGGCTGGGGTCTGGCCCGAATGCGGGCCTGGGCCGCGGCCTGGATCTTGGTGATGACCTCGTCCATGATGGCGGCCACATTCGCTTTCGTGGCGGGCTTGGCTACGAAGTCCACTGCGCCCCAGGTCAGCGCCAGGATGGTCTCGCGGGCTCCCTCGGTCGTCAGGCTGCTGAGCATGATGACGGGGCGCGGCCACTGGGCCATGATCTGGCGCAAGGTGGAAAGCCCGTCCAGGCGGGGCATCTCCACATCTAAGGTGACCACATCCGGCTGGAGTTTGGGGATCAACTCCAGGGCCTCCTGACCATCGCGGGCCGCGCCCACGACTTCCAGGCCGGGATGCGCGCTCAGGGCCTTTCCCAGGGTAAAGCGCATGTAAGCCGAGTCGTCCACGATGAGGACGCGGATCGGTTTGCTATTGCCCCCAGCTCCCTGCCCGGTGTCCGCTGCCATCTTAGCCCAGAACTCTGCTGATCGCGCTTAAGACGCGCTCCGGTTGAAACGGCTTGACGATGAAATCGCGGGCGCCAGCCTTGATCGCTTCCAGCACAATGGACTCCTGGCCCAGCGCGGTCAACATCACCACCCGCGCTTTGGGGTCCGCCGCCCGAATGGCCTTCAGCGCGGCCAGCCCGTCCATCTCCGGCATGGTGATGTCCATCAGCACCATGTCCGGCCTGGCGGTCATATAGGTGTGTACCGCGTTGGCGCCATTATCGGCCTCAATCACTTCGTGGCCGTTGCTCATTAATATCTTGGAGATACGCACCCGCAAAAATTCGGCGTCATCTACGACGAGTATTTTCGCCATTCAAGGCCCTCCTCTGAGTTCCTAGAGTTCCCGCGAGTTCCTGGCCTCATAACTCCCTCTCCTGGCTGCCCAGGACGCGCACGGTCATGCGGCCATCGGCGACGAACAGGCGCACCGTCCGGCCTGTGTTCCCGCCCACGTCCTCTGACTTGATCTTCAGCCTGTAAGTGGCCAGGGTGGCGCGGGCGGCCGCCACGTTGCGCTCACCGATGTTGAGGGTGGCGTTGAAGCCGGGCGCAACCAGCATATTGGCGCCGCCGGCAATACGCACAATCAGCCGCTGACGGCTGGCACCCGCCTCGGCCAGCTTGTGTAGCAGGGCGGCGATGCCGCTATCCACGTACTTGGCGGATAGCGCTTCTGTGCCGTTCAGGTTGTAAGGCAGAACGGCGTGCAGCAGGCCCGCCACACGCGCCACCGGATCGTACATGGCGACAGCTACGCATGAACCCAAGCCATAGGCCACTAAGATCTCTAAGGGGTTATCACTGACTTTGACTTCTCCCAGCCCTACTGCAACGCTATTGTCCACCACGCTGTTGTCCTCGTCGGGTCCGCCGCGCAAACGCATTCAGTGTCGTCCGATCGGGCACCACCCAGAAATTGGCCTCCACCTCCCGACCCTGGCGCAGGAAGCTCGTCTGGATCATGGGCACGTGCTCGCCTACTTCGCCCGCAGTGGCGATAATGATGTCCAGAATAGCGCCGATCATGTCCACCATGACGGCTGGGGGCGAGGGGCGCGACCCCCGGCCGGTGATCAGGGCCACCGCGTTAAGAAAGAACGAGCCGACCAGGTTGCCCACTTCGGCCAGGGCCGAGCGTTCCAACTGGCCCAGGTATTGGGTGCTGCCGGCAGGCGTCCCCATGAGCAGGTCCACCAGTTCCAGGGCCTTGGGATAGGGCAGTACCAGCATCATCTGGGCAGCCATCTCGCCCTCCGAGCGCAGGTAAATGCCCACCGCTTCGTTCTCCGGCCCGCCCAGAAGCATGGGAATATCGGTGAAGGGCACCAGGCTCACCGTCGGCTGCGAAAAGGTGAGCCGCTCGCCCACCATCTCCGAGAGGCCCTGGGCGGCGTTCTGCACGCCTTCGCTGGCCAGGGTCTCCAACAGCGAACGCACTGCCTCGTCAAATATCAAGGATGGCGTTGTCATCGTGACTCCTCTTTCGTGACCAGCTTAAACAGCCCCGGCACATCCACAATCAGGGCCACACGACCATCGCCCAGGATGGCGGCGCCGGAGATGCCCGGCGTCTCGCCGATCAGCCTCCCCAGGGGCTTAATCACCAACTCCTGCTCCCCCACCAGGGCATCCACCAGCAGGCCCATCTCCAGCCGCCCCCAGCGCACGGCCACGACGTACTCATAGCGTTGCCCGTTGCCGCTTGTGCTGACGGAAGGCGGAGGACGGAAGACGGAGGACAGATGACCATTGTCCGTCATCTGGAAGCCCAATACCTGGCTCAGGCGGACCAGGGGCAGCACGCGTTGGCGCAACTGAATGACCTGTTTGCCTTTCACCGTCTGGATGTCTGCCAGTGGGACGCGCAGGGTCTCCATAACGGCGGGGAGCGGAATAGCGAAGGTGCTCTCACCTATGCGGACCAGGAGCGTCGGGATGATGGCCAGCGTCAACGGCAGGGTGATCTGGAACTGGGTCCCCTGGCCGGGCCAGGTCTCCACCGTGATCGTGCCGTTGAGGCGTTCAATGTTGGCGCGGACGATGTCCATACCCACGCCGCGCCCGGAGACGTCGGTGACGACTTTGGCCGTAGACAGGCCAGGCCTGAAGATCAGGTGAATGGCCTCGTCGTGCGACAGGGCCGCCGCTTCCGCCTCGGTCAACAGGCCCTTCTGCACGGCGCTGGCCTTGACGCGCTCCACGTCAATCCCGCGCCCGTCATCCTCCACCGTCAGGATGATGCGGCTCTCCTCGTGGCGGGCGGTGAGGAGGATCGTGCCGCGTTCCGGCTTGCCTGCCGCCCGGCGCTCCTCCGGCGTCTCCAGACCGTGATCCACCGCGTTGCGCAGCAGGTGGATCAGCGGATCGCTGATCTCCTCAATCACCGAGCGGTCCAGTTCGGTCTCCTCGCCGCGGATCACCAACTCCACCTGCTTCCCCGCCTTGCGGGCCAGGTCGCGCACCAGGCGGGGGAACTTGTTGAAGACGTTGGCGATGGGCAACATGCGGATGCGCATGACCTCTTCCTGCAGTTGGTCGGTGATGCGGCTGATGTGCAGGGTCGTCTGGATCAACTCCTCCACCTGCGGGTCACCCCGGAAGCGCTGCTCAAAGCTGCCCCGAATCTGGAAGAGGCGGTTGCGGTCGGTGATCAGCTCGCCCACCAGGTTCATCAGATTATCCAGGCGTTCCACGCTGGTGCGGACGGTCTTCTCTGCCGTGTGGGGCGTTGCGCTCCTGGCGCGCTCAGCGGGCGCACTGGATTGCGCTTCTGCGCCGTCGTCCGTCTTCCGTTGCCCGTCGTCGTCTGTGGGCTGTCCAGCGCGCACTGTCACGGTGGTGATCTCGGGGATGTCGGCCAGGGCCTGGCGGATGTCATCGGGCGAGTGGGACGTGGCCAGGCGGGCGGTGACGCGCTGCACGGGCGCGGCGGTCTCAATCACCGCCTGCGGGGGCTGCAAATCCAGCACCTCACCGAGCGATTGTAAGGCGAGCAGGACCTGGAAGGCGCGGGCAGCCGAGGCGAAGCTATCGGGCGCAATATCGGCGCGGATGGTGTAGACGGTGGACGAGGGAGGATGGACGACGGGTGACGGATCGTCGCCTGTCACCTGTTGTTTACCCTCGGTCTGCGGGCCGTTGACCTCGGTTGGGGTGGGCGCTGCCAGTCGCGACAGTCGCTCCACCAGCGGGGCGATGTCCACCGGACTGGCGCGGCGCTCAATGACCTCGTTGCGCAGCAGGCGCAGAGCATCCAGCGATTCCAGGCAGACATCCACCAGGTCGGCGCTAACTGCCAGCGTGTGCTTGCGCAGCCCATCCAGCACGGTCTCCATGGCGTGGGTCAACTCGGCCATGCGCCGGTGGCCGATGGCGCCTGCGGCGCCCTTCAGCGTGTGTGCTGCGCGAAAGATAGCCTGAAGCAGTTCCGGGTCATCCCCCTCGCGCTCCAGGCGGACCAGGCCCTCATCCAGTGTCTGCAGATGTTCGTCGGCTTCCGCCAGGAAGATATGCAGTTCATCTTCCTCAATGTCAAACACCAGGTCCATGATGGCGGCCTTTGCATGTATGTTGATCCGAGGTTATGGGCACATGCCTGTGACTACTATAACCCAGTCCGGCCCGATTGTCTGTAAAAAACGGATAAACAGAGCATAAAGAAAGGGAAAAAAGCGGTGTGGGTCTCATTCGGGGACCCACACCGCTTCCCATTGTCGGTCCGGCTCAGGGGGAGGGCTGGGGTTGCAGGCTGGCGCTCTCCTCTGCAGACAGCACCTTGCCCAGGTCGAGCAGGATGACCAGCCGCTCGCCCACCTTGGCAATCCCCCGGATGAAGGCCGAGTCCACCGTGGTCACAATTGGCGAGGGCGGCTC
>DAOUBF010000020.1:0-62704 GCA_034432795.1 Anaerolineae bacterium
CGCGCCGACCACATGCCCTACGGTGGCAACCGCCAGAGCGGGCTGGGCCGCGAGGGGGTGAGATACGCCATTGAGGAGATGACCAATATCCAGATGGTGGCTATTCGGGTAACCACCTGACGGGATCACAGCACCCGATTCTATCATTTCTTAGTGAATGAAGGAGGGTTAGAGCCATGTCTTACATTGACCTTGAAACCGGCATCCGTATGCACTATCGCGATGGTGGCACAGGCAAGCCAATCTTGTTTGTGCCCGGCTTCAGCGCCACGGTGGATACGTGGAACTACGCCGTGCTTGATTTGCATAACCGCTATCGTTGCATATGCGTGGACCTGCGCGGACACGGTCTTTCGGACAAGCCATACTCCGACTATACCTACGACGAGATGTGCCGCGATCTCCAGGCTTTCCTTAAGGCCCTCGACCTGCGTGATGTGACCTTCGTCGGTTGGTCCATGGGCTCGGGGGTCGGCCTCAAGTACGTAGCCGACTTCAATAAAGATAGGCGTGTAACCAAGCTCGTCATGGTTGCTCCCGCCACGCCGCGCTTCAAACAGACCGAGACCGAGCCATTCGGGATGGATGAGGCCACCGCCGCGGCCACGCTGGAGGTGATCCGCCGCAGCTTCCCTGAAACGATGGCAGGGTTCAAAGCCGCCAACTTCCACCGCACAGACCTACCTGCCACCCAGGACTGGTTCTTATCCACCTGGCTCAACCTGCCCGCCTACGCTGCCTACAAGTATTTCAGGACCCTCATTACTGAAGACCTGCGTGATCGGCTGGAGAAAGTGGACATCCCCACAGCCATCTTTCACGGTCGCCACGACCAGGTTTGCCATCCCGGCTGGGCCGAGTACATGGTCAAGCGCATCAAGGACTGCCGAATCGTCTGGTTTGAGAACAGCGGCCATGCGCTGATGGTAGAAGAGCCGGACAGGTTCTCGCAGGAACTGGCGGAATTTGTGGGATAAGCTGAAAATGAAAACCAGAGCTGCTGTCCTTTACAAAATGGAACACCCGAGGCCCTACGCGGAGTCACAGCCGCTGGTGATTGAGGAATTGGAGTTGGCTGGTCCCGGCCCAGGCGAGGTGTTGGTGGAGATCGCTGGGGCGGGACTGTGCCACTCTGATCTCTCGGTGATTGACGGCTCACGCCCGCGCGTGATGCCGATGGTGCTGGGGCATGAGGCGGCTGGCATTGTGCGCGAGGTCGGGCCAGGCGTGCACGACCTGGCCCCCGGCGATCACGTCGTCTTCTCGTTTGTCCCGGTGTGCGGCCACTGCCTGCCGTGTATGACTGGCAGGCCGGCGCTGTGCGAGAACGGCGCGAAGGCCAACGCCGCCGGCACGCTCCTCGCCGGAGGCCGCCATTTCAGGAACAGGGCGGGGCAAGAACTCAATCATCACCTCGGCGTTTCGGCCTTCTCGGAATTCACTGTCACGGCACAAGAGTCGGTCATCAGAATTGACCCGAGCCTGCCGCTGGAAAAGGCAGCCCTGTTCGGCTGTGCGGTCATAACCGGCGTGGGCGCAGTCGTGAACACAGCGCGTGTGGAGCCGGGGACGAGCGTGGCGGTGTTCGGGCTGGGCGGTGTGGGGCTGAGCGCTGTGCTGGGCGCGCGTGTCGCTGGCGCGTACCCGATCGTCGCCGTTGACTTGCTCGACGCCAAGCTCGCCCTGGCACGCAACCTCGGGGCGACACACGTCGTGAATGCTGGCGACGGCGATCCAGTGCAGGCAGTGAGAGACCTCACAGGTGGCGGAGCACATTATGCCTTTGAGAGTGTCGGCAATGAGCGCGTGCTCATCCAGGCCTACCAGGCGACGCGGCGCGGCGGGACGACCGTGACCATCGGCCTGCCGCACCCCAGCAGGCAATTCGCCATCTCCGCCGTCAGCCTGGTAGCCGAGGAGCGCACAGTGAAAGGCTCGTACATGGGCTCGGCGGTGCCCCGGCGCGATATCCCGCGCTACATCGCGCTGTATCAGGCGGGGCTGTTGCCAGTAGACCTACTCCTCACTCGCACGATCACGCTCGACGAGATCAACCCGGCCTTCGACGCGTTGGCGAAGGGTGAGGTGGTGCGCCAGGTCATTCAATTTGTATAAACCCAAACAAGATAGGAGACTACGGCTATGCCACATATTCAACTCAAGGACTTCAAGATGCACTACATAGAACGTGGCGATGGCCCCGAACCCATCGTCTTCGTCCATGGTTTCATCAGCACCCACCGCTGGTGGTTGCCCGCGCTCGAGCGTCTGCGGCGAGACATCTACCATGCCTACGCGATTGACCTGCGTGCCTGCGGTGAGTCAGACCAGATAGAGACTGGCCACACGTTTGAGCAATACGCCGAGGATCTGCACCAGTTCGTTGAGGCATTAGAGTTGCCCAAGTTCACGCTCGTCGGGCACTCCATGGGTGGCCAGATTTCCATGTTGTATGCGCTCCGGCATCAGGCCCGTCTTAAGGCGCTCGTTCTGGTGGACCCGGTCGCGCCCTCTGGTAACAAGATCGCGCCGGAGATCCTTGAATGGTGCTACCCGCAGCAAGGCAACCCTGAGGGCATCCGCCTGATTGTCCTGGGCGCCTTCGCCGTGCCGCCGACCGGCGAGTACCTGGAGCAGTTGGTCACCGACGGCGTGCGTTGGGGCAAGACGATCTACCTCGCCACGCTAAGGGAAATGCTCAACTTCAACGTCGTGAATCGACTGGGGGAGATCAAGGTGCCGACGCTGGCGATCTGGGGCGATAAAGACATCTCGGCGCCCTTCCCCAGCATCGTTGAGGTATTTACCGGTATCCCTGGCTGCGGGTTGGAAGTGTGGCACGGCGTTGGGCACTCCGGCCCAATTGAGGCCCCGGACCGATTTGTGGACGTACTCAGCCGGTTCATCGCCGAGGTTAGCGCACAAGCGCAAACGCAACCGCAATGATCCACGCCGATCTCGTCCTGCGCTGCGCGCATATCATCACGCTTGATGCCGCCCAGCCGGTTGCGCGTGCCCTGGCCGCTCGTGATGGCAAGATCATCGCAGTCGGCGATGAGGATACAGTAACAAATCTGATCGGGCCGGGGACGCGCGTCATGGAGGCCGAGGGCAAAACGGTCATGCCCGGCTTTCACGATGCGCACTGCCATATCCTGCTCTCCGGCCTGAGCCTAGTTGAGGTCAACGCACGGGTAGCAACCGACATTGCCACCGTGGTAGATGCAGTAGCGGCGCACGTCCGGCGCGTGCCGCCAGGCACATGGATCCGCGGCGGAGGCTACAACGAAAACAAGCTCGCCGAGCGCCGCCATCCCACCCGTGCCGACCTCGACCGGGTCTCGCCCGACCATCCAGTGTTTCTGTCGCACATCTCCGGCCACATGGCCGTCGCCAACTCACGCGCGCTGGCCTTAGCCGGGATCAACAGTAGGACGCCGGACCCGGATGGCGGCGTGATCGAGCGTGACGGCCATGGCGAGCCGACGGGGCTGTTGAAAGAGACGGCACAAGAACTCGTCAAGAAGGTCCTGCCGCCGTACACGTTGGCGGAGGTCAAGGCTGCACTTGCAGCGGCGAGCAAGCAGATGGCCGCCCAGGGCATTACGAGTGCCCAGGACGCCTGGGCCGGCTGGATCGCGCCGGAGGAGTTTCGTGCTTATCAAGAGGCCAGCGCCGAGGGCCTGTTGCCCCAGCGCGTGCGCTTGATGGTGGATGTGGAATCCCTGGTGGTGAAGAATAGCCGCTTTGACTTCGCCTTCGGCCTGCACACGGGCTTCGGCGACGACCGGCTGCGCCTCGGCGCGATCAAGCTCTTTCTGGACGGCTCGCTCATCGGCAAGACAGCGGCGCTGTCCGAGCCGTATGCGAGCGATCCAACGACGAGTGGCTTCCTGGTCAAGAGCGAGGACAAGATCCGCGAGCAGGTGCATCTGGCGCACATAGGCGGCTGGCAGGTCGCCATGCACGCCATCGGCGATCGCGCCATCGAGGTCGCTCTTGACGCGATTGAGCAGGTGATGGGTGAGGGCGCGGCGCGCTTTCGCCCGCGGATCGAGCACTGCGGCGTCCTGCGCCCCGATCTGATTGAGCGTATTCGCCGTGTCGGCGCAGTTATCGTCACCCAGCCGCGTTTCATCTATGAACTAGGGGACGGCTTTCGCACGGCGCTGGGCGAGGAACGTCTGCGCCTGACCTACCCGCTGGCTAGTTTGCGTGGCTTACCCGTCGCCCTCAGTTCCGATTGTCCAGTGGTGGATGGTGCGCCACTGCGTGCTATCCAGGATGCGGTGGTTCGGCGCACCGCGCGCGGCGATCTGTATGTGCCGCAGGAGGCGATCAGCGTAGCAGAGGCGATCCGGTGGTATACCCTGGGGTCGGCTTATAGCGCCTTTGAGGAACACGTGAAAGGGAGTTTGACACCGGGTAAGTTCGCGGACTTCGTCATCCTGTCGCAGAACCCGCTGGATGTAGAGTTGGAGGCGCTAAGCGACATCCATGTCATCGCCACCGTCGTGGGAGGGGAGGTCATTTATAGGGCGGCTTAAAAGCCCTGTTGAACCAGGCCGATAATTCATCGTTAGGCTGAGGTTCGGACATCTCCCTACCTGTCCCAAGAGGGTATGGCGAATTCACCGCCCGTCGTTCGTCCTCCAAAGGCCAGATTCTGCCAACATTTTTGACCGGTGGAAGCATCCGGCCTACGCTATTGGCTTGCTTATTGCTGCCCCCATCTCCGATCTTATGTTTGAAGCTCAGGCGATAACTTGACAGCCTGTTTCAACTGACTATATCATGTTATGCATACAATTCCACAGAGGGTGATGGTGTGGCTGACACCTCAAGCCCCTGATCTAAACACAGATGGAGCGGGGAGAACTCCGGTCTGGGGACCAGATTCTTGCCGACTCTACTCTCCTCGCTTCTCAGCCTGTGGATTGAGAGCACGGCGATGGCGTTCGGTGAAAACTTGATTGTCCGTACCAAATTGATCCGCCCGCGGCTCAAACCGCGATTTCTGGCGCGGCCACGCATCACGCAACTGCTGAATCAGGCTTGCCATTATCCTCTTACCATCGTCAAAGCCGACCCCGGCTATGGCAAGAGCAGCGCGCTGGCTGCGTTTCTGGCCGAATCTAGATACCCCCATTTCTGGTACAGTCTTACCGAAACGGATGCGGACCCGCTGCTGTTTCTCCTCCACCTGATTTACGTCTTTCGCACTGTGCACCCGACCTGTGGGGAGCAGGCACTCGCTCTGCTTCAAAGCGAAGGCGGTGCGGCGCAGCTATGGGCCCCGGCGATTGACACATTAGTTAATGATCTGCTCGCTGAATTGCACGAGGAAAGTTTCCTCGTCCTCGATGACTATCACAGCGTGGATCGCCTTGAAATCAGCGGTATTATTGACCGCTTCATCGAGCGCATGCCACCACGCCTTCACGTCATCCTGGCAACGCGCGTTACCCCCAACCTGCCCTCACGGATTCACTGGCGCGTACACGGCGAATTGTTGGAGATCACCCAGGCCCATCTGGCCTTTACGCCCGCTGAAGTGACTGCGCTCTTTGCCGAGCACTATCATCACCCCCTTTCGCCAGCACAGGCCGACGTGCTGGCCGCCGAGACCGAAGGCTGGATCATCGCCCTGCAAATGGTCGGGGAGCAGTTGCAGGCATCGGCCACGTCAGGCCTCAATCAGATTCTATACGCGCTACCTGGATCGCTTGAACTCCTGTTTGATTATCTGGCATCCGAGGTGCTGGCCAAGCAACCTCCGGCCATCCAGGCATTTCTCTTGAATACTGCCATCTTGCGTCGTCTCGAACCGGAGGTCTGTAACCGTTTGCTGGACCGTGAGGATAGTGCCAGCATTTTGCGCTACCTCGACGAACATTCGTTGTTCGTGATCGGGCTGGGTGGTGGCGCCTATCGTTATCATCATCTCTTCCAAGATTTCCTGGCACGCCGCGCCCAGGTGGATAGTGCAGCTTGGCACGATCTCCATCGGCGCGCTGCGCACATTTATCGGGCGCAGGGTGATAGTGAAGAAGCAGTTCATCACTTTCTTGCGGCGGGCGAGAACGACGCAGCCGTGGATCTGTTGAACGAGATTGGCTATAGCATGGTGAAGGCAGGGCGATGGGAGACGTTGGCCAGTTGGATTGATCGTCTTCCTCCCGACCGGGTTCAGGCCTGCGGCGACTTGTTGTTCTATCGTGGCGAAGCCCACCGCTTGAGCAGCCACTTTGAGGAGGCACTGGCCTTCTACCAGGACTCACGCCAACGCGCCGCCGCCGATCAGGACCTCGAACGCGAACTGCGCGCGCTTTATGGCCAGGTGATGGTTTATCTGGATACTGTCCAGCCGGCACGCGCCAAGCCGATCCTGGAGGAAGCACGCCGGTTGGCCCGTAGCCAACCCCAGTCCAAAGCCGCTCTGCTCGCACTTGTCGCGGAGAATCTGACGAACGAGGGCCGGCTGAAACAGGCCGAGCGACTGCACCGGGCAGTCTATCACCGTTGCCCGAATCTTGGCATCCCGGCGATGGACCCGCGTATCTACGTGCGCCAGGGACGCCTGGCCGAAGCGCACGCCATGGTCCAACAAGACCTGCGCACCGATCCCTGGGGGAGCGGACAGAAGCGGATGCCACGATCGCACCGGGAGAGCACGGCGCTCTTGGCCTGGATTTGCGCCATGATGGGCGAAGAGCAAGCCGCGCGCGCCTATGCCGAACGCGGCTTGCGTTTGGGGCGTGAACTCCATTCCCCTATCGTCGAGACGGTTTCCCTGGCGCGCCTTGGCCACGCTTATCTGACCGGCCCAGACTATGACGTTGCGCGCGCACTCAACGCCTACCACGAGTCTCTGCGTCTGGCCGAGACGATCCACGTGCCCCGGTTTGGCGCTGAAGCGTACCTTGGCTTAACCGTTGCCTTCGGATTACAAGGGCAACTAGCAGAGAGCCAGAAGCACGCGCGCGCTGGTATTGCTATCCTGGAGGCAGCAGGCGACGCCTATCTGACCTCGGTTATCTGGCTGGCGCTAGGGGGTGCTGCGGTCATTGCCAAGGATGAACACGCGGAGGAATGGCTGAGCCGGGCGGCGGCCTTGGGTAGGGCTTGTGGCGATGCGTACGGGCCATGCCTGGCGCAAATCTGGCGTGCGTTGTGGCATCTGGAACGCCGCGAATGGGCGCTGTTTGATCCGGCCGCACATTATGCGCTGCAGCAAGCGCGGCTTCATCAGTACGACTTCCTTTACACACGTCAGACGTTTTTGGGGCCTAAAGAACCCTACGGCTTGGCCGCACTACTTACCGCCGCTAATCGCCGTGGTCTTGAGCCGGGCTATGCCGCCGTCCTGCTGCAGGAACTAGCAGCGCGATTGCCCTCGCTTGCATTGAGCGTGCCCTCCTGGCCGCCATCTCAATCCAACAGTGCCACTAGTGAGGCACTGCTGTATGTCCAAACGCTCGGTCCCTTTCGCGTCTGGCGCGGTGGACGCGAGATTTCCAGAGCGGATTGGGGGCGTGGCAAGGCATTGCAACTCTTTCAACTACTCCTGTCACGTCGTGGACGACCATTACACCGTGAGCAGATTGCTGAGATGCTGTGGCCGGAGGCGAAGGCTTCGGCTGCAGCGGCCAGTTTGCGTGTTACGCTCAACGCACTGCGCCGGACCCTCGAACCTGGACGCGCGCCTGAGGCGGAATCGCAATTCGTGCAGCGGCACGGTGATACACTCCGACTTAATCCTGAGGCGAATCTCCGCGTTGATGCGGACGAATTCGAGCGTGTAATTGAACAAGCACGGCAGGTTGAAGCACGCGATCCCATGCAGGCACTGCGCCTATATCGGCACGCGCTGGTCTACTATCAGGGGGATTATCTTCAGGATGCATTATACGAGGACTGGGCGAGCGAAGAGCGCGAGCGCCTGATGGATCTCTATCTCACGACTGCAAGCCATGTCGCGGAACTCCTGGTGGAGCAAGGCGCCTACGAAGAAGCCATTCAACTGTGCCATCAGATCCTCGCCAAAGATTCATGCTGGGAAGAAGCCTACTACCTCTTGATGCTATGCCACTCACAGCAGGGCAACCGCTCGCTGGCACTCCGTACCTACGAGCGTTGTGTGAAGCACCTGCATACGGAATTGGGCGTGACACCGTCGTCGCAGACTGCTGCACTCTTTAGGCAGATCTCACAGTCATGAAGATGAACAGGTTGCAGGTGCCATTGCGGCGATACTTGCTAGAATAGGGGAAGGGCGCAGGGTGACGCGCCCTTCCCTCGTCTAGCGCAGCGGCATGGTCGGATCGGCCAGCCGTGCCCGGTCGGCAGCGCTTAATCCAGGCATCGCCTTGAGCAATGCCTGGATGTCCTCAAGCTGGCCTTCGGCGGGGTTGATCACGAGTGCGCCGCGCAGTTGGTTCTGATAGAGGTAAAACACGGTGAGCGCCGGACGGGCGGTGGGATCGGCGGGGCCGCGCTGGATCACCGCGTCCCACTGGAACAGGTCGCCGTAGGCCTGGATGTCCAGGTCAAACAGGTCGGAGTAGAAGTAGGGCAGTTCACTCCAGGGCACACGGTCGCCGGCCATGTTCAACCCGGCGATGCGCCCTTGCTGGCGGGCGACGTCCCAGTGCTCAATGCGCATACGCCGGTGATAGAGGGGGCTCCAGGCGGCGGCCATGTCGCCTGCGGCGAAGATGTCTGCGTCGCTGCTCTGAAGGTATTCGTCCACTGCCACGCCGTTGTGCTCAATGGCCAGCCCGGCCTGTTGCGCCAGCGCGATGCGCGGGATGACGCCAGCGCCAATGACGGCGGTATCTGCGGGGATGATCTCGCCTGAGGCCAGGCGTACGCCTCTGAGACGGTCGTCGCCGATGAAGGCATCCACGTTCACCCCTGAGCGGATGGTCACCCCTTTCTGGGTGAAGTAGTCGGTGAGGAAGCGCCCCACGATTGGGCCGACGTGGTAGCTGAGCAGCAGGTCCTCGCGGAAGAGCAACGTGGTGTGCACGCCGCTCTGGGCGAAGGCCGAAGCCACTTCGGCGCCGATGAAGCCGCCGCCGATGATCGCGGCCTGCTGCGATTGGGCCATGGCTGCGCGCAGTTCGTCGGAATCCGAGATGGTGCGCAGGTAGTAAATCCCCGCCAGGTCGTTGCCGGGGATATTGAGGCGGCGTGGCTCGGCACCGGTCGCCAAGAGCAGCCGGTCGTAGCGCCACACGCTACCGTCATTGAGTGTGACCTCGTGCGCCTGGGGGTTCAGCCCGATAGCGGTACGCCCGGTCAACGTCTCAATGTGGCGTTCCGTGTAAAATTCCGGCGGCTTGAAAAAGACCTTCTCCAGGGGGCGCTTGCCCATCAGGTATTTTTTGGACAGGTGGGGACGGTGGTAGGGGAGATAAGGCTCATCGCCGACGAGCACAATGTGCCCTGAGGTATCGCGCTCGCGGAGGGCTTCTGCGGCACGCGCGCCAGCCAACCCAGCGCCAATGATAAGATAGGTAGTTTTCTCGCTCATGTGACCCTCTCCAATCACGGTTGAGTTTCCTAAAGTATCCCCTTCTCTAGTATCATACCTTTCCTTTTTTGAGGAGAGGAGCAAGTGGTGGACGACGGACGAGGGATGACGGAGGACGAGATAGGCGCTTCGCGCCCGACGGAGGCCCATCCGTCTTTCGTCCTTCGTCCTCCGTCTTCCTTGATCCTTCTCCTGGTTGCTCTGGGCGTGCTCTTGCTCTCGCCGTTTCCTGACGACCGCGCTGCAGTGGACGCGGTCCGTGCGGGCGATACGGCCAGGCGCGCGTATGACTATCCGGCGGCGGTGAGCGCCTACCGGCAGGCCGTTGCGCGGCAGGTGTGGAATCCGACCCCCTGGCTGCGGCTGGCGCGTGTGCATGTGGTGATGCAGGAGAACGTGACGGCACTCCAGGAAGCCTATGCCGCTGGCAGCCGGGGCGGCCTCACCCCTGAGGTGCGCGCTGAACTCGGCCAGGCGTTTGCCCGCCTGGGGGACACGGCTGCCGCGTTGGAGCAGTGGCGCCAGGTTGCCAGCGAGGTGCCAGAGGCGCCTGGACTGCCGAGAGTTGGTTGGGATGCGCTGGAGCGGGTTGCCGATGGGTTCTACGATCTGGGCGCGTGGGAGGAAGCCGAGGCGCTCTATCGCCGCCTGTTGATGGCCCGGCCTGATCCCAGAGTGGCCTATCGGTTGGGGCTACTTCTAGCCCCCCGCCAGCCGGAGGAGGCCGGCGCTTATCTGCGCCAGGCCACTCATGATCCCCGTTTCCAGGCCCAGGCCGACATAGTGCTTAGTGTGCTTCTCCAGGAGCGATCGGACCCGGCGGAGGCCGCCGCCCGTTTGGGGGTGGCTTTTGCCCGCGTGGAGGAGTGGCGCCTGGCGGAACAGCAGTTGTCCAGGGCGGTGGCGCAGAGGCCGAACTCCGCCCAGGCGCTGGCTTACCTGGGCCTGGCGCGTGACCAGTTGGGTCAGGATGGCTATACGCCGCTGGTGCAGGCGTTGGCGCTGGCGCCGGAGGACCCGCTGGTTCACACCCTGATGGGCTATCATTGGAAGCGGCTTGGCTGGTGGGAAGCGGCCCGCGTGGAGTTTGAACAGGCCTATGACCGCGACCCGGCCAATGCGGCTCTCAGCGCCGAGATCGGCCTGATGTACGCGGCCAGGGGCGATTATGAGACGGCGCGCATCTGGCTGCGCGAGGCCACGCGCCTGGCGCCGCGTGAGGCGGCGTTTTGGAAGCTGGCGGCCCGCTTTTACCTTGACCGTGCCTTTGAGGTGGCGCAAGAGGGCCTGCCCGCCGCGTTGCGGGCGACCGAATTGGCCCCGGATGACGCCGAAGCCTACGACCTGCTCGGCTGGGCGCTGTATCTCAATGGGGATAGTGAGGGCGCGTTGGGCGCGTTGAACCGGGCGCTTGCGCTGGATCCCGGCCTGGCCAGCGCACACTATCATGTGGGGTTGGTTCAGGCGCGGCGCGGCGATAGAGAGGCAGCCCGCCAGGCGTTCGCCCGCGCCGCAGCGCTGGACCCCGACGGCCCGGTCGGCCGCCTGGCCCAACGGGAGCTGTCTCCCTGACCTCTTTCGGCCCTTATGTTATAATTCGCCAGAAATGAGGTATTCAACGGATTGGCCTGGTGGTTAGGGGGAGCGGATGCGAGTCTATGTAGATACGCTGGGGTGCCGCCTGAACCAGAGCGAGATAGAGAGCCTGGCGCGGCAGTTTGAGCGCGCCGGGCATACGGTTGTCCGCGTGGCTGAGGAGGCCGACCTGTGTGTGGTGAACACCTGCGCGGTCACCGGCGAGGCCGAGCACAAGTCGCGCCAGCTCATCCGCCGCATCGCGCGGGCTGCGCCCCAGGCGCGGATTGTGGCCACCGGCTGTTATGCCCATCTGGCGCCAGATCGGGTTCAGACACTCCCCGGCGTGAGCCAGGTGATCAATAATTTTGATAAGGACCGGCTGGTCGCACTTGTGGCCCCTGCTGTAGTTCCCCTCTCTCCTGGTGCAGGGGGGCGGGTACGGGCCACCGCCGAACTGTTTGACCGTGAGCCGATTGTACGCGACTATGTCCCCGGCGCCTATGGGCGCACCCGCGCCTTCGTCAAGGTGCAGGATGGCTGTGATAACCGCTGTACCTTCTGCATCACCACGATTGCGCGGGGGCCGGGCCGCAGCCGCCCACTGGCCGAGGTTGTGGCCGAGGTGCAGGCGATGGCGGCCGGCGGCTACCAGGAGGTCGTTCTGACGGGGGTGCATCTCGGCTCCTATGGGCATGATCGGGGTGAACGCGATGGCCTGAAGCGGCTGGTTGCTGCACTTCTGGCCGATACCGACATCCCCCGGCTGCGCCTGTCTTCGTTGGAGCCTTGGGACCTGGATGAGGGCTTCTTTGAGCTGTGGGCGAACCCGCGCCTCTGTCCTCATTTGCACCTGCCCTTGCAAAGCGGCTGTGATCGCACGCTGCGGCGCATGGCCCGTCGCACCACCTGCGCCAGCTTTCGCCGCCTGGTGGAGGCCGCGCGCGCCGCCATCCCCGACTTGGCCCTGACCACCGACCTGATCGCCGGCTTCCCCGGCGAGAGCGAGGACGATTTCCGCGCCAGCTATGCGTATGTCGCCAGCATTGGCTTTGCCGGGCTGCATGTCTTCCCGTACTCGGCGCGGCCCGGCACGGCAGCCGCGCGTATGCGCAACCAGGTGCCGCACCAGGTGAAGGAGGCGCGTTGCCGGGCGTTGATCGCGCTGGGCCGGGAGATGGGGCGGGCCTTCCGCCAGCGTTATGTGGGCCGGACAATGGAGGTGCTGTGGGAGAGCGCGACCGGCGCGGATGAACATGGCTGGCGCTGGAGCGGCCTGACCCCCAATTACCTGCGCGTGGAGGTCACCAGCCGAGAGGTGTTGCATAACCGCGTGGCGCCGGTGCGCTTAGTGGCGCTGCGCGAAGATAACATCCTGGAGGGGGAATTGTGACACCAGATTGCATCTTCTGCCGGATCGTCGCGGGCCAGGCGCCCGCCCAGATCGTCTATCGCGGCGAGGGCGTGACGGCTTTCCGCGACATCCATCCCCAGGCGCCCGTCCATATTCTGATCATCCCCGACCGGCATATCCCCAGCCTGGCCGAGGCCCAGCCAGAGGATGCCGAGCTATTGGGGCGGCTATTGCTGGTGGCGCGGCAACTGGCGGAGCATGAGGGGCTGGGCAACGGCTACCGTCTGGTGTTGAACACAGGCCGACATGCCGGGCAATCGGTCTTCCATCTCCACTTCCACCTGCTAGGCGGTCGGGGCATGCGTTGGCCGCCGGGGTAAGCTGGCCCGATCTGAAGCATACTGGCCCCGGCGGGGCCAGGGCACTAGACCGTGATAATTCTCGTTTGGTAATCTCAGCCAGATCAAGGCTGCGGGGCAGGAGGCTTACGTGGTCGCCCGCTATGGCCCGGCCTCGCCGCCGGAGGGGGTCGTCTCGCGAGTCAATCGGGCCTGGCAGGCGATGCTCAGAAGAAGCCATTGAATTTATTCAGCGGGGGCTATGCGCGCTTCTGTGGCCGCGTGGTCTCATCAGAGACGCCGATCACGCCGCGCACGTGGCGGGCGATCTGGGCCGCGGCTGCCGCTACGCTGGCAGGCACCTCGCCCAGCAGCCGGACCAGCCCGCGCTCCACTTCCACCTGAAGCGGCTGCCCCCGCGTCTCCGGCTGCGTCTCCAGGCCCCGGATCAGGCTGGTGCGGATCTGGGTGTCGCTGGCCGCAGGCTGGTAGCGTGGCAATTGCGCCACGTTAGCGCGCCCTAGCGTCAGGCGAATGCCTTGCTCGCTGATGCGGCCAATGTGCTCCGCTGGCACGATAAAGTCCTCATCGTCCGACCAGGGCTGGCGACGCACGATCACGTGAGTCAGGCGGCGCGTCTTGGGGTCGGCCAGCATGTGGTCAATCGTACCGATGGTCTGCCCATCGTTGGTCTCCACCGGCAGGCCGCGTGTGAGCAGGACCTCGTCATCGTGGAGGCCGGTGCGTACGCGCTGCCAGACCACCGGTTGGCCGGGGTGCACTAGAGCACGATAAGGGCTGACCCACAGGCGCACGTCTGCCGGGCTGTGGCCGTAGACCGGCTTCATACGCGAGTCTGGCATGGCGAACTCCACTTCCTGATACTCCGGCAGGGCATCCAGTTCAAACAGCCGCGCATTCAGGTGGATGCCCTGGGCGTCGGTGCACAACACCCAGCTCACCGGCACGACGATGGCGCGCTTCAATACCTGGCCGCGCTCAATCACCAGGTCGGTGATCGCCTGGGTGTCGGCATCCACCACAACGTATTTGAGGCGACCAGCCTTGCCATCTGAGGCCAACACCGGCGCGCCGATGTTGAACACATAGGCCATGCGGATCACCTCCCTCAACTATAAGGCGAATCTGTTGTGCCTCTCCTTCAGGTATGTTGCAGTTCCTGGACCCGAAGTGAGGTCATCTCTTCAGAGGAGAGGCGCTCCGCCCCAATCGGGGCCGCCGGCCGGCTGGCGGCCACCTGGCCTCCGCCGCTTACCCTGGCTTCGGCCTGCGCGGGGACGGCCTGATCGGCGCGACGTTCAAGCCAGATGTCCTCGCGCCGGTAAGGGAACGGCGGCTGCCAGGTGGCCTCAGGCGCGGTAAAGGAGGCCGGGTTGAAGTCGGGCAAGTGGACAGCCTGCCAATCGCTCACATTCAGGAAGACGCCGCCCGCCGTGACCTTGCCCACGAGGGAAGCGGGCACGAGCACTGTGCGCTGCCGCTTGGGCCATTCGTCCGGGAGTGTCTTGGGATCGGCGTGCTCCGGGTCGGACGGTTCGCCCTCCACCACCAGGCCGGTCACCTGGCGCGAGCGCGGGTTGAGAATGACCCGTGTGACCGTGCCGAGCATCAGGCGGGTGGCGAAGACCGGCTGGCCGATACGGGCATCTATGGGCTGCTGCTGCGGCAGTTGCAGCGGCTCCCCTGGCGTGCGCAGGAAGTTCATCACCGCCCGGACGCCCGGCACGCGGGCGGCGACTTCCTCGGCGGCGTCGCGCACTTCTGCATCGGGCACATCGCCCAGCAGATTGACATAACCCAATCGGGCGCGCACGCGAATGAGCTGACCACGCGTACGGCTATCCTGGGCCAACGCCGCCGCCACCGCGATCTCCAGTTCATCATCGGCGATGGTCTGGTCCTCAATGCCCAGGACGCCGGGGACCTGGCGGATCAGGGCCTCCATGCGGCGGTGTTGGGCCTGGCTACGGATGTGCCCGCTTAAGGTCACGATGCCATGATGAACCTGAAGGATAAGTGCGTCTTGTTCCAGGACCTCAATGCGGAGGCTGTCATCCTGCCACAGGGCCTGCTCAACCGCCTCGCGCAACTCCTCATCGCTTCGGTAGGGTGGAAGCCGATCCAGTTCGCTGCGCGGGACGCTCAGTTCAAGCCGCTCCGGGGTGAAGCGGGCGACCCACGCTACCGGCACGAGGATGTCCCTGGGACGCAGGCTGCCTTTGCGTATGACGAAGTGAGTGGCGCGACCGCTGGCGCTATCCACCAGCAGTCGGGTCACCTTGCCCGCAGGGCCATCGGTGCATTCTACACGCTGCCCAACCCTGATCTCCAGTTGTTCAGCGATCATTGCCACCTCCTTAACCACAGGGCTAATCCGTTAGTATCTTTTAGCCGCCTGCGGTCAGCTATCAGCGCTCAGCTTTAAGCTTGCGCGTGCATTTAAGCCTTAAGCTGAGCGCTGATAGCTGAGGGCTGGCTATATTAATGTTAAAGGGGCTGGCGCTCAGGCGGCCCGCGCCTGGGGTCGGGCAACCCATTGACCGCTGACCAGCCCGATGATCACGCCCACTACGCCCACCGCCAGCGCGACCCAGAAGGTCTGCGGCATGGGGTAGGTGATGTTCAGGGCCGTGTCCAGGGCATAGCGGCCCGCACCGGTAAGACCGATAAAGGCAGAGACAAGGATATTGACCAGCGGATATTCCATCCCGCCTTTGGAGACCCACAGGCCGTTCGCCCAGTGGACGCGGATGATGGCCATGAGCATCACGGCAATGATGGCAGCAGCGGCAATGGGCGTGAACAGGCCGAGCGCCAGGCCGATGCCGCCGAGCAACTCAGCCAACCCGGCCACAACCGCCCAGAACCGCGCCGGCTGCAGGCCCAGGCTGCCCAGCCACTGCGCAGTGCCGGCCAGGCCCTGCCCGCCAAACCAGCCGAACAGCTTCTGGGCGCCATGGCCGATGAACAGCAGGCCCACCACACGCAAGATCAAGATGGCAATATCCCTGTCCAACATAGCCCATCACCTCCTTATCCGCGCACAACGTTCTGCTCAGACACCCAGGGCCAGGAGACCGACCCGGCACGGTGACCGACAGGCAGCGGGTATGCCCGTTGCCCGTCATCCACCGCCACCGGGCCGACCCTGGCCCCAGACATTATAACGAACGAATCAGGACTTCTTGCCCTTGCCGCTGGGCAACTGGCGCTCCACGGTGCGGACCTGGATTTTATGCGCCCGGGCATGTTCGGCCTTGGGCACGGTGATCTTCAGCAGGCCCGCCTCGTAGTGCGCCTCTACCTTGTCCGCCTCAATCGGCGCCGGCAAGGTCAGCGTGCGGCGGAACGACCCGCTGGGCAGCTCCTGCCAGACGACCTCCTTGCCCTCGGGGATGAACTCCGGGATCTCGCCGCTGATCATCAGCGTGTTGCCCTCGCAGGTGATGTCCACCTGGGTCGGGTCAACCCCCGGCAAGACCCCAATCACATAGTAATTATCGTTGTCTTCATAGACATCCAGGGCAAGGGTCGGCATGACAGTGCGGCCAAAAATGGTGCGCCAGCTTGGGAGCAGGAAGCTGTTCCGGAACAGGTCGTCCATCGCCTCGTGCAGCGATATGACCTCGTCAAACAGGCTTGGACGATTCATCAGCGCGACCATATCCCTCACCTCCTTTTCCCAATCTGGTGCTGAGATAGTTTGGACGGTGGTTGTCCACCGTCCATTGCCGCACCTGTTAAGATCACAGTTTCCTTAAAAGAACATGAGAAGAAGATTAGAGTTTGATGAGAATTTTCCCCCTCTCAGCCGGGCTGAAGCCCTGTACCGGGTGGGGGGCAGAGCCACCCCAGCCCTGCCCCTCCCCCATCCAGGGGGAGGGAAGTTACCCTCCTCCCAACCGGGCTGAAGCCCGGTACCGGGTGGGGAGTAGGGGCGCATCGCCGTGCGCCCCTCTGGGCACGGTGTGCCGTGCCTTTACCGGTCGCCAGCCCTGAATCGCCCCAGACGGGGTTGCTGGCCGTCCCTGCTTGTTGTATGATCGGGCGCGACCCTGAGTAGGGGCGCATGGCCGCGCGCCTCTACCGGCGACGTTGGGACCCTGTCTTGTGGGCTGGAGACATTTGCCACCGATTGCCAGGCGCTTGCGACCCATTCTGGCTACCCCGACCTTCCGGCTGGCGCTGGTGCTGGTCGTGCTGGCCGGCCTTCGCCCGCCGGGGCCGGTCGTCGTTATCGGGCCGCCGCAGACAGTTCACACCATCAACCCGATCATGGGCGTGCATACGCGCCTGACGGATGAGGTTGAGCCGTGGAAGATTCAGCGCACGCTGCAGATGGTGCGCGAGATGGGCGCGCCCTGGATCGTGGAGTACTTCCCCTGGGCCTACTCCGAGCCGGGCTTCAAGGGCAACTTCTCCTGGGAGCACGCCGACCTGGTGGTGAACCACGCCCGTGCCCAGGGGCTGACGGTGATCGCCCGGCTCGGTTTCGTCCCCGATTGGGCGCGGCCCGATCCGCGCAAACAAAAGACGACATCCAGCACTCTGGACGAGGCGCACTACGCGGACTTCGGCGATTTCGTCTATGCCTTTGTGACCCATTTTCGCGGGCGCGTGGGCCACATCATCATCTGGAACGAGCCAAACCTGACCTCGGAGTGGGGGCAGCGTCCGGTGGACCCGGCGGCCTATGTGCGCTTGCTGCGCGTGGCCTACACGCGGGCCAAGCAGGCCGACCCCAACGTCGTAGTGCTGGGCGGGGCGCTGGCGCCGACGCTGGAGCCGAAAGGCAGCCCTTTCGGGATGAACGACCTGGACTATCTGGAGGCGATGTACCAGGCCGGCGCCGCCGAGGTCATGGATGGCCTGGCCGTGCACACCTATGGCTTCAAGTTCCCGCCGGATGCTCCGCCTGACCCCGCTGTGATCAACTTCCGCCGCGTGGAGTTGCTGCGCGCCATTATGGAGCGCTATGGCGACGCGGCCAAGCCGGTGTATATCACCGAATCGGGCTGGAATGACAGCCCGCGCTGGACACGCGCCGTGCGCCCGGCGCAGCGGGCGGCCTATACGGTTGCCGCCTATCGGTGGGCTGCCGAGCACTGGCCCTGGGTGCGCGTTCTGGCGATGTGGGTGTTTCGTTATCCTGCGCCCCAGCGCAGCTACGCCGACTATTTTGCCTTTGTCACGCCGGAGTTCATTCCGCGCCCGGTGTATCAGGTGGTTCGTGCCTATGCGAGCGGCGGAGAGTAGGACAGGGAGGCTTGGCCTCCGCCTGCCGTCTTCCGTCCCCCGTCCGTTGATGGCGGTTCTGGCCCTGGCGCTCGCCGGGCTGGCCGTGTGGTGGCTGGTGCAGGGCATTGCCCGTGGGGAGCCGGACGACTCGTGGGAGCGGGTGCGGGCGCGGGGCGTGCTGCGCATCGGGAGTGACCTGAGCTACCCACCGTTTGGCTTCGTGGATGAGAGAGGACAGCCCGCCGGGTTGGATGTGGACCTGGGGCGCGCGCTGGCGGCGCGGCTGGGGCTGCGGGCCGAGTTCGTCAACCTGGGCTATGATGGGCTGTACGATGCCTTGTATGCAGGGCAGGTGGATGTCCTGATTTCAGCGCTGGTGATTGACCCCCTGCGCATGGATGACTTCGCCTATACGCAGCCGTACTTCAACGCCGGGCAGGTGCTCGTCGTCCGCCGGGATGGGCCGTCGCCCCAGGGGATGGGCGACCTGGCGGGCCTGCGGCTGGCAGTGGAGTTGGGGTCGGATGGGGATGTGGAGGCGCGGCGCTGGGCGCGGCGGCTGCCGGGGCTGGAGGTCCAGGCCTGGCCGGACCCGCTGGAGGCGCTGGCCGCAGTGGAATCTGGCCAGGCGGATGTGGCCCTGGTGGATGCCATCTCGGCACGGACGGCCCTTCGGGATCGTCCGGCGTTGCACATCAGCGGCGAGCCGGTGACGTACGAGCCTTATGCGGTTGTCGTGCGGCGGCGCGACCAGGGCCTGTTTGAGGTCATAGAGCGGACGCTGAATGCCTTGAGAGCGGATGGGACGTTGAGGCAGCTTTTTGAGCGCTGGCTATGAAGGCAAATGCCCCCGCTCCGTGACGGTTTGCGCCACCGCCGCCTCCAGCTCGGCAGCGCGGCGGCGCAGGTCGGCCAGTTCCGTCAGCCAGGCGCGGGCCGTTTCCCGGTCGGTCATGTTGGCGGCGTTGGTGCGCACGTTCAGCCCGGCGCATTCCACCGCAGCGCGGGCCATGTGGGCAGCGCTGCCTGCGTCCGTGAGCGTGTTGGTGTTGCCCTGTTCGGCGACGGCCTGAGCCAGCTCCAACGCGCGGACGCCCGCCCGCGCCACGCGGAGCGGCACGGCGGCGGCCCCGGCCAGGGCGTGCTGGATGGCCGCCTCGCGTCTGGCTCTCTCCTCCTCTGTCCCCTGGGGCAGGCGGTAGGCCGCCATGACGGCCTCAAAGGCGGCGCTGTCCTCCGCCATCGCCGCCACCAGGTCGCGGCGGAGGGCCTGCGCCTGGGTCAGCACGCGCTGCATCTCGGCTTCGGCCTCGGCGTACTTCTTCTTGCCGACGGTCAGCCCGGCGACCATTTGGGCCAGGGCGGCGGCCAGCGCCCCGGCCAACGCCGCGACCGCGCCTCCGCCCGGCGTGGCTGTGGGCGCGGCCACGCTGTCCACAAAGTCGGCGATAGACGCGGCCTGGGCCTCGGCGGCCTGAACCTCGGCCAGGCGGTTCTCCAGGATCTGGCCCAGCTCAAATTTGTCCAGTTGGAGGTACCACTGCGCGGTTTCAATCAGCGCGGCCTGGGGGGCCAGGCCGACCAGTTCGCTGTAGGCGATACCCACGCCGTAGCGTTGGGCCTCGCGCCGGATGAGTTCCACCACGCGGTAGATGGGCGTCTTGCGGAAATCGGTCAAGTTGATAGAGACCTGCGCCCGACCTTCTACCAGGAGGCCCAATGCCTTGACATAACGCAGGCCGCCGCTGGAGAAGCGGATGGCTTTGGCGATCTTCTTAGCGATCTCCACATCGGAGGTGGTCAGGTAGACGTTGTAGGCGATGAGAAAGGGGCGTGCGCCGATGACGGTGGCGCCGGCAGGCCCCAGCCGGGCCGGGCCGAAGTCGGGGGCGCGGTCGGGGTTGGTGGCGATCTCGGCCTTCAGGCCCTCGTACTCGCCGCGGCGGATGTTTTCCAGGTTTTCACGGTCGGGTCGGGTGGCGGCGGCTTCGTAGAGATACACCGGGATACCCAACTCCTTGCCCACGCGCTCGCCCAATTGCCGCGCCAGCGCCACGCATTCCTCCATGGTCACGCCTTCCAGGGGGACGAAGGGGACGACGTCGGTGGCGCCGATGCGCGGGTGCTCGCCGCGATGGTGGTCCAGGTCAATGAGTTGGACGGCTTTGGCAATGGCTGCATAGGCGGCTTCCAGGGCGGCCTCCGGTGGGCCGACGAAGGTGACCACCGTGCGATTGTGGTCCACGTCGCTGTGGTGGTCCAGCACGATCACGCCTTCCACGCTGCGGATGGTAGCGAGGATAGCCTCAATCACCTCGCGCCGTCGTCCCTCGCTGAAGTTGGGCACGCATTCAACCAGACGCTTCACATGGGCCTCCCAGGATAGCCTTTGACAGGGCAGGCACAGGGGCCTGCCCTAACGATTAGCTGACCCCCTACTCGCCGGCAAGTTCCAGCACGCGGCGCACCACGTCATCCCTCAGACGAATACCACCTTGTTGAAGCTGCTCAATCAGCGGCTGCACGGCATCCACATAGCCAAGCTGCTTCGCCTTGAGCAAGATGCCTAAGGTGCCCGTGATGGTCAGCCCCAGCCGTCGGGCGTGCTGTCTTCCCAGGCGTTCGTCTACGATGAGCAGGTCGGCATTAAGCTCCTGGGCCAGAGCGATAGCCTGGGCCTCGCCCCGGTCCAGATCGACCAACAGGTCGGCGCGGCGTGGGTCGGAGAGGGGCTGCACGCGAATCCAGGGGGCCGCCTGAATCGCGGCGGCGCCTATTCTCTCCACCCCGCCGGCCAGCATTTCCTCATAGACCGCCGGCGGCACCAGCACCTCGCCGTAGAGGTCGCGCAGCAGGTGCAGTTTGCTGATCAGAGCCAGCGCAATGAGCGGCGTGGTGTTGGTCACGACCGTGCGCAGAGTCTCAGGCATGGGTCAGGTCCTCGTCCAGTTCGTCGGCGCCTACGCCGATAGGGGAGAGGCCGAAGCGGCCCAGGGCGAACATGAAGGCCACCCGACTCATGCCAGCTAGGCGAGCGGCCATCCCGGTGGAGATGCGGCCCATCTCGTACAGCTTGACGGCCAGCAACAGCCGCGCCTCCGCAGCAAACGTCTCTTCATCCTCCTTTAAGGAGAGGAGCAGGTCGCCAGGGTAAGGTATGGCTAACATGCGAACTTCGTCGGACATCGCTTCCTCCGTGTTTGCTGAATTCTTCAGATAATCCGTTACCATCAGATTAATGGCCTGGCCCGTTCCCACGGCGGGTTCTTCAGGGTCACCACCGCGCCAATCTTGAGGTCATGCTCTGCTTTCTGGCACCAGTTCCTCGCCGTCACCGCATTCATATGGCCACCCCTTCCTTCAGCACGTAATAGGTCAGGTATCCCGTGTCTTTTGCCCGTTCCTGCGCGGTTTTTTCCGATTGGACAAAGACATCAGCGAAGATACCCTCCAGGGCCAGCCCCCAGCAGATGCGCGAGGCAATGGCCTGGCGTTGGTGGAAATCGGCCTCGCTGTCAATCATCACATAGAAGTCCCAATCGCTATCGGGACGGGCTTCGCCGCGCGCACGGCTGCCAAAAAGCAAAATGCGGCGGACGCTATAACCGGCACGCTCTACTTCTTCCTGGATGATGGCTTTTGCTTTCGCAAGTATCTTTTCCATGGCTTGCCACCAGATCAATATCGGCTGGCCGGTCTGGGCGCTATCCAGCATGGGTGTGCTTAAATAAGAAGTATTTTGAAGATCGCTTCACGTTTATTTTCATCTTCAAGGACATCCTCAACGGTGAACCAGTGGTTGACAGCATCGCGGTTGATTTCAAGATCATCCTTGGCTTTCTGTGTCAGTGATAACCCTTGAAGGATAAGGAGCGTTGTAGATTGGGGGTTCTCTTGTTTGGCCCGGCGGAGGCTCTTAATGGCAGCTCCTACGCGTTCCAGAACGCCGGCTGTGTCTATGCCGCCCTTAATCTCAATAGCTGCCTGAACCTTGTCGTTCTGATAGATCGCTATATCGGGTTCATCAGCGAATATCACGACCCGCCCGTCTCTCAATTCCATTCTTACCCCCTCTTTTTCAACGGCTACAAGTTCCCTCTCCCTAAGCCTCCGCTGCAGGATTCCCTTGATGATGATCTCAACGCGACTTCCCTTTGTATTCTGCCAGGACCCCTGCGCTTGAGAGCCTGCTGCCATCCCACGCCACAGATCAAATTCGCGTGCGTCTATCTGTTCATCAAGCTCGACGAGGTGACTGATGACCTGGTTCAAATGTCTGGCAATAGCTAAAGCGGTTTCGTCGCTAGGGGAATCTTTCCCGGTTTCATAGCGGCTAACCGAAAGTCCTATCCGGTTCATAGACTTTTGTGATACCATAGACAGCATCCGGTAATATCCAACGGAACCCGATACGTTTTGCAAAACGACAGGATGTGCAAAGACAATGATCGGCTTGATGCCGCGATGAACGATCTTATCCCATGCCTGTTTTGATATGCTTAAATGGCCTAAATCCCAGTCCAGAGTCTCGCCCTTGATCTGTTCAATCTCACTGGCTACTGTGGTGAGTCCCCACTCGTGAAGCTTCTGATGAAAGAACTCGCTTTTGGTCAGTTGATCTACGGACCATGCTGTATAATCTCCACGAGATGCCCTTATCATGGCTTACTCCAGATGACTATACTCTCTCGAACCGGCACGCGCCCATACTTCCCCATTTGCTGGGAACTATTCCCCTTGTAGCGGGCCACAATGATCTGCTCAACCTGGAACCCTGCCTCCTCTGCCATCTCTGAAAGCACAAGATCAACGGGCAATAGCTCTCCTTCAAATCTCACGTTGTCCACGACCATAGCGACTTTTGCTCCTGGCGCCAGGGTGCGTGCCCATTCGTGGATCACTTTTTCCATATCTACAAAATAGCCGGTGAGCATGTCTGGGATACGGGGGTTATTCAGTGCTTTCCTTCTTTCTCTCAGGATGTCCACAACCTCTCTCACAGCAGGATGAGAGGGTTGTTCATGAGCCTCCACTTTGGCTTCAATATGCGATCGTAAGATGCCAAACCGTAGGGCTTTCAACTCGGTGAAGTCTCGGACGAAGTGGAAGCACAACTCTAGAGCGTAGGTGCGCGTGTAGTCATAACGATTGGCATAGGGGGGCGATGTGATGATGGCCGTCGGCTGACGCTCAAAGGGTATAACACTGAGGTCACGAGCATCTCCCAGATACACGACCGGTTGCAGTGCCCGATCCCATTTGAACTCCTTGATCAGTTGAATGTCTCGTTCAGCTTCATTCACCTTTCTCAGGAGAACTTCGTCCGGTGAAGCAGTCTTCTTATTCCGTACTAAGCGTAAGAACTGACCGTCTTTGGATGTGAGGCTACAGGACTCCAGGATAGAGAAGAACAAGAGCAAGAAAATATCCTTAAGGGGCGGTGCCAGTTCATCAATGACCGTTTTCCACTTTCGCAGCATCAGAAGCGTCTCCGGCGGGAAGGCCACGTTCATGATGGCGACATCTAGAGCGACAGGGGCGGGAGGGGCTTCCCCAACTCTGTCCCTGAGCTTTTTAAAGGTCTCCTTCACCTGGCCGGGTTGCAGTGTGTAAAACAGCGGTAGAGTTTGAGCCACGAACACAGCAACCGGAAGTCTGTCAATGCCGATGGAGGGGATGCCCTGTTGCGAAGCTGCGAACAACGTCGTTCCCATGCCGCAGAAAGGATCGAAGAGATAATCGTTCTCACCCAAGTTAAGGCGAGAGATGAACTCCTCAACGAAACGGAAGGCGAATGCCTCTTTATACCGGTAGAGCCGCAGGACGGGTATCTCTTTATTCCCCACATAAGAGACCAAGCTGGCTAGTTGGAGTTCTTCCCGTAGCCTGGAGGCGAACTTGTCTTCAAGGCGGTCGCGGTCGGTGTAGCGCGTTGCCTTCTGGGTAGGTTGTGTCAGAATATTCTCTTCAAAGAGTTGGAGTTGTTGCATACTCGGCGCCCTTAAGCTCTCACAGAGAGATTATAAGCAAAATTGTGCCCACTCGCTGTATTTTCATCCTGGCCCCATTATAAATGACTTCAGGGAACCGTCAACAGGCTGTGGGGTTGGGGACCTTAACGAATGGCGGCTGGCCAATGGAAGGGGTAGAATAGAGGGGGACGGCGGATAAGATGATAGAGCAGCATGTGCAGATAGATGAGGAGCGGCAACGACAGGCGCGGCGCTATGCCCGCATCCGACGGCGCCTGCTCGTGCTTGACCTGGCGTTGGGCGGTTTGTACCTGATCGTGCTCCTGGTCTCCGGCGCGTCGGCGCAGTTGGAAGCTGCGCTGCGGCAGGTGAGCGATCATCCCCTGTGGCTCGTCGGCGCTTATGTGACGCTTGTCCTGGGCGTCTATGGGCTGGCGCTCATGCCGTTGAGCTTCTACAGCAGCTACATTTTGCCGCATCGCTTCGGCCTGTCCACCCAGACGGTGCGCGGCTGGGTCGCCGACCAGGTCAAGGGGGCGGTGGTGGGCGGCCTCTTGGGCCTGGCGTTGATTGAGGCGACCTATGCGCTGTTGCGGGCGGCCCCGGCGACCTGGTGGCTGTGGGCCGGGGTCGGCTATCTGTTCTTCACCGTGATCATGGCGAACCTCGCCCCTGTCCTGCTCGTCCCACTTTTCTTCAAGTTGACGCCTATCGCCGACCAGGACCTGGCGGCGCGGCTGACGCGCCTGGCGGAGCGAGCGGGGACGCATGTGCGCGGCGTGTTCACAATAGACCTGAGCCGCCGGACGAAGGCGGCCAACGCAGCGCTGATGGGCCTGGGCACCACCCGGCGCATCGTCCTGGGCGATACGCTTCTGCGCGAGTTCACCCCGGACGAGATTGAGACGGTCCTGGCGCACGAACTCGGCCATCATGTTCATCGCGATATTCCCCTGCTGATCGTCAGCCAGTCCATTTTAACGCTGGGTGGGCTATATCTGGCCCATCGGGTGTTGCTGGCAACGGCGACGGCGTTCGGCTTTCGCGGGCCGGATGACATCGCCGCCTTTCCGCTGTTCATGCTGACACTGGGCGCATTCAGCCTGGTGACCATGCCGCTGGCGAACGCGCTCTCCCGCTGGCGGGAGCGCCTGGCCGATGCATATGCGTTGACCGCCAGCGGCAAGCCCCTGGCCTTCGCCTCGGCGCTGACCCGGCTGGCGAATCAGAACCTGGCTGAGGTGGACCCGGAACCCTGGGTGGTGTGGCTGCTGTACGATCACCCCCCGCTGGGGCAGCGCATCGCGGCGGCCATCGGACGGAAGACGGAGGACGGAGGACGGAAGACAGGCGTTGGATGACCTTCCGGGTGGCGGGCCGGGCGCTTACAGGGGAACTTTTGTGCCCCTGGCTGCGTCTTAGGAGCAGGAGAGATGGAGGAGGCAGAGATGATCAAGGCGCTCATTTACGCTGTTGTAGCGGCTGTGCTGCTCACGGCCTGTGGCGGGGCGCTGCCAACGCCGGCGCCTACGCCGGGGGAGCAGAACACACCGTTGCCAACATCGGCTGTCAGGCCGACCGAGGATCCGCGCTACGGCCACGCGCCCGATTATAGCTGGGTGCGCGGCCAACTCCAGTTGGGTTCGGGCAAGGAGAGTTGCTGGTATATCCAGTATGACCCGGCAGGCAACGACCCGTATGGCGGTCAGTTGCTGCTCATCGGCAACATGCCCGATATCTTCAAGAGCGGGGACTTCGTCCAGGTGCGCGGCCAGTTTGACACCAGCGTGGGGCCGGCGGCGCCGCCCTGCAGCGGCACGCCCTACCGCTTCACCGGCATTGAGCTTCTGAGTGGCGCTGCACTCTCAGGGTCCCAGGCGACGCCTGGGCCGCAGGCCACGCCGGGCAGCGCGGAGCAATCCCCCACGCCCCCAGCGGAGGACAGCCGCTACGGCCATGCGCCGGACTATAGCTGGCTGCGCGGCCAGATCGTGGTGACAGGCATCCAGGGTGGCTGTACCTACCTGGTGTATGACCCGTTGGGGAAGGATAAATATGGGGGCCGGGTGGTGCCAGAAGGCGACCTGGGGGACATCAAGAACGGCGAGTTCGTGGTCGTGACTGGCGGCTTTAGCGATGGGCCTCACGAGATGTGCCCCGGCACGTTCTACCGGATAACGTCTATCAAGCGTCAGTGAGAGGGGCGTCACCCCCTCCCTCTCCCTCCCCTGTCCAGGGGGAGGGAAGTTGCTCCCCTCCCAACCAACCGGGATGAATCCCGGTACTGGGTGGGGGAGGGTGGGGGGAGAGAACCAGGCTTAAAGTATCACGGCCTCCCCTTAGGGGAGGCCGTGATAGTTGATGACCGTGTTGCCTCAGACGAAACACCCGGTCCGGCAGAGGGTGTTCCGCTGCTGCCTGTGTGCCATCAGGCCCGCCGCCGCAGGAGCGTCCTGAGGGCCAGGCCGGTGAGCAGTGCGCCGGCGCCCAGCCCCAGCACCCACAGCGTGACCTGAGGGATGGCGGGTGGCGCCGCGTTGAAGTTGACCAACTCCACAGAGGTAGGTGCCGTGCACTCCGGGAAGCGGAACGAGCCAATCCGGGTGCGCCAGACGTTGCCGGTTTGGGCATAATACTCCTGGGTGTACCAGAAGGTGCAGCCGTCCAGCGCGTCCACGCCCATCATGCTGTAGTCGCCCCAGCGCGAGTTCGTGGTGGTCTGCGAGCCGGTGCCGGCGATCAGCGTGGTTTCACCCTGGGGCAGGGTGCCCGGCGGGTCGGTCACCAGGCGGCCCACATAGCGGATGGAGGGGTACACGGTGGAGCTGGAGACGCTGAAGCCCAGCGCCATATTCCCCTGCCGGTCCATAGCGATGCTGCCCATCCAGCGGTGCTCGGTATCGGCCGGGGCGTAGGTGCCCTGCTGGTAAATGGTCGGCGTTCCGCCTGGGTCGCGGATCTCGTACCAGCGGATGCCTGCCCTGCCGCTGCCCGCATCCACCGTGTGGTTGGTGACCAGAGCCTGATATGTGCCGAAGTTGCGGTATTGCAGACGGTACATCAGGCGGTCGCCGATGGCGTCCAGGTACTGGCCGGTGGGGACACCAGGCTGGGGGATGCAGTCACGGCTGCCGATCAGGACGCAGGGCATGGAGTTCCAGGACGCAACGTTTAGCGTGGCATTGGGCTGGCCGTTCACCCCGAAGGTGGAGTTGGCCGGATTCGTCCAGTCCACATGGAACCGCCACAGGCGCAGGCTGTCCGTGGCCGGTGAGAAGCAGCCCCAGGCATCGTCATCCACTTCCATGTAGTAGTTGGGCGACCCCGGCGGCGGCAGGTAGCCGTCCATATCCGAGGGGAGTTGCCCGCCAAAGCACTGGTTCACGCTGAACAGGTCAAAATAGACCATCTGCGCCGTGGGGTCGCCGACGAGCATCTTGGCGCGCTCAAAGGCGACCGCGCCCTGACCACCCCAGTTGAAGGACGGGGCGGTGAACTGGTTGATCGCCATGTAATAGGCGTCTGGCCAGACCCCGAACTTGGGGTAGTCGTTCAGCTTGGTGTTGCTGATCAGGAACTGGTAGCGGTACCAGGATCCCGTTGGGTCGTTGGTCTGGGAGATGGCGATGCACTGGTAGAAGGGGCCGCTGGGGAAGTTGGGCAGGGCGAACTGGCTCATCAGCCAGCGGCCCGCCTGCTCGTCATACAGTGTGATGATGTCGCCATCGTTGGACGACTCGCAGGGACCGCCAAAGCCGCTCCACAGGGTGTTGCCCGCGGCCGGGCCGTACACCATGTTGCCGTTCTTATCCCAGATGGCGAAGACGAGGTTGACCCACTGCACGTAGTGATTGGGGCCCACATCGCCCTGGGTGTCCGGCGGCCAGACCATGAAACCCAACACGGACTGGTTGTCTGAGTTGCTAAGCCCATCCACGTTAATGATGGGCGTGGGCATGAGCGGGAGACCCATCCAATCCTGCACAACAGGGTCAGGCGTGGTGGCGTTCACCTGACCGCGGGCCTTGGGCAGGGGCAGGTTGGGAAGTTCGCGGGCGGGGCCAGGGAGCGGCGGGCGCGGTGGGATGTCGCGCAAGGGCGGGGATACGTCCGCACGCTCCGCCTGGCGGACGATTGGCCCAAAGGTGCTCTCCTGGGGGCCTGCTTCGGATGGGTGGGCCGGCGACGTGGCCGGGATAGCTTCGTTATGAGCACTGGCAAGCGTGGCCGGCGCCAGTGGGCTGAGCCACAGCGCGAGCAGAATGGCCAGTTGAAACAGGTGCTTCATACCTCCCTCTCCTTTTCTTCTTCGTTAGTCTTTCGGTTTGCCGGACCGGGCCATAGTATAAGCTGGTGGTGTGAAGAAAGCAAATGTGGGCTTGCCCGGTTGGGAGGGGGAGGGAGGGGTGACGGCTGACGGTTAGATGATGGTCGCTCCGAAATTGAAATGCACCCGGCTTGTCCCTCTGCCCTACCCGTGCTACAATGCGCGTCGTCTGATCGGGTGGCACCCGACCCCCAGGCCGGGTGAGAATTGAAACATGGCACTGACCCCGCTCATACCCATCATCATCCTGCTCGCTGGCGTGCTGGCGCTGCTGCTCAGCCTGACGTTGCCCGCTCGCTACCCCGGCCCGGTGGCGGCGGCCACGGCCGGGCTGGCGCTGATCGCTCTGCTCGCGCTGGGCGGCCAGTTGCCCGCCGAGGCGATTGTCTCCTTCTGGCAACCGCTGGCGCTCTCCGGCATCCCGGTGAGCCTGCGCCTGGAGGGGATGACCTGGCTGTATGCACTGGCGCTGACCGGGCTTTCGGTCGCGGCATTGCTCACCGGCCTCAGCCGCCCAGGGGGCCGACGCACCGCCAGCCGGGGCTTCACCTTGTTGCTGCTGGCGGCGGGGCTGGCGGCGGTGTCATCCTCTAATCTGCTCACGTTGTGCCTGAGTTGGACTTTTCTGGACGTGATGTTCCTGGGGGCGGTCGCGCTGACCGAGGACCGGGAGCGGGTGAGCGAGCACACCACGTTCGCTCTGGCGGCCAATGGGCTGGCGACGCTGCTGGTGTGGATCGTGGCGCTTCTAGGGATGCGCGACGGGGCCAGCCAGTATCTGCGTCTGTTTAGCTTTTCGGTGGCTCAAACAACGCTTCTGGCCATCGCTGGCGTGGTGCGGCTGGGACTCTATCCGTTGCATCTGTGGTTGCCCGCTGAGTTTGATCTGCGGCCTGGCCTGTCATCCCTGCTGCACCTGGCGCCGGCGACGGCCGGGCTGAGTTTGCTCAGCCAGTTGGTGCTGGGGGCGCGGGGCGATCTGCCCTTGCATAACCCGCTTACTTATGCGGCGGGGGCGGCGCTGCTCGTCGGTGCGGTCCTGGCCTGGGGGCAGGACGAGCCGGGGCGGGCACTTTCGTTTATCGTTCTGGCGCAAACCGGGCTGGTGGTGCTGGGCGGCACGTGGGGGGGCGAAGCAGCTGCCCTGGCGCTGGTCGCAGAGGGGCTGGTTTTACTGCTGTCCACCGGTGTGCTTTTCCTCGGTCAGGGCTACGATCCGCATAGACGCCTCTGGTCATTGCCAGGTGTGATAGCAGGCGCGGCGCTCATGGGGATGCCGTTCACGCTGGGGTTTGTGGGGCGGTCGGCTCTGTACGCTGCGCTCTGGAACGCAGGCGCCTGGGTGCTCTTGGTGCTGAGTGGGGTCGGGCAGGCGCTGTTGCTGGCGACGGTGCTGCGCCTGCTGTTGCGCCCGGCGACCGGCCCGTTGCCGCCGTCGCCGATTGTGCAGGGTTTGGGGGCGGTTGGGCTGGCCGGGCTGGCTGTCCCCCTGGTGGTCTTCGGCCTAGCGCCGGAGCGGCTGGCCGGGTTGCTCGGCGTGACGCCGCCTTCGTTGATGCAGGGCCTGGCGCAGATGCCGGTGGCGGGTTGGGTGATCTGGGGGTTAGGGCTGGGGCTGGGCGTGGCCCTTTGGCGGCGCGACGCCCAGGTCCGCGAGGCGCGGGCACAACTGCAGCCACTGCTCGTGGCTCTGTTCAGCCTGCGTTGGCTCTATCGGGCTATGGCGGGCCTGGTGGAGGTGGTGAGCCGGGCGGTGCGTGCCCTGGCGCTTTTACTGGAAGGGGAAGGGGCGCTGCTGTGGGTGTTGGTCGTGCTTGTGCTGGCCTGGTTATTCCTGCGATAAAGGATGGCGGACGAATAGACCTCCGTCGTTGGGTGAACGATGCCTACACTCTCTGAGCTTCTGGCGCGGTTATCCTTTATTTCGGTCACGACGGCGGCAGTGGGCGTGCTGGTCACGGCCGGAATTCTGATCGTCGTTCAGGACTGGCGTCTGTCCTTGCTGGCGCTGGCCGTGCAATATATCTTCGTCGGTCTGCTGCTGACACGGGTGCTGGTGGCGGAACTGGCGGCGCTTAAGGCAGTGATCGGGCTGATCATCTGCCCGGTGTTGTATGTGACGGCGGTGCGGGTGCGCTGGGGGCAGCCGCTGGCGGCAGCGGACAGGCAACCCGCCTGGCGACTGCCGACGAGCACCGCCTTCCGCTTGGTTGTGGCGCTGATGGGCGGGCTGGTGAGCTATAACCTGGCCACGCGGCCCGGCCTGACGCTGCCGGAGGTGCAGGACCCGGCAATCAACCTGGCGTGCTACGCGCTGATGTGCCTGGGGTTACTGGCGTTGGGTCTGACCGAGGAACCGCTCAAGGCGGGGATGGGGCTGCTCACGTTCATGTCGGGGTTTGAGTTGTTTTATGCCGGACTGGAGCAGTCCCTGTTGGTCATCGGTTTTCTGGGGCTGGCGAACCTGCTGATTGCGCTCAGCGTGGCGTATCTGGCTTCGGTGCGGGCCGCGCCGCGCCAGGGCGAGACGAAGCAGCCATGATGACCCTGCTGGGTGGGCCGCTGGGCCTGATCCTGTTGCCATTAGCGGCGGCGCCGCTGGCTTATCTGCTGCGCCGTTGGTCAGCGTTGGCGGGGCTGCTCGCCAGTGGTGTGGCGCTGTTCCCGGCCCTGGTTGTGTTGCGCCTGCCGCTGATCCCCGTGAGCGCGGAGAGCGTGGTTTCGGTGTTGGGGCGCCAACTGGTGCTCACGCCCTCCAACCGGCTGGCGCTGGCGTTTATCTATGCTGTCGCCGCTGTGATCTTCATCCTGGGGTGGCGCATTCCGCAGGGGGCGCCGTTCTTCCCCCTGAGTCTGGCGCTCCTGGCAGCGCTGAGCGGGGCGCTCCTGATACGGCCCTTCCTGTTCGCGGTCCTGCTGCTGCAGATCGGCGCCGGCCTCTCCGTTTTTCTGATTCAAAGCGACCGGCCCGGTTCAACCCAGGCCGCGCTCCGCTACCTGGTCCTGACGACGCTGGCCGTGCCGCCCTTTCTTGTGGCGGGCTGGCTGGTGGACGTATACGCCACCAATCCGCTGGAGACCAGCCTGCTGCCGACGGCGCGGGGCCTGATCGCGTTTGGCTTTGCCATTCTCTTGACCTCTGTGCCCTTTCATAGCTGGATGCCTGCGGTCGGGTCGGAGGCGCCGCCGCTGGCTGCCGCCTTCATCCTGGGCCTGAACCCCCTTGCGGTCTTCATGTTGCTGTTGACAATGCTCCAGGATTTCCCCTGGCTGGCCGCCGGGGGCGCGGCCTATACCTGGTTGCGGGGGGGCGGGCTGCTTCTGGTTGCATTGGGCGGGGCGCTGGCATTTTCCCGCCGGTCGTTTGGGCGGCTGATGGGGTATGGGGCGCTGGTGGAACTGGGGGCGGCCCTGATCGCGCTGGGGATGGGCCAGCCCATCGGACTGCGAGCGGCGGTGATGATCCTGGCCTTGCGGGCGATCAGCCTGGTCATCTCGTGCGCCGGGCTGGCGCTGGTGCGCTGGCAGGCCGATGGGGATACATTTGATGCGCTGCGAGGCCGGGGCTGGGGGTCGCCTGTGGGGCTGGCTGCGTTGATCTTCGGCGGGCTTTCCCTGGCGGGCTTTCCCTTCACGCCGGGGTTCGTGGGGCGGTGGGCGCTGCTGGCCTTGTTGGTGGCCAGCGATCTTCCGGCAGCGGTGGTGGTATTTCTGGCCGGGGTGAGTGTGGCTGGGGGGTATCTGCGCGGCCAGGCTGCGCTTTTAGAGGGGGCAGTGGGTCTGACCAGGGCGGACCCCCGGCTGGCGCGCCTCCTGGTTGGGCTGGCCCTGGCGGCGGCCGTTGTGCTCTCCTTGTTTCCTCAGATATTTCTGCCAGCGGCGGACCGGCTGGCGGGCCTGTTCACTTTCCTGGGATCGTAGGCACCCTAGGAACTCAAGTTCCCGTGAGTTCCCAACACGTCTCTGGCTTCCTCCAGGACCCGTTCTACCGAGATCGCCCACACGCAGGGGTGTTCCTCTAACTCAGCCTCCGGCCAGTCCAGGCGGTGGCAGGGGCTACAGCCGAGGCCCAATGTGACCACACGGTGGCGGCTGGGATCGCCCCAGGGGCCGAAGCGGGCGGGGTCGGCAGGCCCGTAGAGGTGGATGGTGGGGGTGCCCATAGCCACTGCCAGGTGGAGCGGGCCGCTGTCCGGCCCCAGCACCAGGCGACAGCGGGCATAAACTGCCGCCAGCGCACCCAGGTCGGTCTGCCCGGCCAGGATGAGGGGAGTGGAGCGCATGTGGGCGGCGACGGCCTGGCACAGCGCTATTTCGCTGCTGGAGCCAGTCAGGACGATCTGCGCGCCCGTTTCGCGGGCCAGGGTATCACCGACCTGCGCCCAGGCTTCAGGCCGCCAGCGCTTGACGGGGGCGCCGGCGCCGGGGTGGATGGCGATCCAGGGGCCGGGTGCGTCGCCCAGGAGGCGGCGCACACAGGCGCGGTCGGCGTCGCTCAGGTAGAAGGCCAGCTCGTCCCCCACCCCTGGCCCCTCTTCGGCGGCTGCGGGAGAGGGGGGCAGGGCGGCGATAAGGGCCAGGTTGTGGGTGACCTCGTGGCGGTCGGGGGTAGGAGGGAGCGCCAGGGTCAGGAAGGGGGCGGCTTCCGGGCAGGCCGTGCCGAGGCGCAAGGGGATGGCGGCGCGGTGGGCCAGGAGCGCGCCCCACCAGTGGTCGGGGCGCAGGATAAGGGCCGCTTCAAAGCGGTAGGGGCGCAATTTTTTCGCATAGTCATTAAGCAATCGGTAGGGCGCGACGACGTTCTCTTTAGGCTGCCGCGTGAAGCCGGGGAAAGGGCAGGTGAGCACCTCGTCCACATCAGGGTTGCCCTGGAGGACGCGCGCGGCCCAGGGGCCGACCAGCGCCGTGATATGCGCCTGGGGCTGGCTGCGACGCAGGGCGCGTAGTGCGGGCGTGGTAAACAGCATGTCCCCCAGGTGATCGGGGCGGATGACCAGGATGCGGGCGTCGGGGGGAAGCTGGCCCGGATCGCCCGGATGGCCTGGTGGCGCGGGCGCGAGGCGGGCATACAGGCGCAGCAGGGCCAGGCGCGCTTCCTGGCGTAACGTGCGCCGGTTCTTCGCCTGGGTTCTGGCCCGGTTGCGCGCCGCAATTGCCTCAAAGTCCATAGATGGCCTCCAACCGCGGGACAATGCGCGCCCAATCAAATTCGGCCTCAACCAACTGGCGGGCGGCTCGGCCCAGAGCCTGGCGCTGTGCCGGGGCATCCAGCAGGGCGATGACGGCCTGGGCGAAATCGGCGCCGGTGTCGGCCAGGAGCAAGTGGCGGCCCGATTCCACCGGCAGGCCCTCTGCGCCCAGCCGGGTGGACACGATGGCCGCGCCCATTGCCATGGCCTCCAGGAGCTTAAGCCGTGTCCCGCTGCCCATGCGCAACGGCGCGACATACACCTGTGCCCCGGCGATGTAGGGGCGCACGTCCTCAACGCGCCCGGTGACGATCACGCCGGGCTGCTCGGCCAGGCGGGCGACGGCCGGGCTGGGCCGCTGGCCGACGAGCGCCAGGGTGGCCTCCGGGTGGGTCTGCCGCACGCAGGGCAGGATGTCATGGGCCAGCCAGAGGGCGGCATCCACGTTAGGACGGAAGTCCATCTTGCCCGTGAACACCAGCGAGGCCACAGGCGGGGCCGCTTGTGGCCGGAAGAAGGTGGTATCTACGCCATTGGGGAGGATGTGGACCTGGAGGTTGGGCAGAAGCCGGCGCAGGGCGGCGGCATCGGCAGCGGAACAGGCCATCACGCGGTCCACCTGCTGGCATATCGCGGCCTCGTAGCGCTTGAGTCGCCGCCACTGGATGAACGAGTAAAACGCCGCGTGAAGGCGGCCAGGCTGGCGGATGTCGCTGCGAAAGGCGCGTTCCTGCAAGACGTATTCGGCGTTGTGATCGTCATAGACGACGCGGGGCCGCCGGGGAGCGGACAGAATCGTGTCCAGATAGCGGGCCATCTCAATCCCCTCAATTTGAACCAGGTCAAAGCGTTCCTCTCGGAGCCAGTTGGCCAGCCTGGCGGCAAAGGCCGGCGACGCCAGCCGCAAAGCCATATCCGGCCATCCCGACAGGAGCAGGCCGCGCAGCCGGTCGGTGAATCGCCGCGTGGGGGCGGGCACGACCTCCAGGCGATGGCAGAGGGCGCGCAAGGGCTGCGCGGCTTCCAGGCGCTGTTCGGGGTCTATGAAGGAGAGCAGGCTGACCTCATGGCGGTGCGCCAGGCCGGCGATCAGATGGTAATTGCGGATCGCGGTCCCTTGCTCAGGCGGGTAGGGCAGTTGAGGGGTCAGGAAGAGAAGGCGCATATAGTCAACGGGTTCGGGGGGTGGATTGAAGGGATAGCGCGTAGACGGCGAGCGTTTGACGGGCGGTGGCTGGCCAGTTGAAATGGGCGGCGCGTGCCAGGCCGCGCGCTCGCAGATCGGCCCGCAGTTGCGAGTCGCTTAAGCCACGTGCCAGGGCTGCGGCCAGGTCCTCCGGGTCCTCTGGATTGGCCTGGAGGCCCGCATCACCGACCACTTCCGGGAGTGCGCCCCGGTTGGAGACCACAGTGGGCGTGCCGCAGGCCATGGCTTCCAACGCGGGCAGGCCGAAGCCCTCATAAAAGGAGGGCAGGACGTGGAGGGCGGCTCCGTTGTACAGGAGCGGCAGGTCCTCGTCGGCGACGGTTTCCAGATGATGGACGTGGCCGGTGAGGCCCAATTCCTGCTGGACCCGTTCAATATCTTCGTATAGCCATCCTCGTTTCCCGACAAGCACAAGCGGCGGGTCCAGGCCATGATCCTCTATCAGGCGACGATAGGCGCGTAGCAGGCCGGGGATATTCTTACGCGGCTCCAGGATGCCCACGAACAAAAGATAGCCCGGCGTCAGGCCATAGCGAGCCAGCCCGGAGGTGACCTCCTCCGGGGGCAAGGGGCGGAAGGCCGGATCAGCGGCTTCAGGGATCACATGGATCTTCTCCGGCTGAGCGCCGGTATAGTTTACCAGGTCGGCGCAGGTGGCCTGAGAGACGGCGATGATCTGGTCGGCCTGCCGGACGGCCCAGTGGATCTGACCATTATAGTAGCGGCGGCTTTGGGCGGTGAGGTGCTCCGGCTGGCGCAGGAAGTTCAAATCGTGCACGGTGATCACCCGTGCCCGCGCCCCCCAGGCCGGGGGGATGAAATCCGGGCTGTGCAACACGTCCAGGCGCAGCGGGCTGACTTCCAGCGCCAGTGTCCAGCGTTCCAAGCGGTGGTGGCAGGGCGTCCAGCAGTTCACGCGCCGGAAATTGGGCCAATTGACCAGGGTCTCGCGCTGCTTGCGGCTGTGCAGAATGACATACTGGTTTTCGGCGTCAATCGCCTGAAGCGCGTTCATCAGGTGGCGAATGTAGCGGGCAATCCCCCCGTGGGTGTAATATGTCAGGCGGGCGTCCAGGCCAATGCGCATATGAGCCAGCAGCTTTCAGCGGTCAACCGGACTTAAGTCCAGCACGGGTTTCGGACCTCTATCTTACCACGAAGCTGCCAGGACACAAAGGTTATATGAGCTGCCGGGCGCAGATCGGATGTAGGGCAGATGGCCCGTCGGGTTACCCCCCCACCCCAACCCTCCCCCCACAGAGGGGGGAGGGGGCAACTTCTCTCCCCCTGGACGGGGGAGGGCAAAGGAGGGGGTGACATTGCCCCCGCTCCAGCCCTCTCTCCCATAGGGGCGAGGCGCGCCTCGCCCCCCATGTGAAATGCATCCGTCTGTCATCTCTGGCCCGTTTCTGTTATAATGGCGCCATACCCCGAATGCAAGATGGAGCCATAAGACCATGATGACGATGGACCTGAGCCAAGCCTCCAAGATGTTAATCTGGCTGGACGAGGAGCGACGCAAGGATAAGGCCGAGATCGCCGCGCTGCAGCAGCGGCTGATCGGCCTGGAATCTACCCTGGCGGAATCTGCCCGGCGCATTCAGGAATTGGAGGGGCGTGTCGCCTCGCTTCAGGCCCAACTCAACCGCCTGCCACAGGTGGATAAGGCTCTGGAGCGGCTGCGCCAGGAGGTCGTCCAGATGCTGGAAGAGAGCGATGCGCGCACCACAACGGCGTTGCGCGAGGCCGAGAAGGTGCGCCGGATTGAGTACGACACGCTCTCGCGTGCCCTGGCCGATCTCAAGAAGGAGTTGGCGCCCATCCCTCAAATTGAGGGGCAGATCCCCCCGCTCCAGGCTGAGCAGCAACGCCTGAACGCCGTCCTCGCCAACCTTGAACATACGCTCATGCAACTGGACGAGCGCATTGAGGAACGCGTGCGCGATGTCACCTACCTGGAGGAGGGCCGCCGCCAGGATACCCGCCGTATCGCTGAACTGCAGCAGGAGGTCATTGAGCTGCGCAAGAAGACTGAGGCCTTCCCACCCAAGCTGGATATGCTGGAAGACCTGGCCCGCCGCACGGAGGCGCGCCTCTCGGAGTTGACCGCGCTGGAGGCCGAGCGCCGCCAGGAGCAGACCCGCTGGATTGAGCACCAGGCGCTGACGCTGCGTGAGCGCGAACGCCGCTTGAACGAATGGGAAGCTGTTGTAATGGAGGCCCAGAAGCGCATTGAGGAGGCCGCCAAACGGGTGCAGAGTGTCACCGAGCAACAGCAGATCGTGACCGCCGCGGTGGCCACAATTGAGGCATTCAAACAGCGCATTGAGCAGCGCCAGAATGAGGTCGCCGAGATGCAGCGGCTGGCCGAGGACCGCATCAAGCAGCAGTGGGTGGAGTTTCTGGCCGAGGAAGATAAGCGCTGGAAGCAACTGAATGTGACCTTGCAGGAGAAGTGGCGCGACCACGAACGCTCTCATCGCGAGGTTGTGGAACGTATTGAAGCCCTGGAAGGGATCCCTGCAACGCTTTGGGCCGAGATCAAGGCGCTGTGGCAGTTACAGGAGGCCCACACCCAGACGCTGACCGAGTTCGCCCGCAACTGGCTGGAAGACTGGGAGGGACGCATGGAGTCTGGTGTCAAACGTCCAACGTCTAACGTCCAACGTCCAATGTGAAGCAGGGGGAGATGGACGACGGACGACAGAGAGCCACGCATGGTCTGGGGTCTGTCGTCGGTCGTCGGTGGTGCGATGTACGTTATCGGCACGGCAGGCCACGTGGATCACGGTAAGTCCACGCTCGTCCAGGCGTTGACGGGCATTAATCCCGACCGGCTCAAGGAGGAGCAGGAGCGGGAGATGACCATTGACCTGGGCTTCGCCTGGTTGACATTGCCCAATGGCGAAAGCGTGGGCATCGTGGACGTGCCCGGCCACCGCGATTTTATAGAGAACATGCTGGCCGGGGTGGGCGGGATTGACGCCGCTCTGTTCGTTATCGCCGCCGACGAAGGCGTCATGCCTCAGACGCGCGAGCACCTGGCGATCCTGGACCTGTTGGGCATCAACGGCGGCGTGATCGCGCTCACCAAGATTGACCTGGTTACCGATCCCGAATGGCTTGACCTGGTCTCTGCCGAGATCATGGAGACCGTGTCCAATACCGTTTTGGCCGACGCGCCGATTGTCCCTGTCTCGGCGCGCACCGGCCAGGGGCTGGATGAATTGCTCAAAGCGCTCCAGGTGTGTCTGGCCGAGCGCCCCTCGCGGCCTGATCTGGGCCGCCCGCGCCTGCCCATAGACCGTGCCTTCACCATGACCGGCTTTGGCACGGTGGTCACCGGCACGTTGAGCGACGGAACGTTTACGCTGGGCCAGGAAGCGGAGATCCAGCCCCAGGGGTTGCGCGCCCGCATTCGCGGCCTGCAAACACACAAGCGCAAGATTGAGCGCGCCGTGCCAGGTAGCCGCGTGGCGATCAACCTGGCGGGCGTCAGCCCTGCCGATCTGAAGCGCGGCGATGTGGTCACGCTCCCTGGCGTGCTGCGGCCCACGCAACTGATAGATGTGCGCTTCCGCCATCTGCCGGATGCGCCGCGTCCGCTGCGCCACAACACCGAGGTGAAGTTCTTTTCAGGCGCGGCGGAGGTCGTGGCCATCGTGCGCCTGTTGGGGGACGACAGCCTGGCGCCTGGCGAGAGTGGCTGGCTGCAACTGCGGCTGGCCCGCCCCCTGGCACTGGCGGCAGGTGACCGGTTTATCCTGCGCGCCACGTCGCCACCGGCCACCATCGGCGGCGGCGTGATCGTGGACCCACACCCTACCCGCAGGCACCGGCGCTTTCAGCCGGAGGTCATCGCACGGCTGGAGGCACTGGTTCAGGGGACACCGACCGAGGTGCTCTTTCAGACGTTGGAGCAGCAGGGCGTTGCCCAGGCATCTGAGTTGTTGCGCCGGCTGCCCCTGGGTGGGGGGAGCGAGGCGCAGGCGGCGCTTGATGCGCTCATTCAAGGGGGCCGTGTGATCGCCCTCACCGAGTCGCAAGACCCATTTCTCGCCTCCCGTCCGACCTGGGAGAGGCTGGCTGACGAGCTTCACACAGCATTGGTCGCCTATCACCGCGCGCATCCGCTCAAACGAGGGATGCCCCGCGAGGAACTGAGGAGCCGCCTGCGCCTGGAGGCCCGGGCCTTCCAGGCAGTGTTGGGCCGCGCCACGGCAGAGGGGCGGGTTGTGGACCAGGGGGCGGTGGTGCGTCTGCCCGATTTCGCCCCCCACCTGACCGCCGAGCAGGAGCGCCAGGCGGAGGCCTTCCTGGCTGCCTGCCGCCGAGACCCGTATGCCACGCCATCGGTCAAAGAGGCTGCCGCCCAGATTGGGCCAGATGTGCTCCAGTTCCTGGTGGAGCAGGGGCGCCTGGTGCAGGTGAGCGAGGAGGTGCTGTTCCTGCCGGAGACCTATCAGGCGATGGTGGCAGGTGTCCGCCACTATATTGAGGAGAAGGGGAGCATCACCGTGGCCCAGGCACGCGACCTGTTCAACACCAGCCGCAAATATGTCCTGGCGCTCTTAGAGCATCTGGATCGGGAGGGGAGGACGCAGCGCGTGGGCGATGCGCGGGTATGGAGCGGACGACAGACGATGGACGATAGACAACGGACGCCATGATATGACCGATCTGCATCAGGGGCAGCCGGTTCTGATCCAGGGGGAGCCGCTGGAGCAGGCGCGGGCGGCCATGATCATGTTGCATGGGCGCGGCGCTACAGCGAAGGACATCCTGACGTTGGCGGCTCACCTTCCCCAAGCGGGCTTCGCCTTCCTCGCGCCCCAGGCTGCGAATAACACCTGGTACCCGTATCGCTTCCTCGCACCTATCGCCAGCAACGAACCCTGGCTGTCCTCGGCTCTGGCTGCTGTGGGCGCTGTCCTGGCCCAGGTGGAGGAGGCGGGCATCCCTGCCGAACGCACATTATTGCTCGGCTTTTCCCAGGGGGCCTGCCTGGCGCTGGAGTTCGCAGCCCGCCATGCCCGGCGCTACGGCGGGGTGATCGGCCTGAGCGGTGGGCTGATCGGCCCGGACGATGCGCCCCGCGATTACCCTGGCTCGCTGGCGGGCACGCCAGTCTTTCTCGGTTGCAGCGACGTGGACCTGCATATCCCTAAAGAGCGTGTGCTTCATGCCGCCGAGGTACTGCGCCGCCTGGGGGCAGAGGTTACCGTGCGGCTATACCCCAACATGGGCCATACCGTCAATCAAGATGAACTGGATGTCATCCGGGGAATGATGGCGGCGATAAAGACGGAGGACGAGGGCGGGCGCTGACTGCCGTCCCTACCCCCCACCCCAGCCCTCCCCCACAAATGGGGCTACTTCCCTGTTGCGGGCAGGAATAGCTTGAATAGGGCCTGGTAGGTCTGGAGGACGCCCAAAGGCTCGCCGCTCCAGCCGCCGGCGGCGTATAAGTCGCCCTCCAGTGCGGCCACGCCCAGGTTGCGCCACTGGAAGGTGAGCGGCGTCTCAAAGCGTGCCCACGAATCGGTGGTGGGATCGTAGCGTTCGTTAAAACTCAAATAGCCGGTCCAACCGCCACCCACAACATACAGCCGATCCTGGATCACGCCCGCGCCGATGCCCCCCCGCGCCTCGGCCATCGGTGCACAGCTTGCCCATGTGTCTGTGGCCGGGTCGTAAGCCTCGCAGGTAGCGTATTCTTTGGTGTTGTCATAGCCGCCGACCACGTAAATGCGGCCTGCGATGGCGCCGGCGGCGGCGAAACCGCGCGCTGTGGGCATGGGACGTCGGGCCTCCCAGGTATCGCGCCGGGGATCGTAAACATAGGTGTTGGGGACATAGCGCGTCCCATCCCAACCCCCGAAGAGGTAGAGGCGATCCTCCAGCGCGGCAATGGCATACGCGCCCAGACGCGTGGGCAGATGCGCCCGGCTGAGCCAGCGATCTGCCGTCGTGTCGTACACCTCCAGGATGTCCATCGGCTGTCCATCGGCCCCGAACCCGCCGGGGACGTAGATCAGGGTGCCTGCTGCGGCGGCGCCGATATTCGCTGCTGCTGTCGGCTTACGCGCCCCAGGCGCCCAGGTATTCGTACTGGGGTCGTAGATGTCCACCGCGCCGGTCACGCCTTCAATCGTCTCGCCACCGATGGCGTACAGCTTGCGGTCCACAGCGACCAGGGCCAGGCGGCTGCGGGGCGCGGGCATCTGGGCGCGCGCCCTCCAGCGCGAGGGGCTTCCCACCACAGTAGGGGTGGGGGTCAGGCAGTCGCTGAACGCATCGGGGCAATTCATCGGGCCGGGCGAGGCCGCGTGTGGCCAGGCGGCCAGTGTCCCCAGGGCTACAAGCAGAGCGGCCACTACCAGGAAGAGGCGCTTGGCGCGCGGCAGCGGGACGGGGGGAGGTACCTCCGGTTGGGGGGCGGACTCAACCGCCTCTTGCGGCACGGTCACCCAGCCCTCGCGGATCGCCACCATTGTGGCCTCTGTGCGCGACTCCACGCCCAGCTTGGCGAAGATGTTACGCAGGTGGACCTTAACCGTGTTCGGGCTGATGAACAGTTCGCGCGCGATCTGGTTGTTGCTGGCGCCGGTGGCGACCAGCCGCAAGATCTCTAATTCTCGCTCGCTCAGAGGCTCGTTCGCGCCGTTTATCTCTCGCGGCTCTTTCATCGTTCACTGACCACTGGCCGTTGGGTGCATCTCAGCGGCCTAGCGGTTGAAACCGCTGTCCGTCGTCCGTTATCTATCGTCCGTCGTCCACTTTGCTGAAGCGCAGGTGCAGCACCTCCTGCGTGTGTTCGGTCACCCGCACAGTCTCGTCCACGCGGAAGCCGCACACCCAGAGAATGGTATCCCCAGCCACCAGCAGGGGGATGGCGTCGCGCCAGGGACGCGGCACCTTCAGGTTGATCAGAAGCTGGCTCACCCGTGTCCTGTGGCCGCCCAGCCCCAACGGGCGGAAGCGGTCACCGGGTTGCCGCCGCCGGAGGTAAAGCGCGCCTGAAGACATACGCTGAACCACTTGATAATCCAGGTAGGCCTGCCAGGGATCGGGGTTCAACTCAACTGCGGTGCGTTCCCAGCCATCGGGGGGCAGCACCCGTGCCTCCAGTTGCCATTCCCCCAGCGGTGTGATGCCGGGCACGGCCACAGGCACGGGCGCCTGATCATACAGGAGCGGCCAGTCGGGCGGCGGGCCAGCCACACCCGGCCCGGCCACGATCAGCCGGTCGTAGGTGACGGAGAGCGTCAATCCGGCGGGTAAACTGGCCTGTGCGCCCACGCTGCCCCTGGCGGCCACCTCCACCGCGTTTTCAATGACCTCATAGGGCACGTCGCGCAGGCTGTGGCGCAGCCGCACCACAGCGCTGCGCAGCAGGCCGCGCTGTAGCCCGATAGGGAGGTGCGCCCAGGCTGTGCGATCAAACACCACCGCCTCGTCCGATTCCGCCTGCACGGTCCGCGCCCAGGCCGCCTCGCAGGCCAGGCGCAACACCTCCACATCGCCCGCCATAACCTCGGCGCTGCGCCACAGCACTTCGCGGATGCGCGAGTTATACGTCTCCAGCAGGGGCAACAACTCATGGCGCAGCCGGTTACGATAGTAGGTGGTGTCCAGATTGGAGCGGTCAAAGCGCGGTTGCAGGCCGTGCTCGCGGCAATAGGCCTCAATCTCCGTGCGGGGCACGCCCAGCAAGGGCCGGATCAGCCAAGGCCCCTCCCTCTCCATACTGAAGCCGGGCTTCAGCCCCCCAGATGGGGCTTCCCCTAACAGGTGATAATGCGATAGCATCGTTTTGGGCAACATGCCGCGCAGGCCCGCCGGCCCTGCGCCACGCAGCCAGTGCATCACCACCGTCTCCACTTGGTCATCGGCGTTGTGCCCGACCGCGATCTTATCTGCCCCGACCTGCGCTGCGACCTCGGCCAGGAAGGTGTAGCGGGCCTGGCGGGCGGCCTCTTCCAGCGAGAGGCGGTGGGTGCGGGCCAGCGCAGGCACATCACGCGCTCCAACGGTGACCGGTAACCCCCAGCGTTTCGCCAGGTCGGCCACAAAGGCCGCATCGGCCTCGGCCTCTTCGCCGCGCATACGATGGTTCAGGTGCGCCACGTGAAGCTGGAGGTCCCATTCCTCTTGCAGGCGCAACAGCACATGGAGCAGGCACAGGGAATCTGGCCCGCCGGACACGCCGACCACCAGCCGGTCGCCCGCGTTCAGCAGTTCGTAACGCCTGATCGCCCGCCGCACGGCGGCCACGACGTTCATCCCCAACCTCTCCCCCGGCCCCTCCCCTATTGGGGGAGGGGGGCGAGGTGGAATACCCTTATTCACCGGACGGGATCATAGCATGTAAAACATAAAACGGAAAACAGGATCGTGCAAGATCTGAACCGGCCCGAAAGCCCGGTACTGGAGGGGTAACCGGCCGGGCCATCTGCCCCGAATCCGAAATGCCCCTGTGATAGGGCATGATTGCATGTTTCCGCCGATTGTGGCATAATGCACTTAGCCTGAGAGAACATTAATCTGTGGTTACGATTCTATATCTCTGCTGTTGTGGCAGCGTCACGCTTGCCGCGTGATCGCCTGGAGGACCGGCGCGATCGCTATGTTTAATCCTCTCAATGCGCTCCTCGGCCTGTTCAGCCTGGACATTGGAATTGACCTCGGCACGGCGACGACGCTGGTCAATGTCCGGGGTAAGGGGATCATTATCAATGAGCCGTCCTGGGTGGCGATTGATAAGAAGACCCGCCAGCCCCTGGCCATTGGCCTGGAGGCGCGTGAAATGGTGGGGCGCACGCCAGCGAACATCGTGGCTATCCGCCCGTTGCGCGATGGGGTGATCTCCGAGTTTGAGATCACCGAGGCCATGCTGAAACACTTCATTGCCAAGGCGCATGACCATATGTTGCTGCGCGTGCCCCGGCCCCGCGTGGTGGTGGGCATCCCCAGCGGCGTGACCGAGGTGGAGAAGCGGGCCGTGTATGATGCTACCATCTCCGCTGGGGCACGGGAGGCCTATCTGATTGAAGAGCCGATGGCTGCGGCCATCGGCGCCGGGCTGCCCGTCACCGAGCCGCGTGGCAGCATGATCATTGACATCGGCGGTGGCACGACGGAGGTGGCCGTGTTTGCCCTGGGCGGCATCGTCGTCAGCCGCTCTATCCGCGTCGCCGGTGATGAGATGGATGAGGACATCATCCAGTACGCTCGCAGCAAGTACAACCTGCTCATCGGTGAACGCATGGCCGAACGTGTTAAAATCGCTATTGGCTCGGCCTTCCCCCTGCCCGAAGAGAAAACCATGACCCTGCGCGGTCGTAATATGATCACCGGGCTGCCCGGCTCTGTAGAGGTGTCCAGTATTGAGATTCGTGAGGCCCTGTCTAACTCGGTCAACACGATCGTGGACACGGTCAAACAGACCTTGGATGAGACGCCGCCGGAATTGATCTCCGACCTGATGGAGAGCGGGATTTGCATGGCTGGGGGCGGCTCGCTGCTGCATGGCCTGGCCGAACGCATCGCCGACGAGGTCAAGCTGCGCGTGTGGGTGGCCGAGGACCCCATGACGTGCGTGGCTCGCGGCGCGGGCGCCGTCCTGGAGGACCTGGATAACCTGCGCAAGGTCCTGGTCGGCCTGCAACGGGGAAGCACGCAACATTAGACGGAGAACGAAGGACGGAAGACGGAGGACAGCCCAGCCTATCTCCGATCTCCATTGTGTCATCCTCCGTTGTCAGTTGTCATGAGAAGCAATCGCACGCTCCAATTCCTGCTCTTCGCCCTCGCCAGCCTGGGCGTGCTGGTGCTGCATGAGGCCGGCACGCTGGCGCCGCTGGAGCAGTGGGCTGCCAACCCCTTGACGGCGGTCCAGACCTGGCTGGAAGCGCGGATGCGTGGTGTGGAGGAGGTGTTGGAGACCGCGCGCGATCTGCAGACCCTGCGGCAGCGGGTGGAGGAGTTAGAGAAGCAGAACGCGGCCCTGCAGATTGAGAACGTCCGTCTGCACGAGGACCTGGCCGATTATCAGGCCATCAGCCAACTCCTCAATTTCACCCGTGAGAACACCCAGCTTCAGACCCTCCCCGCTGAGGTGATCGGGCGCGACAGCAACACCTTCCTGCGCAGCATCATCATCAACAAAGGCGCCACCGACGGCCTGGCCCCTGGCATGCCCGTTGTCACCGAACGCGGCCTGGTCGGGCGCATCACAGCGGTCAGCCCCAGTTCCGCCAAGGTAATGCTGTTAACCGACCCTGCCAGCGCGGTCAATGCCCGCTTGCAGACTTCGCGGGCCGATGGTATTGTGGAGGGGCAACTGACGCCTGCGCTGCGGATGCGCTTCATCCCACAGGAGGCCACCGTTCAGACGGGGGAGGTGGTCCTGACCAGCGGCCTGGGGGGAAATTTCCCGGCGGGGCTGGTCATCGGCCAGGTTATCAGCGTGGAACGACGCGACGTGGACCTGTTTCAGACAGCCGAGATCCATCCAACGGTGGACTTCAATCGGCTAGAGATCGTGCTGGTGATCACCAACTTCAAGCCAACCAATGTGGACATCTTTGGTGGCCAACAGCCATAAGGGGCGCCTGCATGTGGCTTACTACACTGTCCCGCTCCTGCTTGCCCTGGCGCTGGGCCAGTCCACCGTCATGCCCTACTTCAGGGTATTTGGCGTGATGCCCAATCTGATGCTGATGGCGGTGGTGGCCTGGACGTTGTTGCGTGGCCCTGGCGAGGGGATCGTCTGGGGCTTCACGGGGGGGATCGCCCTGGACCTGTTCTCGCGGGCTCCGTTAGGGGCCTCTGCGCTGGCGCTGGTGATCGTCAGCTATCTGTCCTCTTTCGCCGAGCGGACGCTCTACCGCGACCACGCCGCCCTGCCGCTGGCCGTTATCCTGATCGTCACGCCCATCTACGATATGCTCACGCTGCTATTGCTGCAATTGACCGGGCAGCGGGTGGAGGTGGTGGGGAGCCTGCTGTATTTCACATTGCCCGTGACCGTGATCCATGTGGTGCTCATGTTGCCCGTTTATCATGCGTTGGCCTGGCTGCACCGAACCACCCGGCGGCGCGAGGTGCACTTATGACAGAGGGCGGAAGACGGAGGACGGCCCAGTCCATCTCCCATGACCGAGAAACGACCACCTGACTACCGGCTGATCGTCTTTCGGCTGATCGTTGTCGTCGCCTTTGGCTTGCTGGCGGCGCAGATGTTGCGCCTGCAGATCGCCCAGGGCGCGATGTACCGCAAGCTGGCGGATGAGAACCGCTTCCGCGAGGTCGCCATTCCTGCACCACGCGGCGTGATCTACGACCGCGAGGGACGGCTGTTGGTGCGCAACGTGCCCAGTTTCAAGGTCACCATCACGCCTGCCTACCTGCCCAGCGATGAGCCTGCTCTTCAGGCGATTTACGCCCACCTGGCCGCCCGGCTGAACATACCTGTCAGCAGCAGCGAGCAGGCCAATCTAAGCGGCGGGCCGGCGCAGCCTGGCATCAAAGAGTTGGTAGCCGCTGGGGCGAACGCGCCCTATCGCCCCGTTGTGATCAAGGAGAACGTGGACCGCCAGACGGCGCTGATCCTGGAGGAGGAACTGGCACAGTTGCCGGGGGTTGCGGTGGAGTTGGAGCCGGTGCGCGAGTACACCACCGGCCCATTAACCGCGGCCTTGCTGGGCGTTATGACCAAGATCCCCGAGGATAACCCCAATACGCCTGAGAACGAGACCGAGTTTTATATCGCCCAGGGCTACGACCCGGCGACGGATCGCGTGGGCGCCAGCGGGCTGGAGGCCATGCTGGAAAACGTGCTGCGCGGGGTCAAGGGCCACAAGATTGTTGAGGAAGATGTGCTTGGCCACGAACTGCGCACGGTCGGCCTGCCCCAACCCCCCACGCCGGGGGACAGTGTTATTTTGACGCTAGACCTGGACTTGCAGCGGATAGCCGAGGATGCTCTGCGGCGCGGCATGGAGAAAGTCGGCCAGAAGCTGGGGCATCCGATCAAATCCGGTGCGGTCGTCATCCTCAACCCGCAGACAGGCGAGCTATTGGCCAGCGTCAGCCTGCCGACCTATGACAATAACCTGTTCTCGCGGGGGATCTCCAGGGAAGACCTGCAACGGCTTTATGAAGACCCGTACAGGCCGCTGATCAACCATGTGATCGGTGGCCAGTATCCCCCTGGCTCCACGTTCAAGATTGTGACCGCCGCCGCTGGCCTGGAGGAAGGCGTCATCACCCGTTATACGTCCATCTACGACCCTGGCCGGATTGTCGTGTACAACCAACCGTTCGTCTGCTGGAAGGCCAGCGGGCATGGCGCGGTGGACATCGTCCGGGCGTTGGCCGTCTCCTGTGACGTCTTCTTCTACGAGGTCGGCGGCGGCTATCCGCCTAACAACTTCCCTGGCCTGGGGATTGATCGGCTGGCGGCCTACGCCCAGGCCTTTGGCTTCGGCGCGCCTACCGGCATCGGCCTACCCGGTGAGGCCGCCGGGCTGATCCCCACAGAGAAATGGAAGCGCCTGACCTACAGCGAACTGTGGACGTTGGGCGATTCGTACAACGCGGCCATTGGCCAGGGCTTCGTCACCGTGACACCGCTGCAACTCGCCAACGCCTATGCTGCCCTGGCCAATGGGGGCACGCTGTACCAGCCCCAGATCGTGCGCGAGATCCGCCGGGATGGCCAGACGATCCAGGGGTTTACGCCAAAGGTCATCCGCAGGCTGCCCATCTCGGAGGAGACCCTGGCGATCATCCGCCAGGGGCTGCGTGAGGCGGTGGCCTCGCCCGGCGGCACGGCCTGGCTCGCTAACCTGCCCGATGTGGCTGTGGCCGCCAAGACCGGGACCGCCGAATTCTGCGATGACGTCGCCGTGAAAGAGGGCTTTTGCCAGAACGGCAAGCACCTGCCTACACACGCCTGGTTTGCCGCCTTTGCCCCCTATGAGAACCCGGAGGTCGTGGTTGTTGTCTTCCTGTACAATGGCGGGCAGGGGTCGGAGAGCGCCGCGCCTATCGCGGCGGAGATTTTGAAGGCATACTTTGAACGGAGGACCGGGGACGGGGGCAAATAACGAAATAGCCTCCGTCATGGATGATGCGCAATTGGCGACACTTTGACTTTATTCTGTTCGGCGCGGTGATCGTGCTGATCGTCATCGGGCTGGCCTTTGTGCGCAGCGCCACCCAGGGCGTGCCCAGCCTGGAGGACCTGTTCTCGCGCCAGATCATTTACGCGGTCGTGGGGTTGATCCTGGTGATCCTTATCGCGCTGGTGGATTACCGCCTGCTGGGCACGCTGCAATGGACGGTCTATCTGTTGATCCTGGTCATGCTGGCGGCGCTCTTTGCCTACGGCCAGATCAGCGGCGGCGCGCGGAGCTGGCTGGGGCAGGGCGCGGTCCAGCCCTCGGAGTTGGCCAAAATCCTGCTGATCGTCACCCTGGGCCAATACCTGGCCCTGCGCCAGGAGCAGATACGGCGGCTGCCGGTCGTAATTGTCTCGCTCGTCTATGCGATCATTCCGGCGGTCCTGATCTACCTGCAACCCGACCTGGGGACCGCCGTTGTCATCATGGTCATGTGGCTGGCGATGGTCTGGGCGGCGGGTGTGCGGCCCGTCCATCTGGCCCTGTTTGCGGCGCTGGCCGTGGCCGCCCTGCCCTTCCTCTGGCTCGTGCTGGAGGACTACATGCGCCAGCGCCTGCTGCTCTTCTTCAACCCTGGACAGGACCCTGCGGCCCGGTATAATATAGAGCAGGCGCTGATCAGCATCGGCTCCGGTGGCTGGCTGGGCAAGGGCCTGGGGGCCGGCAGTCAAAGCCAGCTCCACTTTTTGCGCGTGCGCCACACCGACTTTATCTTCTCGGTGATCGCCGAGGAGAGCGGGTTTGTCGGGGCGGTGATTGTGCTGGCGCTGGAGGCATTCATCATCTTCCGTATTTTGCGCGCGGCCCAGTTGGCCCGTGATCCGCTGGGGCGGCTGATCTGCGTCGGGGTGGCGACGATCATCTTCTTCCAGACGCTGGTGAACGTGGGCATGAACCTGAACCTGCTGCCGGTGACCGGCCTGACGTTGCCCTTCATCAGCTACGGTGGCAGTTCGCTCATCGCCCTGCTGGTTGGCATTGGACTGGTGGAAAGCGTGGTCATGCGGCATAAGAAGATCGGGTTTTAGGCAGGTAGGAGACGTGAGCACACAGGAGAGGCGACCGGTGCGCGTGCGCTATGCGCCTTCGCCGACGGGCTACCTGCACATCGGTGGGGCGCGCACGGCGCTGTTTAACTGGCTGTTTGCCCGGCATCACGGCGGCGCATTTATCTTGCGGATTGAGGACACCGACCAGAAGCGCTATAAGCCGGATGCGCTGGACGACATCCTGAGTATGCTGCGCTGGCTGGGCCTGGACTGGGATGAGGGGCCGGAGGTGGGCGGGCCGTATGGGCCGTACTTCCAGCTTCAGCGGGCCGAGATTTACCGCCGCTATGCGCAGCAACTGGTTGACCAGGGCGACGCCTATTATTGCTTTTGCACGCCGGAGCGGCTGGCGGCCCTGCGCGCCGAACAGGAGCGCCAGCACCTCCCCATCGGCTATGACCGCCATTGCCGCAGCCTTGATCCGCGAGACTCTGCGGCGCGGGCGCAGCGCGGTGAGGCGCACGTCATTCGCTTCAAGATGCCGCTGGAGGGCCAGACCACCCTGCACGACCTGATCCGCGGCGACATCATCTGGGATAACGCGCTGCAGGAGGATTTCGTCATCCTCAAGAGCGACGGGTTGCCCACCTATCATCTGGCGAACGTCGTGGACGACACGCTGATGCGGATCAGCCATATCATGCGGGCGGATGAGTGGATTCCCAGCGCGCCGAAGCATCTCCAGATGTATCGTGCCTTTGGCTGGGAGCCGCCGCTGTATGCCCATCTGCCCATCATCCTGGACCCCAGCGGCAAGGGCAAGATGAGCAAGCGCAAGCAGGCGGAACGCCAACCCTGGGACCAGGCCACGCTCGTCCGTGACTTTAAGGCGGAAGGCTATCTGCCGGAAGCGCTGGTGAACTTCCTGGCGCTCCTGGGCTGGGCCTGGGATGACCGCACCGAGTTGTTCAGCCGCGAGGAATTGATTGCCCGGTTTGATATTCGGGGGATCAAGCCTTCCCCGGCTGCCATGAATTATGAGAAGCTGGAATGGATGAACGGCGTTTATATCCGCCAGCTTACCCCAGAGGACCTGGCCGGGCGCCTGCAGCCCTTCTTTGAGGAGGCCGGCTACCCGGTGGACCGGGGCACGTTGCTCAAACTGGTGCCGCTTATCCAGGAGCGCATCCATACGCTGCGCGAAGCGGTGGAGATGACGGCCTTCTTCTTTGCCGCGAGTGTGGCACCCGACCCGGCGCAGCTTGTGGGTAAGGACATGACGGTTGAAGCCTCCCTGGATGCGCTGGTGAGGGCGCGGGCGGTCCTGGCGGAGATAGAGCCGTTTGGCGCCGAGCCGATGGAGGCTGCGCTGCGGGCCTTAGCAGAGCAGTTGGGGCTGAAGGCCGGGCAACTCTTCGGCATCCTTCGCGTCGCCGTTACCGGCCAGACGGTGGCGCCGCCCCTGTTCGGCACCCTCGCCGCCCTGGGCCGCGAGAAGACGCTGAGGCGGCTGGATGAGGCCGAGGCGCGCCTGGCGCAGTTGGCCGAAGCCAGGACGTAAACCCTATACGTTCCCCTTGTGTGTCCAACGTCGCGCATGATGCCGTCCGTCGCGCTCTACATCCATGTGCCCTTCTGCCGGGTCATCTGCACCTATTGCGATTTCAATGTCTATGCCGGGATGAGCCGCCTGATGGCGCCCTTCGCCCAGGCGGCGGCCCGCGAGATCCGGCTGGTGGGCGCGGGGCGCGGCTTGCGCGTTCACAGCATCTTCTTCGGCGGTGGCACGCCGTCCCTGCTGCCATCCGCGCTCCTCGAGGCGATCCTGGCCGCCTGTCGGGAAGCCTTTGACGTGGCGGCAGACGCCGAGATCACCCTGGAGGCCAACCCTGATGGGCTGGAGGCGGCCCAGATGGCGCAGTGGCGGGCGCTGGGCGTTAACCGGCTGAGCCTGGGCGTGCAGAGCGCGCAGGAGGGTGAATTGCGCCTGTTTCGGCGCACACATACCTTCGCCGATGCCGTTAAAGCCGTGCACCTGGCGCGAGATGCGGGCTTTGACAACATCAACCTGGACCTGATCTACGGCATTCCCTATCAAACGCTGGAAAGCTGGCAGGACACGCTGGCGCGGGCGATCGGTCTGGCCCCGGAGCATCTGTCGTTGTACAGCCTGACGATTGAGGAGGGCACACCGCTGCATATGTGGGTGGCCAAAGGCAAGGTGCCCGCGCCGGACCCCGACCTGGCCGCCGATATGTATGAGGTTGCCCAGGACGTCCTGGCCGAGGCCGGGTTTGAGCACTACGAGATCGCCAATTGGGCGCGTCCGGGACGCGCCAGCCGCCACAACCTGACCTACTGGCGCAATGAACCCTATTTGGGCTTTGGGCCGGGGGCGCACGGGAGCTATGGCGGCTGGCGCTATTGGAACGTGCGTAAGCCGCAGGACTATATCGCCCGCCTGGAGGCGGCTGAAGCCAGAGCGGATTTCCCTTTTTCACCGGCGCTGGAGGGGCGCGAGCCGATCAGCCGCGAACTGGAAATGGGGGAGACCATGATGCTGGGGCTGCGGCTGATCCAGGAGGGGGTGGCCTTCGCCGATTTCCAGCGGCGCTTTGGAGTGGACCTGCGTGAGGTGTACGCTCAAGAGCTGGCCCGCTACCAGGCGTTGGGGTTAATTGAGATCAATGCCGAGCGGGTGCGGCTGACGCGGCGCGGGCGCGCCCTGGGCAATGAAGTCTTCGCGGCCTTCCTGCCCTGACCGCTCTTACAGGGGCTGATTTTGCGGTAAAAAGCCAGTAGGGCGGCTTTCCATAGCCGCCACAGAGCGGCAGGTATAGACACCTGCCCTACACCTGAACTGATTTTGCGGTAAAAAGTCGGAGTTGCCCCTTGACAAGTGCATCACCTTGTGGTATGATCAATTTTAGCACTCTAATGATGAGAGTGCTAAAACGCCAGTAGCACCACGCTGGCGTAATCCACACCCATTTACACCTTATATCTTAGTGAGAAGGAGGTAAAACTGTATGGCGCTCAATCTCAAGCCTCTGGCAGACCGTGTCATCGTGGAGCCGATTGAACGCGAGGAGACCACCGCGAGCGGCATCATCCTGCCGGAGATGGCGAAGGAGAAGCCGCAGGAGGGGCGTGTCCTCGCCGTAGGCCCCGGTCGCCGCGATGAAGACGGCAAGTTCATCCCGATGGATGTCAAAGAAGGCGACACCGTGCTCTTCGCCAAATATGCGGGCACCGAGGTCAAGATTGATGGCAGGAAACTGCTGATCCTCAAAGAATCCGACATTCTGGCGATCATTGAGAAGTAAATCTTACACTCTACAGGAGGGGAGAACCGTATGACAGCCAAACAACTGATTTTTGAGGAAGAGGCACGACGTGCACTCAAGCGCGGGATTGACGTCCTGGCGACAGCAGTCGCCACCACCCTTGGCCCCAAGGGCCGCAATGTTGCGCTGGACAAGAAGTTCGGCGCCCCCACTGTCACCCACGACGGCGTAACTGTCGCCAAGGAAATTGAGCTGAAGGACCCCTTTGAGAACATGGGGGCGCAACTCCTCAAGGAGGCTGCTACCAAAACCAACGATGTAGCTGGCGATGGTACCACCACCGCGACGGTTCTGGCTCAGGTCATCGTCAATGAGGGCCTGAAGAACGTCGCCGCTGGTGCCAACCCCATGCTGCTCAAGCGTGGGATTGAGAAGGCCACCGAGGCGGTGGTCAAGGCCATCAAGGACATGGCCATGGAGGTCAAGACCAAGCAGGACATCGCCAACGTGGCCGCGATCTCCGCTGCCGACCGCGAGATCGGCGAACTGATCGCCGAGGTCATGGACAAGGTCGGCAAGGATGGGGTGGTTACCGTTGAGGAATCTAAGACCCTACAGTTTGAGACCGAATACGTAGAAGGTATGCAGTTTGACCGCGGCTACATCTCGCCCTACTTCATCACCGACCCGGAGCACATGGAGGCGGTGATTGAGGACCCCTATATCCTGATCCATGACAAGAAGATTTCCGCCGCGGCTGACATTGTCCCGCTCCTGGAGAAGCTGGTGCAGATCGGCAAGCGCGATCTGGTGGTGATCGCCGAGGATGTGGATGGTGAAGCGCTGGCGACGCTGGTGCTCAACAAGCTGCGGGGCGTGTTCAATTGTCTGGCGGTGAAGGCGCCCGGCTTCGGTGACCGGCGCAAGGCCATGCTCCAGGACATCGCCATCCTGACGGGTGGCCAGGTGATCACCGAGGAATTGGGCCGCAAGCTGGAGTCGGTGACCATCGCCGACCTGGGCCGCGCCGGGAAGGTCGTCGCCACCAAGGATGATACCACCATCATCCAGGGCAAGGGCGATGAGCGCCAGATCAAGGGCCGCATTGAGCAGATCAAGGCCGAGATTGAGAAGACGACCTCGGACTACGACCGCGAGAAGCTGCAGGAACGCCTGGCGAAGCTGGCCGGTGGCGTGGCCATCATCCGCGTCGGCGCGGCTACCGAGGTGGAGTTGAAGGAGAAGAAGCACCGCGTTGAGGACGCGCTCTCCGCGACCCGCGCTGCGATTGAGGAGGGCATCGTCCCCGGCGGTGGCGTGGCGCTGTTGAACGCGATCCCCGCGCTGGACAGTGTCCAGACGGATTATCCGGATGAGGCCACCGGCGTGAACATCGTCCGCCGGGCGCTGGAGGAGCCGATGCGCGTCCTGGTGCAGAATGCGGGCCTGGATGGGTCGGTGGTCGTCCAGGAGGTCCGCCGCCTGCAGAAGGAACGCAACAATAAGCACATCGGCTACGATGTGCTCGCCAACGAGTACCGCGACATGGTGGAGGCGGGTATCATTGACCCGGCCAAGGTGACGCGCTCGGCGATGGAGAACGCGGCCTCTATCGCGGCGATGATCCTGACGACCGAGGCGCTGGTCACGGAGATCCCGGAGAAGGAGAAGGCGGCCACACCGCCTATGCCGGAGTACTAAAGTCCGGCGGCCACCTGCCGATAATCATGTAAGGAATCGGGCGCTCTGTGCGTCCTATAAAGTGGGAAACGGGGCGGGGCTATGCTAAAATAGCCCCGCCCTGGCATCCCGGAGTGAAAGACGGAAGACAGAGAACTGAGGGCGGAGGCAGGCCCGTCTTCCGCCCACTGTCCTGAGCGGAGAAGCGTATGGCAGGTTCACTGGATATCCGTCCTGTGTGGCGGTTGTTCGTCGCCCTGGGGGAAGTGGCGCAGGAGGCGCGTCTGGCGTTGGCGCGCGGGCTGCTCCAAAGTGACCAGCCGCTCTCCCCGGCGGACCAGAGGCGGCTGTCCTTGGCCCTGGAGCATCTAAGCGATGTCCATGAGGGCTTTGCCCTGACGTTGCGCACTACGGCGGTGCGCAGCCCGTCTGAACTGCGCGACCTGGTGCGTCGCATCCTGATAGATTGGAGTTGGCTGGCGGAGTTGGGCCTGTCCTGGCAGGGAGGCCAGATTGAGCTACCCGTCAGCCAGGTCCTGGCCTTTGCCCACGCCACAGTCGCCCTGGGCATCCTCCCGCATCTTCCGCCTGAACTCATCACCTATCCAAAGGCGAAGCGCTCCTACGCTGACATTCCGGTGCCGCGCACGCCGGGCGAGGTTCTGGCCCGCATTGAGGAACTGGAGCAGGTCGTCTGGGAGGCGGCGGAGCGACCGGTGGGGGCTGTTGAGCCTGATCCCCTGCGCCGCACTTACGGCTTCTTTGAGACCAGTGCCTGGCTGGTCTCGCAGCACCTCTATAGGATGACACACTCGCATTAGCCTGAGGCGAGTGTGCGACCAGTCACACATCAGGCGCCACATTTCACGTTTGCCGGTTTCATCGCTATAATGCGGGTGTCTGAGGCCCAATGATCCGCATTGAAGACGCCCGCATGTATTATAGCGATGACCCCGTGCATGGCTTTGATCATGTCCTGCGTGTCCTGGCGCTGGCCGAGCGCATCGCCCGCGCTGAGGGCGCCGATCTGGAGATCGTCCGGGCGGCTGTGCTCCTGCACGACATCGCCCGGTCGGTGGAGGACGAGGAGGCGGGCCAGCGGGACCACGCTGCGCTGGCCGCCGAACGCGCCCGCGTGATCCTCCAGGGCCACCCGCCGGAGCGCGTGGAGGCGGTGTGCCAGGCGATCCGCAGCCATCGCTTTCGCAGCGGCCCGCCGCCGGAGATGCTGGAAGCGCGGGTCGTATTTGATGCCGATAAGCTGGACGCGATGGGCGCCATCGGCATCGCCCGCGCCTTCGCCTACGCAGGCCAGCATGGCCAGCCCCTGATCAGCCAGCCGGATGAGGCGCGGCATGGCCCCATTGACGAATTCCACCAGAAGCTGGCGCTCCTGCGCGGGCGGATGACCACCGCGACAGGGCAGGCCCTGGCCCAGGAGCGCCACGCCTTCATGGAGGCGTTCTTTGAACGCCTGGCCGCCGAAGCGCGAGGTGATGCCTGAGGGATGAGCCGTGCACGGCTGATCAAGCTGGCGATGGCGGTCTTGGGCATCGCCGTCTTCATTCTGGCGCTGCAATTGCTCAAGGAGGGGGCCAGAGGGCTGGTGCCGGTGATGCGGACGCTATCCATTGAGAGCGGCGACCGGCTCATAGATATGGCCCATGCGCTGGGATTTGGCTGGCTGATGGCTTACCTGGTGCTCAGTGGCTCGCCTGTGGCTGCCGTTGCGTTGACGCTGTTAAGCGGCGGCGTGCTCAGCGATGTGCAGACTTTCGCCATGATCACCGGTTCGCGCCTGGGGGCCTCCTTCATTGTTCTGTTTGTCGGCTTTATCTATCATTTGCGCGGCCAGCCGCGCATCGCCAGTGTGTCCATCGGCGTGCTGGCGCTGTTGGTCACGGCGACGATCTACCTGCCGGCGATGGCGTTGGGCTATGGGGTGCTCATGCAGGGAACGCTGGATGCGCTACATTTCAGTTCGCCTGGCGCGATCAACTCGGTCCTGGAGATCGTCTATGATCCGATTGTGAATTGGGCGGTGGCGCTCCTGCCGCGCTGGGCGGTATTCCTGGCCGGGCTGGGCATCCTGCTGCTCGCCTTTAACATCTTTGACCGGGCGCTGCCGGAGATTGACCCGGAACGCACGGGCTTTGAGCGTATTGCCGATATGGTCTATCGCCCGCTGGTCATGTTCATCCTGGGGTTGGCCGTCACCACGCTGACGCTCTCTGTGTCGGTCTCGCTCACCATGCTCGTGCCGCTCTCCACCAAGGGTTATGTGCGCCGCGAGAACCTGATCCCCTATATTATGGGGGCGAATATTTCCACGTTTGTGGACACGCTGTTTGCCTCGCTCCTGGTCAACCATCCGCGTGCCTTTACCATTGTCCTGGTGGAGATGCTCAGCGTGGGCGTGATTTCGTTGGTGATCGTGCTGCTGTTTTATGCGGGCTATCAACGACGTATGGAGGATGCGCTGGAGTTGATTTTGCGCAACAACCGTACCCTGGCGGTCTTCCTGGGGGCGTTGTTGCTTATTCCCCTTGTCCTATTGTTGGTCAGGTTGTGATATATTACACTATGAGGGGAAGAGTTAGGGGAAGACCATGCGTGTGTTGGTGTTTGTAGATGAATTACCGACGGCAGGGCAGGCGTTGGGGCTGGCTCGCTTGCTGGCACAGCGTTTCCCGGTTGAGCCGACGTTGCTGACCACTGAGGAAGCCGGGGGGATGGCCTTGCTGGAGCAGGCCAGCAGCCAGCTTTACGCTGATGGTGCGACGTTCCCAACAGCGCGCCGCCTCGTCCGTCGCGGTAGCTCAGAGGAGGTCATCACCGCCGAGAGCTGGGAGGGGAAGTACGATCTGATCATCGTCGCCCCGGCGGGTCGGCGTGGCCTGGCCCGCCTGCTGTATGGCTCGCGGGTGGCGAATGTCGTCCGGGCGGTGGCGACCTCGGTGCTGATCGCCCGCCAAACGCCGGCGGTGCTGCGCCGCATCCTGGTGGGGGTGACCGGCTCGGAGCACAGCGCGGTGGATGTGCGTGTGGCTGCGCGGCTGGCGCAGGCCTTCGGTGCGGAGGTCACCGTCCTGCATGTGGTCTCCCAGGTGCCGCTTATCTTCACCGGCCTGGCAGAGATGCGCCACGACCTGGAACGCTTCCTGGAGATGGATGCGCCGGTGGCGCAGCAGCTCAAGCGCGCTCGCGAGGTCCTGGACGCCTACGGCATCCCCAACCGTATTGAGTTGCGCGAGGGCCTGGTGCGCGATGAGATCGTAGATGAAGTGGTGGAGGGCAGGCACGACCTGCTTGTCGTCGGCGCGCACGTCGGCGAAGGCATGGCCGGCCTGCTCCTGGATGACATCGCTGACCACCTGGTGCGCCAATGCCCGGTGTCCACATTTGTGGTGCGGACCGAGCCGAATTGGACGGATGGCCAATAGGAACTCTTAGGAACTCTGGGAACTCGTAGGGCCTCTTGGAGTTCCCAGAGTTCCTGGAGCGCGTCCTGCGTCAATAATCTCCCTCTTTCACGTAAGGCAAACTCCACAGCGCGACCGAGAGCACTACAGCTTTGAACCAGGCCTGGTGCATCTTTTCAACCTCCTCAGCGCTGTGGCCTTTCTTGGCCAGGAAGGGCTTGATTGTCGCCGTGATAGGGTAGATAAACGCGGTGAGATAGCGGTGGGCGATATTGGGCACGGAATCCACCCTGTCCGTCTGGTTCTTCTTGGTGCGATGGTGGCGCAGGCCGATCTCATACTGATAATTGAGCCAGTCCTGATCGTAGGGGCGGTTGCAGGTATCTAGAATCCATTGCCCGAAGCGCGCCCGCACCCGCGCCAGATAATCGCTGTTAGCGTTGCCCTGGCCATCGGTGAAGTAATAGACCAGATGGGGGTGTGAGCCGACGAAGCCGTACCACACGTCCAGCACATCCTCCACCTGGTCGGCGAGCACCTCGCCTGCCATGCGCAGGTATTTCTCGTCCTCCGGGCCGAACAGGACGGCCTGCTTGAGCAGGTCAAGGTCGTGCGTAGTGAGCGGCGATTGGGCCACAGCCGCTGTGCCATAGGTGTATCCGGGTATCTCGCGCATGGTTTAACCTCCTTTAGCGTCTGTCATCGTTTGGAAATGGGCCAGCACCTGATGGGCTAGCGCGTCAATTTGAGCGTCCGTCGGTTCGGTCACAACGGTCTTCCATTTGCCCTCGCCGATCACCAGGGTAGGCGTGCTACGGAAGCCGCCGTTGATGAAAATGACGAAGCGCTCGGCCTCCGGATCGTGGTCAATGTTGACGTAACGGAAGGGGATGCCCAGCGCGGTCAGCCGTGCGAAGACGTGAGCGGTGTCCTCGCAATCCGTAGAGCCATACATTGTGATCGGCAGAGACATGCTCTCACCTCCCTTTCAGCCTTGGGTCGGGACAAAGTCCGGGCATTCAAAGTAGGTATTTGGCTCTGCAAGCGGGGCGTCCACGAAGGCGCAGTGATGCGGCCCGCGTGGATCGTCCGGATGCGCCTGGTAGCGGAAGAACTGGCAGCCCCAGCACATTTCATACACCTGGACGTGGCCGGCGGCCTGGAGCGAGCGCACAATGGCCTGGGTGGCCCGCACCAGGGCCTGCTGGTCGGCCTGCGGTAGCCCGGCAATGGCGGCTTCAATATTGTCCAGGATGTCTTCCAGCGCCTGGGCCTGGGATTCGCCCTGGGGGGTGAGGGCCAGCCGGACGGTACGGGCGTCGTGGGGATCGGGCTGGCGCTGGACAAGTTGTTTGCGCTCCAGGGCGTCGGCGACGCCGCTGGCGGTGGCATAGGAGGCGGCCAGCCGCGCGGCCAGCCCGCCGATGGTGCGGACGCCGGGGCGGGCGAATTTGAGGAACAGGAGCGCATGGATTTGCGCTGGGGAGAGTTGGGTCGCCTCGCCTCGGACGCGGAACAGATGGCCGATGGCCTGACTAATGCGGTACAGGGCGATGGTGGCCATGCCGGCGGGCGATTCGGACCGGGCGCGTGGGTTGAAGCTGGACATAGGCGCATCCTGGTTTAATATTTAGTAGTACTAAATATTATAAGGGGAAATTTGGCTTTTGTCAAGGGGGTGCAGAGGTCCCACAAGGCTGTTTCAGCAACTCTGCGACCGAGGTCGCGCCTGAAGGGTGAAAGCCGGCGGGTGTCTATACCTGCCGCTCTGCGGCGGCTATGGAAAGCCGCCCTACTACCCGAGTCGCTTTCCGCGGAGCCTATATTGTTTGACAAGAAAGAGCAGATATGGTAGAATGTTCGGTCGTTGCGCATTCTGACTGGCGGCTCTGATGCCGCCAACTGAATACCGAAGGATGTTGGGAGCGAGGCCATCGCGCAGGTCCTACGGTGGCCTCGTTCAATGAATTGAAAATGAATGACGGGTGTGGGTCAGCCCGTTGTGTGTGACCCAAGGGGTGTTGTTTTTATTATTTCAGGAGAGGGATTGTGCCAACAGTCAATCAATTGATTCGGAAGGGGCGCAAAGCCCAGCGGAAGAAGTCCAAGGCCCCGGCGTTGCAATTCACGCTCAACTCGTTCCGGCAGCGACGTCAACGCCAGCCGAAGGGCGCGCCCCAGAAGCGCGGGGTGTGCACCCAGGTGCGCACGATGACGCCTAAGAAGCCGAACTCGGCGCTCCGTAAGATCGCGCGTGTGCGTCTGACCAATGGGATTGAGGTGACGGCTTACATCCCCGGCGAGGGGCACAACCTCCAGGAGCACTCTATTGTGTTGGTGCGTGGTGGCCGCGTGAAGGACTTGCCTGGCGTGCGCTACCACATTGTGCGTGGGGCGCTGGATGCCGCCGGTGTGGAAGGGCGCCAGCAGGGCCGTTCTAAGTATGGGACGAAGCGGCCTAAAGCTGGGAAGGCGCCGGCAGCGGCGAAGGCCCCCGCGAAGAAGAAGTAGGAGTCAACGATGCCCAGGCGTGGTACAGTGGTGAGGCGCGAGATTCCACCGGACGTCCGTTATGGCAACGTCACGGTGCAGAAGCTCATTAACCGGATTATGCGCAATGGCAAGAAGAGCCTGGCGGCGCGCATTGTCTACGGTGCATTTGATCTGGTCGCGGAACGCACTAAGCGCGATCCGGTGGAGGTCTTTGAAGAGGCGCTCAAGAACGTCATGCCGGTATTGGAGGTGAAGCCGCGCCGTGTGGGTGGTGCGACCTATCAGGTGCCGGTGGAGGTCGGCCCGGAGCGCCGCCTGTCGCTGGCGCTGCGCTGGATTCATACGGCAGCGAAGGCTCGCCCCGGCAAGTCTATGATAGAGAAGCTGGCGGCGGAGTTGATAGATGCGGCGAATAACACGGGCGCGGCGGTGAAACGCCGCGATGAGACCCATCGCATGGCGGAGGCGAACCGCGCCTTTGCGCATTATCGCTGGTAGTGGGGTACGTATCACGCATCACGCATCATTTGAGCGCTGATGCGTGATACGTGATACGCGATGTGTAGAGATGGCTAGGCAGTTTGCTCTTGAAAAGATACGGAATATCGGCATCATCGCCCACATTGACGCTGGCAAGACGACCACGACCGAGCGGATTTTGTTTTACACCGGTCGGACGCATCGTCTGGGCAGCGTAGATGAGGGGACGGCGACCACCGACTGGATGCCGCAGGAACGCGAGCGTGGCATTACTATCACGGCAGCCGCGATCACTGCGTACTGGCGGGATCACCAGATTAACATCATTGATACGCCTGGTCATATTGACTTCACTGCCGAGGTCCAGCGTAGCCTGCGCGTCCTGGATGGGGGCGTGGTCGTGTTTGATGCCGTCGCCGGCGTGGAGCCGCAATCGGAGACGGTCTGGCGCCAGGCCGATCGCTACCGGGTGCCGCGCGTGTGCTTTGTGAACAAGATGGACCGCACCGGCGCGGACTTCAACCGCACGGTGGAGATGATCCGCGAGCGGTTGGGGGCAACGCCTGTGCCCATCCAGTTGCCCATCGGTGTGGAGGGCAGTTTCCGGGGCGCGGTGGACCTGCTGACGATGCAGGCGGTCACTTATACAGATGAACTCGGCGCGCATCGCCAGTATGGGCCGATCCCCGATGAATTGGTGGAGGCGGCGCAGACGGCCCGCGAGGCCATGATTGAGCAAATCGTGGAGACCGACGATGCCCTCCTGCATAAGTATCTGGAGGGGGAGGAGATCAGCGCGGATGAACTGCGGGCGGCGCTGCGCCGGGCGACCATCGCCGGGCGGATCACGCCGGTGCTGTGCGGCTCGGCCCTGCGCAATAAGGGCGTGCAGCCGCTGCTGGATGCCATCGTGGACTATTTGCCTTCGCCGGTGGACATCCCCCCCATTCGGGGGACGAATCCGCTCACCGGTGAGGAGGAGACGCGCCCTGCGGATGAAAACGCGCCGCTGGCCGCGCTGGTCTTTAAAATCGTCTCCGACCCTTATGTCGGGCGCCTGGCCTACTTCCGTGTGTATTCGGGCAAGATTGAGGCCGGCCAGGGCGTGCTGAATGCGACCAAGGGCAAGCGCGAACGCATCGGGCGCGTGCTGCGCATGCACGCCGACCGGCGCGAGGAGATCAACGAGGTCTACGCGGGCGATATTGCTGCCACGTTGGGCCTGAAGGACTCCTTTACCGGCGATACGCTGGCCGACCCGGCCTATCCGATTGTCCTGGAGAGTATCACCTTCCCGGAGCCGGTGATCTCGGTGGCGATTGAGCCGAAGACGGCAGCAGACCAGGACAAGCTGGCGGATGCGCTGCGGCGGCTGGCCGAGGAAGACCCTACCTTCCGGGTGCGGGTGGATGAGAACACCGGCCAGACGCTGATCTCCGGCATGGGGGAACTGCACCTGGAGGTCCTGGTGGACCGGATGATGCGCGAGTTCCGCGTGGCTGCGAATGTGGGCCGACCTCGCGTGGCCTACCGCGAGACGATCACGCGCAAGGTGCGCCAGCAAGGGCGCTTTGTGCGCCAGACGGGCGGCCATGGCCAGTACGGTGACGTGACGCTGGAGATTGAGCCGCTCTCCCCAGGTGAGGGCTTCGTGTTTGAGGACCGCACGGTGGGCGGGGTGATCCCTAAGGAGTTTATCCCGGCGGTGGAGCGCGGCGTGCGCGAGGCTATGGAGAGCGGCGTGCTGGCGGGGTATCCGCTGGTGGATATTGGCGTCGCTGTGGTGGATGGGTCGTATCACGAGGTGGACTCCTCCGAGATGGCCTTTAAGGTGGCGGCCTCTATGGCCTTGCGTGAGGGCGCATTGCGCGCCGGGCCGGTGCTGTTGGAGCCGATCATGAAGGTGGAGGTTGTGGTGCCGGAGGAGTTCCTCGGCGATGTGCTGGGGAACCTGAATGCCCGCCGGGCCGAGATCCAGAGCGTTGAACCGCGCGGCAATGCCCAGGCCATCCGCGCCATCGTCCCGCTGGCCGAGATGTTCGGATATGCCACCGACCTGCGTTCCATGACCCAGGGTCGGGGGACGTTTACGATGGAATTCAGCCATTACGCCCGCGTGAGCGAGGCGGAGGCAGAAGCAGTCATCCGAGGGGTGAGACGATAGACGACAGACGCGCGTCTGGCGTCCATCATCTCAGAGGTGCTCAACAGATTATCTAAGGTACTCAACGGATTATCTACAGGAATCAAGGAAACTAACGTCGCCTGCGGCGACAGAAACCGAGGAAACGAAGAGGGGAGCTATGGCGAAGGAGCGATTTGTACGCACGAAGCCCCACGTGAATGTGGGCACAATCGGACACATTGACCATGGCAAGACCACCCTGACGGCAGCCATCACCAA
>DAOUBF010000021.1:0-35838 GCA_034432795.1 Anaerolineae bacterium
CGCGCCGACCACATGCCCTACGGTGGCAACCGCCAGAGCGGGCTGGGCCGCGAGGGGGTGAGATACGCCATTGAGGAGATGACCAATATCCAGATGGTGGCCATCCGGCTGGCGAGCTAAACTTTAACCACAAGGCTAATCCGTTAGTACCAATTTCCTTGATTCCTGTCGCCGAAGTGGTACTCAACGGATTATCTAAAAGAATCAAGGAAACTGGCGACGTTGTTAGGTAATCCGTTGAGTACCTTAACCACAAGGCTAATCCGTTAGTACCTTATGTAACAGACGACGGAGGATGGGGGACAACCCAGCACCGGGCTTTAGCCCGGTTCCATCGTCCATCGCCCATCCTCAAAGGAGGGACAATGGATTATAAACTCTGGATCAATGGGGAATGGACAGACAGTCAGGGGGGCGGGCGCAGAGCGATTGAGAACCCGGCCACCGGCGAAACCATCGCCGAGGTGGTAGAGTCCAGCCGGGAGGACGTAGACCGCGCTGTTCAGGCCGCCAAAGCCGCCTTCTACGATGGCCGCTGGTCGCGCAAGACGCCGGGCGAGCGCTCCAGGGCGCTATGGAAGCTGGCCGACCTGATTGAGGCCCACGCGGAGGAATTTGCCCGCGTGGAGTCGGAGAACACCGGTAAGCCCTACCAGGCGGTCAGCCTGGGCGCGGACCTGCCCTTCACGATAGATAACCTGCGCTTCTTCGCTGCTGCCGCCCGCGATACGCACGGCTCCCATGCGGGGGAATATATGGCGGGCTATACCTCCATCTACCGGCGCGAACCGGTGGGCGTGGTCGGGCAGATCGCCCCCTGGAACTATCCGCTGATGATGGCGGTGTGGAAGCTGGGGCCGGCGCTGGCCGCCGGCTGCACCGTCGTGTATAAGCCCAGCCCGCTGACTCCGCTCACCGCGCTGATGCTGGCCGAACTCACCGCCGAAGCAGGCATTCCCCCCGGCGTGGTCAACATCATCACCGGCGGCGATGATGTGGGGCGTGCCCTGGTGGAGCATCCCGACATCCGCATGATCAGCCTCACCGGCTCCACCGAGGCAGGGAAGAGCGTGATGGAGACGGCGGCGAAGACCCTCAAGCGCGTTCACCTGGAGTTGGGCGGCAAGGCCCCGGTGATCGTCTTTGACGATGCCGATGTGGCCCTGGTGGCGGCGAAAGCCACGCTGGCAGCCACCTTCAACACTGGCCAGGACTGCACGGCAGCGACGCGGGTGTATGTGGCCGAACGCCGGGCGGAGACTGTCAAAGAGGCTCTGGTGGAGGCCATGCGCCAGGTGAAAATAGGCTCACCCTTTGCTGACGACACCCAAATGGGGCCGCTGATCTCGCAGGAGCAGCGCGAGCGCGTGCACGGCTTTGTGGAACGGGCACGGGCCAGGGGCGCCCGCATCCTCACCGGGGGCGGCGTGCCCGCAGGCTTCGCCAGCGGCTATTACTATGCCCCCACCGTGATCACGGACGTGGACCAGCGCTCCGAGATCGTGCAGAGCGAGGTCTTCGGGCCGGTGCTGACCATCCAGACCTTCCGCGACGACGACGAGGCCATCCGGCTGGGGAACGATGTGGTCTATGGACTGGCCGCCTCCCTGTTCACCAAAGACATCGGGCGGGCTATGCGCATCGCGGCCCAACTTGAATTCGGCACGGTGTGGATCAATGACCACATCCCCCTGGCCTCAGAGACGCCGCACGGCGGCTTCAAGCAATCCGGCTTCGGCAAAGACCTGTCTATTGAGGCCATGCAGGATTACCAGGTCACCAAGCACGTGATGATCGCGCACGCCAGCCAATAACGGTTCTCAGCCGCCCACAGAACTGTTATCCCTCAACATAGGGTGTATCGCTCTCCCTCCCCCCTTGTGGGGGAGGGCTGGGGTGGGGAGAGAAATGTCACCCCCTCCCCCATCAAGGGGGAGGGAATCCCCGGTACTGGGTGGGGAAGGACTGGGGTGTGGTACGGGCACGGCGGCGCTGTGCCTATACAGCGGCAGGGTGAAGCCAAACGTGCTCCCCTGCCCCTCCTGGCTTTCGGCCCACACCTTGCCGCCGTGGGCCTCCACAATCTGCTTGACGATCAGCAGGCCCAGGCCCGTGCCTTTGATCCGGGCGATTTTTTCTCCGCTGCCGCGCCGGTAGCGCTGGAAAAGCAGGGGCAGGTCCTCGGCGGCGATGCCCATGCCCGTGTCGGTCACCGTGACCCTGGCGTGGCTGCCGTCGGCCATCGCCGCCACAGTGATGCGCCCGCCCTCCGGCGTATACTTGATGGCGTTGGAGAGCAGATTGGCCAGCACCTGCTCCACCCGCCTGGCGTCGGCGTACACCGGCGGCAGGTCAGCGGGCAGGTTCAACTCAATCGTCTGCTTCTTGTTTTGAGCCAGGACCTCGGCGCGACTAACCGCGTTCCGGCACACCGTCGCCAGGTCCATTTCCGCCGGCTGAAGCTTCAGGAAGCCCGCGTCTATCTTGGTGTACTCCAGAAAATCATCCAGTTGCTTGATCAGCGAGCCGACGCTCTCCGCGATCATCTGGATCAGGTCGCGCCTGCTCTCCTCGGTCAGCGGCAGCTTGGGGTTGAGCAGGGCCTGCGTGGCTGTCTGGATAATATGCAGCGGGTGGCGCAGATCATGCGTCACCATCGCATACAGGTCCGCCCGCATCAACTCCAGTTCGCGGCGCGCCCGGATGCCCTCGCGCAGGCTCAGGCTACGCTCCAGGTGATGGCGGAAGGTGGCCTGCTGGGCCTGCCTCATCAGTTCATCCTTATCAATGTAGCCATCCGCCCCCTCGCGCACGGCCTCAATCGCCGTTTGCACATCCCCCTGACCCGTCACCAGCACGATGCACACCGCCTGGTCCGTCTCGCGGATGGTGCGCAACACCTGCAAGCCATCGCCATCCGGCAGGACCAGGTCCAGCAGGATCAGGTCAAAGCGGCCTGGCTGCCAGGCCGCCAGCGCACCGGCCGCGTCCTCCGCCGTCGTGGGCCGCATCCCGAAGCCCCGCACCAGCGCCTCCAGGAAGCGCCGTGTGGGGCGGCTATCGTCCACGATCAGCACCGCCTTGTCCTCAAGGGTGGCCTTGTCCTCTATCATGGATCAATCTCGCAACCGTGTCTAACAGAATATCCTGGGTGAACGTGCTCTTCTCAAGCGCTGCCTGAGCGCCCACCTCGCGTGCGCGTTGCTCGGCTGCCTGTTGATTCAACGAGGTCACCAGCACGACCGGCAGGGTGGCCCACTGTGGGTGCTCCCGGAGGGTCGCCACCAGCGCCAACCCATCCATGACCGGCATCTCAATGTCCGTGACCACCAGGTCAAATGCCCCGCCGCGCAGCAGCGCCAGCGCCTGGGCGCCATTCCCGGCCACCTCCACCTGATAGCCGGCCGCCGTCAGGATACTGCGCTCCAACTCGCGCGTCGTGACCATATCATCCACGACCAGGATGCGCGCCCGGCGGCCCGTGTCCTCCATCCCGAACTGGCCCTGGTTGCGTGGGGCTGCCCAGGCCTGTTGCTTCACGGCGCTCACCAACGCCGCCGTATCCAGCAAAAAGGCAATTGCGCCGTCGGCCAACACTGTTGCCCCTGAGATGAACTCGCAGGCCCCCCGCAACACCCGCCCCACCGGCTTGATCGCCACCCGGCGCTCATCCAGCAGCGCATCTACCGTGAAGATAACCTGGCTCTGACCATTGCGCACCCGCACCGCGCTGCGCCCCCCACTCGCCCGCAGTTTCCTTATCTTTGTCACCGAAGGTGACGTTGGGAAATAATCTGTTGGGTACCCTCTTCTCTCCAGCCCCCTCTCCCTCCGCATGTGGGGGGAGTCAGAGGGGGGCAGGGCCAATACCTGCGCCATCGGAACAACCTCCACCACCTGACCATCGTCTGTCGTCTGTCGTCCGCCGTCCGTTGCCCAGGGGGGCAGGCGAATGGCGCGCACATCCGCTGCTGGCAGCGCCACAATCTGGCCGCTTACGCTGACCAGCAAGACATGGCTCAGGCTCAAGGTCAGCGGCAGGGACAGGGTGAAGGTCGTGCCTGCCCCCACGCGGCTGGCGATATGGATGGTTCCGCCCAGCCTGCGCACCGCCGCCTTTACCGCGCTCATGCCCACCCCTCGGCCTGAGGCTTCGGTGATGAAAGGGCTAGTGCTGAAGCCGGGGGTGTAAATCAACTCCAGCGCGGCCTGATCATCCAGCCGGGCAGCCTGCTCCGCGCTGATCAGCCCCCGCCCAACGGCCACCTGGCGCACCAGGTCGGGATCAATCCCCCGCCCATCATCGGCGATCTCAATGATCACCCGGTCGCCCTGGCGGGCCGAACGCAGGCTGATCTGGCCCAGGGGGGACTTCCCTTGCGCCAGGCGGTTCTGAGGCAGCTCTATCCCGTGACTGACGGCGTTGCGCACCAGGTGCAGCAGAGGCTCGCTGATCTCCTGCAGGATATGCCGGTCCAACTCCACCTCGCCGCCGGTGACACTGACCGCCACCTGTTTGCCCTCCTCGCGAGCCAGGTCGCGGATGGTGCGCGAGAGCGGGCCGAGAATGGTCGCCAGGGGCAGCAGGCGCAACTCCATCACATCATCATACAGCCGGTCGGCGATGGTAGAGAGCACCTCCAGGCGGTCAGTTGTCTTCAGGGCAGCCGTGTACAGGCGGGTGATCAACCGGCTCTGATGGTCGCGCAGGCCCTGCACCTGCGCTTTAAGCCGGGTACTCGCCGCAGAAGCCGGAAGCGACTCCACGATCTTCAATACGCTCTCGGTGAGCCGACGTTGCTCCTCTGCCATCTGCGCCAATGCGCGCAACTCCAACAAGTCGCTCTCCCATCCCGTCTTCAGCGCGGTCAGGTCGCCGATCTGTTTCAGGAGGGTATCCAGCCGGGCGACGCTCACCCGAATGGTTTCGTCAGTTTCCTTATCTTTATCACCGAAGGTGACGTTGGGAAATAATCTGTTGGGTACCTTTGTCTCTGCGGGCGCAGGTGCGCTGATCGCCTCCCCCGGTCCCGACGGAGGACGGAGGACGTCCCCTCCCCCTTCTCCTCCCTGATCAGGGGCGGTACTCAACGGATTATTTAAACGAATCAAGGAAATTGAGGAGAGCGAGGGGAGAGGTTCCTCCGTCAGGCGCGAAGCGCCCATAACGTTCTCCAATCGGCGGAGGACCTCTGCAGGTGCCGCTTCTGGCTGTGCGCCCTCGCGGGCTAGCAACTGCTTCATGGCATCCACCGCTCCCAAGAGCGCATCCACCACCTCGGCGTTGACCGCCAGGCGATGTTCGCGCAGACCGTCCAGCACATTCTCGGCGGCGTGGGCCACCTGGGCGACGGCGGTGTAGCCGATCATCCGCGCCGTGCCCTTGATGGTATGGGCCGAGCGAAACAGGTCCTTCACAAGCTGGCCGTCGTCTGGCCGACCCTCCAGGTCCAGCAGCCCCTGTGTAAGGGCCTCCAGGTGCTCCTGGACCTCGGCCAGAAAGTCCGGCAGGAAGGCGCTGAGATCAACGGCTGTGTCCATCGTCCCCCATCGGACGGAGGACGGGGGACGGAGGACGGACAGCAGGTAAACCTCCGTCCTCCGTCCTCTGTCTCCCGTCGGCTGCGTTGCTGCCGATCAACGCGGTCAGGGCGTGCACGGTCTCCGCCAGTTGGCTGGCGACGGTGGCCCAGTGCTGGCTGACGGCGACCGACTGCTCCGAAGCCTGCGACATCTGGCGCACGCGGACGACGACCTGGGCACTGGCGGCCTGTTGTTGCTGGGTGGCCTGCGAGATGTTCCGGGCTGCGTGCAGGGCCTGCTCCACCCCCTCCACAATGCCGGTCATGGACTCGCCTGAACGATAGACCAGGGCCATGCCACGCTCGGCCTCGCGCACCCCGTCCTCCGCCGCCATCACCGCCGCATTCGTGGCCGTCTGCACCTCACTTACCAGCGCGCGCACCTCCTCGGTGGAGCGCAAGGCCCGATCAGCTAGGCGCTTGACCTCGGTAGCGACGATGGCGAAGCGTCGCCCATGTTCGCCGGCGCCCGCCGCCTCAATCGCCGCGTTGAGCGCCAGCAAATGGGTCTCATCCGCAATGTCGTTAATCAGGTCAATGATGGCGCCGATCTGCTGGGCTTTCTCGCCCAGCGCCAGGATGCGTTGCGCCAGCGCCTGCACCTTATCCCGGACGCCTTCAATCCCGGCGACCGTCTCCTCAACTGTCTTGCGCGCGGTTTCCACCACCGCACGGTTGCTCTCCACAGCGCGGGCGACATGATCGGCGGATTCGGCGATCATGCCAGCCATCTGGCTCAACTCCTCCATCGTTGTGGCGATGTGCGTCATGGTTCGGGCCTGATCCACCACCTCTGTCGCCTGGTTCCGGGCCTGCGCCGACATCTCCTCCGAGGCCACTGTCATCACCTGAACCGCCGACTGCAGCGGCCCAATGATGGAGCCGGCGATCAGCCACCCCAGGAGCAGCGCGGCGATAAAGGAAAGCACAGCCACAACCAGGTCAACCTGGGTCAATTCCCTGACCATTGGCAGGCTGGTAGTGGTGATCGCCTCAATCGCGCTGTTCACCCGATGAAGCGCGTAGATGCTGATCGTGCCGATGGCCAGCGAAGGGATGATGGCCGTCAGCGCAAAACCGACCATGATCCTGCGCCGGATCGGCCATTCGGGACGAAACAGGCGCAGAACCAGGCCCGGCCTGGTCTCGTAATGTTCAGCGTTCATACATTCATACCTCAATTTCCTTGATCCCTGTCGCCGAAGGCGACATTGTTAGATAATCCGTTGAGCACCATAATCTCCTTGATCCCTGTCGCCAAAGGCGACGTTGTTAGATAATCCGTTGAGTACCAATTTCCTTGATTCCTGTAGATAATCCGTTGAGTACCATAGAGTCCTGTAGCACGCCCCCGCTTAGGCGTTCCCCCTGGCCCTCCTATAAGGCGCTCAATACCTGGGGCAGGTGCAGCACACGGATGACATCCCCATCCTGAGACTGGACATACCCGGAGAAGAACCCGGATGAGGGCGACTGAGAGCCGTCCTCCTGCGCCCTGATCTCGGCCTCATGGACATGCAGCACCTCCCCAATCGCATCCACGTGCAGGCCGATAAGGTCAGCCGGGTTGCCCCGATCTCTGACGACGATGACATGGCCCGTGCTCGTGCGTTCGGGGGGCACTGCCAGGCCCAGCACGCCACGCACATCAGCCACCGGTAAGACCTCGCCGTGCAACACAATCGCCCCGATCACCGTCCGCGAGTTGCCTGGGACGGGTGTCATGCGACTGGGCCGGGCCACCTCGTGCACCGCCGCCAGCGGCACGGCATAGACCTCCTCTCCCCAGTGGAAAGTGAGCAGCGGGATAAGCGTATCGTTCTCAGCGGTCATCCGGCATCACCTGTGGAACCTCGCACCTCTATTTTCACCGCAGAGAGCGCAGAGGACGCAGGATGCAGAAATTTTTATTTATATTCTCTGCGCTCTCTGCGTGCTCTGCGGTAAAACATCAGCACGCCACGCGCCTCTATGCGGCGAGCGTGTTTGGGCTGACCCCCAGGAAGGTGGCCGCTTCGGCCAGGGTCAACATGGTGCGCTCCAGCTTCATGCCTGTGCTCCAGAGACAGATAACCTGAGACTTACCCAATCTTACCCAAACCTGACCACAAGCGTAGCCGTTTTGTGCCTGGTCGCGCAATAGGATAATAGTTCCCCCCATTTAGCGTGCAGTTGTGCCGCGCCCCGCCTTCATGCTAAAATCGGCTTATGCCGATCCGCATCCTGCCGCCGGACATCGCCGCCCAAATCGCCGCTGGCGAGGTGGTGGAGCGGCCCGCCTCGGTCGTCAAAGAACTGGTGGAGAACGCGCTAGACGCGGGGGCACGCACCATCACGGTGGACATTGAGGGCGGTGGCCGTCGCCGTATTCGCGTCGCCGACGACGGCGCGGGCATCCCCGCCGCCGAAGTGGCCCTGGCTTTCGCCCGCCACGCCACCAGCAAGCTCACCACCGCCGCCGACCTGGAGCGCATCACCACGTTGGGCTTTCGCGGCGAGGCGCTGGCCAGCATCGCCGCCGTCAGCCAGGTGCAGATGGTGACGCGGGCCGCCGGTGAACCCCTGGGCAGCCGTATCCGGTTGGAGGGCGGGGCCATCCTGGCGCACGAGCCGGTCGGCGCCCCCCAGGGCACAGTGATCACAGTGGAAAACCTGTTTTTTAACGTCCCGGCCCGGCTCAAGTTCCTCAAGAGCGAGGCCGCCGAGCGTGCCCGCATTGAGGCCCTGGTCACGCGCTACGCCCTGGCCTACCCCGACCGGCGCTTCCGCCTGACGCACGATGGGCGGCTGGCCTTCCAATCCAGCGGCGATGGCGACCGGTACGCCGCGCTGGCCGCCGTCCTCGGTCTGGATACCGCCCGGCATATGCTGGAGTTACCGGCGACACGGGCCGGGGTGATCCAGGTGTCGGGCTACGTCAGCCTGCCCACGCTCTCCCGCGCCAATCGCAGCCAGATCACCCTGTTCGTGAACGGGCGCTGGGTGCAGGACAGTGCCCTGAGTTACGCTATCGTGGAAGCCTATCACGGCCTGCTCATGACCGGGCGCTATCCTGCCGCTGTGGTCTTCGTCACACTGCCGCCGGACGAGGTGGACGTGAACGTCCATCCGGCCAAGACCGAGGTGCGCTTCCGCCGCCCCGATGCCGTCTTCGGCGCCGTCCAGAAAGCCATCCGCCAGCTTCTCCTGGCGCACGTGCCCGCGCCGGAAGCGCGCCTGCCGGCCGCCCAGCCGCCCCCGCCACCGGCGGCGGCCAGCCCCATCCCGCTTGACCTGAGCCACCCTGTGCCTGGCATGGCTGCGGAATATGCCCCTGTCCTTCCCCAGGAAACGGAGGAGCGCGAGGATCAGGAAGGGAGAACGGCAGGTGGCGAGTTGCCCCTGTTGCGCGTTCTGGGACAGGTGGGCGCCACTTATATCATCGCCGAAGGGCCGGATGGCATGTACCTGATTGACCAGCACGCCGCGCATGAGCGCATCTTGTATGAGCGCTTCATGGCCGAAGCTGCCCGTCATGCTGTGGCCTCACAGAACCTGCTGGAGCCGGTCCTGGTGGACCTGCCGCCGGAGGCGGCGGCGACGCTGGCCGAGGATATGGATAGGCTGGCTGAGTTGGGCTTTGTGGTGGAGCCGTTCGGCAGGACGACCTTTCTGGTGCGGGCCGTGCCGGCGATCATCGCCCGGCTGGACCCAGCCCAGGCGCTCTATAGCGCGGTGATGGAGATAGACCAGGGGGAGCCGCCGCTCTCTGGGACACGCGAGGCGCAGATCATCGCCCGCGTGTGCAAATCGGCGGCGGTCAAGGCCGGGCAGGTGCTGTCGCAGGCGGAGATGCAGGAGATGGTGCGGCAACTGGAGGCCTGTGCCGCGCCGCGCACCTGCCCGCACGGTCGCCCCACCCTGATCCACCTGACGACGGCGCAACTGGCGCGGCAGTTCGGGCGGCTGGGGTAAGGGGGCGGCGTTCTCCAGCAACCACCCCACTATGCTTGCCGAATTCTAACCCTTCGCCAGGCAAAAGGGCAGTCACAGCGTGGAAAGCTGCATAATGGCTCGCGGTTCAGCCGCGTTGCGGAGCGCAGCCGAAGGCGCGTCGGCTTCAACGCGACGGTTGGGCGCATTCCCCACAGGGTAGACAGGTGTTCATCTATGCTTCAGCAAGTCTTCTTCTTGTGGCTTGAAAATGGGATACTTACCCATTGTCAAGTCACCACCACCGTTTGAGTACCGATAAACTCACCTTCAAGTGATGGCTCCCCGTCCTCAAGCAGCATTTCAATGACTTCGCGCAGACTTCTTTGCAATTCATCAAGTGTTTCTGCTTGCGTGTGAGCACCTGGAAAGCCCGGCACATAGCCGACATACAGACCCGTATCAGGACACTTTTCGACGACTGCTGTAAAGGTTCTCATGCTTCGCCTCCTGCAAAATATCATCATATCATCGGGACTGGTCACGGGCGTACGCCCAACAGCACCAAGCTCAGCCGCTGCGACCGAGCGAGGCCGAAGGTGAGCGAAGCGTGTCCAGTGCATGCGCGGGTTAGCCAGCCTTGTGCTGCTCATAGGATGCTCCCACATGACGAAGCCAGGCTAAAACCAGGCCGCAGATGAGGGTTACCGCCACGCCGTGTTGCATTGGGTGAGCTGGAGGGGCACCTCTGTCCTTGCCATGTCGACCACCGCTCCGGAGCGTACTATAGCTATTGGCAGTGTGAGTGAACAGATCGGCATCACTGCGAGAGATCCAGCCAAGGTCAAACATCTGGCCACCTACATCAGCCTGCACGAGCTCGAAAAGAAGATAAAGCTCGGACCAAGTCAGGGTTGGCCGCCCAACGATAATGAGAGCATCGTGCGCTCGCTGAGAAAGTGATGCGGCGTGTATGAGTGGCGAAGCGGCAGCCTCCCGCGGGTCAGGCTGCACTTTACCTCCGACCACTGCCCGCACCGAGCCAGCCTTGTCTCGTTCCTCCGCAGGGTGGACAGCGCGAACCGTGTGAAGAACGGTACCCGATGCGTCCACGCCGAAGAGTTGGTCGGCGAGGGAAAGCGGTCGAAAGGCTGAACTTAGAAGGCGACCAATGCCATTGATCAACGCTAGTTGGTCTTCGGCAAACGCGCGGACCGGCTCATAATTATCGCCAACGATTGCCGACGGGATCACGAGGACAAACCTGTGATCGCATTTGACCACATGGACATCCTGTCCCGCGAACCAAAGTGGGAGATCCTCAAGGTCAAACTGATGACCAACCAGAGGAACTATCCAGAAAGCAATCTGGTGTTTACCCATGATGCGGCTCTACAGAAGCTGGCTAACCATTGCTTCGATGGACAACAGCCTCATAACCACTTATGTCTTGCGGTTGTCAGAACGGTGTTATAATTATGCGCCTATCCGCCTAAACCGCAAGAACTGCTTTGTGATATTTTGATTATAAGCCGCATTTTGAGAAAGTCAATCATCTATGGCAAAAAACCCCTGAACCAACTCCGTGAAGCCCGGCGTCTCAAACACTACTCTTACCAACACTGAAGAAACCTACATGGGCGATTTAGCAGGGGCACGGTCTGCCGTGCTCCTACTCCCCCACCACCATGCAATCCACCCGCCGCGTCCTGGGTTCATACAACTCCACCAGATACATGCGCTGCCAGGTGCCCAGGTCCAGCCGGCCATCGCGGACAGGCGCCCAACTGGCGTGGCCGAAGCCCAACATCTGCGCCAGGTGGGCACGGGCGTTGTCTATCCCCTCATAGTCATGGTGATAGCGCCGGTTGCGCGGCAGGAGGTGCTCCAGGATCTCGCGGGCATCCTGGTGCAGGTCGGCGTCGGATTCGTTGCAGGCGATGGCCGCCGTCGTGTGCCGCGAGCGCACCAGGACAAAGCCCTGGGCGATCCCGCTGCGCTTCACCGCTGCCTCTATTTCCGGCGTAATATCCACAAAGTCAAAGGCGGAGCGCGTCCGTGCGCTGATCACTTCGGAATGCAACTTCATGGTCCACTCCTTCCAGGCGGATCACCGGGGCGGAGGCCTTAACGTGGCCCCAGCCACCACCGCAGGATGTCCGGTCCGCTCCACAGAGCAATCGCCGCCCCCACGATCAGAAACGGGCCATAGGGGATGAAGCTCCGCAGTGAGCGGAGGCGCGTCAGGACGAGCAGCAGGCTGATCACGCCGCCGATCAGGATGCCGCTGGTCAGCGCTACGATCACCAGCGGGAAGCCGGTGATCAACCCAATAAAAGTAGCCAGTTTAATGTCCCCCTGGCCCAGCGCGCCCGCGCCGTACAGCCGCTGCCCCAGCAGCCAGGCCAGGGAGAAAAACGCCAGCCCGATCCCGCCGCCGACCAGCCAGCTAAAGGGGCTGGCCTGCTCAAGCTGGGGGAAGAGCGCATTCAACCACTCCGGCGCAAGCAGGGCCAGGAGCAGGGCAGCCCCAATCGCGGGCAGGATCACCACATCCAGGATCAGCCGGTGCTCCCAATCAATGACGCCGATCAGCATGAAGAGCGCGGCGTAGGCGCTGGCCAGGAGCAGCGGGGGCAGATCAGGCGCGTAGCGCGCCCAAATGGCCGCGAAGATGACCGCCATACTGAGTTGTACCACCACGTCGCGCAGGGGCAGCGGCGCGCCGCACTGGGGGCAGCGCCCCCCCTGCCAGAGGAAGCTGGCCAGAGGGAACCAGGGCAATCGCCAGCGCGGCCGGCCGCAGTGATCGCAGTGCGCCCGGTCCTGGCGCGGGCGGCGCAGAGGGTCGCGGGCGTAGGCGGGCAACCGATCCGCCAGCCCGTTCACCAGCGCCCCGACGGCTAACCCGATGATCGCGAAAACGATCCCCATCCGGGCAGGAATTATAGCACGTCGGGAGAAGCGTGACTATAGCCCGCTGGTCACCAGCGGCGGTTGACAAAGACGGCGCCCGCCGGTACAATGCCGGTGTGAATCGCCTGGGTCCGCTCCCCGACCGTGACCGCATGAGTGTGCTGGTCGGGACCATTGTCCTCGGCCTGGCCCTCATGCGCCTGATCGACCTGCCCGATCGCTTCGTCCACACCACTGTGCTCGGCTCCCCCCTGGGCATCCAGGTCTCCACAACGACAGTGATGCTGGCGCTCATCACCGCGTTGGCCGCCACCGGCATGGAATCCCTGGCCCGCAGCCACCCCAGTTTCACCAATGGGAGGCGTTTTGATCTGCGCTCGCTTGTGCATGCGATCCAGCCGGCGCTGGCTGTGCTGCTCCTGGGCGCCCAGCTCGCCCTGGGCACTCAGCCCTGGACAGCCTGGTGGCTGGGTCTGGGGATCACCGCCATCCTGACCGCCCTGGTCCTGGCTGCCGAATATATGACGGTTGATCCCGCCCTGCGCCAGGGGGCGCTGGGCCTGGCGATGACGGCGCTCAACCTCCTGTTGGCGTTGGCCAGCTTCACCCTGATCTACAGCACGCGTGCCCGCAGCTTTTTGACGGCCACAGAAGCCAGCGTGGTGGCGGGGCTATTGGCGCTGCGGCTGCTGTGGGGGATGGGCCAGCCGCTCAGGCAGGCGCTCATCTATGCGGGTGTGATTGGCCTGGCCCTGGGAGAGTGTCTGTGGGCGCTCAACTACTGGCGGGCCACGCCGCTGCTCGCCGGCCTGCTGCTCGTCCTCATCTACTACGCCATGACCGGCATCGCCCAGCAGCACGGACGCGGCGCCCTGGACCGCCGCGTCCTGGCCGAGTTTGGCCTGGTGGCGCTGGTCGGCCTGGTGATCATCTTGCGCTTTGCCCGCTAAGGGCTGGGCAGGGTCGGAGGTAAGGGGATGCCCGGCGGCGCCAGAGTGGCCGTTGGCGTGGCCGTGCTCGCCAGGGGTAGCGTCGGAGAGGGGGCCACAGTGGACAGGATCGGGCTGGACAACACGGGCGGCGTCTCCGGCTGGGGCTGGCTATTGCCGGTGGAGGGGGTCAGCGTCGCCACCAGGCCGATGATCAAAGCTGCGACGGTCAGCAGGCTGAAGACGAGCCAGGGCGTGCTATAACGGGAGCGTCGCGAACGTCGTGAACCTCGCGCCATGCCTTCTCCAACACGAAGCAGGGCTTCAGCATTCCCAAATTGGGATCCGCATTATACCACGCTGCCCGTGATCGGCCAAACGGCCTGCTCTGGCCGTGGCCCCTTCAATTGTTCACCCGGCCCTACTCGGCCTCCACCACCGAGACCATCTCCGGGCCGCGTGGCAACTCCCAGGGGTAGACGATGTAGGCGTCAGTGATCGCGGCGTAGTAGTTGGGCGCATGCTTGGGGAAGAGGGAACGATACGGGTTATAATGGAGCACGCATAGCTCCGGATACCCGCCAGCGGCCTCCACCCGCCCCTTCACCGCCGTGATCGTCCGGCCACTCCCCCAGACGTCATCCACGATGAGCGTGCGTCGCCCCACCAGAAGCTCATCCTCGGGGAATTGCAAGAACTCCGGCCAGGTGAGCAACTTGGGCGGCTCGGCCACAGGATGGACATCCGGCCCCGGTCGGGGCGTCTTGGGGAAGCGCACCGCCGCCGTTAGGATATAGCGCAGGTCCAGCGCCTCGCTGATCAGCCCCCCAGGGATGATCCCGCCCCGCGTGATGATCAGCATGGCGTCAAATTCACCCTCAAACTGGGGGATCAAATGATCAATGAGAGCATCCACATCGGCCCAGGTCAATACCTCTCGTCGCATGGCTCTGGCATTCCTCCTGCTTCTTCGCTGCGCTCAGAATGGCGTGTTCAATTCATTTCACGTTCAGTTCTTTCATCTGGCCTGTGGTCATAAAGATCACACGCTCGCTGATGTTGGTAACACGGTCCCCGATGCGCTCCAGGTTGTGGGCCGCCCAGAGCATATAGGTGGCTTGCGTGATCATCTTGGGGTCTTCCAGCATATAACTCAGGACGATGCGAAAGATCTGCTGGTAGAACTGGTCAATCTCATCGTCACGTTGGGCGGCCTGGCGGGCCAATTCCGGGTCGCGGGCCAGAAAGGCATCAAAGCTCTGGCGCAGCATCTCGCGGCACACCGCCGCCATACGGGGCAGGTCGGACAGCGACTTCAGACGCGCCTCCCCGCTCATGCGCAGCACCATCTTGGCGATCCCTGCCGCATGATCCCCCATGCGCTCCAGGTCCACCAGGATGTTCATCATGGCGATAATGGCACGTAAGTCACCGGCAGCGGGTTGCTGTGTGGCGATCAGCGCCAGGCACTCCTCCTCAATCTGGAAGCGCAGGTCGTTGATGGCCATGTCCTCCTGGATCACCTGTCGGGCCAGGGCCACATCGCGCTCGGTGAAGGCCCGTACGGCACGCTCTATGGCGGTATCCACCAGGCTCTCCATGCGCACCAGATGGTCGCGGATCTCGCTTAGTTCGCGGTCAAGTGCACTCCGTGCAGAAGCCACCATAACATCTTTGTCCTTTCTTAACAATTTAGACACACAGGATACATGCATTGTACCCCGAAATGGGCCAGGGGACAATGGCCCGCCATCCATAGGATCGGTCTTAGCTGTGTCAGGATGCTGCACTAGCGCCTTAGATGACATTGATGGATAATATGGGCTGAAAAGCGCTAAGAGGTTGAAGGTCTATGGCAGACACACACGAAGACAAGTATAGAATCTTCCCTGGTGAAGAATCTTCAAAGATTGAAGGTATAGTAGCCAAATCTTCATTCAGATACCAGTTTAGGCTACCGTTTGACGAGCCAGATGCACAACCCAGGCCCACCCCACAGCCAGATATAGAAACCGCACTGCGACAACTCCTCAGGCAGGACCTTACGTTCAAAGGGGAGAAGACAGCTTACGCCACACACAATATACATGCCTTTGCTGCTAAGTTCCCTCCTCAGCTCCCGCGCTTATTCATACGCGAGCTTACGCGCCCAGGTGAACGAGTCCTTGACCCGATGGTTGGCTCAGGAACCACACTGGTTGAAGCCGTTCTCATGGGCCGTCAGGCTATAGGGATCGATCTTGATCCACTAGCCGTCCTAATTGCCCGAGTGAAAAGTACCCCCGTTCATCTACCGCGTTGCGTGGAGGCCGGCATCAGGGTGTTGCAAAGGGCAAGGGATAATCTAGATATATCTGGTGATAAAGAACTCAGCAAATTCTATGAACCTCAGGCAATACAATTCTTCCACTATTGGTTTGAGGAACGAACTATTGCCGAACTGTATGCTTTGGCCCGGTCATTGCAGATGGTTAATGAAGCTGATATTCGGTCGCTCTTGCAGGTCGTATTCTCTTCTATGATTATTACCAAGTCTGGGGGTCTCACGCGCGCTCGCGACCTCGCACATAGCCGCCCGCATCGCGATCTAAAGAAACAGGTGAAACAAAGTGCCTTTGACGTGTTTAGAGAACGCCTATACTCGGTTGTTCATTCACTTGACAGTATCATAGCTGCACCAGGCAGTGCGATCGTTATCCGCGCAGATGCCAGGATGTTGCCCCTTCAGGATGATTCCGTTGATCTGATTGTTACATCACCCCCTTATGCTGCTAATGCTATTGACTACATGCGAGCGCATAAGTTCTCCCTCATGTGGCTGGGGTACCCGCCACGAACACTTACACATCTTCGTAGCAAATATATTGGGGCCGAGCTTCGGTCCTCAGATATGGTATTTCCATCTGAGACCGCCAACCGTATTATACAGGGGTTGGGCCAGCAGGATAAGGGGCGAGCGGCTGTAGTAGCTTACTATTATCGTGATATGGAAACCTCTCTTCGCGAGATGCTGCGCGTACTTGCTAAAGGACGGGCGGCTATCTTAGTCGTTGGCTCATCCACAATCCGTCGTGTTGATATTAAAGCACCGACGGTCCTGGCAGAACTGGCCGGTTCTATTGGATTCAAGGTAATTGGTATCACTCAACGCGAAATCAGCCGTGATGCCAGGATGATGCCTGTGAGTCACAATAAGACGAACAACGGTATTGAGGCACGGATGCACGAAGAGGGAGTGATCGGCTTAATCAAACCATGAGAAGGAAGCGTCAATGCCAACACATGAGCAAATCATGACATTCGTGCGCCATTTTCTGGATAAATGGGTTCATACACCCGATGACATATGGGTGCCCTTTATCGCCTGTTGCTGGACTATATCTACGGTGTTCCGCGCATAACCGATTCAAACCGACTGAGAGAGGGCATCTGGCGTGAACGGGCCAGGCAAGTGGAGCTTTCACTGGCAAGGGCTATATCTTGTGCCCCCTATGAAGTGGCTAACCACCTTGATATTTTTATGCGCGAACTTTATACGCCTGGTGTGCAACGAATGAATCCGGTGGGAATCGCTTTTGCCTCCGCAGTAGTCCATCTTATCCAGAAGTTCTCCTCCCAAACTTATCAATGGACAATAGAGGCCAAGATCGGTGTTGACGTCTTTCCTAACCTAAAAGGCTTCCGCCGCCAAAGTGTAGATATTGTAGCGGCAAGTCAGGGTGCTCCTTTTGCGGTAATTTCCAGCAAATGGGGTATCCGCCACGATCGTATCCGTGACCCTCAAGAAGAGGCAGATACCTACAAGCGTGAAATACCGTCGCTGAAGTTCTTCATAGTAACTAACGAATTTGATAATGCTCGGCTTCAGAAGATACTAACATACCCGACCATTGACGGTGTCTTCCATGTCCGGCGGGACCTGGTCTGGCAAGTGTATGGTGGGCCCATGCCAAGCCTGAGCAATCTGAAGGACTTTACTGAACTGCTGCCACACTTTTCGTAGTGGCCTATAAATAGCGCCGCAGCCGACGCAGAAGGCGCGTCGGGTAATACCTGTCCAGCACCTGGTGGATGAGGTCACACACCAGGATACCCAGGAGCAGGCCCAGCGCCAGCGCGGGCCGCTCCCGCGCCCAGCGCAGCACCGCAACCACCATCCAGAACAGGCCGCCCGACGGCAGCGCCGTTTGTAGTGCCTCCGGCGGCAGCCCGCCGCCCGCCACGCGCACGGCCACCCAGCCCATGTAGATCAGATTCAGGACGACCGTCATCAGCGCGATGTAAAGGAGTCGTGTCAGCGTGCCAATAGGGGTGAAGTGGCTCCAGCCACGATGGCGGAAGAGCGCGGCATAGGGGGCGCGCAGCCAGAAGATGAAGGCGTAGAGGAAGCGCCCCACGACCGGGACCGCCCGCCACTTGCCCTCCTCCTCCAGCGTGGAGTTGGCATCCCAGTCGGGGTTGGGGCCGAAGGTGCCGATGAGCACGCCCGCACCGGCCGCGCCCATCGCGGCCAGCGGGCTATCGCGCAACGCCAATCCGATGACGGCAGCCAGCGGCAGGCTGATGGCCGGCCCCAGCGTCAGGTTGAAGCGCATGTGCGTGGCGCCGCCCGGCATATTGTGCCTATGCAGCCACCCGCAATCTTTCAGCTAACCACAGATTCACTAAGGTCTCAATGGTGACGCCCCGTGCTCTGGCTTGCTCCTCCAACAGGTCCACCAACTCTGGCACAAGTGCGACCGTAAATACTTCTTCACGCAGGTCAATGTCAAACGCGACTTCCTCGGTTTGATCCTCGTAGTCGGCGGTGCTGTGTGTATCCCAAAACGCGATGATTTCGTCAATACTGGCCGATGCATCGGGCATCGGATCGCGTTGCGGCTCACCCGCGTCCATATCGCTTCCGCTCCTTCTCATCCATATCGCGGGCACTGATGACGAGTGCCTCATCTCCAGGTTTGTGAATAAAGAATATCGTTAAGTATCGCCCCGCCTTCGTCTGCCCATAGGCAACATACAGGTCTTCACCTTTGCGCCGCTTGCCCTTGCCTATCCGTCGGATGTGAGGTTTGCTCAGAAGCACCTGCCGAATCTCATCCCGATAAACGCGGTGCCTGACCTCCATCTTGGTCACATATTCATAAAGCCAGATGAGGCGGGTGATCTTCACAAGCCCGAACCCTCATTGTGCCAAATGGCGCTCACGCCAGTATCCTCCGCGTGATCCAAGCCCCACATGTATAGTCTAACATACTCAAGAAGACCAGGCAAGCAGCTATACGACCGCCGAAGCAGTCGGGTTAGTGCAGACAAGCCCCGCAGTGTCACTCAGTGGTGCGCATCAGTGGTGAGTGGATATCACGCTAGTCAGCGAATAAAGATACTAACGGATTAGCCTTGTGATTAAGGGATTAAGGTAGCTCAACTCACCCGCGGCACCCGTGCCAGGATGGCCGCCACGACTTCGTAGTTGATCGTCCCCAGCCGTTGGGCCACGTCCTCCACCGTGATGCGCTCACTGCCCTGGTGGCCGATCAGCACCACCTCGTCGCCAATGCGCACATCGGGGATATGGGTCACATCTACCGTTGTCTGGTCCATAGAGACCCGGCCCACAATCGGCGCGCGCTGGCCCTTGATCAGCACCTCGCCCCAGTGCTGCGGGGCGCGGCGGAAGCCATCGGCGTAGCCCACCGGGATGACGGCAATGTGTTGCTCGCCCTGGGTGATGTACGTCCGGCCATAGCCGATGGAACTGCCCGGCGGCATGGTCTTGACCTGGGCGACGGTGCTCTTCCAGGCCAGCGCCGGACGGAAGCCCTCCGGCAGCGGCGTCTCCGCCGAGGGGTCCAGGCCGTAGAGCGCAATGCCCGTCCGCACCATATTAAAGCGCGTCTGCGGCAGGCTGAGTGTGGCGGCGGAGTTGGCGGCGTGGATGTAGCGCGGGCGAATGCCCCGCGCCGCCAGGTCGTCCAGGAGGCGTTGGAAGCGGGCCAGTTGCTCCAGTGTATACGACTTGTCGGCGCTATCGGCCACGGCGAAGTGGGTGAAGAGGCCCTCCAGTTCTATGTTGGGCAGAGCCAGCAGGTCCATGATGAAGGGCAGGGCCTCATGGGGGAGCAAGCCCAGCCGCCCCATGCCCGTGTCCACCTTGACGTGGACGCGAACGCGGGTGTTCAGGTCGGCGGCGGCGCGGTTGAACGCCTGGGCGATCCCGATGTCGTATAGCGTCACGCGCACGTCGCGCAGGAGGGCCTCCCGCGCCTGCCAGGCCGGGGTGTAGCCCAGGATGAGGATGGGCGCGGTGATGCCGGCGTCGCGCAGCCGGGCGGCCTCGTTCAATGAGGCCACACCCAGCATGGTCGCGCCGTTGTTCAGGACGGTGCGCCCGACTTTGATCGCGCCGTGCCCATAGGCATCCGCCTTGAGCACGGCCATAAGGGCCACGTCTGGGCCGATGATCTGCTTGATCCGCTGCGTGTTCTCGGCAATGGCGTCTAAGTCAATCTCCACCCAGGTGGGGCGCGAGGGCAGGCCCAACTTGACCTGTTCCCAGCCCGGCTCCTGGCGCGGCAGGCGCGGCCCATCGCGCTCTGGCTCGGCCAACAGCGCCCTGGCCACCTGCTCCATGCGCGTCTCGGTGTCCCCTTTGACCAGGACGACATCGCCTGGCTGTAAGCGGCCATTAAGCGTGCGGATGGCCTCGTTGTGGGTGTAGGTTACAAAGATGCAGTCGGCGGGCAGCCCGGCGTTGCGAGCCGCCTCGGCGATCTGTTGCGCCCCTTCGCCAACGGTGATCAGAATGTCCAGGCTGGCTGCAGCGGCCTGCCCGATCTGCCGGTAGGCTTCGGTGGCATAGTGGCCCAGGTCATACAGGTCGCCCAGGATGGCGATGCGGCGGCGGGCCTGGCTAGGGGGCAACTCGCGCACGAACGTCAGCGCCGCCAGGACCGGCGTGGGGCTGGCGCTGTAGGTGTCGTCCAGGATGGTGCTCCCGTTCAGGCCGGGGAGGGGTTGCAGGCGACCGGGCAGGGGGTCCAGTTCGCCCAACGCAGCCACAGCCACCGGCAGCGGAATATCGTAGTGTTGGGCCACCGCCAGCGCCGCCAGAGCGTTATATACCTGGTGCTGCCCCAGCAGCCGCAGAGAGACGCGCTGTCCCCCATCCCGCCCCAGCAGCCGAAACACCGTCCCCTCCAGGTCGGAGACGATGTCGTAGGCCACCAGGTCGGCACCGCGCTCCAGGCCGAAGCCTATCACCGGCGCATAGGTGCGGTCGGCCATGGCGCGCACCAGCGGATCATCGCGGTTCAGGATGGCAATACCGTCGGGCGGCAGGGCCTCCACCAGGTGGCCGATCTCGCGGGCAATTGCCTCCAGCGAACCGAAGAAGGCGATATGGTTGGGGTTGACGTTGGTGACGACACCGACATGCGGTGCGGCGATCCGGGCCAGTTCGGCGATCTCGTCAAAGCCATCGGCGGCCATCTCCAGCACGGCGATCTGGTGCTGCGGCTCCAGGCGCCCCAGCGCGATGGGCAGCCCATAGCGGCTGTTATAGCTGCCGTAGTTCTTGAAGACCTCATAGCGCGTCGCCAGGATGGCGGCGATCATCTCCTTGGTGCTCGTCTTGCCCGCCGAACCGGCGACGCCAATGACCTCTACGCCGGTCTTGCGCAGGATGAAGGCGGCGTAGTCGCTGAGCGCGGCCTGCGTATCCGAGACGAGCACCGTAGTCACGCCCAGGTCAGTTGCGGGGGGGCGCTGGCAGAGCACGCCGGTGACACCACGAGCGACAGCGTCGGAGATATAGTCATGGCCATCCCCTTTATCGCTCTTGACGGCCACAAAGAGTTGGCCCGGCCGGGCGCGGCGCGAATCGTAGGCGAAATCACCGAACTGGCGCGCCCGGGCCGGTCCAATAAGGCGGCCATGCGTCGCTTCCAGCAGGTCCTCCAGCAGGATCATAAGCTCCTCCTCAAAGGGAAGTATAGCATGTCCCCATAGCAGGGGACAACCATGACGGGCGAAGTTGTGCTCACCGACAGCATTTGCCAGCGTTTACCGGTTCATGTATATTGATGAGGTGACTCTCGGTTTGTGGGGGCGACCCGCCGGTCGCCCCTACAGGCGCCGTGTGCGCTGCTGGTCGTACGCCGATGACTCGCATCCTCACCGTTCACCCCGAGGCGCCGGAGCCTGAACCCATCGCGGACGCTGCCGCCGAAATCTTGCGCGGGCGGCTGGTGGCATTCCCCACCGAGACGGTCTATGGCCTGGGGGCGAACGCACTGGATGCCGCCGCCGTGGCCCGCATCTTCATAGCGAAAGACCGCCCGCCAGAGGACCCCCTTATTGTTCATCTGGCTTCAGAGGATGACCTGCCGCGTGTGGTCAGCGTCATTCCACCTGTGGCACACGAATTGGCTCGCGCCTTTTGGCCGGGGCCGCTTACACTGATCTTGCCCAAACACCCCCGTGTGCCCGATAATGTCACGGCTGGGCTGCCCACCGTAGCCGTGCGCGTCCCGGCCCATCCGGTGGCATTCGCCCTGTTACAGGCCAGCGGTGTGCCCATCGCGGCACCCTCAGCCAATCGCTTTGGCCACCCCAGCCCCACGACAGCGCAGCATGTCATGGATGACCTGGGCAGCCGAATTGACCTGATCCTGGATGGCGGTCCGACGACTATCGGTGTGGAATCCACCGTGCTGGATGTGACGCGCACCCCGCCCCTGATCCTGCGACCGGGCGGACTACCGCGAGAGGCCCTGGAAGCCTTGATCGGCCCGGTGGCGGTGCGCGCTGAAACAGCGGCGACAAAGGGGCCACAGCCCTCACCGGGCTTGCTGGGCCGACACTATGCCCCGCGCGCTGAGCTTATCCTGTGTCTGGGACCGCCTGCTGCGGCCCGGGAGGAGATGGCCCGGCTGGCGCGCCTGAAGCAGGCCGAGGGTCAGCGCGTGGGTGTGCTGTTGGCGGACGAGGATAGGCCGTATTTCAGCCATCTGCCGGTTTTCCCCTTCTACCTTGGCCCCTCAAGTGATCTGGCGCAGATCGCGCGTAACCTGTTCATCGGGCTGCGGGCGCTGGACGAGCAGCACGTGGACCTTATCCTGGCCCGCGATTTCGGTGAGCGCGGACTGGGGCTGGCGATCCGAGACCGGTTGCAGCGAGCGGCCAGCCAGGTGGTTCTGGTTTGGGATTGACGTCAGCACTATTCTGTCATAGAATGGGCATAGAAGAGGCACTGAAACACCCGGCGGTCAGCGCCTCGGCGATTGGCTCTCCGGCCCATGCCGGCCTGGCGTCGCCGGCCCCACCGGCGACCATGCAACTCACGAGGGAGGCAGCCATGTCAGGACGTACCATTTCGCGATGCCTTGTGCTTTTATTGCTCATCGTGCTGTTTGCCAGCCCTGCTGCGGCAAACTCAGACAAGCCAGGCGTCCCCACCGCCTGGCAGCCCGGCCCACCCACCGGATTCCAGTACTGGCGCTTTGACGGCGAATGGGTGCCCTTTGAGTTCAGGAAGGTCTACTTCCTGGGCGGGCGCATGGCGGACAACTCCACCGATGGCAGCATCTGGTCGTTTGATCCGGTCACCGGCGTCTTCGCCGACACCGGTGTGGACCTGCCTGTGCCCGTCTCCAACTACACCGTTGCCCTGCTCCAGGACGCGAATGGCTGGGGGCTATACGTCTTCGGCGGGCGCGACGGGACCGGCGTGAACACGCAGGCGGTCCAGGCCTATTACCCGGCGACCAATACGGTGGTGAACTACGGCGCCACCGATCCCTGGAACGGGCGCACGGCCAGCAACTGCCTGCCCTTCCCCGGCGGCGTGGCTGTATTCAACAACAAAGCCTATGTCTTCGGCGGCTATGCGGCTGCGCCCCTGAACTGCCCCCAGGACGAGATGTCCGACCAGACCTGGGTGTTTGACCCCATGGCGCCCGCCGGGTCCAAGTGGAGCAACGCGAATGCGCCCTTGAGCCAGGCCCGCGCCTATATCGCCACCGCCGTCCTTGACGGAATGGTCTATGCGCTGGGCGGGGACATTGTCGGCTCAACTCAGCTTCTGGAAGTGACGCCCCGCGCCGAACGCCTGGACCCGACCAACCTGCCAGCGGGCTGGCAGATGATCGCCGATATGCCCGTTGTCCCCTCCACCGGCCTGCCTGGCTGCGACGAGGGCCAGGCGGTCGGCCTGAGCAGCCCCTACAGCCCCAGCGGCGTGATTGTTTACGCCGGCTGTGGCCAGTGGCCCCAGGAATACAACGAGACCTTTATCTACACGGCGGCGACAAATAGCTGGGCGTTGGGCGACCCACTGATTGAGGATCGGCGCAACCAGGCAGGCGCGTTCATCCCGCCCCTGGGCACGGCTTCATCGCCTGCCTTCTGGGTGTTCGGGGGCCGTAAGGATGCAGATACGAACATCCTCACCAGCACCGAATACTGGGTCGTCCAGTTCACCCCCACCTCCGTGGAATTGGTACGCTTTGAAGGCAGTTCAACGGGTGGAGAAGGGGCCTGGGGCGGCGTGGTGCTGTGGGCCGCTGCGCTGCTTGGGGCGCTGGTGTTGGGCCTGGCCCGGCTGCTCCTGCGGCGAGTCAGCCGGGGATAGTCACCCGGTAGGGGCGAGGCGCCGCCTCGCCCCTACATTAGCGATTGGCCATCGGTAAGAACAGCCGCCACATCTGCTCTACCACGGTGAGCGTGATGGCGCTGGAGTAATTGTACTGCTGGCCGTAGCCATCTGTCACCGTCAGGTTGAGCGTCGTGCTGAAGGTGCACGGCGGGTTGGGGCACGAGGGCAGGTTGCCATGGCTGAGGACCAGGTCAAAGGGCGTCGTGCCCGATTGCGCGTTCAGGCGCAGCCAGTTCACATTGGGGCTTAGACTCGCCTGCCAGGTCATGGTCTGGCCGCCTGCGCCCTCCAGGTGTAGGGTCACATTGCCAGAGGTGTTGCCCTGCAGGTCGCGCATGAATGCCAACGATGCTGGCGGCGGGATGGTCAGGCCAAACTCTTCCACACTGTAGGCCAGTTCCAGGTCGCGGGCCACATCCTGTCCCGGCCAGGTGGGTGGGACATTGAACGTCAGGGCCGGCGCTGCCCCACCCGTCCAGATGCTCCCATCCTTCGCCAGCAGATAGTAGCCCCGCCCCCCGGAGGTCAGCTCAAAATCCCGTGCCCAGTCTGAGGAGGCAATACTGTAACGGGGCGTCAGGGCCGGTGCGTCGCCGCCGTTCCATACACGCCCATACTGATCCAGAATATAGTAGCCCGTGCCGGTAGGTGTCAGCTTCAGCTTTTTAGCGCTGTTGTCGGCGAAGGGGACATTGCTCAGCCGGGGCAACTCCGGCGCACGGTCGCTTCGGTAGATACACCCACGCGCATCCATGACGTACAGGCCGCGGCCATCCGGCGTCAGCGCCACAGAGCGCGCCGTCTGCATGGGGCCGCAGGGCGCGGGTGCAGTGGTTATCAGGCTGATAGGCGGCGGTACAGAGGCATAGCGCAACTCGCCATCGGCATCCAACGTGACGTAGGTCACCATCCCCGGCCAGACGGCAATATCCTGAATGGTGCGTGGTTCTAGTGGCCAGGCCACGCCGCCCACATCCAGGGCTTCCCCTCCCCAGCAGACGCGGTCATTGGCAAAGACCATATAGTAGCCCCGCCGGTTAGTGGTCAGTTCAAAAGCCTGGGGGGCAACATGGGTCGTGTATTCAGGGCAGGGTGGGAGGCCGCGGTCGCGTGGCTGGCCCAGGTCGGGGGCAATGCCGCCTGGATATACGATGGTGCCGTTGCGGTTGGGGTCGGTCGTCAACACGTAGAGGGCGGGCTGGTTACCTACAACTGTTTGATCTCCGGCGATGTCACCGAACCAGCCACCACTGCCCTGGCGCATACGCCAGGTGTTCGTGTAAAAGCCCAGACCAGCCGGTGCGGTCAGCGTAAAGTTAAAAGTGGCAGTGGCGCCGGGCGCAACACTCTGGGTCAGATCCACGCAGGTGAAGCTGCCGAAAGCGTTCCCTTGTGGCGCACATAGACGATAGTTCCCCGGCGTCCAGGTGCTGGTTCCCGTGTTCTTCATGACGACGCGGACGCCCTGGCTGCCACCTGGAGGCATCGTGGCAGGTAATGTGTGCGAGACGAGGGTGGCATCGTTGCCGCCAATGAAGTACATCGCCGTGTGCAGCGGGTTCTGGCGAAACATGGGCCAGTTGAGCGTGTGTGTCGTGCTGATTTGCCAGCCATAGAGCCTGGCGCCGTTGCCGCCATTGGCCGTGCCGCCAACGAACACCTCCAGGCTGCTATCGCTGTCCACATTGCTTACTGCTGGCACGCCGTTGATGGTCCAATCAGTGAGGAGTGAAGGGCGATAGGGGTCGGGCCAAGGCCCTGGCGAGGTGTGCTGGCGGCCATTGTCTCGTACGACACCTACTTCCCAAAAGAAGCTAAAGAAGATGTCCTGCCTGCCATTCCCATCCAGATCGCCCAGAACCGGTGAATTGAGATTGGCTCCGGCAGGCTGACCGGTATGATCCGAAGGGCGCATAGGGAACCCACTTAACAACGCCCCATTCGGACGCCAGGCATATAGCCAGCCGTTGAGTGTGGTAGCCACCACATCGCGGCTGCCATTCCCTTCCAGGTCACCTATAGCCGGCGCTGAGGCGACGTAGCCATTGGTGGAGACCGGCCAGCCGGGCACAAAGCCACAACTGTTGTGGGTGAGCGCATAACCGCTAAAGGCGTACAGCCGGGGCGGAGTGGAGCTATTACCGATTTGCGGGCCGGTGCCGATGATGACATCCAGGTAGCCGTCGCCATCCAGGTCGGCGACCGCCGGCGAGGATTGGATAGTATGATTGACGTTAGAAGGTGTAGCAGGGTCAAAATAGCACGGCGTTCCAGGCAAGGAGGAGCCGTCACGGCGGAACACCCACAGAGCACCCCCATTGTACGAACTGAAATAGGGGTCAGTATGCGAATCGCTGCCGATGATCACCTCCGGCCAGCCATCGTTATCCAGGTCGGCAATGGCGGGTGACGACCAGATGGTATCGTGAGTCACGTGCGGCCAGCCCGGCAGGAGCGTGCCATCCGGCCTCCAGGCATACACGCGCATATCGGTGGCGCCGGCGACGATCTCCAGCCGGCCATCCCCATCCAGATCGCCTACCGCGGGGCTGGTGACAAACCCGTCTGCGCACCCGTCTGGGTTGTAAGGAGGGTTGCCAAACATGTCCACTGTGAGAACCGGCCAGCCGGGGTAAACGGAGCCATCGGAACTGCGCAGGACGATGAGGCCGCCTGAGGTATGGAACTCAGGGATATTGCCTACAGTGACGATGACCTCCTGCGCACCATCCCCATCCAGGTCGGCGACAGCAGGGGCGCTGCGAATGAGGGTGTAGGCATTTGGGCATCCCGGTTCGCGAGCATGAAAGTCGGGACCGGTATTATGCGACCAAAGCACAGTCCCGTTGGCGCGGACGGCATGAACCCAGCCATCGTCTGTGGCTATGAAGATGGTCTCTCTTTGGCCATTGCCATCCAGGTCGGCCAGGGTGGGAGAAGCGAACATGACCCCCGACCCCGGAAGCGCCACCGGAAAGCCCGGTTGTGGCTGGAGGAGATAGTCCAGGTTGGCAGGCTCTTGGGCGCGGGAGGACGCCGGTAGACCGGCTAACACCAGCACCGCGAACAGGAACAAAACGAAGGTACGACGAGGTACATATCGCATGAGATTTCTCTTGTAGCCTTCAGCTATCCGCTTTCAGCTTTCTACCCTGACATTATCACAAAGGGATGCTTCTCTGCGACATGACCGTTGTACTAAATGTTTAGACATCCGGCCCGACTTATGTTGCCTCAATTGAGCAGGAAAGAGCGGTAATAACCAGCATAAAGCATAAAGGGTACCGCGTCAATCGGTATTTTCCCTGATTTGGCACCCCAGCAAGAGAGCCAAGGAATTATCCGGAGGCTAACTCAGCGTGGGAGAAGGGAGGTGAGGAGCGCGTTCCCTATATGACCCGCCGGGGGCTATCCACCCGGCGACCTAAGCCGGACAAGGCATATGCCCTCGGGACAATCTACCAGTTCAAGCTCTCCTGAATACGCCGCCAACCCTGCCCAGATACGCTCCCATTCCGACGGTGATAGCTCATTCTGGTGGATGAGGAGTGTGTCCACACCAAGTGCGCGCAGCCGCTCAATGCTAGGGACATCAGGGAAGTTGCGCAGTTCCTCAGCCAGGCGATCGCGGTCCGGCAGGTCAAAGGCCGCATAGCCGTTCACCAGGTGCTTCCAATGGATAGTGGAATAATACATCCGTATCGTCTCTATCACGATGGCGTCAGAGGTATTCAGCTTCAGGGGCATAGGCAACTCAAGGATAACCTGAGAAGCGGGGTCCGTGCGCAGGCGCTGATAGACGATAGGGACCGATTCCCCAACCGGTACAAGGGTCACCGGGGTGGGCACGGACCAGAACTCGGCGCCCAGCAGGATGAGCACGCCGACGATGAAGGGGGTAGCACATTGAACACGAGGCCCCATAGGCCCTTGCCGCGTTTCTCCCCGGAAACGGGTCAATAAGGTGGCCACTCCGTAGGCAGCTAACACGGATAGCGCCAGTAAGCCGACCCCCCAGAAGCGAGCAGGCGTGCGTAGCCCTTGAAAGCCAGGGAGGAAGTAGTACAACCCCAGGTAAGGCGGTAGCAGCAAGCGCACTCCCCAAGGTGGGAGATAGAGTTCCGGGCCAAGCATGAGGAGTATCGTCACCAGAAATACAGCCAGGTAGGCCCACCAGTTCGCCAGGGCGGGGAGATACTCCTCTTCTATGGCCCGCAGCCCTCGCCTCCTGCCCCAGCGGACCGCCAGCCCCACGAGAGCCAACGCTGGCAAAACCAGGCCAGGGAAGAGCGAATGTTCCGACCAGGCCGGATCACGCCACCTGAACGTGAGGGTGGCATATAGATGCGTGTAAGGCGGAGCGGTCAAAAAATCCCAGAGATGGGCGCTGAGCGCCCGCACTTCGCCAAGCGTGCGCACCAGTCCAAGCTCCTGGTGCACACGGAAGTAGATAGCTGCGATGGGGGCCTGGATGAGTGCCGTGATGGCGCCAGCCAGGATGAACTCCACCAGCAACCGCCGGTCTGGCCATGTGCGCTTTAGGGCAAACCATACCACCAAGATCGTCACCACAGCGAATGTCAGCATAAAGGCATAGTAATACGAGACGAGGGCCTGAAGGTTGAAAAACAGGGCGAACAGTGCGGTGTCAACACCGCGCCGTCGGATGAGTAAACGATGCAGGAACAGCAGGGCAAGCGGCATCCAGAAGAGCGCCAGAATCTCTAGATGCCCAAAATGGGCGGCGCGGTAAGGGACGAAGCCGAAGCCGAAACCGGCGACGAGGGCAGCGCGGCGGTCACCGGTGAGTTCCCTGGCGAGTGCATAGGCCGCCAGGCCGGAGCCAGCATAGCTCAGCAGGAACAACAGATTATAGGTCAAGATCGGATTATGCCCTAGCCAGTTCAGCGGTGCCGCCAGAGGGAGCAGCCCCAGCATGTGCTCGCTGTAGGCCAGAACGTGCCGGTGCGGATATAAAATGTTACCCTCAAACAGGCTAGAGGGGTCTGTGATTAAGGCGCGACTCTCCCACGCCAGGATCCAGGCAGTCTGCAATGGGTCCCCAGGATCCGAAACCCCGTTGCTCAGATAGAGGATACGGGGATAAGTGAAAACAACCGTCAGGGCGACAAACAGGGCGACCGGTCCCAAGGCACGCCAGATGGATTCACAGCCTAACGGACGTCTCGGCAGGTTCAACTTAACCCTTGGGCCAGTCATAGTGAGTTGCTCCTCGCGCTTAAGGTGATCTGCCTGGACAGTTCCTCCAACCATTCCAGATACGCCCGCTCCACCGTCTCCCAGTTGTAGTTCTGCTCCACGTAGCGCGCCCCGTTGCGCCCTAATGCCTGGCGCAGCGGCTCGTTTGTCAGCAACAGGTGCAGCGCGGCGGCAAATTCGTCATAGTCATAATAATACAGCCCGCCATGGCTGCGGCGACAATGGCCGCGCAACACAGCCGTGTGTCCATTGACCAATGCAGGTACACCGCACGCCCACGCCTCTAGCGTCGCCAGCGACAGGCTCTCATAAGGGGAGGGCATGACGAAGACGCGCGCCCCACGCAGCCAGGCAAAGCGCTTTTGGTTCTCCTCCTCCGGAATGAAGCCCAGCGCACAAATGTCTGGATGATCGGGGATTTCCATGGAGACCTGGCCGATCAGGATGAGCCGCAGTGGCCCTGGGTGCTCGGCCTTGTAGCGCATAAAATACTGGATGAGCACATCGCAGCCCTTGCTCAGGTCCACCCGCCCGGCATAGACGATGTACTCCCCTGGGGGTATGGCCTCATCCGGGACACGCGGCACGTCAATGCCCACACCCAACACACGGTAGGGAATATGGGCATTATGGAAACGGCGGTGGACAAAGTCGCGTTCCTCAATCGTATTGTAAATGAAGCCCCGTGGCAGGTGAAACAGCGCCTCAAACAGGTCCAGATACACCGGAGGCTCGTCGTGCGTCATGGGATAGAGCACAGCGCGTTCCGGGACACGCTGCAGGCCCAGATAGGTCGTACAGTACAGATAAGGCATGAACAGGAAGAGATCGTACCGATTACGCGCCTGGCTGAGATAATTCAACAACTCCGACGAGAACGGGCCTTGCAAGGCCATCCACTGCACCTGATCAAAGAAGCTTCGCGGCCCAGCCATCATCATCTCGCTGAAACGCCGAAAGGCGAGGGGATGCCGCTCATAGTCCACCGGGAAACGGCGCACCGGCACGCCGTTGATCATCTCAACGCCCGGCGGATAGCGATTGCGCCAGGTCCATAGGTCCTCGGCGCAGGTGGTGAGCACGTCCACCTCGGCGTGGCGCACCAGGCGTTCGGCCAGCAGGCGACAGAGTTGTTCCGCCCCGCCGTTGATCTCTGGCCCGTAGCGTGGAACGACAAAAGCAAGTCGCCTCATCAAGTGCTTTCCCCCACGATCAGTGGAAGCACAGTGCGTACACGTGCCTGTAGCATCTCTGGCATGAACTGTGATGCCCGAACGCGCCCGGCAGATTGCAATTGCTCATAGCGCTTCTGGTCTTTGAGCAACTCGTGGATGGCTCGGGCCGCTTCAATATGTCGCTTTGCCTGCACCAGTATACCAGCCTCCCCCGCCACCTCACGCAGTGCCGGAATATCATTACACACCACTGGCACGCCGTAGTACAATGATTCAATCACGGGCACGCCAAACATCTCATGTTCCGACAAGGTCACCAGCAGAGCAGCGTGCTTATAGAAACTCACCAACATCTCGTCAGGGACCTTGCCTGTGAGGAGCACATCATTGGTCAGGCCCAGTCCCTGTATCAACGCCTCCACCTGGCCGACGTAGCCAGGCATAAGAGTTATGTCCCCTACCAGCATAAGTTTAAGGTCGGGGCGCCATAGCTTGACATGGCTGAAAACCTGCACCAGGTCAAGGATGCCTTTGCTGGCAACGATACGGCCAACGAAGAGAAGATAGCTTAGCCTGGCTAACAGGCGTGACAGGGCCTCATCTTCACCACCCTTGAAGCGCTCCGTATCCACGATCAGTGGGACTTTTTCCACCTGGCGGTAGCCCTGGGCGCGTAATTCATTACAGGCATAATCTGAATGGGCCACACACAGGTGGAAGTGACGGCGATAAGTAGGCAAGGCATCAATCGCTTCCTGCGCCCGTCGCGCCAGCGTGCCATCATCCCCGTCTATCAGATGCGGCGGCGTGACCCCGTGAAAGTCCATCACCAGCCGGTCGGGGTTGTCCTCCAGATAGCGAAAGTTATCCGCGCCGATGCTATAGTGAAACCAGAGTACATCGTGCCCCGTAGGACGATATTCCGACGAAGGCTTCCAAAGATGGCTTAGCGACGGATGCACGTGGTCGGCGAAGATGTCCCCCGCCACGCCCAATTCGGCAAAAATACGTCGCAACGTGAGCACATAGTTGCCGATGGCATCACCGGGCACGAAGGTTGCAGTCATCTGGTGGATGCGCATGGTCATTCTGAGCGCAGCGAAGAATCCGCAATCCGCCGATAGGTCTCAGCGATCACATCCCAGGTGTAATGCGCCAGGACGTAGGCCCGGCCCTGGTGGCCCAGGCGCTGGCGCAGGTCTGGCCGCACCAACAGCAGGTCCAGGCAGGCAGCGAACTCCTCATAGTCGCGGAAATATAGCCCACCGTTGGCTTTGCGACAATGCTCTACGGTCACGGTGCAATCGGCGTGCACCAGCACGGGCGTCCCCGCCACCCAGGACTCCATCATCACCAGGGAGAAGCTTTCATAAAGCGAGGGCTGGCATAAGACGGTCGCCGCGGCGTAGGCATCAAACTTCTCACGCTCCGAGACCCAGCCCAGGTCAACAATGCCCTCGTCACGGCTGCCGCTCAGCGGCCCCCCGCCGATCAGCACCAGCGCCAGGCCGGTATCGCGCTCCTGCCGGTAACGGCGGAAATAGTCTATCAGCAGCGGCAGATTCTTGCCTACATCTTTGCGCCCGGCGTAGAGCACGAACGGCCCCTCAATCCCGGTGCGATGACGGAAGGCTGCCGCATCGCCCCGATAGCCCGTATCTACCCCCCCGCCCCCCAGAACCATGTGCTGGTCGGGCCGCGCAGGCAGCCCGTACAGGCGTTGCGCCAGTTCCATTTCCGCTTCAGACAGAAACCATAGCCCGCGCACGGCACGAAACACCGGGCGATACAGGCTCAAGCGGGCATAGGACTCATCATGCAGGCAGGGGATCAGCCAGGAGCGCTCCGGACAGATCATCGCGCCGCGCACCGTGGTACCGAACATATACGGAATAAAGAAGAAGACGTACTCATCGCGGTGTTCCGCGATAAACCGGTACAACGGCTCGCTGTGGATCATCTCCTCAATGAAGAGTCGCTCCTCTTCCGGCGTCACTCGCACAGCGTGCATCAGTTTGAAATTCACGGCATCAAAGGCCGCCCGGTCGCGCTGCCGCACGCGAAAGCGACGCACCGGCACGCCATTCACCTCATCTGGGCCATCGCGGTAGTGGTTGTGGCTCCAATCGGCGTAGAAATCACGCACGCAGGTGGTGAGCACTTCCACTTCAAAGCCGCGCCGGTGTAGCTCCTCCGCCGTTCGGCGGGTGTACGCCTCCGCGCCGCCGGGGATGTCCGCGCCATACCAGGGTGGGACGAACGCGATCTTCGTCATCCGTCCTTCGTCATCCGTCTTCCGTCCAATTGCGCGCGCAACTCGGCCACCTCGCGCTCCAGCCGCGCCACCCGCTCTAGCATCTCGTCCTCATCCAGGCTGCGCACGATCTCGTTCAGCACGCGCACAGCGTGACGATTAAAGGCAATCTGCGCCGCCCCCAATCGGTTGACGTAGAAGATGACCAGGTTGTGCGCCGCCCGGCGCAGCCGCTGCCACAGCCCCCCCACAAGCGGAAGGCGGGCAGGCGTCAGGTCAAGCGAGACGTAGGCCTTATCATAAGCTACATTGGCCTGGTAAAGTTCATCATAAAGCTCTGGCTTCAGGCGCCCCTGGCGTGGCGGCGCTACCAGGCCAGGCGCCTGCCCCTGCCGCCGGGCAATATGCGCCCGGATCTGGCGCATGATGTCCTCAATGTCAATCTCTCCTTCCGGGTCAAACTGGATTTGATCGTCGCTCACATGCTCGTTCATAACTTGGCCTCACCCGTGTGTATACATGGTCCCAGGTATGCTGCGCCAGCACCTTGCGCCGGCCAGCCTCGCCCATCCGCCGCGCCAGGTCTGGATCCGCCAGCAAACGCGCCAGCTTTTGGGCCAGCGCTTCCACGTCGCCGAAGGGTACGATATAGCCGTCCTGACCGTCCACAATCACGTCGGGAATCCCTCCCGCCGCGGCGCCAACCACCGGCAGGCCATATAACCAGGCCTCTAGGAAGACGATGCCAAAGGAATCGGTGCGCGAGGGCAGTGCCAGAACGGAGGCCGCAGCCAGCAGGTCACATTTCTCCGTATCGCTCACACTCCCCAACACCCGCAGCCGCGGATCGCGCTTCCCCTGCTCAGAGGCCCTCAGCCAGCGGGCGAACCCATCTGTCACCGCCCCGGCGATGACCAGGTCCGCCTCCACGCCCTGCGCCCACAGGCGGCGCATGGCCTCCACCGTGTGGAATGTGCCTTTATCATAGGCCGCCGCACCCAACGCCAGCACAATCGGCCGGGCCAGGCCGAAGCGGGCACGCGCCCGCGCTGCGTCGCCGCCCGCCAGTTCCCAGGGGTTGATACCCACACCGCCTATCACGATCCGCTCCGGCGCCACTCCCCGCCGTATCCAGAAATCCCGCTCCAGCCCGGTCTGAGCGAAGATGACATCGCTGGCCCGCGCCAGGGCCAGTTGGTGGCGCATGGTGTGATAGCGCCGCAGTGAACTGCGCTCGGATTCACCCAGATGGATAAGCGGATAGAGCAGAAAAGGGATGCCTTCGCGCCGGGCATAGCGCCAGGCCGGCTGCAACAGGGATTCATAGTGGATCGTCATGCCAGCCACGACATCAAACTGGCCACGCGCCTCCTGTAGGGCGCGCGCCAGGCCAGGCACCCAGGGCATATAATGGGCCAGCCGGAACAGCAGATTGACCCGCACTCCCTCCATGCGCTCTCCCAGCGCGTCAGGCCACAAGGACGCCAGGTCCGAGAGCATCACTAAAGCGCGCCGCATCGCCGGGAAGGTCCGGTAGGAGAGCGGGAAATGGCGCAGCCGGAAGCGCCGGATGGTAACACCATGGTGAACCTCCTCCAGGGTTTCCAGAGGGGTCTTGCGCCCATCCCAAAGGTACTGAAAGTCGCCTGCATCGGTGGTATAGACCGTGACCTCGTGCCCATCGCGGACCAACCGCTCGGAGATCTCTTGCAAATGCTTCTCCGCCCCACCCACACCGGGCCAATAGCGCTGAACCACATGCAGGATACGCATCAGCCTGTCAGCACATCCCGAATAAACGCCAGATAAGCGTTGGCCGCATCCTCCCAACGATGGGTTTGCGCAATGTACTCGCGAGCCGCAACGCCGATCCGACGGCGGCGGTCTGCATCGTCTGCCAGCGCTTGCAACGCCTCGGCCAGGGCCGCCTCATCCGCATCCGGCGGCAGCTTCAGGCACGTGCCTTCAGGCAACTCACGGTACCACCCCGCATCGGTGACGATGGCGGGCACCCCGCCCGCCATCACCCGAAGCAGACTGGCCGAGGTTTCGCCCACAGTGGGATAGCGCAGGTTGATAGCGATGTCCGTCGCCGCGATGTAGGCCGTGAACGTCGCCAGGTCGGGCACGCGGCCTGTGAAGTGAACGCTCTCCTGCAGCCCCAGTTCAGCGATCAAAGGCATGAGCGGCGGGTGCGAGTCCAGCACCTCGCCCACAATAAGGTACATGGCCTCTGGCCGGCGAGCGCGCAGATGAGCGAAGGCCCGCAGGGCCAGGCCCATCTGCTTCTCCGGCGTCACCAGCCCGAAAGACCCCACGATCAGAGCCTCCTCTGGCAGGCCCAGCCGCGCCCGCGCATCGGGCATAGGGGGAGGCAAAGTCACCCCCTGCGCAATGTGGGCCACAGGGAGATACGGCCGGCGCGCTAGCACGTGGTCGCGGGCATAGGCGCTATGGACGATCACCCCCAGGCTCAGGTCAAGCACCCGTTCGTTCAAAGGGTGCGTGAACAGAGGGTAGGGGCGCTCCCCCCGGCGCACCGCCCAGGCAATGTGCACGCCCTCCATCCCATAGCTATAGCCCATCTCGCGCACATAGCCGGCGAAGTCACCGCGCCAGGCGGTGCTGTCGGCGATAGCGTGATGCAGGAAGACCTCATGCAATACGGTGATACCGGGATAAACCGGCAGCGTCTTATAGATATAGGCATGCAGAGCACTGTTGCCCACCTGGTAAAGGCATACATCGTAGCGCCGCCAGCGCCGTTCAAACTCGGTCAGCGACCGCACCGGGAAGGCCGACGCCAGGGCCGCGTCTGGCTGAAAGCCATCTTCCACAATCAGTTCAATCTCGGCACTCTGCGCCAGATAGGGCAATAGCTCGGCGCTATAGTCAGAGATGCCGCTGCGCTGGGGGGGTAGGGGGCTGAAATAGGCAATGCGCATCGCTCACAAAGCCGCACCGTTTACGGCGCGGTATCCGGGGAATGTGATACATCGCCCTGGTCCGCCAGAGGCTGGTCGCCATCCGGGCGCAACTGCCGCTCCGCAATCGCCATCCGGCGTGTCAGAGCCGTCAACTGCCGATCCAGGGCGATCAGGTTCGCCTGCATGCCCTCCAGGCGCATCCGCTGTTCCTCCATAGCGGCCTGCATGCCCTCCAGGCGCATCCGCTGTTCCTCCATAGCGGCCTGCAT
>DAOUBF010000022.1:0-12554 GCA_034432795.1 Anaerolineae bacterium
CCCCCTTAGAAATGCGGCTCCGGGTCAATCGCCCCATCCACCACCATCCCATTATGCAGCCCCACCTGTTGAAACGTCAAGTGCAGGTGGATGCCGGTAGAGTTCCCCGTTGTCCCGGCGTGCCCTAAGGGGGTCTGACCTGCTTTGACCTCCATGCCCTCTTCCACCAGGACATCGGCCATGTGGCCGTACCAGGACCTGTATTCCTCGCCCAGGGTGGGGCGCAGGTCATGATAGACGCGGGCATAAATGCCATAGCCGCTACCGGGATCGGTCTTGCGCACCTTGTCCACCACGCCATCCAGGACAGGGACGATGACGTCGCCCTCGCGGGCGTACAGGTCCAGCCCTTCGTGGGGGCCGTAGTTGCGCGGCTCGCCATAGGGGTGGTTGATCTTGCGTGAGCGGCCCAGCACGGGGTAGGTCAATCGCGGCTCTCTGGGGCTGGGTGGGGCAGGAGAAGTGACACTCTTGGCCACATAGGCCACAATCCTGTAGAAGTCGCCTTCCTCCGCCTCAACGAAAAGGGCCTGGCCACGGGGGATGTCACCCATATCCGAGGCATCTGAGAGGTCCGGTGCCCGGCGCACGTTGATGAAGGTGTAGCCCGGCCCAGGGGTGGCGTACACCACCTGGCGCTCAGGGGGAGGCGGGGGATGGGCTGCTGGCTGCGGTTCGGGCTGAGGTTGAGGCTGGGGCTGACCGCTGACCCCTTCGGCCCAGTGCTGCACGAGCCAGGTCATCATCTCGGCGACATCGGTATGTTCGTACTTGCGCCACTGCTCCGTGCCCCAGAAGGTGAACAGACAGGCGATGTCCACGCCCAATTCCTGGCAGCGGCGGGCATAGCGGGCGTACTCGTCACAGACCCCCTGGACGGTGAGGTGGCCATCGTTCACCATCTGACGCCAGCCCCCGCTGGGCAGGGCGGGTTCGTTCACGCCGTCAAAGCCGGCCTCGGTGTGCAGCCAGCGGATGCGCCCATGCACGCCCACCTGGCGCAACAGCGGCTCTATCCTCAGGATGTCGCGGAAGCTGTGGAAGTCCTCCGCGTGGAGCAGGCGCACCGGCCCGTAGCCGTGATAGCCGATGAAGCCGCCTGCATCCACAGCCGCCTGGATGGAGGGGGCCAGCAGCCTAACCTCGCCATCCCAGGGTTGTCCCTCCCGGACGACCTCCGGGTTGCCGGTGGCGATGTTGAGGATGCAGGGGGCCACGCCGCGCCGGACACATTCCTCTACAAAGCCCAGGTGGAAGGCGTTGGCGCGGGCGATGGCCAGTGCGTCGCCTGAGGGGACGCATTCGTTCAGCCCCTCCAGGATGTCCACACCCTCCAGATCATCCTGCTCACGCACAAAGCGCCGCCCGCCCTCTACGCCCTGGTTCAAATAGGCATCCTGGTCGGGCACGAAGCGTCGCTTGATGGTGGTGATAGCGGGGTCAATGGCCTTGACCTCGCGACAGGCGCCGGAAGAGAACACTTTCACCGCCTTTGGGCGGACAGGGAGCGAGCGTAGCCAATCGGCGCCACTGCCCTGCTCAATATGCGGACACAGCGGACTTGTGGAAATCATGAGAACCTCCTTTGCGACCCACAGCGAAGTATACCCGGAATGGAGCGGAGCGCGAACGGCTCCTGGATAGAACATATGTTCTATAGCATTTTAGCCTATAGCGAAGCCGCTGTCAAGTCGTCAACCTCAGTTCACCGCCCCCCACCCCCTCATAGGGGGGTGGAAGGGGTTCCCCCTGCTAAAATAGCGGCCCGGTGACCGGCTGCAGAGGGCCGGTGGCACGTCTGGCCTTCGCCGCATGGACCAGGACCTTCTGCGCCAGTTCCTGGTATTGGGTGGAGACCATATTCTGGGGATCGCTGATCACCAACGGCAGGCGGTGCTGTGCAGTGAGAAACATCGCTTCGGGCGCCGGCGAGATGACTTGCGTCACGGACCGGTTCACGGCCTCCTGGACCATCTGCACCGTCATCGTCTGGCTGGAGGGGGCACGGTTGATCATGACCAGATCAATATGATTGGCCCCGCCCCCTATCGTGCTGATAGCTTCCAGGGTCCTCTCTAATAGCGTGACTGTGAGCGGATGGGGGTCAAACGTCAGGATGACATGGTTGACCAGGCCGATCAAGGCCCGGTTGACGGGGGTGAGGCCTGCGCCCAGGTCCAGCAGGACCAGGTCGGCCATGCGGCGCAGGTGGTGCAAGATGGCCTCGGCCAGCGCAGGCGTCCAGGCGGGGGTGGTTTCCTGATGGAGCAAGGGGGCAAATAGCAACCGCAGCCCGGTGCTATGCGTGGCCAGCCAGTTCTCCACCAGCCGGGCACTAATCTCACCGGGCGAGGAACGCAATAACATCCCCAGCCCCTCCGTATGCCCCATGCCCAGCATGAAACTGGCCAGGCCCATGCCCGGTAGCATCTCGGCCAGGATGGTGTTGACGGCGTGGGGCGGGCTGGCGCAACTGACCGCCAGGTTGACCGCCAGCGTGGTGGTCCCCAGGCCGCCTTTGACCCCCAGGATGGCCACGACATGGGCGCTGCGAGCCAGGGCCGCCCGCAGTGCCGCAGTCCGATTGAGGATACCGTTGACCCGTGCGGTCAGTTCACCCAGGTGGACTGGTTTGCTGACATACTCATCCGCGCCGGCCTCAAATCCGGCGATGCGGTCGGCCACTTCGTTCTTGGCGGTCAGGAAGATGATAGGGATGTGGCTGAGTTGGGGATCGGCGCGAAGCTGACGGCAGACCTCATAGCCGTCCATGCCCGGCATCATGATGTCCAGCAGGATCAGGGCGGGCAAGACCTCGGCTGCTTTAGCTATCGCCTCTGGGCCGCTGGGTGCGGTGACCACTTCCAGGCCGTTTCGCTCCAGCACCAGCCCGATCAGCCTGGCGACATCCGGCTCATCATCCACAATCAGAATCTTCTCCGCCATTCTCTGTCCTCCGTCGTCCGTCCTCCGTCCTTTGTAGCAGATTGGGGGGAGGGCGATCAATAGCCTGTATGTCCCGTTATTGTGCCATGAGGCTTGCATTAGAACGAGTGTTCGGGTATGATAGCTCCCAGTGGAGAGGGTTTTGTGGTACAATAAAGCTATGACTGCTCCTAGAGTCACCGCTGCGCCCCCCTTGGGTGTGACCGAGGCCATCTGGCGTGGATTGGAGACGGTGGCGCGACGGCCCTGGCTGATCGTGCCCTCGGTGGTGCTGGATGTGTTCTTATGGCTGGGGCCGCATCTATCCATCAGGCGGCTGCTGCCCCGGCCAACGGAAGCCATGCCGGAGGCCCTGGCGCTGAGCCTGACGACGTTGCAGGAGATCGGCGAACAACTGAACCTGTTTTCATTGCTTGGCCCAGGGCCGCTGGGCATCCCCCGCCTGATGGGGATGCAGGGGCAGAGTGCGCCCGACGGGGTGGCAGCAGCGACAATTGACCTGACCAACCTGGGCCAGTTTGGCCTGGCGCTGCTCCTGTTGCCTCTGGTGGGTCTGCTGTTGGGGAGCGCCTATCTGGGCGCGATCGGCCAGGTAGTGCGCGATGGTCGGCTGGACCTGGCCAAGCTCTCTCGCCAGATGTGGGGCATCTGGCTGCGGCTGGTGTTGCTTGTGGCCGGGGTGCTCAGCCTGCTCACGGCGCTGGCCCTGCCCTTATGGCTGATTGCCATGGTCATGGCCCTATTTAGCGATGCCCTGGCCCTGATCGTCTGGCTGGTGTGGATGAGCATCGCCGTGTGGGTGATCATCTACCTGGGGTTCACCGTGCACGGCATCATCCTGCGCGGCGAGGGACTGCTGCGGGCCATGTGGGGGAGCGTCAAGCTGGTGCAATGGAGCCTGTCCTCCACACTGGGCCTGTTCGCGGCGACAGCGGTGCTCAGCGCCGGATTGGGCGTGCTATTCAGCCTGCCAGGGCCAGACTCGTGGCTGGAACTGGCCGGGATCGGCGGCAATGCCTTTGTGAACACCGGCCTGGTGGCAGCGACCTTCATCTATTATCAGGACCGCTATCGCCGCTGGCAGGCGGCCCAGGCCGAACGGCCGGCCTATGCAAAACGCGAAACCTGAAGGGGAGTGGTACCCAACGGATTATCTAACAACGTCGCCTTCGACGACAGGAATCAAGGGGAGTGGCATGAGCGCAACCGTACCGGCATACGAAGCGAGCGACATCCAGGTGTTGGAAGGGCTGGAAGCTGTCCGCCGCCGCCCCGGCATGTATATCGGCAGCACCGACGTTAGAGGGCTTCACCACCTGATTTACGAAGTCGTGGATAACGCCATTGACGAGGCCCTGGCGGGGGCCTGCGACCGGATTGAGGTGACCATCCGCGCCGACGGCAGCGTCTCGGTGGTGGATAACGGGCGCGGCATCCCGGTGGAGAAGCACCCCCAGTTGGGGATACCTGCGCTGGAGGTCGTCATGACCCGCCTGCACGCTGGCGGCAAATTCGGCGGCGGCGGCTACAAGGTGGCCTCTGGCCTGCACGGCGTGGGCGTCTCCGCGGTGAACGCGCTCTCGGAGTGGCTGGAGGCCATCGTGGTGCGCGATGGGAACATATATCGCCAGCGCTATGAGCGGGGTGTGCCCGTGACCGGTGTGGAGGTCATCGGGAAGAGCACGCAGCGCGGAACGACGATAACCTTCCGGCCCGATGAGACCATCTTCAAGAGCGGCATTGACTACAAGTTTGAGACGCTGGCGCAACGCTTCCGCGAGATGGCCTTCCTCACCCGGAAGCTGACCATCTATTTCCGGGACGAGCGCGATGATCGCGAAATGACCTTCTACTTTGAGGGCGGCATCCGCTCGTTTGTGAGCTACCTCAACCGCAACCGCGAGGTGCTGCATCCCGTCGTCTATGTGGAGAAGCAGGTGAATGGGACACTGGTGGAGGTGGGCATCCAGTACAACGATGGCACGGCAGATTCGGTGTTCTCGTTCGCCAATAACATCAACACGGTGGACGGCGGGACACATCTCACCGGCTTCCGCGCCGCGCTGACGCGGACGATCAACGCCTATGCGCGCAAGGCGGGCCTGCTCAAAGAGAACGAGCCGAACTTCACCGCCGATGACACCCGCGAGGGGCTGACCGCGATCATCAGCGTGAAGCTTCAGGAGCCGCAGTTTGAAAGCCAGACGAAGGCCAAGCTGGGCAACGCCGAGGTCAAGGGCCAGGTGGAGAGTGTGGTGAGCGAGGCCTTCGGGGCCTTCCTGGAGGAGAATCCACGCGAGGCGCGGGCGATTGTGGAGAAGTGCCTGACCTCCTCGCGGGCACGGGAGGCCGCGCGGCAGGCGCGGGAGTTGGTGTTCCGCAAGAGCGCGCTGGAAAGCTCCACCCTGCCGGGAAAGCTGGCGGATTGCTCCGAACGCGACCCGGCCAGGAGCGAGTTGTACATCGTGGAGGGCGATAGCGCCGGGGGCAGCGCCAAGCAGGGCCGCGACCGCCACTTCCAGGCCATTCTGCCGCTGCGGGGGAAGATTCTCAACACCGAGCGCACCCGGCTGGATAAGATCCTGGCGAACAACGAGATCAAGGCGCTGATCGCTGCGCTGGGGACGGGGATTGGCGATAGCTTTGACATAAGTGGGTTGCGCTATAATCGGATCATCATTATGAGCGTGGATGGGGACGAGATGACCCTCATCAAAGACCCGGAGGGGCAGGTCCGCCCGGTACGGGTCGGCGCGTTCGTTGACCGCCTTCTAGAGACAGGAGCAGACCCCGCAGCCTATCAGGTGCTCTGCTTCAGTCCGGAATCGGGCGAGGTGCATTACAAGCCCATTAAAGCGGTCATCCGCCACGATCACGAGGGTCCGATGTATGAGATTGAGACCGCTTATGGCCGGACGGTGCGCGTCACCGGAGAGCATAGCGTGTTCGTAGCGGGCGAAGATGGCCGGCCGGTTCTGAAGCGCGGTGACGAGGTGCGCGTGGGTGACTGGCTGGCGGCGCCTGCTCGCCTACCCGCGGCCGGGCGGTCGCCGCAGCAGATTGATCTGCTGCGCGCGTTCGTCGCACTCGGTGATGCAATGGACACTGACCTGGTGGTGCGTGGGCCAGGCGTTGAGGCCTGGTATAAGGCACGGGTGCGTGCAGAGTACGCTCAGCGCCCCGACATGGTTGAGGCGCGTGTGACGATCCCGGCAGAGGTGGGCGAGTCGCTTAAGCGACGACGCCAGGCATTGCGGCTGAGCCAGCGTGAGGTGTGCGATGCGGTGGGTATCCGCCAGCCGGTGACGTTTTATGCCTGGGAGCGGGGCGATTCGCGCCCGACGGTGACGCACTTCACGCGCTATGTAGAGGCGCTTGGGCTGGAGCCGGATGCCTGGCTGACGCGGGTGCAGATAGGTGATAGTCACCTTGATCACATCTGGAACACGCAGTATCGCGCTGCCCCGCGCAATCGGGTGCGTGACTACGTCGCACTGCATGAGTTGACACCGGAGGATGTGGCGACAATCGGGGAGGATGTGAGGTTGACGCCGCGCCACTATGCCGACCAGGCGCTACCACGGCTGCTGCCGGTGAACGAATCTTTAATGTTACTGCTTGGGTTTTTCACGGCCGAAGGGTCGTTGAGCGGGCGCAACGGTGTGCGGCTGGCGATCGGGAAGCGCAATCAAGCATACGTGGCCGAACTGAGCGCAGCGATTCGCAATGTATTTGGGCTGGCACCGACATTTTACGCTGGAAGGGGCGGTCGCAGCGACGAGTTGCGCCTGCTGAATCGTGTGGTGACAGCGGTGTTCCGGTGGCTATTCGGCTACGATGGCACGAACGCAGGCAAGAAGCACATCCCCGACCTTGTGTTTAACGTGGACCGAGGGCTGCAGCTTGCCTTCTTGCGCGGATACTTCCTCGGCGATGGCACGGTGGGCCACCGGCAGATTAGCTTTGCGACGACGTCAGAGACGTTGGCCGAGCAGCTTATGTACCTGTTGCTGATGCACGGGATCAGGGCATCCCTATCTCAGCACAAGCCGAGCGGCAAACCTGGCGGCATGATCCGGGGAAAGCCGATTATCACGCGACGCACCGCCTACGTACTCACGGTTGGGCAGCGCGACAGTATTGCCGCGCTGGAGCCGGTCTGGCAGGATCACCGCCGTGCTGCGGAACTATACCGCTGGCTGGGGACGGCGCAGAGACGGGGAGGCCGTCGCCTGATCAAGCCGATGGTCGGCGATCTGATCGGCTTGCCGGTGCGTGCGGTGCGGCAGGTGCAGGCGACGAGCCGCAAGGTGTATGACTTTTCGGTCGAGGGGGATGAGACGTTCATCTGCGGTCGGGGCGGGATCGCCTGCCACAACACGGATGCAGATGTAGACGGCAGCCACATCCGAACGCTGCTCCTGACCTTCTTTTTCCGCTACATGCAGCCGCTGATTGAGAACGGCCACCTGTTCATCGCCCAGCCACCGCTGTACCGGATTGAGCACAAGAAGCAGGTGTATTATGCCTATAGCGATGCGGAGAAGGACCAGATCGTGGCGAAGCTGACGAAGGGTGACGGCAGCGGGGTCACCATCCAGCGCTACAAGGGGTTGGGCGAGATGAACCCGCAGCAGCTTTGGGAGACGACCATGGACCCGGCGCGACGGACGCTATTACAGGTGACGATTGAGGACGCGGCAGAGGCGGACCGGACGTTTGATATGCTCATGGGGGCCAGCGTGCCGCCGCGCCGCCGCTTCATTCAGACGCACGCCAGGGAGGTGCGCAACCTGGATGTGTAGATGCAGTCGTCGGTCGTCAGTCGCCAGTGATTAGAGCGCAGACGACCGACGCTTTGATAAGAGGTAGGATATGGCGACAAAGGGGCAGACACTAGAAGAGGTGATTGCTCAGGCACAGCGGCTTTCGCCGGATGACCAGTTGCGGCTCATCAAGGAAATTGCCGAGAGGTTGATTTCAATGACGGGGGCGAAACAGCATCGCCCACTCGTCTATGGGGAGTTCAAAGGCGACAGGATGTCCACCGACGAAGACTTCTTGATCGCCGAATGGCATCCTTCCGAGAAGGACCTAGATGGCGCGTAGATATATCCTTGAATACGCATGCGCTTGTCCGGTATCTGGAGGGCAATCCGCGGCTGGGAGCGGAGGCGAAAGCCGTGATTGATGACCCCCATAGCCAGTTGGTGCTGCCGCTGATTGCGCTCGCCGAGGCCGCCTTCATCGTTGAGCAAGGCCGCAGCAGTATTCCAGGCGTCTCAGCGCTCTTGAACAGCGTGCAGTCGGATGCTCGGGTGATGGTCTATCCGATGACCCTTGACGTGTTTCAACAAGGCCTGACGGTCGCGGGCAGCATCCCTGAGTTGCACGACCGATTCATCGTGGGAACGGCCCTGCACCTGCAGAGCCTTGGAGATACAGTGTCTATCCTGACAAAAGACAGGCTCATCGCCGGGGCGGGTCTCGTTAGCATCGTGTGGTGAATGCAAGATGCTTATGGGGGCTAGCATGCCGCCGCGCCGACGCGTCATAATGTGTGATCTTCTTGACCCTGCCAGGCTCCCCAAAACCTGGCGGGCTTTCCCCGGATAGAGACCCTGCGTTCTTTGGCTGGAGCGCGTTGAGAGAGGGGCCGTCAGCTAGAGGCTGACGGCTTTTGTCTGTGTGCCGAATGGCGCTAAGATCAGATGGCTATACCCATGATGGACAAAGGGGGCATCAAAGGTGCGATCCGGGGAGTTTATGCGGGCATTACCAGAGGCGATACGGCCACGCCTGCCTGCGGAACTGCAGGGATTTCAGTGGCAGGCGCGCAACTGGCTGGTGCAACTCTACTATGGGGACCCACGCCTGCATTTTGAAGTCTGGTGGCTGCCGGAGCAGCGCGGCAGGCGCCTGGAACTGGGATTACACTTTGAAAGCCGCGATGCGGCCTTGAACCAACGCTTGCTGGAACGCTTCCTGGCCCATCTGTTTGAGATCAAGGCGGAATTGGGGCCGGGGATGGAAGCGGAGATGTGGGATAAGGGCTGGACGAAGGTCTATGAGGTACGTCGCCTGGAGGGCTTTGACCGCGAGACGCTGGAAGCGGTGGCGGCGCGTATGGCTCAGATCATCACGGTGCTGCAACCGATCCTGGAGGACGCCCTCCGTGTCATCAGGTGACACAAGGATGTGATAGGATAGCAAGGTACCTGGGTTCGCCGGAGGCCGAGGATCTCAAGAACACAGGAGCTAAGGAGCACAGACGTGTTGAACCGAATCAGGCAGACAACCGCGGGGTATCCGCGCCAATTCTGGCTGCTGTTCTGGGGCCAGTTGATGAACTCCATCGGCGGCAGTATGGTCTGGCCGTTTCTGACGATCTACGCGCGGGAGCGATTAGGCGTCCCCTTAACCACGGTGACACTGCTGGTCAGCCTGAACGCGGCCTCCGGGCTGGTGGCGACGACGATTGTGGGGCCGTTCGTGGACCGCTTTGGGCGCAAGCTGGCCATGGTGCTGAGCCTGGCGATGACCAGCGTTGCGTTTATCCTGATGAGCACGGCGAGCACATTACCGGTGTGGATGGCCCTGATGGTGCTGATGGGCATGTTCGGCCCACTGTATCAGGTCGGCTCAAATGCGATGATCGCTGACCTGATCGCCCCGGAGCGGCGTGCAGGCGGGTACGCGCTCCTACGTATGATCGCCAACGTGGGTGTAGCCATCGGACCGGTGATCGGGGGCGTGCTGGTGACCATCTCCTACGGGTTGACCTTCTCGCTGGCCGCAGCCGCCGGGACAGCATTCGCGCTGCTGATCGCTCTCTTCGTGGCCGAGACCCTGCCGCAGCGCGCCAGGCTCGCCGGGCAACCCCAAATCAGCGGCTACGGCCCTGTGCTGCGCGACCGGCTATTTCTGGCCTTCTGTGGGATATACACTCTCTCCTGTATGGTGTACTCGCTGATGATGGTGCTGTTGCCCGTGTATGGCAAGGAGAACTTCGGGCTGGCCGAGAGCCAATACGGGCCGATCCTGGCGACGAACGCGGCGATGGTGGTGCTGTTCCAGTTTGCCGTCACCCGCATGACCGAGCGCTACCATCCCGTGCCGGTGCTGGCGCTGGGGACATTGTTCTATGCGTTGGGCGTGGGCAGCGTGGCGCTGGGCTGGAACTTCCCCACTTTCCTGCTCAGCATGGTGATTCTGACGATCGGCGAGATGATCGTGATCCCCACATCTACGGCGTTTACGGCCAACCTGGCGCCTGTGGAGATGCGCGGCCGCTACATGAGCGTGCTGGGCCTGACCTGGCAGGTGGGTTTCGGGATCGGGCCGGTGCTGGGCGGTTTCCTCAACGATCGCGTGGCGCCGGTGGCGATCTGGTACGGCGGGTTAGCGATCGGGCTGGTGGCGGCGCTGGGCTTTATGCTCCTGGCCTGGCGGCTGCGGCCCCTCGCCAGGCCGGTCAGGCTACCCTCAGATGGGACGGCGGTGGCCGAAGTTGAGGGCGCGTTGGAACTGGTCGGTGCGGGAATAGGGCCGGACGGCGAGAACGATTAGAGAGCGGGCAGCACCCCACCGCCTTGCCCACGCCGCCCCCAGGGACGTGGACGCCACCCCCTCCCACCCTCATCTCCCCCCTGGCGACGCCCACGCCTTGAGCGGGGAATCAGTTTTTTTTTCACGATTACATCATATCTATTGACAAGGTTCGCATTCCATGCTAAACTGGTGAGAGCACAGGGATGCAACCTGGAGCGGCCTATGGAACATTGAGGCTCTGGCCAGCGTTCTACTCGGAGGTGGACATGACCGTGCGCGTTGTCCTCATTATCCTGATCGCCGCTTTCGGCGCCTTGCTCTTCATCCGGAGCATCCACGCAGGCATGGGTGTCCGCTCGCTGGCCTTTGACAGTCCGCTGCCCCCGCCTGCGACTCCGCTGGCATACCTGCCCGCGATCCTCCGGACGTGCTGCCACTATTGGAGCAGAAACTACTACATGGATACCGTCAACGAGACCCGTCTGTATAATCTCGGCCAGCAGGAGTGCGAGAAAACGCCCTACGGCGAGGACATCGTGGTTGTGCTGGATTTCGGGCCGCCCATACGCATCGGCAGCAGCTACGGTACACAACTATTCCACACCCGCACACCTGTCACCACTCAGCAAATCTACGATGCAGTGGTTGACTACCTCCGGGGCTTCCATGTCTGTAAATCAGCCACGGGCGACCAGGAGTATCACCTGACGATCTCCATTGGGACAAACAACAACGACGACTTAGGCGGACTAATTCGCGAGCACGGCCAGGCGTGGGCCGACCTAGTTAACGATGTGAATGACTGGATCGAATCACCCCCCAGTTGGGCACAGTGGCTCACCGCCCGCGGCGGTATTGATATCGAACTCTCCCCGCCTTTCGCCGGGCCAGTCGCTACGCGGGAATGGATCGCTGGCTATATCTCTGCCTGGCAGGTGGGTACATCGTTTTATTACGATTATGGCACATGTGAGGACTGCCCAACGACCATTGGTGCCCAATGCCCACAGATGCACCAGGGCTGGACATGCGAAGATGTCTGGTACATAGCCTGGGGTGCCGCCCCAGCATTGCCTCTGCCCTTAATCTATAACAATCAGGGCATCAATGCCGAGCAGTGGCGCTGGCTGAGTTGGTATGCATGGCGGTACCACTCCAGCTGTATGAGCATCAAGGGGTCATTCACTCAGTGGCAGATCTGCCTAGTGGATCCAGGGGCGCCGGGCTGTTCAGGCGCGGACCAGCCGCCCTGGGTAGGATGGTCGCAGCTATTTGAAAAGCTCAACGCTTATACAATGACCGCGCAGACACCATACGAACTGAGGTGGGCGACTGATATCAGCCGCACCTGGTCGCTTATCTCAAATGATTAAGAGGTCATTATGAGCAGATCGACGTTATCACGACTAGGGATTGCCCTGGTGATCGCATTTCTCACCGGGTGCAGCAGCATACCTCACCCGCTTGGGTCGCCTCTGGGCACGCCAACACCGGATATATATGCGACCAAGCTTGCCGACCAGGGAAGGCTGCCTACTGCCACACCCGGGACTCCTGGGGCGCCGCTGGCCGACAAACTGACGATAGAGCCGCCGGAAACCACACCGGACGCGACTGCCTTTGCGCCCATGACATACCACGCTACACCTGCCGGTACCGGATACATCGTCCCAGTTTCGGCATCGTTCTCCGGCCTTTCATACCATTTCGAGAACGAATGGTATGAGGATACAGACAATGCGACCCGACGTACCGAGGTATGGGCCGGGTCGGTTTCGGAACCGGACGGTGGAGATACGCAGAAAGGTGTTGTGGTTGTCTCGGTCGTCGTGCTCATCACACAAGGCAACCAGACCACACTCAAGCAAGTCCACCTTGGCGACTATCTCACCCCCTGCCAGGGGGGGCCGGTGCGCGTCGTGGATGCCGTCGGAGAAACCCTCACCCTCCTCTCCACCTCCGGCCACACCTTCACCTTTGACCTCCCCTCCCGCCAGTTCATCCCCCCACCCCACGCCTCCCCTACCCCCACCCCCAACCCCGCCACCGACTGGACC
>DAOUBF010000023.1:0-10214 GCA_034432795.1 Anaerolineae bacterium
TAGCCATCGGCGATATAGGCATAGCTCCCCGCCACCGCTACACCATAGGCCCGGCCCGGTGTGTCGTAGAAGCCCACTTCATACGGGTTGGCCGGGTTGGAGACATTGACAATGCGCAGGCCAAAGTAGCCATCGGCGATATAGGCATAGCTCCCCATCACCGCCACACCCCCCGCCGAGCCGGGTGTGTCATAGAAACCCACCTCAACCGGCTGAGTAGGGTCGGACATGTTGATAATGCGCAGGCCGCTGTCGCTATTCGCGATATAGGCATAGCTCCCCGCCAGGGCTATATCGCTGATAAGGTTGGGCAAAACCCGCGTCTGGCCCACCACGATGGGTTGGGCCGGGTTGGAGATGTCCACAATGACCAGGCGCGGCCCCACCCCAATATAGGCATAGTGGCCCTGCACGGCCACAGCATAAGCGGAGCCGCCAATCTGACCGATAAGGGCAGCGTTGGGGGCGTGCGGCGAAGCGGTTATCCCGGGCTGCTGCGCCGCGCTGGAGGTCCCTCCCCCAGGCAGCAGGACTAAGGCCAACGCCAGGCTGAGGAGCCACGCAGTTACAGTGGAGCAGTTGAGCTTCATAGTACAGAGGCGATTATAGGCCCAGCATGCTGCTAGCACAAGTGGATAGAATGCCCATAGATCAGGGAGGGCAAAACCTGGGTGGCCTGTCTGTTCTACTGGCGCAGGGCGTTGAACACGGGTACAATGGTGGCATCCGTCGTCTGTTGTCTATTGTCCATCCGGAGGCTTACCGCTGATGCCATCATCCCATTCTGCTGAAAATACCATCACACTGAACGGCGAGCACCTGACGTTGGATGAGGTTGTGGCCATCGCCGATGGGGCCCCTGTTCAATTGGCGGAGGAGGCGCTGCCGCGCATGGCGCGCAGCCGGGCGGCGGTGGAACAGTTTCTGGCGCGGGGGGAGATCGTCTATGGTGTTACCACAGGGTTTGGCTTTTTCAAGGACCGCGTCATTCCGCCCGATCAGGTGCTGGAACTGCAACGCAACCTGGTGCGCAGCCACGCGGCGGGCGTCGGCCCCATCCTGAGCGAGCGCGAGGTGCGGGCCATGCTCGCCGTCCGCGCCAACACGCTGGCGAAGGGCTATTCCGGTGTGCGGCCTGCGGTGGTGGAGACTCTGATTGCAATGCTCAACCGGGGCGTGCACCCGGTGGTGCCGGGGCAGGGCAGCCTGGGGGCCAGCGGCGACCTCGCACCGTTGGCTCACCTGGCGCTGGTGGTCATCGGCGAAGGCGAGGCGATCTACCAGGGCGAACGCCTGGCAGGAGGCGAGGCACTGCGCCGCGCCAGCATCCCTCCGTTGCAATTGGAGGCCAAAGAGGGGCTGGCGCTCCTCAATGGGACGGCGCTGATGACCGGCGTGGGGGCGCTGGTCACCCAGCGCGCCGAGGTCCTGGTGCAGACAGCGGACATCGCGGGCTGCCTGAGCCTGGAGGCGTTGCATGGGACGGCGGAGGCGTTTGACGAGCGCCTGCACGCCGTGCGCCCGCATCCGCGTCAGGTGGATTGCGCCGCCTATCTGCGCCGCCTGCTGACCGGCAGCACCTATGTCCGGGGGCATGACCCGTTGAACGTACAGGACCCCTATACGCTGCGGTGTATCCCCCAGGTGCACGGTGCGGTGCGCGACGCCATCGCCTATGCCCGCTGGGTGATTGAGATTGAACTGAACTCGGCCACCGATAATCCGCTGATCTTCTGCGACGATGAAGCGCCCTGTGTGCTCTCCGGCGGCAATTTCCACGGTGAGCCGCTGGCGTTGGCGATGGATTACCTGGCGCTGGCGCTCACCGATCTGGGGAACATGAGCGAGCGGCGGTGCGCCCGGCTGGTGGACGCGACGGCCAACGGCGGCCTGTTGCCACCTTTCCTGACACATAAGGGGGGCTTACAGTCCGGTTTCATGCTGGCCCAGTACACCGCAGCCGCGCTGGCCGCCGAGAACAAAGTCCTGGCACACCCCGCCAGCGCCGACAATATCCCTGCCTCGGCCAACGTGGAGGACCATAACAGCATGGGGGCCACGGCCACACTCAAAGCGCGGCGCATGATCACCAACGTGGAGACGATCGTGGCCATTGAGTTGCTTCTGGCCGCCCAGGGGATTGATTTCCGGCGCGAGGCGTTGGGTGCGGAGGCTCGTCTGGGGCAGGGGACAGGCCCGGCCTACGATCTCATCCGACGGCACGTCCCCTTCCTGGACGAAGACAGGCCGCTCTCGCCGTTGATTGAGGCGGTGCGACAACTCGTGGCCAGCGGCGCGATAGTGCGCGCCGTCAGCGAATAGAGAGGATATGGAAGACGAGTTGGCCGGCGGGCGCGTCAATCGTGACGGTCTCGCCGACGCGGCGCCCCAGCAGGGCGCGCCCTAGAGGCGATTCGTGGGAGATGCGGCCCTGGCGCGGATCGGCCTCCATCGGCCCGACGATATGGAACTCTTCCGGCTCGCCGCCGTCCTCGGAGACCAGCACCAGGCTGCCCAGCCGGACGACGTCGCTTGGCCCCTCCGGCGAGATGACGGTAGCGTTCCGAAGCATGGTTTCCAGCAACTGGATACGCCCTTCCAGGAAGGCCTGCTCATTTTTGGCGTCTATGTAATCCGCGTTCTCGCTCAGGTCGCCTTGCTGGATGGCGGCCCGCAGCCGTTCCGCCAACTCCCGGCGGCGCACGGTCGTCAGGTACTCCAGCTCTTCACGCAGTTTTTGCATCCCCTCAGGGGTGAGGAAGACTTCCTTGTTCGTCATCGCTTCCGTCTATACAGGCCAGCGCCATGCAAGATACAGGTGCGTGATGAGATGACGGCATTATACCATAGCCGAGGCGCATGGACAAGGGGCTGGGGCGCACACGTGAAGTGCGCCCCAGCCAGTTGCTCCCTCGCCACAGATAGGGAGGCGGGTCCAGAACTCAGCGTAAAAACGCGCTAAGGCACAACCACCGGGCAGGCCGGCGTGCCGCTCGTCGTGCACACAATGCGGCCCTGGATGGCCGGGCTGACCGGCGTGTTCGCCGTGATGTAGTCCGCCAACACCTCATCCATGAAGTCCTGCGTGGTGATGCGCGACGTGACCACCGGGTAGCCATCGCCTCCCGATGCCATGAAGTCATTGATCGCCAGCGTGTACGTGGAGGCCGACGTCAGGTCAACCGGCGCCCCTGTGCAACTCCCATCCGGCGCCTGGCGCACCGCGCTCACCACGCGGCTGCCCGCCGGCGCCGAGATGTCGTAGGTGAAGCACAGGCCGGAGACCTGGGGGAAGCGCCCGGAGACCGCCGGCATTTGCGAGACGCCGTTCTCCAGGAACTCTTTCAACTCGGCACCGTTGACCGTCAGGGTGGCCACGACGTTGCCGAACGGCAGCACCGCCAGCACCTGGCCGCGCGTGATCAGATACGGCGGCGGCACGTAGGGCGGGCAGAAGTCGTTGGGGTTATCCACTGTCGGGCAGGTCAGATCGGCCCGCAGGCCGCCGGAGTTGGTGATGGCGAAGTCCACGTTATACGTCTCGCGCATAGAGTCGGTGGTGATATTGCCGACGAGCGACTCGCAGGTACGGCCAGCGGTATTGCCGCAGGCATCCGTGCGCGGGATGAACACAGTGGACTCGCCGATCACCGTGGCCAGAATGGGCTGGAGTTGCTCGTTCAACTCGTCAATCCGCGCCTGGATGTCCGGATCGGGCGTCACCCCGATGTTCCAGGGCTTATGGAAGTCGGCGGTCTTGTAGATCACCGCCTTCGTGGCGGCATCTACCGTCAGGCGCACGCGGGTGAAGCGGATGCCTTTGCTCCTGTTTTCCACCACCAGCACGCCATTGGGCCGCGTGGTGAGCACCTGGAAGTCGGTATGGTCGCCGATGACCGCGTCCACGCCGACGACGTTATCCGCCAGGTCAATCAGCGGGCCGGTCGGGTTGGTCAGTGTGCCCGCCGTGGCACCCTCGTGGCCGATGGCGATGACCGCGTGCACCCTGCCCCGCGAGCGCAACCGCGCCGCTTCTGCGTTCACCGCCGCCACCGGGTCGGTCACTTCAAACGGGTCCAGGTTGCCGGGGAAGATCAGCTCCTCCAGGTCGTGGTTAGAGAAGCCGACCACGCCCAGCTTGAAGCCGTTGAAGTGGAAGATAGTGGACGGCTGCCATTCGGGCGGCGTCCTGCCGGTGGCCGGGTCAATGATGTTCGCCGAGAGGTAGGGGAAGTTCGCCAGCGGGATCAGCGTGGTGCGCAGGTAGGTCTGCCCCCGGTCAAAGTTGTGATTGCCCAGGCCATCGGCGCTGAAGCCCATCGCGTTCATTAGCTCAATGGTGGGCGTGTCGCCGAAGAAGTTGGAGATCGGCGGCGTTGCCCCCACCGAGTCGCCCGCCGCCACGGTGATGCTCCCATCCGGCGCCTCGGCCCGATAGGCATCAAACCAGGGCTTAAGGAAGGCCGCGCCACCGATGGGGAAGCTGGGGTTGCTCGCCCCGCTGCCGCTGACGTTATCCGCAGTCTCCGTCAGCGGGATGAGTTGCCCATGATAGTCGCTGATGTCCAGGATGGTGGCCTCCTTCCAGCGGTTCGGCGTGGGGAAGAGTTGGTAGAGGATCTTCCCGCGCGCGTTTTGCGGGCCGGGGATGCACAGGAGAAAGGCGATCGTGGGCGCCACGTCAATGGCGCGGATGCCCGCCACCGGGCCTTGCTTGCGGATGCCGGGGCCAGCGGCGATGAACGTGGCATGCATGTTCACGTTGTGCGCCAGGTCCACCAGGTCCGGCAGGTAGCCGTGCTGGCCGAAGAACTGCGAGAAGGCGATGGGCGTGTTCGGCGTGGCCGCGTCAAACTGGTAGGGTGGACGTGCCACGACGACGACATCGCCGCTGCGGCTGGGATGCAGTGAGTCACTGCCGTCCACGTTGCGCAACTCCTCCTTGCGGAAGATCGCCTGGATCACCTGCGCGCCGGGGTTGGCCGGGTCGGTCAGGCTCTGGAAGGCGCTGATGATCTGCGTGCGCACCAGTTCATACTCAGCAGCAGGGACGATGCCGCCGGGGTCGCGCCCTTGCAGGCTGATGTAGATCGCGGCTGTGCCGCCCGCCCAGCAGGCTTTGGCCTTGGTCGGCGCACCGCCCACACGGCAGTTAGACGTCTGCTCGGTGGCCTGCAGCCCGGCCTGGGCCAGGACCGTGCCGGCGTTGATCGCATACCACTGCGGCGCGAAGCCGTGATCAGAGGTGGAGAAGACCGTCGCGTCGCTGCCCATAAGCTGGCGACCGAGCGCGAGTGTCTGGTCAGCCTCCTGATAGGCGGAGCGGATGTAGCCCTCGCGGATCGCCAGCCGGCCATCGGGGATACCGTTGCCGTCCACATCGTCATAGTATGGGTTGGGGTCGCCATCCATGTCGGTTGGCGTCACCAGCCCCATGAACTGGTGCGAGAACTCATCCGTCGTCGGCATGCCCAACATGAGCAGGTCGGGGTGGACGTCCAGCGTGTTGAAGATGTAATCCAGGTAGGCCCAATGGGCATCCTTCCACTTCAGCCCCTGCTCCACATAGGTGTCCTCGTCAATGATGCCCGCCTCCAGCGGCGCGAAGTCCGCTGCGGTGGAACTGGGGAACATGGCGTTCAGCTCCTCCTCAAAGCCGAGCGGGGTGGCGCAGGTAGGCGAATAGGTGCAGCCGTTGTAACTGGCGTTGGCGCGGGCGACCGAGGTGAAGTAGATGCGGAACTGTGACAGGTCCGGCGCGATGTTGATCGCCTTGATGTAGAAGCCGGCGGTCTGGCCCGCGCGCGAGCCGATCAGCGTCACTTTGACATCCGCCCAGTCGCCCTGGGCCAGGTTGGCCACCGCCTGGCTGCCGTCCTTGCCCGCCGTAGAGGGGACAACCAGGGTGTGGTCGTAATCGGTGACTGCATTGTCCGTGGAGTCATAGATGTAGAGATCGTAGTAGCGGTGCGGGTTCTCCGAGGTGAAGGTGGAGGTGATCGCCAGCGTCGTCTCCATCGCCGGGCTGTAGCTGGGCGGGACGTTGATCCAGCCGCTGGCCGCAGCCAGGTTCACGCGCTCGTAGGCCACGCCGAAAGCGTTCGCGCCTTGCGGCTGGCCGGGGATGTCATAGTTGAGCAGGATACCGCGCATGGAGAAGAAGGTGCGGAAGTCCACCACCGGCCCTTGCAGCGCGGGCACGAGGGTGCGCGACCCCACCCACTCCACCGAGACGACCGTCTTCCCGGCCCGCTCAGCAGCCTGCTGGATGGTATCGGCCTGCAGGATGCCGGTGGTGGCGAAGCTGGTGCGGTTATTGAAGTTGCCCTCACCGATACGGTGGAAGGTATTATTCGTGGAGCCGTGCTCGCCGGGCCAGGTGCCCGTTGCCAGCGTGTACCAGCCCACGCCGGTGTTGGGCGGGAAGCCCTGGAGCATCCCGTTATCGCCGCGAACGCCGCGCCGTAGGAGGTCGCGGTGGGTGGGCATCAGGCCCATCGCGGCGTAGCGCTCCACCAGGTCCGGGCGCATGCCGTCGGCAGCGAAGAAGATCACCTTCTGGGCCGTGGGTTTATCCGGCGCAGCGGGCGGGGACACCGGAGCGCTGCCTGCGGGCACATACGCCAGGCCCAACAAGAGCGCCACAAGCACAACAGCGTGAAACATTCGCGTTTTCATGGGTTCGCTCCTCCTAAGCTGAACTGTGGCTGGCCAGCCCTGAAGCTGACCAATAGCGATGATCCTCTCCCCAGAGCGAGGGACAGGGGACGCCAGGAAGCAACCGCTTCCTCCAGCGACTATCCTGCCAGATGCATGTTAACGCTGCATTAACGGAGGATACCAAAGGTGTGAAATCCCCTTAAAGGACCCTTAATACAGAACGCCACTGGCCAGCCCCTTCCTGGCCTGGATGGGGGGGCACGTTATGCGCAAGCCATCTGCCAGCGAAGCGCACAGCTATCTCGCTCCCTGCTGCGCCAGATGGCCTGGCATCAACTATAGTATACTCCTGATATGCAATTTGGGAAATTGCACAAGATGGGACGTCCGCTGATCAAGCTGCACCGCAGGGCTGCTATCCTGAGTGGAGTGAAGAGGCCCCCTCCCCTCACAGGGTGAGTTGGGGAGGGGGATAAGTGGCCAGTGGCTACCAGCCCTCGTGAGGGTCATCCGCGTGGTAATAGGCCACGCCGTCAATGCGCAACTTGGGGCGCTTTTCCCGATCCAGGACGTGAATACGATACGTCCCCTGGTGCGCGTCCACAGCGCGCACCGGGTATTCCAGATCGGCCCAACGGCAAGAGACCAGCTGGCCGTCCAGCCAGATCTGGCCCGGCCCGGCGAAGTCCACCGTGCGATAACGGCGTGCCCGTTCAACCCGATTGGTCTCACTCTGCGACATACGTCCGTTCCCCCACTTGGAAATGCCCCATGTGATCACCAGTATACGACCGAACCCGGCGGAAGGGTATCGGGGGTCTCTGGTATCTTCCCTGGGGAACACCCCTGATTCTCCACGCGGCAGAAGCAGGCACAACCGACCAGAGAGAGCCAAACCCGATCAGGTGATATGGTACCCTGGACCCAGAGCCATGGCCGGGTTAAGCAAGCACGGCGGATAATTTGACGCCTCCTGCGCCTGGCGTACAATGGGTGGTGATGGCGCGTTCTACCTTCAGGCGAGGCTGCTGGAGCAGCCTTCTATTCCTGCTGGCGCTCGTGGCGGTCCTGGCAACAGCAGCGGTCACGTGCAGCATCCTGCTCGCACCCGCTGCGCCGCGCACCATCCTGGTCCTGGGCCTGGACCGCAGGCCAGATGAGACCGGCCCGGTGCGCAGCGACACCATGTTGCTTATCGCCGTCCGGCCGGACGTGCCCCAGGTGGCACTCCTCTCCATCCCCCGCGACCTGTACGTAGAGGTCCCCGGTCACGGCCAGAGCCGCATCAACACGGCTCACTTCTTTGGCGGGCCGGCGCTCGCCGCCGAGACCGTCGCCCGCAACTTCGGTGTCCCCGTTGACCGCTGGGCGCGCCTGGATTTCAACGGCTTCCGCGCGATTGTGGACGCTGCCGGTGGGGTGGATATAGATGTGCCGCGTCGCATCGTGGACAATGCCTACCCGACCGAGGATTATGGTGTGATGCGCATTGAATTCCCCGCCGGGCCACAGCACATGGACGGCGAGACCGCGTTGCGCTATGTGCGCACGCGCCACGGCTCCAGCGATTTTGATCGCGCCGCACGGCAGCAGCAGGTCGTGCTGGCGCTGGTCCGACAACTGCTCCAACCCTCGGCCTGGCCGCGCTGGCCGGCGGTCGCTCAAGCGTTCATCCAATCGGTGGAGACCGACTTACAGCCCTGGGACATTCTCGCGCTCCTGCCCACGCTCGTGCGCGTGGGGCCGGAGGGCATCCGGCACGCTGTCATCAACGCCGAGATGACCACACCGTTCACCACGCCCTCCGGCGGGCAGGTGCTGCTGCCGCGCTGGGAGCGTATCCGCCCGTTGGTGCAGGAGGTTGTCGGCCCGTGAGGCAAATGACTAGGCGAAGTATTGGCCCTACTCGTGCCGGCTGCCCTCGGCGGCGGAGGCTTCGTCCGTCTTCGTCGGCCCGCTGTCCTTGCCCTGCAGGGCATCGCGGAACTCGCGGATGCCCCGCCCCAGGTCGCGCCCCACGTTGGCGAGACGGCCCGGCCCGAACAGGAGTAACACCACGAACAGGATGATGAGGATCTCAGGCAAACCGATGTCTGGCATAGCGATAGCCCTCGCTTCTCCAGGGCCTTGCCCACCCGGCCCTGTCCTACCCAATTGTAGCACCCCGGCGCACCGATGGCAAGCCGTTCCCACAGACAAACCGGCATGATCTCATCCCAGGCCGCGCTGAATCGCCTGGCCGATGCCGCCCGCATGCGCCGGGCCGCCCGCTGGCTGTTTTGCATCTTCCTGATCTTGCTCCCCTCCACCTTCCGCTGGACCCTGATCCACCGCCCGCTGGGCGCGCTGTTCCCCGAATTCACCAGCCTGCTGCTCTATCTCAGCGACATCCCCCTCTTCCTATGCCTTATCCTGTGGCTCTCGGCCCACGCCCTGGCCCCGGCTGGGCGGCTGCACCTGACGCCCTGGGCAGCGACCCTACCGGTGATCGGCCTGGTTGCGCTGATGGGGCTGAGCGCGCTCTGGGCCAGCTTCCCCGCCTTGGCGCTGGAAAGCTGCCTTCGGGGGATTGCCCTGCTCGGCCTGGCCCTTTTCGCCCGCAACGAACTGAAGCACCCGGCGCCCGCAGCCGCTGCCCTGGCCGTCGGCGCAGTCATTCAATCGGCGGTCGCGTTCGGCCAGTTGCTCGCCCAACAACCGTTGGGCCTGGAGGCACTGGGCGAGCTTCAGGATGCCGGGGTGCGGGCGGGGATGGGGTTGTGGATTCGCGGCTATGGCCTGACGACGCACCCCAATCTGCTGGGGGGCTATCTGGTGGTGGGCTTCCTGGCTGCGCTCGGCCTGGTTGCGGCCACCAGCGGCTGGCGCCGTCTCCTGAGCCGCGTCGCCGCCAGCCTCGTCGCTGCCGGGCTGGCCGCCGCCTTCTCGCGCAGCGCCTGGATAGGGATGGTCATCGCGCTCGTCGCACTCGGCCTGCTCGTGCGACGCAGCCGCGCCGCCAGCGAGGCAGGCCAGGCCCTGGTCACAACCGCCGCCCTGGCCGCGCTTGTTGCCGTCGGCGTGATCGCCAGCCGGCCCGGCGGCTTTGCCCAGCGGGTCATCGCCCCGGCCAGCGCCGCGATCCAGGGCGGCGAGCTTGCCCCGATGGAGCAGATCAGCCTGAGCAGCCGGGCGCGGCAACTGCAGATCGCCTGGCGCGAGATACAGCGTGCGCCGCTGACCGGCCTGGGCGCAGCCAACGCGCCCATTGTCACCTGGCTGGACACACCGGAAAGCGAGCGCGAGCGGGTGTGGCTGCCGGTGCACAGCGTGCCCTTGCTCGTCCTTGAGGAGTTGGGCCTGCTGGGGCTGGCCCTCTGGCTGGGCGGCGTAATCGCGCCCTTCGCCCTCACCTGGCGGCGCATGCGCACTCACGTCGCCAGTTTGTGGGAACTCGTCTGGCTGGCGGCGCTGGCGGGCCTGGCCGCCATCAGCCTGCTGGACTATTACCCCTGGGGCAGCGCCGAGGGCCGGGCGCTGTGGATGGCAACGTGGGGGCTGTGGCTGGCGGCGTC